>NZ_JBVVQW010000002.1:269918-305298 GCF_055811655.1 Mesorhizobium sp. WSM4809
GCCGTCCCGTCCGTCAGCACGTTGCCCGAGGCCTGCGCGCCTTCCGACACGCTGTTGGTGTTGGCATGCGCCGTCGGCACGTCGTCCACGATGTCGATGACGATGGCCGCCGGGGCCGACGACGATGTGCCGTCCGAGACGGTGAGCGAGAAGCTGTCGGTCTCGGTGACTGCCGGAACGTCCGTCGTCGTGCTGGTCAGTGTGTACTGATAGGCCGCAACACCGGTTGCCGGGTTGTAGCCGGTGATCAGCAGCGTGCCGTGGTCGCCCTGGAAGGCCGAACCGTTGAGGCTGCCGATGGCAACCGTGACGCCGCCGATGGTGACGGTCTGCACGTCGTCGAGCCCGTCGGCGTCCGACACCGTGAAGGTGCCTGTCGCCACAGTGCTGCCGTCGCCGGCCGCCGAACCCGCCGCCAGACCCGCCTCATAGACCTGGTCATGCGCGCCGGCCGGGTTGCCCTGGTCAACGACGATCTGCGGCACGTCGTTGGTGCCGTTGATGGTGATGGTCAGCGTTGCCGTATCGGTGTCGCCGTCGGCATCCTTCATCGTGTAGTTGAAGGTCTCGGTCAGCGTCTGGCCGGCGTCCAGCGCCTGCACCGCCGGATCGGCATTGTTGAGCGTGTAGGTGTAGGTGCCGTCGGGATTGGCAACGAAGGTGCCGTGTGCGCCCGTCGTCGAGCCATCCCAGCTGACGAAGCTCGTCGGCGTGTCGGCGCCCGGCTGGTTGTTGGCATGAAGGTCGTTGGTCAGCACATTGCCGTTGACCGGCGAGAGCGCGTCCTCGCTGATGCTGTTGGTGTCGTTGACCGCATTGGGCACGTCGTCGACGATGTCGATGACGATGGCCGCCGGGACGGACGACGAGGTGCCGTCCGAGACAGTAAGCGAGAAGCTGTCGGTCTCGGTGACTGCCGGAACGTCCGTCGTCGTGCTGGTCAGTGTGTACTGATAGGTCGCAACGCCGGTTGCCGGGTTATAGCCGGTAATCAGCAGCGTGCCGTGGTCGCCCTGGAAGGCCGAACCGTTGAGGCTGCCGATGGCAACCGTCACGCCGCCGATGGTGACGGTCTGCACATCGTCGAGCCCGTCGGCGTCCGACACCGTGAAGGTGCCTGTTGCCACCGTGCTCCCGTCGCCGGCCGCCGAACCCGCCGCCAGACCTGCTTCATAGACCTGGTCATGCGCGCCAGCCGGGTTGCCTTGGTTGACGACGACCTGCGGCACGTCGTTGGTGCCGTTGATGGTGATCTCGACCGTTGTCGTCGAGGTATCGCCGTCGCCATCGGTCAGGGTGTAGGTGAACGTGTCCGTCAGATGCTGGCCGCTGGTCAGCGCCTGGACCGCCGCGGCGCCGTTGTTCAGCGTGTAGCTGTAGTGGCCGTCTGCATCGATCGTGATCGAACCGTAGCTGCCCCCCACGGCCGAACCGACATGGCCCGAGGCCGATGCAACCGTGCCTGCCTCGACGCCCGTTACCGTCGCCCCGTCCGCACCCCTAACGTCGGCAACGCCGTCCGTCACATTCGCGTCCGCGCCGCCGCTGGCCGTAATGACATTGCCGTCCGCGACCGTCGCACCGTCTTCCGTCACGCTGTCCGTATCGGCAACCGCCGTCGGCGCGTCGTCGACGATGGCGACGGCAAAGGTCGTGCTGGCCGAATCGCCGTCAACATCCGTGACAGTGATGCTGAAATTGTCCGGGACGGTGTCGTTGTTGGGATCATAGCCGGCTGTCTGATCGGTATGAATGACCGATTCGGTGACCGTGTAATTGTATTCGATAGCACCGGTGCTCGGATTGAAGGAGACGATCGTCAGGTAACCGTACTCTCCCGGGATCTGCTGGTTGACGCTAGTGACGGTGACGCCATTGATGACGATCGACCCAATTCCATCAGGCGCGTCGATGCTGATCGTTCCAGTGCTGGACGTTTCATTGTCGGTCAGCGCTTCGCTGCCCGGAGATTGCGCCCCACCGCCGTCAAGACCGGCTTCACTGGCCGCTTCGGTCGGGGCAAGCAGTGACGTGGCCGTCACTGAAACCTGCCTGTCGACGATGGACGGGAACAACTCGCGCCGCTCCAGGAGCCCGAACTGCAAGGCAGTCGGCGGCAACAGTGCCGACAGGTCGAACCCGTCGCCGATGCCGCCGGGAGGAACCGAGAAATCTCCGCCTGCGCTTGAATTCGAACCACCCGGGCCGGCCGACATGGAACCGTCGGCGCCGAAGGCGACATCGACATGGCTGGCTTCCAGCGCCGCCAGCAGCGCGACGCGCGGCACCTCGACATCGCCGATGATGAAGGTCGGCACGTTCAGGGCGCCGTCCTTGATCACGATCACCGAACCGTCGGCCTGTTCGAGCACAAGGTTTTGGCCGTCGACCTTGATGTTGTCGATGGAGGCGTTGGCAGGAAGCCTCACCACATGGCTGGCGTCGGCCACATATTCGTGCGGCGCAGCTGCCGGCGGCGCCTTTGCTTCCGCGGGGGCTTCTGGCTTGACAGGCGCTCCGCCGACATCGACCGGCACCGGCTCGGACGCTGCCGGCGCGGGCTGCTGCGTCGAATTTGCTTGTGCGACCTGCATCTCCGCCGGCGATGCCTGATGGCCGTGTTCATTGGACACGGAATGCTCGTTCAAGGAAGCCGAAAAGCTGTCCAACTCGATATTGTTCGTCATGGCTGAAACCCCTCCGATATTTACCGGATAGAGACAGCGGACACTTCTACTTTGCAACTGCCTCCTAATCTATTTCATATATTCTGATATGCATTGCCCGGCATTTTTTACACGTGGTAAACCGCGGCAATATAACCTGATATATGTTTGTTTCTGAAGGCCTCCTTGATGGAGGGCTGGCCACCATTTTTCGGCAAATCAAAGTATAAATTTGAATAAAAATTTAAGCAAAGTGGATAAAGACAGTTGCTGGATATTTATCCACCTTCCTTTCCAATAATTTGAGACAAGATTGGTAGCGTCCACAGTCAAAGGTGGGCGTTATGAAAAAGCAAAAATCAGTTCCGGGAAAAACCCGGCTCCAGATGCTCCTGCTGGCAATCGGGCTTGTCGGCCTGGCGGGGCCGTCATTCGCGAGCGATATCGCCGCACCCGGCTGGCCTCAGGAGAAGGTCCAGACGCCACCCAGTCTCGGCGGTGTTTCGCTGGCGAGGCCTCAGCCCTGGCAGCCCGCGGGCGCTTACCGGGTCGGTATGGTCACCGGCAGCTATGGCCCAGATGTCGGCGGCGGGGATGGCTCGTCAACGGCGCGAGATGACGCCGGGATAGATCCGCTGCAGACCGCGTCGATTATTCCGGGGGTATTCGGATCGGTTGCCTTGTCCATGCGCAATTTTCCCGTCGCGGCTCGCTGGGCGCCGGTCTACCGGGCAATCGCCGCTTGTTCGGCAGGCAGCCCCTGCGAGCACAAGAGCGCGGCTTTTGCCGGCATGATCGCCGCCGCACAAGGCAAGGGATTCAGCGAGAAGCTGTCCTTCGTCAACAGCAGCGTAAATCGCCTGATCGCCTACAGGAAAGACAGCGTCGTCTACGGCAAGCTCGACTATTGGGCGAAGCCTTCGGAGATTCTCGAGCGGCGAGCAGGCGATTGCGAGGATTTTGCCATCCTCAAGATGACAGCCCTGCTGAGGGCCGGCATTCCCACGCAAAGCATGGCGCTTGTCGTCCTCCAGGATCGCAAGAGAGGCTTCTTTCACGCAGTGCTGTCGGTGAGCACAGGCAGCGGCACCTTCATTCTCGACAGCCTCAGCAACACTGTCGTGCGTGACAGCGATCTTCCGGATTACGTTCCGCTCTATTCGTTCAGCACGGACCGGGCCTGGATCCACGGTTCAAGACCGGGCGGAGCCCAGATGGCCGACATCAAGGGCGGTTTCGCAACCGTCGCACCCGGCGAAGGCTTTCAGCCATAGGTTCGCCAGCATTGGCGATGCATGCAGAGCAACTCCGGTAAGTGTAACGGTGAACTGCTCTAGCCGCCGAAGACGAACGCCATCAGCAGCTCCGGCTCGAGCACCGGAGCCCGCACCGCATTCAATTGTCCCCGGTATCGACGGTCGCCCGCGCCGATGACAAAACCGGTGGCCACCGGCGATTCGCCATTGGCATCGAGCCGCGCGAATATGTCGGCCACATTGAGGTCCAGCGCCAGCTTGAGATCGTGCCGTGCGTCATCGCTTGGGGCGATCGGCAATTGACGTTTGACCAATTGCTGGAACGGCGCGTTGAACGACAGGATCTTCTTCGACGAAGCCAGGGCAAAGGCCGGAGACGGGCAAGCGACCAGTATGGCGTTGATGGTGTTGATCGATGCAAGCCTTCGCAGGGTCAGGTTTTCGTCTCCCAACCCACGCATGCAGGCCACCCGGATCGCGGATGTCAAATTGCCTGTCTGTGCCTGGCTTTCGGCGATCTCGTCGATGAGCATGCCGATCGTGCACTTCCTGCTTTCGGCCATCTGCTTCAGCGACATCCAGAATGCCCGCTCCAGACGGATGCCGCGCCGGATGCCGCCGCGCGCCACAACCCGGAATTCCAGTCCAAAATCCTCGGCGGCGACTGGAGGCAGCAGCCGACCGGAATGATGAAGGCTGGCGCTACCGCTCACTCATCGCCTCCTCGCGCGCCTTGTTGATCGGCTTCAGGAGGTAGTGCAGGATCGTCTTGCGCCCGGTCTTGATGTCGACCGAGCAGATCATTCCGGGGATGATCGAATAGGCCTTGCCGTCTCTTTGAAGGGTGGATTTGTCGGTCGCCACACGCACCTGATAGTAGGGTTCCCCCGTTTTCTGATCGACCAGGCTGTCGGCTGTGATGTTCGAGACCTTGCCCTCGATGCCGCCGAAGATCGAGAAATCATAGGCGGTGACCTTGATAAGGGCCTCCTGGTCGGGACGGATGAACGCGACATCCCGTGGCGAGACCCGTGCCTCCACCAGCAACGTCTCGGAGGTCGGCACGATGCCGGCCACCACGGCGCCAGGCTGAACGAAGGCGCCTACCGTGTTAAGCTCCAGCGTGTTGACTATGCCATCCACGGGAGAACGGATATCAGTGCGCGCGACCTTGTCGGTGGCTCCCCTTATGGTCTCATCCACCACCGACAGTTCAGCCAGCGCCTGGGTCAGGTCGTCCAACGCCTCCTGCTGCAATTGCAGGCCGAGTTCCTCGACCTGAAGCTGGGCTTCCGTGATCGACGATTTGATCTTCTTTATCGTTTCGCCCGCAAGGTTCAGCTGGCCGTTGAGCTCGGTCTGTTCGCGCTCCACCCGGAGTTGCTCGGTCCGTGCCATCAGGCCTTTCTTGACCATCGCGTCGACCAATTTTGCCTCCTGGTCGCTGACGACCAGGTTCTTTGTAAGACGATCGGAATTGGCCTGCGCCTCGGCCAGTTCCCTCTCGCGCTGGTCAAGGCGTGACTTGAGCACGGATAGCTTGTTATCGAAGTTCCCGCGCCGGGCGATGAGCAGCTTCTGTTCGTTGTCGCAGATTTGCGGAGCGACCGACTGGATGTCCTGCGGGCACGGAAATGGGCCCGAGAGATTGCCGGCCTGTTCGTATTTCAGCCTTGCTATGCGCACTTCCAGCGCGCGCGCCTTGGCCTGCTGCTCGCCGAGACTGGACGTGTTGAGCGTGTTGTCCAGGCGGATGATGAGATCGTTCTTCTTGACCACCTGGCCAATCGTCACGGCGATTTCCTGAACGACACCGGCTTCACTCGCCTGAATGATCTGGGTCTTGGAAGCGGGTATGACCTTGCCGTCGCCGCGTGCGATCTCATCGACTTCGGCAAAGGACGCCCAGGCGACGAAGACCACGAAGAGCGCTCCGATGATGAATATGGACGCCGACGCAAACAGCGGCGGTCGATCTTCTCTGGCAAGCATTTCCCACGCCCCAACGCATTGGATGCAGCAATATTTGTTTTGTCAGGCGCTTGTTTTCTGCAACGCCTGTATGACTTGGTCCTTCGGTCCGTCGGCAACGATTCTGCCCTGTTCGATAACGATCAGGCGGTCGGCCAGCTCAAGCATGCTGAAGCGATGTGTCGAGACGATCAGCGTGGTGTCGCGGTCGAAGGCGACTTTGAGCTGCTTGATCAACTGGCGTTCCGATGCAAGATCCATCGAGCCCGACGGCTCGTCCAGAAAGACGATTTTCGGTTTGGTCAGCAGCAGGCGTGCGATTGCCACCGTCTGCCTCTGGCCGCCGGAAAGATTGGTGCCGCGCTCGCCGACATTCATGTCGTAGCCGCGCGGGTGGCGTGAAACGAAATCGTCGACACCGGCCGCCTTTGCCGCTTCGATGATCTGTTCGTCTGTAGCCTCGGGGCATGCCATCAGGAGGTTTTCCTTGATGGTGCCCGAGAACAGGTCGCCGGCCTGCGCAACGATGCCGACCGCGGCGCGAACCTCGGACGGGTGATACTGGCGAATGTCGATCCCATCCAGCAGCAGCTCACCGGAAGTCGGCAGGAAGAGCCGGCCGATCAGCCGCCCCATCGTCGTCTTTCCCGATCCTATGCGGCCGATGATGCCGATCCGCTCACCCGGCTTGACCGAGATATTCAGGCCGGTCAGAACCTCGTTTTCCGAGCCTGGATAGACAAACCCGACATTCCTGAACACCATCGCCCCCTTGCGGATGGGGCGGTTGACGAAGCCCACCGTGTCGGGTCGATCTTCCGGCTGAGCCATGATCGAGTTCACCATTCTCAGCGAGAGCATGGCCTGGCGAAACCGGGACAGCGTTATGGCGATCTGGCCGAGCGGCGCCACGGCCCTGCTCGCCAGCATCACCGTTCCTATGATTGCTCCTGTCGAAACATGGCCTTCCGAGAAGGCATAGGCGCCGGCCACGACCAGGGCGACGGTCACCAGCTGTTGTATGGATTGGGTGATGTTGCCCGCCGCCGCCGAAAGCTGCTTGATCTTCTCGGACGTGTTGGCGGCGTTCTTGGAGTGCTCTCCCCATTTTCGCAGCAGATAGGCCTCGGCGCGCAACGACTTGATGGTCTCCAGCGTCGAGATGGATTCGACCAGCAGGGCCTGGCGCTGCGACGCTTCGTTCATCGAGGCGGCGACGCGCTTGCCGATGCGGCGCTGGGTGATCAGGCCGACGATGACGGACATCACGAAGGCCAGCGCCGGTATGATCACCAGCCATCCGCCTATTGCATAGATCACAAGGAGGAAGACGAAGACGAATGCCGTGTCGATGAACACGCTTATGGTGTTGGAGGTGAAGAACTCCCTGACGAATTCATATTGCGTGACCCTGTTTGCGTATTCACCGGTCGAGCCGGGGCGCGCCGACAGCGACGAGTTCAGCACTTTCTCGAACAGCAGATAGGATATCCGGAGATCCGCCTTGCGCCCGGCATAGTCGATGAGGGAGGCCCTGGCCGTCTTCAAGAGCAGGTCGAACAGGATGACCGCGCCGATGCCGAGAGCCAGCACCCATAGTGTCGATATTGCCTTGTTCGGCAGGATCCTGTCGTAGACGTTCATGGTGAAGATCGGCGAGGCTATGGCCAGCAGATTGATGAACACCGCCGCCAGGACGACTTTTGAGTAGGTGCGCCAGAAAGCGCCCATCGTCCCCGTAAGCCAATGTCTCCGCTCGATCCTGGCCGCCGAGCCGACCGACATGGTCTCGGCGGCATTGGCATAGGTGATCGAGAAGGAAGCGCCGCCGCTGATGTAGCTGGCGGCCAGTTCCGATCGGCCGATCGTGGTGCGGCCGTCTTCCTGGGGCGCGGTGATATACGCATCGTCTTCGCCCAGAGCGAGCAGGGCAACCGGCAATTGGCTGACGCGAAAGACGATTGCCGGCAGGTCGATACGCCCCCTGAGAAAATCGCGGTGGTTGAACTCGGTGACTTCCAGGCCGATGCGTTCGGCAAGGTGCCTGATGTCGTCGGCCGCAATTCGCGTGTCCGAGAGCGGCACGCCGGCAAACAGCACGGTCTCCGCGCTCGGCCTGCCGAGATATCCGGCAACGGCCGAGAAGCAGGCCTTGAACGCCTCCTTGGGGGAGAGGATATTGGGTTGCTGGTTCACGATCTGCCCGTCAGGACGCTCGCTGGACCTTGCGTCGTCTTATTTCTTCCTCACCGGGGCGAGGATATCGAATGGCAGGTCGTTCTTCTGCTCCGATGGCGTCCGCGCATAGGTCTCGGTGTCCGCGGTTTCCGGTGTTGCAAACTCGGTGCGCGCATAGGCTGTCGCTTGCTTTGCCGGCTCGAGATTCATCGTTTTCAGCAACTGTCCGGTCGCGGCCAGGAGCCGGTACTGGGCAAACAGCGATGCGTAGGACGCGGTATCGGCCAGCGTTGCCGTGTTGAACCGCGTATTCTGCGCGTCGAGCACGTCGAGCAGCGAGCGCTGTCCAACCTTGAACTGCTCGCGATAGGAAGCGACCAGCTTTTCATTGGCGGCGGCCTGTTGCCTCAGGGTCTTCGCCAGATCGGCTTGCCGGAAACGGCGATCCCATGAGGTGCGAACGGCTTCCTCGATTTCGCGCAAGACCTGATGATAGGCGAGCCGCTGCTCGCTGGCGCGGCGGATCTGCTCCTGTTCATTGGCCTTGTCTATGCCGCCGCGATACAAATTCCAACGCAGCACCAGACGCGCCTGCAGGTCATTGGTGTCCCCGTCGTCGCCGTCAATGTCGGTGCCTGCCCTGGCCCGACCTTCAGCAATGACTTCAGGGCCATATTTCGCCCGGGCCGCATCCACCAGGGAAGCCGCGGCGTCGATATCGCTGGTGGCCATGTGAACGCGCGGATTGTTCTGTCGTGCCAGGCCGATCGCGTCATCCAGTGACCGCGGAAGCGCGGCGGCGACGTCACCCGGCCGCGAAGCATTGACCAGCGGCTTGCCGACGGTCTTGAAGAACCGGATCTTGGAGGCTTCCAGCTCTTCGGTCGCCTCCTGCATGCGGGCCTTGGCCGCGAACAGACGCTCCTCGGCCTGTTGGCGGTCGGCCTCGTTCAACGCCCCGCCTGAGATGCCTTGCCGGATGTCGCCGAGTATCGCCTGATGGAAACCCAGATTCTTCTTGGCTTCGGAAACGATCGAAGCCTGCAGCATGTATTCGAGGTAATCCTGGACAACGGACAGCCCGATGAATTCGGACCGTTCCAGCACCCGGAACGACGCTCCGTCGACGCGCGATGCCTGGCGGTTCAATTCCGCGCGACGCGCTCCGCTGTCGAATAATTTCTGGGTCACCACCAGATTCGCTTCCGCCGGATAGAGCGAATCGTTCTCTATCGACAGCGAGCGCCGGGACGAATTGTCGAGCCGGCGAACGCCAGCCGATCCCTCGACATCGACACTGGGAAGGTAAAGGCCTTTGGCCTGCCGCAACTCGAACTCGATTGCTTCGCGGTTTTCGATCGCCTGTCCAATCTCGGGATTGGATTCCACCGCGACAGCCATCGCCTCCTTGAGCGTAAGCGCATGAGCACCCCCGCAGGTCAGCATGGTGGCCGCCATCAAAAGACCAAGGCGCCTGCCTATGGTCGACATGTTTGTCGTATTCATTAATCCCACCCTAACGTTTCCCCAGCGTCCTTTTCAGAGCGCTAACCAAGCCAAGGCCTGCCCGTCGGTGGATTATTCACAAATTCACGAAATGTGTGAGCGATTATTGATTTAGAGGGCGCTAAATAGCCTTTTTGGGCAACAAGGCTGCGAGATGTAGCAAAAATAGCACATAACGTCGGCTCGCTGCGGTTGTATCCGGACGCCCCATTCAGTGGGGAAGCACAAAAAATCGCAGGCCAGTGGGCCGATATGCCCAGAATCATGGCCGGTTCGGATAGCGGTTGTCGACAATCCAACCGGAGGTTGAACGCTTTTTCAGGCACGCCCCCCTTGGGTGCCGCGTCCAAAAAATACTCCATAGTGGCGGCCGGCTTGCGCGTCATGTCGCTCATCACGGCCAAAAGCTGGTCAGCGCGTATCTCTAATTTGCGCTCAACGCCACCATGCGGTCGAGCGCCGCGGTCAGGCCGCGAAGCGACACCGGGAAGCTCAGCGGGGTCTCGGCGTCCGTCGTGACATTGAGCTTCAGCACCGAGCCTCCCCTCAGCTTTCCAAGCGTCGGCCGATCGACGGTAAAGACGGAGACGCAACCCGTCGGCAGGCAAGTCCTGAATCGCTGCGGGGACAGTGGCGGCTGATCATCGATCTGCAGCGTCACGCCCGGATCGAGCAGGATGCCGAAGGGCAAAAGCAAGGTAGCCGTCGTCGAGCCGTCCGGGCGTGCCGCGATCTCCACGGCAAGAAGCCTCTGCCCGTTCTGCTGGACCTGGTCTTGCGCGAGCGAGCACACTCTCGCCTTCTCGCGAACCGAACAGGTCACACTCCAGTCCTGATAGACCTCACGCAGCGATGACGGTCCGTCCGGGACAGCCGCCACCTGTTGCTGGGCGGACGCCGGCGACATCAACGAGAATAGAATTGCCCCACATGCGGAGACGGCCTTCGGGCCAGGCTTCATGTGCAGACCCACTCGCGGATCTTGCATTTCTCTCCCGTCGCCTCGCAGGCCTGCAAAGCGAGATCCTCCGCTTCCCGACGGGTCTCTGCCGAGTTCACGCCCCAGGGCGTAAAACGGTTCTCCACCTTGTCCGCCACGGCGAGGGCACCGCAGTGCTTGTAGGGAAAGCCGGTCTCGTCGTCATCATTCCAATGGCGATGGTTGCGGAAGACGGTGACGACGTTGCAGGCTTTTCCGCCCGCGTTTTCGCAATATTTCTGTGCGATGTCCTTCGCTTCCTGCCGCTTGTCGGCGCCCCAGAAGAAGCCGTATTTGCTATCGGCCTGCGAATAGGCAATGGCCGCCCATATGCCTTTTTCCTCCTGTTGCGGCTCCGATGGGGCCACAAGGTCGGCTGAGACGACTTGTCCGCTCCACAACAGGGTCAAGCCCAAAACTGCCAAAGCCTGCGATCTCATGGTCGGCCATCCTTTCCTTAACCTCAATCGCTTCGCGTCCTACTTCGCCGCCGAAGCGAGGGAGATCACCACACAGCTTTTGCCCGTCGGCAGGAGAAGCGCTTCACCGGCATTGCCGCCGAGTTCGTAGACCTCGACCTGCCCGAGATGGTCGGTAATCTTGCTGCCCTGCGGCAGGATGGATGCGATGTCGGCGCAAGGGCTGGCGAATGGCGCCACCCGCACCATCGCCCCTTCGCAACCCGTGGCGGTGGGCGATGCGAAGACGATGCCGGCGGCCGGTCCGCTATAGCTTTCCGACGCATAGTCCATGCCGACAAAGGCCTGAATGGCGTGCTTGTCGGCCGCCTGATCGTTCCACAGGGATTTGACGCTGTATTTCGTGCCGTTCGTCAGAATCTGTCCGAGCGCCGGATAGACGGTCGAGCAGGCCTGCACACCGGCCTGCTTGACATGCTCGAGGAAGGGCGTGTCCGGAAGCACGGGGGCCGCCGCAGTTTCTGCAGGTGCGGCCGTCGCGCCGCCGACCAGATTGGCGATCGCGGCATAGTTCCCGGCGGCGAAGCCAAGCCCCGCCACGACCAATCCCAGCAATGAATATCCGGCCACGCGTGGCCAGCGCCGCCTTGGGGGCTCGGCCCGCCTCTGCCGATCCGCCTCGACGGCCGGAGTGCGTTTCGCGGACGTGAACTGGTCCTGCTGGCTCATGGTGATGCCCCGATTATTTGAGTGGTGAAAGGGCCTCTGACAGCCCCTTGAGCGTTGCGGTCACGGTGATCGTCTGGCCGTCGACTGTCGAATAGGTGATCGCCGGTGTCGCATTCTGCGAGATCTGTCGGCGCATGACGGGGCCGACCGGCAACATGCCGACACAGACCATTTCGTTGCAGCCGTTCAGGTGCACGTCGATCGGCTGCTTCTGCCCATCGAACTTCAGCGACACCAGGCCATCGCTCCTGGCATTCGCAGCGGTGCGCAGGATCATGTAAGGCTTGCCGTCCTGTGTGGCGGCAAGCGACCAGCTGAAGGCCATCTTGCCTGATGCGTCCTCGATGATCTGCGAGACGTTGCAGACCTTCTTGCGGGCCTTGAGGTTCTCGTCGCAGATCAGCGTCCAGTTATCGAATGGGCGGATGGTGCGCTGATAGTCGCCGAGCTTCACCTCGGGCGGCACCACCACGTCCGAAGGTTTGATCCTGTAGGTCGACGCGACCTGCCCGGCGGCCGGCATGAGGCCGCCGCAGAGTGCCAGGCAGGTCAGGGCAACAAGTCCTTTCATTCCTGTCTCAGTTCAAGGTGAAGCTGATGCCGGCGCCGACACCGACATGCCCACCCGCGGCCGTGCCCGACAGATTGCCCCGGATGCGGCCGTCTTCGCTGGTGTAGCCCGCACCGAAGGCGAACGCGCCTGCGTCCCGCCACAAGCCGCCGCCCGCCGCCAAGCTCAGCTTTCCGGGCCGGTCGTCATAGCGCAGCGAGGCGGCCGCAAGGCCTATTGCGGCCGCCTGCCGCGCCTCGTCGCGGATGCCGCTGATGTCCGAATTGAGCTGGCTGAGCTTCTGGTCGGTATAGTCGTTGGCCTGCTGCAAGGTCGTGACCGCCACCTTGTCGGTGTAGTCGTTGGACGTATCGATAGCGTAGGCTACGCGGTTGTCCGTATAGCTCTTGCCCGCGGTCAGGCCCTGGTTCATCTGGTCGACGTTGACCGCATCGGTCCCTTTGACGCCGGGGCCGACATTGGAGATGACGACCGGCGCGTTGACGTCGCCGCCCTGCAACGTGATGGTGTTCGACTTGACGCCGCCCGGGGCGTCATAGGTCACCGCGTTCTCGGTAAGGTTTCCGACGCCGGCTTTCAGATCCTCGATCGCCGTATTGGTGGCGTAGAGCTGCGAGCCGTTGATCGCATCGGTGCTGTCGGAAGACACGCGGCCGGCAGCGACATTGGTGATCGTCCGCTCGGCGCCGGCGTCGCCGACGCTGACGGTTCCGGTTGGAGTCGTTCCGGCATAAGTGTAGGTCTTGCCGTTGATGACGGTGCTGGAGGTCCCGACGGCGGTCTGCGTCACCGAACCGGAACCGAGCGCCACATCGTTGGCATTGTTTGCTTGCGCGCCCTGACCGAGCGCGACGGCGCCTTGCCCAGCGGCCGTCGAGCCATGTCCCGCGGCCAGGCTGTCGGTGCCGCTCGCCACGCTCTCCGGTCCGATCGCAACGGCGTTGGTGCCGCCGGCGATGCTGTCGGCCAGCGTCGAGTTGGCGTGGAAATACTTGATGCCGCCGCCATTGCTGATGCTGGTCAGCGCATTGTCGACGGCCGTGAAGCCGTCATAGACGGTGGAATAATTGTTGCCCTGGATGTTGTAGGTCGGGCCGGTGATCGAGCCGTCGGGATTGACGGTCGTGCCGCCGCCGAACAGGTTGCTGACGTTTTGCGTCACGCCGCGCAACTGCGAAACGTTGACGCCGTCGGTGTCGGCAGAGCCCGCCGCGACATTGGTGAGCTTGCGTTCGGCCCCGGCAGAGCCAATCGACACCTCGCCGACCGACGTTTGCGGACCGGCGAGCGCAAAGGCCGTGTAGCCTGCCTGCGCGCCGACCGTGGTGATGGACTGCGCACCGAGCGCCACGCTGTTGAGGAAGGTGCTCTGAGCGCCGGCGCCGAGCGCCACCGACTGGATGCCGGACGCCAGCGAATTGGTGCCGAAGGCCAGGCCGTCGGCCAGCATGACATGGGCGTTTTGGCCGATCGCAGTTCCGCCGGGTGCGGTCTGGTCGACGATGGCGCCGTTGCCGATGCCGATGCCGTTGTCGCCGTTGACGACCGTGGTCGGACCGACCGCGACCGACTCTGCCCCGACCGCCAGCGAGTCGCCCGCCGCCGAATTGGCATGGAAATACTTGGTCGAGGTGACCGATACGGCAGCTATGGCGCCGGCGAGTTGGCGCACCGTCACCGCGTCCTGGTCCTGGGTGCCGTCGGCCACATTGGTGATCTGCCGGTACGAGGTGGCATCGCCCACCGAAACGGCACCGAGCAGCGTCTTGTCGGTGGTGTTGTACTGGATGAAGTTGGATGGGCCGGCGGGCAATTGCCCGGTAGTCGGAGCGATCGCACGATCGGAAACCGAACCCGAACCGAGCGCCACGCCGCCGTCGATGCTGGCATTGCTGTCGCGGCCGAGCGCCAGCGCGCTGTCGCCGGTCGCGGTCGCCTGGTAGCCGACGGCGGTGGAGCCGACCCCTTGTGCGAAGGAATCGGTTTGCGCCAGACCGGCCTCGTTGGTGCGGGCGTAGCGGATGCCCTCGCCATTGGCGTCGGTATAGGCGGTCGAGGTATCGCCGGCGATGTTGTTGATCGTGTTGCCGAGATCGGTCACGGAACCGCCAATGGTGCTGAGCGTGGTGCCGATGGCGTCGACGGCCTGGTTGGTGGCGGCGAGCTGCGAACCGTTGATGGCGTCGGTCGACGTCGAACTGATCCGCCCCGCGGCGACATTGGTGATGGTGCGTTCCGCACCGACCGCGCCGACGCTGACCGTCGAAGTCGGAGTGGTACCCTGGAAAGCGTAGGTCGTGCCGTTGATCACGGTGCTCGGCGTGCCGACGGCGACGTCGGTGACACTGCCCGAGCCGAGCGCCACGTCGCCTGCATTGACGGCGCTGGAGAGGGCGCCAAGCGCAATCGCATTCTGGGCGCCGGCATTCGCTCCCGCGCCGAGAGCGGCCGCATTTTGGGCGCCGGCATTCGCTCCCACGCCCACAGCGGTCGCCTGAAGGGCGGTAGCAAAGGAGTTCTGGCCGATCGCGGTGCTGGAGGTGGCTGTCGCGTTGGCATTGGCGCCGATGGCCGTACTGTACTGACCCGAGGCGTTGGAAATGTATCCCATCGCCGTTGCGTCGAGCGCCGATGCGACGGCGCCGCTGCCGAAGGCCGACGCATTGGCGTCGGATGCACTCGAATTGACACCGGCCGCGATGGCGTTCGTCCCCGTTGCGGTCGCGACGGGTCCGATCGCAACGGAGTCCGTGCCCGTCGCCGAGGAGTCCGCCGCCGTCGAGTTGGCATGGAAATACTTGATGCCGCCGCCGACATTGATGTTGTTGACGACGGCGCCAATGGCATCGACCGCCTGGTTGGTGGCGAAGAGCTGCGAGCCGTTGATCGCGTCGGTCGAGGACCCGCTGATCCGCCCCGCGGCCAGGTTGGTGATGGTGCGTTCCGCACCAGGCGCGCCGATGCTGACCGTCGAAGTCGGGTTGGTGCCCTGGAAGGCGTAGGTGGTGCCATTGACCACCCCACTGGCCGTGCCGACCGCCGTGGTGGTCACCGAGCCCGAGCCGAGCGCCACGTCGCCGGAGCTCGCCGCCGCCGTCGCGCCATCGCCAAGCGCGATATTGCCCGCGAGGCCGGCGGCACCCGCGGTCGAGCCGTTGCCCAGCGCCACGGAGCCTTGGCCGATCGCCTTGTTGTTGTTGCCGATGGCGACAGCGCCGTTGGCCATGTTGGCCGCGGTGGCGGTCGCCGTGCCGTCGCTGTTGGCTATGTTGTTGGCGCCGCCGGTGAAGGCGCCGGTGCCGCTGGCGAAGCTGGGATCGCCGATGGCGACCGCGCCGTCGCCGTAAGCAACGTTGTCCGCGCCGATTGCGACGGCCTTGCCGCCGCTTGCGTTTGCGTTGGTGCCGATGGCGACGGCGTCGACGGAGTTTGCGACCGCGTTCGTTCCGGCGGCGATCGCGTTCTGGGCACTCGCGTTCGCGGTATCGCCCATCGCCAGCGCGCTCGCGCCACTCGCCGATGCGCTAACGCCCAGCGCCGTTGCGCGCGCGAGGGTCGCACGGGCGCCATTGCCGAGCGCCACGGCGCCAACATCCGTGCCCTGGGCACCCGATCCAATCGCGACCGAGCCGATTCCACTCGACACGGCGGCATTGCCGAAAGCCAATGCGAAATTGCCTGAGGCGAGTGCGTTGGGGCCGAGCGTTGACGAGCTTATCCCCGTCGCACGGGAATTTACCCCGATTGCGACGGCGAACTGGGCCGATGCCACGCTTGTACGGCCGATCGCCGTGGCATCAGCCACGTTTGCCGTCACGTCCACGCCGATAGCGATCGCGCTCTGAGCGAGAGCCCCCGTTCCGACAGCGGAGCGTGCGCCCAGATAGATGGAATTCACGCCGCTGGCGATGGATCCCGTGCCAATGGCGGCGGCGTTAGTCTGGCTGGCCTGAGCGTTGTGGCCGATCGACGCGGTGTTGCTGACGGCGACACCAATACCGGCATTGGTTCCGATCGCGATGTTGTCGTTGCCGGTGACCAGATTGCCCGCGGAGGCGGAGAGCGTTGCGTCATAGGCAACGGCGCCGTCACCAGTGCCGAGGGCGACATTGCGCTGCCCCGTGACGCCGGAGCCAGCGCCTCTCAAGACGCTTGGGACGCCGCCGCCGACAGCGGTATTCTGTCCGCCGCTGACGAGCGTGCCTGCCGCGATGCCCACCGCGACCGAGCTGGCATTTCCGGTGGTCGAGCCGGCACCCGCACCCTGCCCGACCGCAACCGTGCTGTCGCCGATCGCCACCGCTTGCACCCCGAGTGCCGTTGAGCTGTTGCCGGTCGCCCTAGCAGCGTTGCCGACGGCGACGCCCGAGACTCCGCTGGCGTTGGCGCCGTTCCCGGCGGCGAGAGAATTGCCGCCGGTCGCCTGGCTGACCACTCCCAGCGCTATCGAATTGCCGCCGCTTGCGTTACTACCCGCTCCCATTGCGGTCGCGTTGCCGCCGGTTGCTTGGCTGGTCGATCCAACCGCGGTACCAAAGCTGTTGGCGACGGTCCCCGTGCCGAGGGCGGTCGAACTGTTCCCCGAAGCCTGGCTTACGCTGCCGATAGCGACGGAATTGCCGCCGGTCGCTTGGCTCGATACGCCAACGGCCGTCGCGGCGGCGCCAGCAGTAGCCGTGGAGCCGATGGCAGTCGCGTTCGCCCCGTTTGCGGTGCTGTTGACACCAAAAGCTGATGCTCCATCCACGAGCGCGCGGGCGTTCCCGCCTACGGCAAGAGCATTGACGCCGGTCGCGTTCGCGAAGACGCCTATGCCTATGGCGTTGAGGCCAGTGGCACTCATCGTATAGCCGATGGCGATCGAAGCATTGCCCGTTGCGGTGTTACCGGTGCCTATCGCCACGCCGTTGTCACCATTCACCTTGGCGCCAGCACCAATGGCGGTCGAGGCGGAGCCGGTGGCGCTGGTGGCACATCCGATCGCTGTGCTTTGCACCCCCGCGGAGGGAGTCGTGCAGTTCGCGGTGTTGGTCAGAACCCCGTTACCAATGGCAAGCTGCGCGAACGCCGGCTGCGGGACCATGATCCCCACCACGGCCCCGAGCATCCCGCCAACGCCCAAAGTTCCCAGCCCCAGGCGCTTGCGCCCCATACCGAGCGCACGATGCGCCATCCGCAGCACCGCCATCAGGCGGCGGCGAACCGAGCGGGAACTGACATCGGCCCCCGCGATCCAGTGCCCGGCGAAATGCGCCGCGCGACGCTGAACAAGAAGCGAGCCGTTCGAAAACTGGTTGTCGGTCATGGTTCCCTCTCCGCTGGCCGGCACGAAATGTCTGACAATTCCGCTCCACCGCAGGAAGACATGATTCCTGCCCGCGGTATTTCACGAAATTGCTGCCTTGTGAGAAAAGATCGGAGCAAACCTGCAGAGGTTAACGGCTTGTTACCTTAGCCAATGCTTTAAAACCAAGAAATAAAGCAACGACCTAAGCGCCGCCTCATCTAACCTTGGCGTTAAGCTTGCCCACCCGCAGCTGCAGCGGCGTCACCTGGCGGTATTTCTTCATCACGGTGGTAAAATGGCTCTGGCTTGAAAATCCGCAGGAATGCGCGATATCGGCGATCGTCATGCGGCTGTCGGCAAGCAGTCTTTCAGCCAAATCCAGCCGCAGCTCGAGGACATACTGGTGCGGCGGCACCCCGAACGTCCTCGAGAAAGCCCGCATGAAGTGGTACGGCGAAAGCTCGCAAACAGCGGCCATTTCGGCAAGCGCCAGCTTGCGCGTAAAGTTCTTGTCCAGAAATTCCTGCACGCGGCGTGTGCTGCGGACCGAAAGTCCGCCTTTCGCGTTGAGCGTCGGCTGTCGCAGATTGGTTCCGGAAGCCGGTCCGGGGAAACCATCATCACCCGGCATTTTTCGGCCTCCTGACACGTCCCAGATGAGGTTCAACCGGAGGCCTTCCTCCTCGTTCCCCCGAAAAACAATTCGTGATTGATCGAAGCCGACCGGCATCGCCATTCATCGGATCGTTCCGGCCGGACGGCGAACGATGAATGTCTGCGAGACGGGATCGCGGACGGAGGATATGACACTCCCCCGCGCGGTGACCCTCCTGGGCCCGGCGCTTTCAGGAATTATGTCCAGGACAAATCGAGCTGTCCGTTCTCGATTGACGCCCCGGGAAACGCCGCTTTCCCGAGCATCGTCCGTATTTTTCATTGCCTGGCCTCAGCCGCTTGTCCGCCGCCTGAAATCCCCCTTAGCCCGACCCGGATCCAACGTAACGCACATGGCGCGGAGTGTGAATAACATCCGTACGCAAAGAAAAAATTTTGTTCGGGATAAGAAGACGGACCAGTCAACAAGGCAAGGGCTGGACCATTTCGGAACCTTCGCCGGCGCATTGGCTGACGGAGCATCAAACGAAAAACCCGCCTGTTCGGCGGGTCACTGGCGCAAATCAGCACCATGCACGAATTTATACCTTAGCTGAGGTCACCGAGTCAAGAAAAAATTCCTATCGTGAAAGCTGCCCGCGCAAAAGCTGCCACACCGAGCCCGCTGCCGCGAGGCCTCTGGTTGGCCTGAGTTCGGAGCCCTGCTTCAGGTTTGGACAATTCGACCAATTCAGCAGCCCTTCAAGGCAATGCAGAGCTACCCGATTTGCTGCCGGTCATTGCAGATCGTCGCGACGATTCTCGTACAAATCCCATGTAAGTTCCACAAACCCCAGAAGAACGTCCTCCTCGCTCCACCCGGCAGCGACCGCTGCCTGAACGATCTCACGGACGAGAGGCAGCAATTGGCGTTGGCATTCTGCCGACGTGTCCGCAACTGCGTCATCGCCGGGAGGTCCATCGAAGTTGAATTTCATCATTCAGCGCCCCCCTCGCCATCAATCAAAGTGTTTATATAACTAAATTCATTCCTCCTGATATACAATAGAGGTGGTACCAAAGCATAAGAGGCTTCGGTGGGCCTGGGAAGAACAGGACGATGCCAGGCTTTATGCTTCCCCTGGGTCAGGTTTGTCCTTCTGAACAGGATCTATCGGGGTGCTTCAACCCATCGATCTCTGCGGCCGGTCGAACTCTTCAGCCAAGGCCGCATGCCACCATCCACCGAATGCACGGCACGAGCGGCTGCATTGCCTTCTGCAACCGCTCGCTGGATAGTCTCGGCATGTTGGCGACCCTGGCGACTCACTGGCCGCAAATTCTGGCGATCATCTCCGTGGTGATGGCGACGCTCGGCATCGTCCATGCCGTCATGACCAAGGAAGATGTCCGCGCCGCCACCGGCTGGGTCGGCGTGATGGTGCTGTCCCCGATCCTCGGCGTGCTGATCTATGCCGTCGCCGGCATCAACCGCATTCGCCGCGCCACGATCACCGCCCAGCGCCCGTTTGCCGATGGCGCGGTGTCCGCCAAGCACGAGCGCGACGTCGCTGTCGAAGAGGCTCTGATCGTCGAGCGCTACGGGCAACGGTTCACGGGCTTGCGGACATTGGGCGACAGGGTGGCGCGGCGCGCGCTCAATCCTGGAAATGCAATCGATGTGCTGGAGACCGGCGACGAGGCCTATGCCGCCATGTGCGCGGCCATCGATGGTGCCGAGCGCAGCGTCCTGCTCGAGACCTATATTTTCGACAATGACGCCGTCGGCCTGCTCTTCGTCCAGGCGCTTGCCGGCGCCGTCCACCGAGGCGTCACCGTCCGCGTGCTGATCGATGCCGTCGGCGCCCGCTACTCGGTGCCGAGCATCCTGGGGCATTTGCGCGAGGCCAACATCCCCGCCGATGTCTTCAACGGCAACATCGTCATGGGCCTGCGCCTGCCCTACGCCAATCTGAGGACCCACCGGAAGATCCTGGTGGTCGACGGCATCGCCGCCTTCACCGGGGGCATGAACATCCGAAAAGGCTTCTCCGCCGAATTCGCCGGCTCCAACAGCGCCAGGGACACACATTTCCGGGTGACCGGTCCGATCGTCGCCGACCTCTTTTCGGTCGCCGCCGAGGACTGGCGCTTCGCCACCAACGAGGCGCTGAAAGGCGACGCCTGGCGCATCGCCCCGCTGGCGCCGTCGCCAGGCGCACCGATGATGGTGCGGGCGGTCGCTTCCGGCCCGGATGCCAGCAACGAGACCAACCACAAGCTGCTGATCGGTGCATTCTCGGTCGCCCGCAAGTCTATACGCGTGATGTCGCCCTATTTCCTGCCGGATCGGGAACTGATCAGCGCGCTGATCACCGCCGGCAGGCGCGGGGTCGAAATCGACATCGTGGTGCCGGCGGTGAACAATCTTTTCCTCGTCGACCGCGCGATGATGGCGCAGTTCGATCAGGTGCTCAAACACTATTGCCGTGTCTGGCGCACCGAGGGACCGTTCGACCATTCGAAGCTGCTTTCGATCGACGGCGTGTGGGCCTATGTCGGCTCTTCCAATCTTGACGCCCGATCGCTGCGGCTGAATTTCGAGATCGACTTGGAGGTGCTCGATGCCGGCTTTGCCAGCGAGATCGAGGCGCGGATCGGGTCGGCGATCGCCTCCGCCGTGCCGGTGACGCTGGAAGCTTTGCGAGCCCGGCCGTTTCTTATCAGGCTGTTCGACCGGGTATTGTGGCTCGGTTCACCCTATCTCTAAGGCGGAGGTGCGCTTGAGGAACTCGTCCGTCATGGAACATACGCGGAAATTGCCTATTTTCACTGTATCCGGCTTCTGAATTGATGCCAGCGAGGACGAGCAGCACAGAGATGCACAGAATTGGACGCAGCCTCCCGGCAACCATGCTTCTGTCCCTTCGTGACCGCCGGATGCAGAAAGCGAATGCCGCCGCACTCAAGACGACAGCCACCACCGGCACGCTGGTTGCCTCCTACAATGTCCACAAATGCATCGGCGTCGACAGGAAATTCGACCCGGAACGGACCATCCGCGTCATCCGCGAAATCGATCCGGATCTCATCGCGCTGCAGGAGGCCGACAATCGCTTCGGCGACCGTAATGGGCTTCTCGACCTGCCCCGGCTCGAACGGGAAACCGGCCTGGTTCCGGTGCCGATTTCGGCCACCGGCAAGGGCCATGGCTGGCATGGCAACGTCTTGCTGTTCAAGAAGGGCGTCGTTCGCGACGTGCACCAGATCAAGCTTCCGGGACTGGAGCCGCGCGGCGCGGTGGTGGCGGAGATCGACCTCGATGGAAGCCAGACGCTGCGCATCATCGCCGCCCATCTCGGCCTGCTGCGCCGCTCGCGCTCCCAGCAGGCGCGCGTCGTGCTCGACCTGATGAACAGCCCGGACGAAAGACCGACCTTGCTGCTCGGCGACCTCAACGAATGGCGACTTGGCAACCGCTCCGCTCTCAACACGCTGCATGCAACGTTCGGCCCGCAGCCGCCGGCGGTCCCCACCTTCCCGTCGAACCTGCCACTGCTGGCGCTCGACCGGATCATGGCCAACAGGCACGGCATGATTGCCGCCATTAACGCGCATGACACGCCGCTTTCGCGCGTTGCCTCCGACCACCTGCCGCTGACGGCCTTCGTGCGCCTGGAGCGGGTAGACGATAACGCCTTAATGTCTTCCGCGTCGCAAAGCGTGTAAAATTAGACGGAACGCCCAGTTCTTCCCCGAGTTAACATGTCTCGAACGCGCAGGAGGACGAGATGAAAAAGCTGATTCTGGCTTGCCTGTTGGCATTGGCCGCGACAGCGGCGATCACTGCGCCGACGCACGCGGCAAGCGTGACCATCCAGTCCGACGATGACGACCGATATTTGCCGGATGACGATTCCGATAGTGGGATCGTTATTCGCCGTCACCACCGCGATCGCTATTACGACAATCAGTATGATGGCGACCAGGACGTTCAGTATGACAATGGCGGATACCGGTACGGCGAATATCGCCGCCACCACCGGCATCACCGCTGCCACAAAGAACTGGTCAGGCACTGGCGCCACCACCACAGGGTGATCGAAGAGGTCCGCGTCTGCGGCTGATGCCGATCGTACCAACCGGCCGGCCAAAGCTGGCCGGTTTGGTCGCGTATTGGGCGCGAGAGATGATGCCGCCATGGATCAGTTGAAAACGCCCCTGCAGACTGACGCGCGGCGCGGTTCGCGCAGCTGGATGGCTGATTTTGTCGCGATTGCACTTGGCACGGTAACTCACTCTCCACCATCCCCGTCAAGCCGCAGATCACCGGCCCGCTTCCCAGGGCATGACAACCGGTAGCGGATCCCACCATCAACCGGTCGTGGCCGGCTCCATGTTCGGGTTGGGCTTGCTCTTCGCATTCGGTGCCTCTGGACACAGCTATCGAAGGCTGGAAAATGTAGACGCGACTCCGCTGTTGGAGTTAACTCGGAACATGAGGAGGAAGGCGCTGAATCTGGAAGACATTGCCGGCCATCCGGCCCTGCATCGCTGTGTCCAGGCACAGTCGTTGGCGCTGATCGACATCTATGAAACGAGCCCGCGACTGGCTTCCATTTTCGCCACGCAGCAGCGTTGGCTGATGGGTCATGTCGGCCTTGCCATGCATTTCAGGCGCGATCCGCACGACCGCCGCAAGGAGCTGACGGTATCGCGTTTCATCGAGTTCGTACACCAGCACGCGGTGGCCAGCCGCAACACGGCGGACGCTTTCATCAAGGAGATGCTGCACTATCATGTCGCCGAGTACGTTTCGGGTGGCGACGGGCGCACGCACCCCTTGCAGCCAACGGCGGCAACCGTGCAGACTTTCACCGGCTGGGTCCTTGCTCATCTGCGGACGCTGGATCATCTCGATGGTGCCGACCGGCTGGCCAGCTTCCTGGAGCGGCCCTATATGGTTGCCAGGCTGCAGCCTCTGGTGGCGGACGGCCTGCTTGCCTCCAAGCCGGTGCGCGAGCCCAACCAGACCTTTTCCCTGTTCATCTGGCTCAACAATGGCGGTATCGTCATGGACTGGCTGATGTCGGGCATCGACCCCGATCATGCCGGCCTGGACCGGATTCCGACCAGCGTGGTGTCGATCGGAGATTTCGCCAGATGGCTCAAGCTCTCGCGGACCCACCTCGCCCGCAAGCTGCGCGCTGCCGAGGAACTCGGCAGCATCGGCTGGCTCGGCCAGCGCGGCCATTCGGTGATGTGGGTATCGAACACCTTCTACCAGGAGTACATGACCGTCCAGGCCGCCAAACTGGCCATTGTCGATGCGGCCTTCGACGCCTGTTTTCCAGCCCCGGAAGACCGCTGAAGGATCGGCGCGATCGATATCTGCCCGGACCGAGAACCTTGTCTCCTGGCGATCATAACCTGTTATAGACAGGGCGCGTCTGGACACGGGCCGTGAAGGCTGAAAATGTGATCTGCGTCTTCGTGGCCGTAAGGCTGGATCGGAGCATGGGGGGAATGACGCAGACCTTTGACCATATTGCCGGTCACCCGGCATTGCATCGCTGTGTCCGTGCCCAGGCGCAGGCGATGATCCAGGCCTATGGGACGAACCCGAGGCTTGCCTCGATATTTGCCACCCAGCAGCGCTGGTTGATGGCGCATATCGGCCTTGCCCTGCATTTCAGACGGGAGCCCGATGATTACCGCAAGCAGTTGACGGCGGCGCGTTTCATCGACGTCATCCGGGAGAATTCCGTCGCCAGCCGCAACACCGCCGACGCCTTCCTCAAGGAGATGCTGCATTACAATTTCATCGAGCACCTGCCGGCAACACAGGACGGCCGCATCCGCCCCATTCAGCCAACGATGAACACGCTGGAGACGGTTGCCGGCTGGATGATGGCGCACCTGCACACGCTGGACAGTCTCGACGGTGCGAACCGTCTGGCGACGTTTCTGGAGCGGCCCGATGCTCTCGCCAGGGTGCAGCCGCTGGTGGCCGACGGCCTGATCTCCTCCAGCCCCGTGCGCGAGCCCAGGCAGACCTTTTCGCTGTTCACCTGGCTCAACAATGGCGGCGTCGTCATTGACTGGCTGATATCGGGCGTCGATCCCGACCATGCCGGCCTCGCTGAAATACCGACCGGCGTCGTCTCGATCGGCGATTTCGCCAAATGGCTCAAGCTGTCGCGAACCCACCTGGCACGCAAACTGCGGGATGCCGAAGACCTCGGCAGCGTTGGCTGGCTTGGCCAGCGCGGCAATTCGGTGATGTGGGTGTCGGGCGATTTCTACCGGGAATACATGACCGCCCAGGCCGTCAAGCTGGCTATCATCGATGCCGCGTTCGTCAAGGCCTTCGACTCGCCGGCAGGCAGCTGACCGGTGCGGCATCCCCCGTGCGGGGATGCCCAAGCCGGCGAGCCTTTCAGTCGATATCGAATGACACGCCCTGGGCGAGCGGCAGCGCCTTGGAATAGTTCACCGTGTTGGTGGCGCGCCGCATATAGGCCTTCCATGCGTCGGAGCCGCTCTCGCGGCCGCCCCCGGTTTCCTTTTCGCCGCCAAAGGCACCGCCGATCTCGGCGCCCGAGGTACCGATATTGACATTGGCAATGCCGCAATCCGATCCGTCGACACCCAGGAAACGCTCGGATTCCTGCAGGTCTCGGGTGAAGATCGACGAGGATAGGCCTGCCCCCACGGCATTGTGCTCGTCGAGCACCGCGTCGAAATCCGAATATTTCATCACGTAGAGGATCGGTGCGAAGGTCTCTTCCGTGACCGGTGACACCTGGCTTGGCATTTCGACCAGCGCCGGGTGCACGTAGTACGCATCCGGATGGCCGTTCTCGACCCGCGTGCCGCCGGTCACCTTGCCGCCATGGGCAGCGGCTTCCTTCAGCGCCTTCTGCATGGCGTCGAAGGCCGCCTTGTCGATCAGCGGCCCGACCAGCGAGGAGGTCTCCAGCGGATTGCCGACAGACACACTCTCGTAAGCCTTCTTGAGGCGCGGAACCAAGGCGTCGTAGACGCTGTCATGCACGAACAGGCGCCGCAGCGTCGTGCAGCGCTGGCCGGCCGTGCCCATCGCTCCAAACGCAATCGCGCGCAGCGCCATGTCGAGATCGGCGGTCGGGCAGACGATGCCGGCATTGTTGCCGCCGAGTTCCAGCACCGCGCGCGCAAAGCGCTTGGCCAGCCGCGGGCCGACGTCGCGGCCCATGCGGGTCGAGCCGGTTGCCGAAACCAGCGGCACTTTGGGGTGATCGACCAGGATCTCGCCGACGGCGCGGTCGCCGATCAGCACCGGCGCCAGGCCATCAGGTGCGTCCGCGCCGAAGCGCTCGACCGCACGCTTGAAGATAGCCTCGCAGGCAAGTGCGGTCAGCGGCGTCTTTTCCGACGGCTTCCACACCACTGCGTCGCCGCAGACCAGTGCCAGGGCTGCATTCCACGACCACACAGCCACCGGGAAGTTGAAGGCGGAAATGACGCCGACGACGCCGAGCGGATGCCAGGTTTCCATCATCCGATGGCCCGGGCGCTCGGTGGCGATGGTCAGGCCGTACAATTGCCGGGAGAGGCCTACAGCGAAATCGCAGATGTCGATCATCTCCTGCACTTCGCCGAGCCCCTCGGACGGGATCTTGCCGACCTCGATCGAGACCAGCCGGCCAAGCTCGGCCTTGTGCGCGCGCAGCTCCTCGCCGAGCAGCCGCACCAGTTCGCCACGCCGCGGGCCGGGCACCATGCGCCAGGCCTGGAAGGCCTTGTGCGCGGCATCGATGGTCTTAGCCGCTTCGGCCGGCGAGATCGTCCTCAGCGCCGCGATCTGCTCGCCCGTCACCGGGCTGCGCACGATCAGGTCGCCGCCGACAAGCGTCTCCTTGGCCACACCCAGTTTCGCCAGCAGTTCGGTCGTTTCCTTGCCTATCGTCATTCTTGTCCCTTTCAGATCCAGTCGCTCATAATGCATGTCGCCCAAAAGTGCCCCGGTTTTGGAACAACGACATGCACAAAAGGCATGCCGGTCAAAGCCTGGCGTCATGCTGCCCGCGTGCACAAAGGCACCTCAGGCACGATCATCGCGTGGCATTACTCGTTTCAAGGGAAAATCACCACCCCGGCATGGTCTAAGCCCAAACTGCACGATTGAGCCAGATGGGGCAGATGGCGCTCAGTTTGCCTTCTTGGCCGCTGGGCGTACCGCACCGTCCCTGATCAGCCGGTCGATATGCATGCGGATATGTGCCGCTTCCGCCGCCGTGTTTGCAAGCGCTATGGCGCGGTCGAAGGCGACGCGCGCCTCGTCGCCCCGGTCGAGCTGCATCAAGAGGCCCCCCTTGAGGCCGAAAAAATGGAAATAGCCGGAAAGCCGTTCTTCCAGCGGCTCGATCATGGCCAGCGCCTCTGCCGGTCCACGCACCTTCGAGACCGCGACGGCCCGGTTGAGTGTGACCACCGGCGACGGCTGCATCTGCTCCAGCAAGCGATAGAGCAGGTCGATCTCGTTCCAGTCGGTATCCTCGGCCCTTTCGGCCCGCGCGTGCAATGCGGCAATCGCCGCTTGCACCTGGTAGGGGCCGGGCTTGCGATGGCGTAGCGCCTTGTCGACCAGCGCCAGCCCCTCATCGATCATCTTGCGGCTCCACAGGCTGCGATCCTGGTCTTCGAGCAGCACGATCTCGCCGCTCTCGTCGAAACGGGCCGGTGCGCGCGCATGCTGCAGAAGCAACAGCGCCGTCAGCCCCATGATCTCCGCCTCGGTCTGGAACAACCGCAGCAGGAGCCGTGCCAGCCGGATCGCCTCCTCGCACAGCGGTGCGCGGGCCGGCGCCTCGCCGCTGTTGGTCGAATAGCCCTCGTTGAAGACCAAGTAGACCATGGCGGCGACGGCGGCGAGCCGTTCCGACCGCTCGACCGCGCCCGGCGTCTCGAACGGCACGCCGGCGTCCGCAATGCGCGCCTTGGCGCGAGTGATGCGCTGCTCCATGGCGCTTTCGCCAACCAGGAAGGCGCGCGCGATCTGCTTGACCGTAAGACCGGAGACGATGCGCAGCGCCACCGCGATCTGCTGCGTTGCCGGCAGATCAGGATGGCAGCAGATGAACAGCAGCCGCAATATGTCGTCGCGGTAGTGCGCCCCGTCCAGCCGCTCTGCGATATCGCTCTCGGCGTCCTCCAGATCCGAAACCTGGTCTTCCTCCGGCATCGGCGCCTGCTTGGCGCGCTTGCGCACCGCATCGATGCCGCTGTTGCGGCCGACGAAGATCAGCCACGCCGCCGGGTCGCGCGGCGGCCCGTTCTGCGGCCAGTTCTTCAGCGCCCTGAGGCACGCGTCCTGGAAAGCTTCCTCCGCCGTATCGAGATCGCGGAAATAACGCAGCAGCGCACCCATCGCCTGCGGGCGGGCGGCGCTGATCGCGGAGCTGATCCAGGCCATTTCGGTCATGCGGAAACCTTGGCGGGATTGAAGATCGAGACCGGCCGGATCTCATAGGAGCCGCCGCTCGGGTTGACTTCGGAAAGCTCGCGGGCGAACTCCACCGCCTCGTCGAGATCGGCGCATTCGAGCGTGTAGAAGCCGAGGAACTGTTCCTTGGTCTCGGCGAACGGCCCGTCGATGACGACCGATTCGCCCTTGACCTTTCTCAGGGTCGTCGCGGCGGTCGTCGGCAGAAGCCGTGCCACCGGGCCGAGCCGACCAGCCTTGGCGTACTTGTCCTGAACGTCGAGGAGATTGACCATGACCTCGTCGTCCTGTGCCTTGCTCCAGGAGCAGACTACATCTTCGGAGGCATAGCAGAGGATTGCGTAGAGCATGGCTGGTCCTTTTCTCTGTCAAAGGACGAAACAGTAAGACCGATCCCGACACGACGTCGATAAAAAAATCCAGATGTGGACGGATTTGGCCACGGCCAGCCGCGCCGGTCAGCTTTCTCCCAGTTTCAGCCATCGCAGCACGAGAGCTTCCTCGTCATCGAGACCATCGATGGAGCGTTTGCGTTTGTTGGCTTGCGCCATTTCATTCAGCAACCGCCCCTCGGACCACGCTTCGAAGACCTGCGGATGGATATAGCATTTGCGGCAGACGGCACGCGTATTGCCCAGCCGCTCGGCAACCTTGTCGATGACGCTGTTCATCGCCCTGTTTCGCTGCGCCTGGCTTTGCGGCAGTTCCGTTTGGGCAAACAGCGACGCGGCGTGAATGGTGCCGCCCCAGGTGCGGAAATGCTTCGAACTGAAGGCGTCGCCGACCGCCTCACGGATATAGCGGTTGACGTCCTCGGAGCGGACCGGCCGTCTGTTGCCGTCCTCATCGAGATACTGGAACAGCTTCTGGCCTGGCAGGTCCTGCGCGCCGCGCACAATCCTGGCGATGCGGCGGTCGACCAGCTTCAGCTTCCACTCCTTGCCCGACTTGCCCTTGAAGGCAAAGCGCAGGCTTGAACCGACAATATCCACATGCCGGTCGCGCAACGTGGTCAACCCGAAACTCTTGTTGTCGCGGGCGTAGGCGGCATTGCCGACCCGGATCATCGTGTTGTCAAGCAGCCAGACGACCGCGGCGACGACACGCTCGAACGGCAGACCACGACGGCGCAGATCGCTGTCGATCCTGTGCCGCAGGTCCGGCAGGCTCTCGGCGAAAGCAACCAGGCTCGAATATTTGGCACCATCGCGCTCTTCGGCCCATTGCGGATGATAGCGATATTGCTTGCGTCCGCGCTGGTCCCTGCCGGTTGCCTGGATATGGCCGTCCGCGTCCGGCGAAATCCACACATCCGTCCAGGCCGGCGGAATGACGATCGCCTCGATTCGGGCCCTGGTAGTGTCCGAAACTGTTCCTCCGTCCGGTCCCTTGTAGGAGAACCCCTTGCCTGTTTTCAGCCGCCGGATACCGGGCTCAGCATCACTGACATAGCTAAGCGACGCATGGTCGGCCGAGCTTTGTGCCCCGTTTTTGGGCGCACCATCTGGCGATACAGCGTCCTCGCCAGCCGGTCGGCCGGGCGACAATCCGGATTTTTGCAACATGTCGGCTCCACGCGAATTCCGTAGATAAGCCACTGGCCGACCCCTGGTTCCACCCGCCGTCCGAAAAGCGCCTCGAGCCGATATCGCGCTGGCCGGCGCCTACAGAGCGCCTTGCAGCTTGATCGGCGGCGCCGACAAACGCCGCCGCGCCGCGAGCTTGAACCTGTAGCGCAGGCAGCGCCAAGCTTCTGAGCGCCGCTTCGGCGCGGCCGCGGCTACCGCCAGGAAGCGCGCCGCGGTGCTCAGATCGCCGCGCGCATAGTGGACCCGGGCGATCTTGAGGGCGACAAGCCCTTCCCTGGCCTTGAGCGCCGACAACGGGATGTTGCAGTCGGTGAGTGTGCGCAGTTCCCGGCGCCAGTCCAGAAAGCGCCGCACCGGGTTGAGGGCAAAGCGGTCATCGGAACGTACCGGCGAAACCTCATAGACCATGACAGGTTGCGAGACCATGGCGAGCGATGCCTTGCTCATCAGCCGTGCCCAGAACAGCGTGTCCTCGTCATAGGCCATTCCGATGGGGAACCGCGTCTCGCCGATCAGGGTCCGCGATGCCAGAACGCTGCCCACGGCGACCGAACGTATGTCGCCTTTCACATAGGCCGAGGCATTTGCCAGGCACGCAGCCTGATAGCCGTTCGGCATCTTGATCTGCCGGTCCTGGCCGTTCACCCGTCGCCGGTAGGCACCCACGATCATGTCGGCCTCCGGCTGCTCCCGGGCCTTGCGGAGCAGTGCGCGCAACCCGCCCCGCAGATGCAGGTCGTCGGCATCGATCAGGTAGACCCAGGAATAGACCGCTTCGGCCAGCGCCAAATTGCGGGCACCGCCTGCATCGCGGCATTTGGCCGACAGCACGCGCAGCGGCAACGAGAGTTGTGCCGCGGCCTCCCGCGCGATGGTTGCCGTGCCATCGGTCGACGCATCGTCGACCAGCAATATCTCGCCGATGATCTCGGCCTCGCTGCGTAGCGATGCCAGCGTTGCAGCAATGGTCGCCGCCGCGTTACAGGCAGGAATGACGACGCTGATTGCTCTCAATTACAAAACCTCGCGCCATGCGCTTGAGGATACAACTACCGTCACCCCGAAACGAATACAGACTAGCGGCCGCATCGGTATTTGAGAAGCAGTCTTGTCCATCCCGAATTGCGGCGCAAATACCGCTGCGTGTACGACCTGCTTCAGGCTCTTTCGAGCACGACCGGAATGACGTCGACAGCTTGCTCGCCAACCTGTCCCCCCGTGGTCTTGAGCACGCCGACGATCGGCGCCACGTCCGAATAGTCGCGGCCGTGGCCGACGGTGATATGGTCGTTGCTGGCCCGCATGCCGTTGGTCGGATCGAATTCCTGCCAGCCCGCATCGCGCCCGCACCAGACCTTGACCCAGGCATGCATGGCATCGGCGCCTTCCAGCCGGGGCTTGCCCTTCGGCGGGATGGTGCGCAAGAAGCCGCTGACATAGCCGGCCGGAATACCGAGCCCGCGCAGGCCGGCGATCATGATGTGTGAAAAGTCCTGGCAGACGCCGCGCTTCAACTTGAAGGCATCACTGGCCCGGGTCCGCACCGTTGTCGCTTCGCCGTCATAGGTGAAATCGCGATGGATGCGATTGCACAGGCTCACGGCCGTGCCGGCGGCAGAGCCGGCGATGCTGTCGCGTGCGTAAGCGGTGATCGCATCGTCGATGCCGGCATGGGTGCTGGCCGTCAGGAAGTGGTGCGGTGCATCAGGTGCCAGAGACCGCATCGCGGCGAGTTCTTGCCTCAGCCGGGCGATATCGGGCGACACGTCGAGCCCGGGCTCGGGCCGAGACACCGACACGCGGGCGCTCATCCTGATGTCGAGCGCGTCATGCGCGTCGCGAAAGGCGATCGAGGTGACGTTGTTGCCGAAGAAATCGGAAAAGTCGGAACGTTCGTTGGGTGCCGGCGCAAAGGACAGGGATGCGGCGATGACACGCTGCACGCCTGATATCGTCGACGGCAGTACGCGCACCTGATGACGACCGCCGCCGGCCGCTGCAGCGTAATCGTAATGCAGATGAAGCCTGATGTCGTAGAGCATGTTCTATTTTTCTGCCTTTGCGCAGGTTCTTGTCGCAAAACCGTGCGACACTTTTGCGGAACCTGCTTAGCCGAAATAGGCTTTGGCGAGGCTGTTGTAGAGGCCGCCGATTTCAAAGGCGAGGTCGTCCAGCGCCTTTGCCGTCATATCCGAAGGCTCCTTGATGGCGATCTGGGTGTTGAGCTGCAGGATTTCCTTCGCCGCCGGCGACATTTGTCCCTCGCCGCCGAGTGACGGCAACAGGCCGATTTCGGCTTTCAGCCTTTCGAGCTGGAACAGGATCGAGCGCGGATTGAGCGGATCGAGCGCCAGCAGGTCGATCACCGTGCGCCGACCGGCCTGCACCGGATATTGGCGGCGATGGGTCATCACGCTGTCGCCGATCTCCAGCATCATGTCCAGCGCGCCGTCCGGCGCCTTGGCGCTGGTCAGCCGCGACAGCGTGCGGGAGATCTGGATACCGCGCTCCAGCCGGCGGCCGATCTCGAGGAAGCGCCAACCGGCGAAGCGGTACATGTTCTCGTGCAGCAGGCCGGAAAAGCCGGCGAGCTTACGCAGGATGACTGTCATCGCCCGGGTCGCGTCGTCGCCGGGCGCGACCGTCGTTGCGAACTGATGGATGGTTTTCGACAGGTCCTTCAGCGCCAGCCAGCCATCGGGCGAGAAGCGGTCGCGGATCTGCCCGGCGCTGTAGACCGCACTATCCAGCGTGCCGATCAGCCCTGACGGGATCGCTGTCTCCACATCGATGCCGAAAGGGTCGAGATAATCCCTGATGTCGGCGAGCAGCGGCATATCCGGGTCGGAGGTTTCGGCCAGCCGCACATGGTAGGCGCGCAGGATACGCACCGTGTCTTCCGAGCGCTCGATATAGCGGCCGAGCCAGGTCAGGTTCTCCGCCGCGCGACTGGGCAGGCTGCCGGGCCTGGTGCGGCTGAAACTGTCGCCTTCTTGCGGCAGCAGCGTCTCGCGCTCCACCGGTTTGTCGCTGACAACCCAGACATCCGCCGCCTGGCCGCCACGCTGCATGGCGATCGCCGTCGGGTCGAGCGACAGGCCGATACGGGCAAAACCGCCCGGCATCACCGTCCAGCCTTCCGGCGTTCGCGCCAGGTAGACGCGCAGGCTCGCTGGCCGCGGCTCCAGCCAGCCGCCGACATAGACGGGCGTCGTCGAAAGCGTCACCGCTTCCTGGCCGACGAAATCGCCGCCGTCACGTTCAATGCGCGCCACCAGTTCCGCCCGCTCACCGGCCGACAGAGCCGAGCCTAGCTTCGTCGAATCGTCGTCCTCGAAGGCAAGCCTCGTCGACAGCGCCGGCCCGATCACCATGCGATCGATATTGGCCAGCACATGCGCGCGCTCGGTAGCTTGCCCACACCACCATGTCGCGACACTTGGCAGCAGCAATTCCTCGCCCCGCAAGGCCCGTGAAATCTTGGGCAGGAAGGCAAGCAGCGCGCGCGTCTCCATCAGGCCGGAGCCCAGTGCATTGACGGTAGCAACCGCGCCCTGGCGGATCGCCTCGACCAGGCCCGGCGTGCCGATCTGCGAATCCGGGCGCAGTTCCAGCGGGTCGGCGAAGGCGGCGTCGAGCCGCCGCCACAACACGCTGATCGGCATCAGGCCGGAAACCGTGCGCACCATCAGCCGGCTGCCGGAGACGGTCAAATCCTCGCCTTCGAGCAGCATGATGCCGAGGTAGCGGGCGATGTAGGCGTGCTCGTAATAAGTTTCGTTGAGCGGCCCCGGCGTCAGGATGGCGACGCGGCCGTCGGTCTCCTTGGCCATGCCGATCAGCGCGTCGCGAAAACGGCGGAAAAAGCCTGCAAGGCGGTGCACATGCATCTCGCCATAGATGTCGGACAGCGCGCGTGTGGTGGCGACGCGGTTTTCCAGTGCGAAACCGGCGCCGGACGGCGCCTGCGTACGATCGCCCAGCACCCACCACTGGCCGTCAGGTCCGCGGCCGAGTTCGAAGGCGCAGAAATGCAGGAAGTGGCCGCCCGCCGGCCTGGTGCCGACGACAGGCCGCAAATATTCGGGGCTGGCGGCGATCAATCCCGCCGGCAGGATGCCTTTCTCGACCAGCCGGTTCGGCCCGTAGATATCGGCGATGGTTTCCTCGAACAGGTCGGCGCGCTGCACGAGGCCGGCGCTGATCGCCGCCCACTCGCTCTCCTCGATGAGAACCGGGACATGCGCCAGTGGCCATTCGCGCTCATTGGCACCGGCCTTGTCATAGACGCGGTAATAAACGCCGGCATCGCGCAGATATTGGTCGGCGCGGGCAAAGCGCTGGCCGAGCTTTTCAGCGCCAAGTTCCTCGAGCGCCTCGACAAAATGCTTCCAGGCCGGGCGAGGATTGCCTGACGCATCGACCATCTCGTCGACGACGCCGTCGATCGGCTGGTAGTGCTCCAGCAGGCTGTGGGTCTGCGGCTTGCCGCGTCCCCTCTTGTGATTCCCCTTTGCCATCGCTGATCAGAGTCTTGCCGGCCGCCGAAGGTCAAGGGTCATCGGGAAATCTTCCGCCGGTTGTTCTTCACGGATCACATAGGCGGATGGCGTATGGCCGCGCGGTTCGAAGCGGGCGAGCCGCCGAGCTTCCGCCTCGTTGCCATTGACCGGAAAGGTGTCGTAATTGCGCCCGCCGGGATGGGCGACGTGGTAGACGCAGCCGCCGACCGCACGTCCCGACCAGCGGTCATAGATGTCGAAGACCAGCGGCGTGTTGACCGGCAGCGCCGGATGCAGGCCCGATGCCGGCTGCCAGGCCTTGAAGCGGACGCCCGCCACCGCCACTTCGCGATTGTCGGTGACCTTCATAGGCACGATGCGGCCGTTGCAGACAACTGCGTGACGCTCCGGGTTCAGCCCTTCGGTCTTGATCTGCAGCCGTTCGACCGAGGAATCGACGAAACGCACGGTGCCGCCGATCGCGCCTTGCTCGCCCATGACATGCCAGGGTTCGAGCGCCTGCCGCAGTTCCAGCTTGATGCCGGCATGCTGAACCTGACCGCAGAAGGGGAAGCGGAATTCGAGCTGGGCGTCGAACCATTCGGGCCTGAATTCGAAGCCGTTGAGCTTGAGGTCGTCGAGCACGTCGAGGAAATCGGCCCAGACACAATGCGGCAGCATGAAACGATCGTGCAGTGAGGTGCCCCAGCGCACGAAGCGGCCATCGAGCGGGCTCTTCCAGGCACGGGCAATGATCGCCCTGACAAGCAGTTGCTGCGCGAGGCTCATGCGTGCATTGGGCGGCATCTCGAAGCCGCGGAATTCGACCAGTCCCAGCCGACCGGTCGGTCCGTCCGGCGAAAACAGTTTGTCGATGCAGATTTCCGAACGATGCGTATTGCCGGTGACGTCGGTCAACAAATTGCGGAACAGCCGGTCGACCAGCCATGGCAAGGGTGCGTTGCCCTGGTCCGGATGCGGTACCTGCGCCATCGCGATCTCAAGCTCGTAGAGCGAGTCGTGACGCGCCTCGTCGAAGCGTGGCGCCTGGCTGGTCGGCCCGATGAACAGGCCGGAGAACAGATAGGACAGCGACGGATGGCGCTGCCATTGCAGCACCAGGCTCTTCAGCAGGTCCGGCCTTCGCAGGAAGGGGCTGTCATTGGGTGTCGCACCGCCGACCACGACATGGTTGCCGCCGCCGGTGCCGGTGTGGCGGCCGTCAATCATGAACTTGTCGGCGCCAAGCCGTGTCTGCCGCGCTTCCTCATAGATCGCCGTCGTCGTCGCCACGCAATCCTGCCAGTTGGAAGCAGGATGGATGTTGACCTCGATGACGCCGGGATCAGGCGCGACGCGGATGACGTTGAGGCGCGGATCGTGAGGCGGGCCGTAGCCCTCGATATGCACGGGAAGGCCGATCGCCTTCGCCGCGTTCTCGGCCGCAGCGACCAGTTCGAGATAGTCTTCCAGCGCCTCGACCGGCGGCATGAACACGCAAAGCCGCCCATCGCGCGGCTCGACCGAAAGCGCGGGGGGCCCCCCCCCCCCCCGCGCGGGGGCCGGGGGGGCGGCCCGGGCCGGCTGGGCGGTCGCCGCGGGGGACGATGCCGCGGGCTGGCGGCGCGCCCGCGCGTCGGCGCCGG
>NZ_JBVVQW010000002.1:305308-724203 GCF_055811655.1 Mesorhizobium sp. WSM4809
CCCCCGCCCCCGGCCCCCGCGCCCCCCCCCCCCCCCACCCCCCCCCCGCGCCCCCCCCCCGCCCCGGGGCGCCCCCCCCCCCCCCGCCGATCTCGGTGATCTCTTGTTCGACCCGGTCCTGCTGGCCGGTCGCAGCGGTGAACGATGCCGCTTGCTGGCGGCGCGCCATCTCGTCGGCGCCTTCCAGTTCAGCCGGAGCCGCCGAGGACAGGATGGCTTCACGCGCGGGCAGCGGTCCGCGTGGCAGCGACGGATCGACCGGCACGATGTAGGGGAATTGCTCCGGCGGCACATAGGGCAACGTGCCGAGTGGCAGGCGGTAGCCGACGGGTGAATCGCCGGGTACCAGGAACAGCCGGCCGCGCCGCGTCTTCCATTTTTCCGAGCGCCAGCGCGGATCCGATGCCTGGCTGTTCCAACGCTGGACAGGGAGCACATAGCCGGACGGTTTGGTCAGCCCGCGTTCGAACACTTTCGCCATGCGGCTGCGTTCTTCCGGATCCTCCAGCCTGGAGTTGGACGGATCGACATTGTCGGGCAGCTTGCCTTCCTTGAGCAGCCATTCGGCCGGATCCTCATAGGCTTCGCTGACCATGGTCTTGTCGATGCCGAGTTCGCCGGCAATCGCGGTGAGCAGGCTTTCGGCCTGCTTCGGGCCGATATCGGCCTCGCTCTTTTCGCGTGCGATCAGGGACGGATCGCTCCACACTGGCTGGCCGTCGGCACGCCAGTAGAGCGAAAAGGTCCAGCGCGGCAGGCTTTCGCCCGGATACCATTTGCCCTGGCCGTAGTGGAGAAAGCCGCCGGGCGCGAAGCGCTCGCGCAGTTTACGGATCAGTTCGTCCGCCTTTTCGCGCTTGGTGGGACCGACGGCGGCGGTGTTCCACTCGGCCGACTCGAAATCGTCGATCGACACGAAAGTCGGCTCGCCGCCCATCGTCAGCCGCACGTCGCCGCCGGCAAGCGCTGCATCGACCTTGTTGCCCAACGCATCAAGGGCCTGCCAGCTTTCGTCCGAAAATGGCTTGGTGATGCGCGGATGTTCGGCGATGCGGTCGACCCGCATCTCGAAGCCGAATTCGACATTGGCGAAGCTTGCCATGCCGGAAATGGGAGCCGCGTTGCGGAAATGCGGCGTGGCGGCCAGCGGCACATGGCTTTCGCCGGTGAGCAGGCCCGAGGTCGGATCGAAGCCGATCCAGCCGGCGCCGGGAAGATAGACCTCGCACCAGGCATGCAGATCGGTGAAGTCGACCGCGGTTCCGGCTGGACCATCGAGCGCCACCAGATCGGGCTTCAACTGGACCAGATAGCCGGAAACGAAGCGCGCGGCGATGCCGAGATTGCGCAGGATCTGCACCAGCAGCCAGCTCGAATCCCGGCATGACCCCTTTTTTGCGGCCAAGGTCTCTTCCGGCGAGAACACCCCGGTTTCCATGCGCACGATATAGGCGATCTCGCGCTGCAGCCGCGCATTGAGGTCGACTAGGAAATTGACGGTGTTGGCTGCGCTGCGATCGATGGTGTTCAGCAGCGCCGACAGCAGCGGTCCCGCCGGTTCCGGCGTGCGATAGATGGCGAGATCGTCGCGGATTTCTTCCGGATACTCGAATGGAAATGCCTCGGCCGACGGCTCGACGAAGAAATCGAACGGATTGTAGACTGTCATGTCAGCGACGAGGTCGACCTCGATCTTCAACTCCGTCACCGGCTCCGGAAAGACGAAGCGGGCTAGGAAGTTGCCGTAGGGGTCCTGCTGCAGATTGACGAAGTGGTTGGCCGGCTCGACCTTGAGCGAATGGCTCAGCACCTTGGTGCGGGAATGCGGCGCCGGCTGCAGCCTGATGATCTGGGGCCCGAGAACCACCGGCCGGTCGTACTTGTAGTGGGTCAGGTGGTAGACAGCTGCCAGAATTGCCATGGAGCCCCGGAATTCAGCGTTTCAAACGATTTCGCTGAACCCTGACACATCTGGCGACCATTCTCCAAGCAGAGATGTTGCGGTGCACCTAATTTAAGCAACGGTTGCCGGCTCAGAAAAACGCCTGTATCCCCGTCTGCGCCCGTCCCAGGATCAGCGCATGCACGTCATGCGTGCCTTCATAGGTGTTGACCGTCTCCAGGTTCTGCGCGTGGCGCATGACGTGGTAGCCGATCTGGATGCCGTTGCCGCCATGCATATCGCGGGCCTGGCGGGCGATGTCGAGCGCCTTGCCGCAATTGTTGCGCTTGACGATCGAGATCATTTCCGGCGCCATCTTGCCTTCATCCAGCAGTCGCCCGACGCGCAAGGATGCCTGCAGCCCAAGCGCGATCTCGGTCTGCATATCCGCCAGCTTCTTCTGGTAGAGCTGCGTGCCGGCCAGCGGCTTGCCGAACTGCTTGCGATCGAGACCGTATTGGCGGGCGCGGTGCCAGCAATCCTCGGCGGCGCCCATCGAGCCCCAGGAAATGCCGAAGCGAGCCCGGTTGAGGCAGCCGAACGGTCCGCCAAGGCCTTTTGCGTTGGGCAGCAGCGCGTCTTCGCCGACCTCGACGCCTTCCATCACCACCTCGCCGGTGATCGACGCCCTCAGCGACAGCTTGCCGCCGATCTTCGGCGCCGAAAGCCCCTTCATGCCCTTTTGCAGCACGAAGCCACGGATCTCGTCCTTGCCGTTCTCGCCCTTCAGCTTCGCCCAGACGACGAACACGTCGGCGACCGGCGCGTTGGAAATCCACATCTTCGAACCGGACAGCTTGTAGCCGTTGGCTGTCCTCTCGGCGCGTGTCTTCATGCCGCCCGGGTCGGAGCCGGCATCCGGCTCGGTCAGGCCAAAACAGCCGATCCACTCGCCGCTGGCAAGCTTGGGCAGGTACTTCTTGCGCTGTTCGTCCGAGCCATAGGCGTAGATCGGATACATCACCAGCGACGACTGCACTGACATCATCGAGCGATAACCCGAGTCGACACGTTCGACTTCCCGCGCGACCAGCCCATAGGTGACGTAGTTCGCGCCAAGCCCGCCGAATTCCTCGGGGATGTTGATGCCGAGCAGGCCCGCCTCGCCCATTTCGCGGAAGATCGCGGTATCGAAAGTTTCGTTGAGGTAGGCGTCCTCGATCCGCGGCGCCAGTTTGTCGGCGGCGAAGGCGGCCGCGCCGTCGCGCACCATGCGCTCGTCTTCCGAAAGCTGGCCCTCGATCAGGAACGGATCTTCCCAGGCGAATGCGTTCTTGTCGGCGGCCATCGCGTTTCTCCCAAACCAATGCATGTCGCTCAAAACGATGACATGCATGAAGCAAAAAGCAAAATGTTGGCCCGTTCTATCGGCCTGCGTCTCGAAAAAATCAAACGAAATTGATTCACCGATCAATGAGCTCTAGGAATGGATCATGAGTGTCCAACGCCGCCTTTTGCCCAACATAAGCGCCCTTGCCGCCTTCGAGGCTGTGGCCCGGCTGGGCAGTTTCACCGCTGCCGCCCAGGAGCTCGATTTGACCCAGGGCGCAGTCAGCCGGCAGATCAGATCGCTTGAGGACCAATTCGGCCGCCGGCTGTTCGAACGCGACAGCCGCAATGTCAGGCTGTCGACATCGGGCGAAATCTACGCCGAGGCGGTGCGTTCGGCACTTGGCCAGTTGCGTGACGCAGCCCTTGGATTGATGAGCAATCGGCATAGCGGCATCCTGAACCTTGCCATTCTGCCGACCTTCGGCACGCGCTGGCTGATGCCGATGATCCCCGATTTCGTCGAAAACAATCCCGATATCACCATCAATTTCGTCACTCGCGTCGGCCGCTTCGACTTTGCCAGGGAGAGGCTGGATGCCGCCATCCACTATGGCCTGCCGGACTGGCCTGAGGCCGACTCGACACTGTTGGTGCGCGAAACCGTGGCGCCGGTCGTGTCGCCCGAATTCCTCGCCGGTCGCGCCATCGCCTCACCGGCCGATATCGGCCGCCTGCCGCTGCTGCACATGGCGACGCGTCCTGGCGCCTGGACCGAATGGTTCGAGCATCAGGGCCTGAGCGCGCCGAACGGACCGGGCATGCAGTTCGAGCAGTTCGGCACCGCCGCCCAGGCCTGCATGGCGGGGCTCGGCGTGGCGCTGCTGCCGCTGATCCTCATTGCAGGCGAATTGCAGCGCGGCCAGTTGGTGCCGGCGCCAGGCCACCCCATGCAAAGCCGGAGCGCCTATTACCTCGTCGTCCCGCATGACAAGCGCGGCCATCCGCCAGTCGCCAGTTTTCGCGACTGGCTGCTGGGCCGGGTCGAGAAGGAGCCGGCCGTTCTGGCGTGGTAGCTACTTTCGCTTCAGCGCATCCGCCAAGGCAGCACCGAATGCGCCTTGCTGTGCCGGCCGCTCCGGCTGGCGTTGCTGCGGTGCCGGCGAACGTGGCCTGCCGCCACCATTGTCGCGTGGCCCGCCACGCGGTGCGCCACCCTCGCCGCCATCCTTGCGCATGGAAAGCGCGATGCGCTTGCGCTTGATGTCGACGTCGACGACCCGCACCATGACCACATCGCCGGCCTTCACGACCTCATGCGCGTCCTTGATGAACCGGTCGGCCAGTTGCGAGACATGCACCAGCCCGTCCTGATGCACTCCGATATCGACAAAGGCGCCGAAGGCGGCCACATTGGTGACCGTGCCTTCGAGCAGCATGCCGGGCTTCAGATCCTTGATGTCGTCGATGCCGTCGGCGAAGGTCGCCGTCTTGAAGCCTGGGCGCGGGTCGCGGCCGGGCTTTTCCAGCTCCGCCAGGATGTCGCGCACCGTCGGCAGGCCGAAACGCTCGTCGACGAAGACGCGCGGGTCGAGTGCCTTCAGCGCGGCACTATCGCCCATCAACGACCGCACATCGCGCCCGCAGGCGGCGACGATCTTCTTCGCCACGCCATAGGCCTCCGGATGCACCGACGAGGCATCGAGCGGCTCGCTGCCATTGGCAATGCGCAGGAAGCCGGCGGACTGTTCGAAGGCCCGAGGTCCAAGCCGAGCCACCTTGAGCAGATCCTTCCGGCTGGCGAAGGGCCCGGTCGCATCGCGATGGGCGACGATCGCGTCGGCCAGTGATGCGCCTAGGCCTGAAACACGCGCCAGAAGTGGCGCCGAGGCGGTGTTGAGGTCGACGCCGACGGCGTTGACCGCGTCTTCCACCACCGCTTCCAGCGAGCGGCCAAGCCGGTACTGGTCGACATCATGCTGGTACTGGCCGACGCCGATCGATTTGGGCTCGATCTTGACCAGTTCGGCCAAGGGATCCTGCAGGCGCCGGGCGATAGACACCGCGCCGCGCAACGACACGTCGAGACCGGGGAATTCCGCCGCCGCCGTCGCCGATGCCGAATAGACCGAGGCGCCCGCCTCGCTGACGATCACTTTCAGCGGCTTCGGGCCACCATCAGCCGGCATGTCGGACAGCATGTCCGCTACCAGCTTTTCGGTCTCGCGGCTGCCGGTGCCGTTGCCGATCGAAATCAGCTCGACCTTGTGCAGACGGATGAGCTTGGCGAGTTCCGCCTGGGTGCCGCGCACATCGTTCCTCGGCGGAAACGGATAGACCGTCGTCGTTGTCAGCACCTTGCCGGTACCGTCGACCACCGCCACCTTGACGCCGGTGCGGATGCCGGGGTCGAGTCCCATCGTGGCGCGCGAACCGGCAGGAGCCGCTAGCAGCAAATCCTTCAGATTGCGGGCGAAGACATGGATCGCCTCTTCCTCGGCTCGTTCGCGCATGTCGCGCATCAGGTCGAGCGTCAGGTGCAGCGACAGTTTTATGCGCCAGGTCCAGCCGGCGACCTCCATCAGCCAGCGGTCGCCCGGCAGGCTGCCGCCGATTGCATAGGCATTGGCGATCATCCGCTCCACCGGCTTCACCGGCGACGTGTCATCGGCATCGACCTCGATGTCGAGCGACAGCACTTCCTCGTTGCGGCCGCGCAGCATGGCTAGCGCCCGATGGCTCGGCACGGTGGCCCAGCGCTCGACATGGTCGAAATAATCGGAGAATTTCGCGCCGGCCTCCTGCTTGCCGTCGACCACCCTGGCGCGCATGAAGGCGCGCTCTTTCATGTAGGTGCGCAGCTTGCCGACCAGATCGGCATTCTCGGCGAATTGTTCCGACAGGATGTCGCGCGCACCGTCGAGCGCTGCCTTGGTATCGGCCACCTCTTCGCTGACATAGGCCAGCGCCAGTTCGGCAGGCACCAATGAGCGGTTCGCCAGGATGGCTTCGGCCAGCGGCCCCAGCCCGCGCTCCCTGGCGATCTCGGCCTTGGTCCGGCGCTTGGGCTTGTAGGGCAGGTAGATGTCCTCAAGTTCCGCCTTGGTGCTGGCGGCGACGATCTTGCCTTCAAGCTCCTCGGTCAGCTTGCCCTGTTCGCGGATCGAGCCAAGGATGGTGTCGCGGCGCGCATCGAGCTCGCGCAGATAGGCAAGGCGTTCGGCAAGATCGCGCAATTGCGTGTCGTCGAGCCCGCCGGTGACTTCCTTGCGGTAGCGCGCCACGAACGGCACTGTCGCGCCCTCATCGAGGAGTTCGATCGCCGCGGCCGCCTGTTCGGGCCGCGCGCTGATCTCGGCCGCGATGATGGCTGCAATGCGCTTGATGTCGGATGCCATGTCGTACCTGCTCTCATCCAAAGAGCGGCGACCATAGGCGCAGACGTCCGGCCCGCCAACCGTCGCGCTTCGATCAGCCCGGCGGGTCCACAGGAAAGCGTGCGCTAGAGCCTTTCACGTTTTGACGGAAGCGTATCCGGCGTTTTCGAAGTAGTTCTTGCATTCGGCTGCCTCGATGGGTCGACGAGGTGGCCGATGTGGCGCCACGTATCCTCGACGGTGCGTTTCTGAGCCTGGCGCATCCAGTGTTTGATCTGGGCGAAGGCCTGCTCGATCGGATTGAGGTCTGGAGAGTAGGGCGGCAGATACCAAAGCCTGGCGCCGGCAGCCTTGATCATCTGCCTGATGGCTGCCGACTTATGACTTCCCAGATTATCCATGACGACGATGTCGCCAGGCTTTAGAACGGTGACGAGCTGCTGCTCGACATAGGCACGGAAGCATTGGCCGTTGATCGGGCCGTCGAAGACGCAAGGAGCCGCGAGCCGATCCCAGCGCAGCGCGCCAAGGAAGGTCAACGTGCGCCAGTGGCCGTGCGGAGCCAGGCCGCGCAGCCGTTTGCCCTTCGGCCCCCAACCTCGCAGCGGAGCCATGTTGGTCTTGATCCAGGTCTCATCGATGAAGACCAGGCGCTGCGGATCGAGGCCGGTCTGCCAGGATCGCCATCGCTGGCGCCTGCGGGCGATATCAGCGCGCGCCTGCTCAAGGGCGAACAGCGTTTTTTTTGAAGCTCAGGCCCTCGCGGCGCAGGAACAGCCACACCGCATTGCCCCGCGCCCGGCCAACTCATCCTTCAGACCGTGCAGCGTCAGATGCGGCGTCTCACGTATACGCGCCTCGATGAAGGCACGGTGCGGCTCCAGCACTCTCTTGCGGTGTCCACCCATCTTGCCCGGTGCCACCGAGCCGGTCGTCTCATGGCGCTGCAACAGCTTTACCGCGGCCGAAACCGAAATGCCGAACCGTTTGGCGGCAGACCGGCGGCTTTCACCACTCAAAACCGCCGCCACAACCCGCTCGCGAAGGTCATTGGAAAGAGGTCGGGTCATCAGATGCTGGCCTCCACTCCAGCCAGCATCTTGAATCACAAAAAAGACAAATCGGGAATCCCCTTCGATTCCATCAAGCCGTGAACCGCTCTAATGCTCGGGTCCAGTCTAGACCATCCGGCTCAGCGCCTCGAAGAAGGCGACGATTTCGACATCGAGCGGATCGTCGACCGGCTCGGGCTGCGACGACATCTTGGCGATCACCACTTTGGTCCTGGGATCGACATACAGCCACTGGCCATGAATGCCGATGCCGCAATAGGCGCCGTTCGGCAAGCCCGTCTGGTACCATTTGTTGCGATAGCGGCCCTTCGGGAACAGCGGCTGCATCGCGCCGCGCTGCCAAGCCTCGGAACTGCCGCCGCTAGCAACCGTATCGCGCACCCAGGCTTCCGGCACGATGCGGCGGCCATTGGCCACCCCGCCTTGCCGCATCATGTCGCCAACACGCGCCAGATCGCGCGGCGTCACCGAAATGCCGCCGGCAGTGCGCGCCGTGCCTTCCATGTCGACGCCGATCGAAGCTTCGCTGACAGCGCCCAGCGGCAGCCACAGCTTCTCGCGCATCAGGTCGGTGAACCGCTGGCCCGACGCGCGCTCGAGCAGCAGGCCGAGCAGGTCGGAATTCGGCGAGCGGTAGCGGAAGGTCTGGCCATGCGGCTCTGCAAGGCGTTGCAGGGTCAAAATGAATTCGCGCAGGCTCTCCGTGCCGCCGCCCGGATTCCACAGCGTGGCGCGACGATAGCGGGCGAAAGCGCTCTCCGGATCGAGATAGGCTTCCTCGAAATCGAGGCTGACGCTCATGTCGAGCACATGCCGCACGCTCGCATCACCATAGGCCGAGCCGGCGGCTTCAGGGATGTAGGCCGTCACCGGCGCTTCCGGGTCGAATACGCCCTCGCCTTCCAGAATGCCGGCAATGATGGCGGTCAGCGACTTGCTGATCGAAAAGATGATGTGGCGGGCGCCGAAATCCATATGCGGGGCGAACCAGTCGCCGACGATCTTGCCGTCTTTCATCACCGTCAGTGCGTCGGTGCTCGAACGCGCGAGAAATTCAGCCACTGTCTCCGATATGCCGGCCACCGTGACCTTCTCGCCGAGCAGCCCGCCCATATCGCACACGGGGGTTTCGACAACGCCCGACGTCGCCGCCACGCGGGCGGTCGGCACCAGTTCGCCGAGATTCTGGAACGACCACCGGTTGAACGGGTTCTCGCGCCAGTTGGCGAGCACCACCTGGTTGCGCCGGAAGCCATAGCGGGTCTCGAACACGGTCTTGCCGGTCATGGCGTTTCCTTCCGGGTCGTTTCTTCCTTGTGGGGGCTCAGCGAAGTGCCGTGGCGGCGATAGCGTGCACGGCCTTCAGCGTCGCTATGGAATAGGCACCATTGGCGAAATCCGGCCAGGTCGAAAGCTTCACCACGACCATTCCGGTGTTCCAGTCGATATGGATCATCTGACCGAACACGCCGCGGCACATCAGTGCGCGCGAGCGCGGATCCTCGATCCAGAACTGGTTGCGATAGCTGCCCTCCGGCAGGCTGGGGCTGAAGTCCGGCCCATGCCTGCCGTTGCGCGTCGCCTCGACCCAGCCGGCCGGCACGACGCCGCCACCATTGTCGAGGATCAGCTGGCCGAAGCGGCCATAGTCGCGCAGCGTCGCGTTGAAGCCACCGTCGGCCACCGCATAGCCGGCGCTATCGACCGTGAAGCAGGCGCTTTCATCAGCGCCGAGCTTTTGCCAGAGTTCTTCCGAAACTACCTGCGGCAGCCGTTTGCCCGTCACCCGCTCCATGATGAAGGCAAGCACGTCGGTCTCGATCGAGCGGTATTCGAATTGAGCCCCGTGCGGGCGGATCGTGTCCTTCAAGCCGAGGATCAGCTCGAACATGTGCGAGGGCCAACGAAAGGCCGGATCGCTGTCCGGCGGCACCGGCTTCCAGCCGGTGGCGACATCGACCTGGCCGATGTCGGAATAGCGGTCGGTATATTCCTCTGAGAAACGGACGCCGCTGGTCATGTCCAGCACATGCTGGACGCTGGCGCCGGTCCAGCCGGTAACGCCGAGTTCCGGCAGGTAATCTGTTACCAGTCTGGCCGGATCGATCAGGCCGCGCCCGACCAGTATGCCGAACACCGAACCGGTAACGGACTTCGCCATCGACTGCGACAAGTGCAGCGTGCGCTCATCCATGCCGTTGAAATAGCGCTCATAGGCGACCTTGCCGTCCTTGAGCACCAGAAAGCCGTCCGTATAGGTCTCGTCGAGCAACCCGGCGAGCGTCGTCGGCATGCCCTCGCTGTCCTCGACCGCCAGCCCGTCGAGATCGGCCTCGGCGCGTTCGAAGCGGTGGCGATGGCCGTTGCCGCGCCAGACTTCGGCGGTCGGCAGAATTTCACGGATGTGCTGGAACGCCCAGCGGTTCCACGGCGGCCGGTCCCAGTCGAGCTTCGGCGGTACCATGGCGGGCGGCGAGCCCTGCATGATCGGCGGCCGCGGATCGGAATTGCGATAGGAGTCCATGACGGCCGAGTCCCTTGAACATGAAAACGGACCCGGCGGCGTGTGCCGCCGGGTCCGTCGAACCCAGTTTATTTCTGCAACTCGGTCCAGATCTTGGTGTAAATTTCCTGGGTCTCCGGCGAGCACATCTGCTGCAGCTCGCCACGTGGCTTGTCCGCGGCCGGAATGATGACTTCGGGCGCGTCCTTCATGTCGGCCGGCATGTACTTGTCCGAGCCGGTGATGGCATTGGCGTAGCGATGGAAGGCCGAGAGACCTGCCGCGTTTTCCGGGTCCATGATGAAGTTCTGGAAAAGCTTGGCGTTCTCGACGTTCTTGGCTTCCTTAAGAACGACGACGTTGTCGCTCCACAGGCCGAAGCCTTCTTTCGGATAGTTGTAGTGGATGGCCGGGTTGGCCAGCCGCTGGCGCAGCGCCGAGCCGTTCCAGTCGCTGGTCGCCTTGAAGTCGCCGGCGCCCATCTTCTCGATGGTGTTGTATTCCATCGCGATCCAGTTCGGCTTGGCCGCCACCAACAGGTCGCGCACCTTCTTCAGCACCGCCTTGTCGTCGGTGCATTGCTGGCCGCCGACATACTTGATCGCGGCGAACATCACATCGCCCATCTCCGGAACGACATTGACCTTGCCCTTGAGCTCGTCAGGCGTGTTGAAGATGATGCCCCAGCTATCGGCCGGCCCCTTGTAGGCATCGGTATTGACGACCACGCCGATCGTGCCCCACGCCCATGGAACACTGTATTTGCGTCCCGGATCGAAATCGGGATTGGCCCATTCCGGCGCCACGTTCTTGAAGTTTTCCATCTTGCCAGGATCGGTCTCCTGGATGAGGCCTTCCTTGATCCAGATCGGCACGTAGGTCTGCGACGGCACCGCAATGTCGAAGCCGGTGCCTCCCTGGCGAACCTTGGCCAGCGCGGTGTCGTTGGAATCGTAGTCGGTGATGGTCACTTTGACGTTGTATTTGGCCTCGAACTTCTTGATCACGTCGGGGCTGGTGTAGTTGCCCCAATTGTAGATGTTGAGCACGCCGTCGGCGCGGGCCAGGCCCGTCGAGGCGAGCAACGCCAACCCCATGGCGGTTGCTGTTGTCTTCCAGTTCATGGTTTTAACTCCCATTTTTCGGTTCAGTCTCGTTTCCTGCTGACGAAGAAAAACAACGTGACGATCGCGACCGAAAGCAGCAGGAAGGCGGTCGATATCGCGTTGATCTCGGGTGTGATGCCGCGGCGGATCTGGCCGAGCATGTAGGTGGGCAGCGTGTCCTGGCCGCCCGATTTGACGAACTCGGTGATGACGACATCGTCGAGCGAGATGACGAAGGCCAGCATCAGCCCGGCCAGGATGCCGGGCCACAGAAGCGGCAGCGTGATGCGCCGGAAAGCCTTCCAGGGAGTCGCGTAGAGGTCGGCTGCGGCACGCTCCAGCGTCAGGTCCATATTCTCAAGCCGCGCCCGGATCGGCAAATAGGCAAAGGGAATGCAGAACGCCGTGTGTGCGGCGACCAGATAGCCGATGCCGGAATAGCCGGTGAAGATCTTGATGCGCGAGAAGAAGATCAGCAGCGCCACGCCGGTGACGATCTCGGGCACCATCAGCGGCTGGTTGATCGCCGCATATTTGAAGGTGAGGCCGGGATAGGGCGCGGTGCGGGTGGTGGCGAGCGCCGCCATGGTGGCAAAGATCGTGGAGAGCACCGCCGCGATGGAGCCAATCTGGAAAGAACGCAGCGTGGCATCGACGACCTGCGTGTTCTGCCATGCCGACTGGAACCATTTCAGCGAAAAGCCGCCCCATTCGGAGGTCGAGCTCGCCGCGTTGAAGGCATAGATGACCAGCACGATGATCGGCAGGTACAGCACGATAAAGCAGGTCGCGGCGATCGCGGTGAATCCTGGCTGGTGCTTGATGGAAAAGTTCTTAGCCATGACGCACCCCCGATCTTCCGGCATTGCGCACATAGGCAAGCAGCGCCACCATGACGATGATCATGACGGCGATCGACAGCGCCGAGCCGAGTGGCCAGTTGCGGCCCTGCCCGAACTGCAGTTCGATCAGGTTGGACAACATCATGTTCTTGCCGCCGCCAAGAACGCTCGGTGTCACATAGGCGCCAAGTGCTGGAATGAAGACCAGTATGGAGCCGGCGATGACCCCCGGCTTGACCAGCGGAAAGATGATCCGCCGCAGCACCTGGAAGCGCGACGCGTAAAGGTCGTACCCCGCCTCGACCAACCGGAAATCGAGCTTTTCCATGCTGGCATAGATCGGCAGCACCATCAGTGGCAGGTAGACATAGGCCATGCCGATCAGGATCGCCGTGTCGGTGTAGAGTATCTGGATGGGCGCCGAGATGATGCCGAGCTTGAGCAGGATCGTGTTGACGATGCCTTCGTTGCGGATGATCTGCAGCACCGCGAAGGTGCGGATCAAAAGGTTGGTCCAGAACGGAATGGTAATCAGGAACAGCCAGAGATCGCGGGTCTTTTCGCTGCGCGTCGCCATGAAATAGGCGGTCGGGAAACCAAGCACCAAAGTGGCGATCGTCGTCACCACCGAGAGCTTGATCGAGCGCAGGAAGATGGTGACGTGGGCGGCGGCGATCGAAAGCGTGTCGTCGAAGATATCGCGTTCCAGAAACACCGATACCCAAGCTTCCGGCGAGAACTGCCACTTCACGTCGCCATAGGAGCCTGGCGTCAGGAACGAGTAGACGAGCACGATCAGCAAGGGGCCGGTCGCGGCGAGGCAAATGACCAGCAGCGCTGGCGCTGACAAAAGCCAGCGGTCACGGACATCGCGCCGCTCCGCTGCCTTGGCGACTTCTTCCGCGGTCGCCATCGTCAGTCCTTCAGAACCTGAGCGGCATCGCTGCCGATGAGGATGCCGACTGCGTCGCCCTTCTCGAAACCGCAGCCCGCGCTGCGCGTGTTCTGCTGGCGTACGGTGAAGAGTTCGCCACTGTCGAGATGAACATGGATGTGGGTGTCGGTACCGAAATAGACGATGTTTTCGACCGTCCCCGACAGTTCGCCCTTGGCCTTGGTCAGCTTGGCGTGTTCGGGCCGAACCACCACCGTGGCGTTGGGTTTGGGCTGGAAACCCTGGGCCACGGTCGCCTCGATGGTCGCACCGGATTTGAGCGTGGCGCGCGCCTTGCCGTTGGCCATCTCGCTGATGGCGGCGGTGAGGAAGTTGGTTTCACCGATGAAGTCGGCGACGAAGCGCTCCGCCGGCTTGTCGTAGATATCCCAGGGCGAACCGACCTGCAGGATTTTGCCCGATGACATCACCGCGATGCGGTCTGACATGGTCAGCGCCTCTTCCTGGTCGTGGGTGACGAAGATGAAGGTGATACCGGTCTCGTGCTGCAGCCGTTTCAACTCGATCTGCATCTCCTTGCGCAGCTTGTAGTCAAGCGCCGACAGCGGCTCATCGAGCAAAAGCACCTTCGGCTGCGGCGCCAAAGCGCGGGCCAAAGCCACGCGCTGCTGCTGGCCGCCGGAGATCTGGCTGGTGCGACGACCGGCGAGTGCCTCCATCTTGACCAACTTCAGCATCTCGGCGACGCGCGCCTTGATCTCGGCCTTCGGCTTGCCCAGCATTTCCAGGCCAAAGCCGATATTGTCGGCGACCGTCATGTGCGGGAACAGCGCATAAGACTGGAAAACAGTGTTGACCGGCCGCTTGAAGGGCGGCAGCGGCGCGATGTCCTGGCCGTAGAGCAGGATTTCACCGGCGGTTGGAAAGTCGAAGCCGGCGATCAGCCTGAGCAACGTCGTCTTGCCGCAGCCGGATGGCCCCAGCAACGTGAAGAATTCGTTCTCGCGGATGGATACCGAGACCGTGTCGAGGGCAGCTACCTGCCCCTCACCTGATCCGAAAATTTTGCTGACGTTTACTACTTCAATCGCATTCCGATCCGGTTTGTCCGGCACGATTACGCCTCACTGTTGACCCCGCTCTTGCTGGCGGAGCTCTTCCCCTGTTCGATGTGACCACATGGCCGGTGGGTTGGCAAGCCCGGCATTGGGCCACAGTTCAATCAGTCATTGAGGCCTGCAAGCCCCATGCCATAGTCAGGCCTGATAGGTGACCTTGCCGCCGCAAATCGTCGTCACCGGCCGCACCTTGTGCAGGTCGGCCGGGGCGGTGTTCTCGATATCCATCGACAAAACCACCAGATCGGCCATGTAGCCTGATTTCAGCGTGCCCTTGCGGTGCTCGGCGAATTCGGCGTAGGCGCCCTCGATCGTGTAACCGGCGATCGCTTCATGCAGTGAGAAACTCTGGTCCGGGTCGCTTTCTGCCCACGGTTTGCGCAACACTGCCGCCTGAATGCCCAGGATCGGATCGATCGGCGACACCGGCCAATCGGATGCGAAGACGACATGCGCGCCGGCATCCTTCAAGGTCCGCCAGGCATAGCTCAGCGGCCAGCGCGCCGGTCCGATGCGCGATACCGTCGGCTCCAGTGGAAAATCCATTGCGCCCGGCGGATGCGGCGGTTGCATGGAGGCAATGACGCCGAGTTCGGCGAAACGCGGCACATCAGCGGTGGTGGTGACCTCGATGTGCTCGACGCGGTGACGGCTGTCGCGCTTGCCGTTCGCCTTCTGCGCCGCCTCATAACCGTCGAGCACCGCGCGCACCGCGCCGTCGCCGATCGAATGCACGGCGATCTGCAGCCCGCGTCTGTCGACCGCGACGGCCAGATCGATGAACTGTTGCGGCGTGAACAGCGGCTCGCCCACCCAGTCGAGCCGGTCGGCATAAGGCTCGACCATGACAGCTGTCCAGGAATCGAGAACGCCGTCGTAGAACACCTTGACCATGCCCGACGACAGCCATTCGCTGTTGTAGCGTTCGGCCATATCAGACGCCTTGGCGAGCATGTCGAGTGTCATGAAATTCTTGTAGTGGAACGGGATCTTGACGCGGCAGGGCAAGCCTTCCTCGGCGTCGATCTCGGCCAGCAGCTCAAGCTGATAGAGATTGCCGTCCATGTTCTGGATCGAGGTGATGCCGTGGCGGGCGCACCAGGCGAGCCCGCGCCGCATGATGTCGCGGTCGGCGTCCCGCTCCGCCGTCGTCGGCATCGGGTCCGGCTCGCCGCCGGTCGACAGCCCCAGCCGCACCCGGCCTTCGCCGGCAAGATCGAGCACCGGGCCAAAGGCCTCGCCTTCGCGCAATTCACCGGCGGCCAGACCATCGTCACCCATGACGATCTCATTGCCCGGACCAAGCGTGCGCCCCTGCAGGATGCCGGCCATTTCCAGCGCCTTGGTGTTGGCCCACATGGTGTGATGGTCGGGCGCCGCCATGCAGAACGGGCGATCGGGCAAGATGGCGTCGAGGTGATGGCGCGTCACGCGCTCGCTGCCGAGCACGGTGTAGTCGACGCCCTGGCCGACCAGCATCTTCGCGTCGGGCCGGGTCGGCGCATAGTCGCGGATCGCCTTCTGCAGCGCCTCGAAGCCATGAATACCGGTGAGTTGAAGGTGGGCAAGTTCAGCCCCGCCCGAAAACAGATGCATATGGGCTTCGATGAACCCCGGGACCACCGAACCGCCCTTGGCGTCGATGACCCTGGTGGCCGGTCCCTTGAACTCTTCGATGGAGGCACGGCTGCCGATGGCGATGATTGCGCCATCCTTGACGGCGACAGCCTCGGCGGTGGGATTGTCGTCGTCCATGGTCTGCACGAGACCGTTGATGACGATCAGATCCGCATTGTGACCCGCACCTGTGACAGACATCGCAACTCCGCGCTTTTGACGACTGACTGGGACCGACAAACCCTCTTGTCCAACGACCTGCCACCCCACCGGAGCGACGCCATGGACGAAAAAGAATGCCAGTGCGCTGTCTTGGAAATTCCCCTTGTCATCCCAAGAGGCAGCGTGGATAAAGAATGCGACTGATTATTCGCGTTTGTCAACATACCGAATCTGGAATGTATTGTGGACAGCAAGCTCCCACCATGTTGAGACCGGGCGGGGAACGAGGACATCAAGCGTGAAGCGCAGTCTCGACCGCAAAACCAGGATAGCGCTCGAACCGCGCAAACAGCCGCGGCAACAACGCTCCAGCAAGGTGGTCGACCGGATTCTCGACGCAGCGCTGGTCTTGACGCGGGAGCAAGGAACCAAGACGCCGACGACGCTCGCCATTGCGCAGCGCGCAGGCTTGTCGGTTGGTTCGATCTACCAATACTTTCCCAACAAGGAAGCCATTCTTCTGGACCTCGCCCGGCGCTGGCTGTCATCCTTTCCCGAGGTGATCGCCAAGCGTATCAAGGTCGCCCCGCCCACCAACCGTGAAGAGTTTCGGCGCGAAGTGCGCAAGCTCTTCATCGACACGTCCAGACTCTACCTCGAAAACGCCAGCCTGATGCCGGTGATCGAGGCCATTTCAGGCAATGCCGACCTCAGGCCGATCCAGAACGAATATGACGAGCAGATCATCGCGCTCTACGCCGCATGGCTGCAGCATGTGAACCCGGCGCTTGAAAACAAGATCGCCAGCCGGCTCGGCGTGCTGATGATGGACGTCGGGCACGCCTGCCGGCTTGTCGGGCTGAAAAGAGACCGCAAGACATACGACCTCATCGAGGACGATGTGGAAAGAATGTGGCTCGCTCTGGTGAGCCCTTATCTCAATCTTGAATCTTGACTGATTTCGCACTTCGAGAGGAATTTATGAAGACTGTTTTCTCCCCCCTTCACGCCGGCCATGCCGGCCAAATGGAACTGGTCACATCAGCCATCGTGCCGGGTTTCGAAAAGCCATCGAGGGCCGAATTCATCAAGGCACGGGTCGAAAGCGAGAAACTGGGTCCCATCATCGCGCCGCACGAACATGACCTCGCCGCCGCCAAGCGCATCCACAAATCGGACTATATCGACTTTCTCCCGACGGTCTGGCCGCAATGGCTGCAAGCAGGCCTCACGGGCACGGCGATGCCCTTCACCTGGCCGACGCGCGGCCTGCGCGGCGACGTGCCGCCAAAGCGCATCGACGCACTGCTCGGCTATTATTCCTTCGATGCCGGCGCCACCTTCGTCGAAGGCACATGGGCTGCGATCAAGTCTTCCTACGACGTGGCGCTGACCGCCGCCTGCCTGGTCAAGGATGGCGAGGCTTCCGCCTTCGCGCTCTGCCGTCCGCCCGGCCACCATGCCGGGGCTGGCTTCATGGGCGGCTATTGCTACATCAACAACGCCGCCGTCGCCGCGCAATGGTTCCGCGACCAGGGCGCCAGACGCATCTCGATCCTCGACGTCGACTATCACCACGGCAACGGCACGCAGGAGATCTTCTACGACCGTGCAGACGTCCAGGTGCTCAATCTGCATGGCGATCCGATGGTCGAGTACCCGTTCTTCCTCGGCCATGCCGACGAACGCGGCGCGGGTGCCGGCGAAGGCTTCAACATCAACTATCCGATGCCCTTCGGCACCGACTGGGATGCATGGAACGCCTCGCTCGAGGATGCCTGCGCCAGGCTCACCGCTTATGCACCGGATGTCGTCATCGTCTCGCTGGGTGTCGATACGTTCGAGAAGGACCCGATCAGCCAGTTCAAGCTGAAGACATCGGACTATCCCAAGATCGGCCGCCGCATCGCCGGGCTCGGCCTGCCGACGCTGTTCGTCATGGAAGGCGGCTATGCCGTCGAGGAGATCGGCATCAACGCGGTCGGCGTGCTGACCGGGTTCGAGGATCGGTAAATGCCTGTCGTCCCGGAGCATCTAGCGGTTTTGGGACAACGACAGGCATAAGCAAAAGGCCACCGGGACCGGGCGGCAACATCGCCCGGCTCCCACGATCAGGCCAAGGCCTTAGCGTTCGGCGCCAGCACCGGCGCGCCCGTCCATTCAAATACTCCCTAGCCTGGGGAAATCGACCGGCTGCCGAAATGGCCGGCGAAGATTTTCGCGTCCCGGTCTTCTGTCCGAGGCGCGAAAACCGACCTCTGAGTCGCACGTGAGTCCACCGGATTCGATTTTGTCAAATCGCGTTTGATGTCAGATTCAACTGCGGATAGATTAGACCCGAATCAGCCGGTCCTTGGGGGGCGCGGCGACCACCCAAAGTCTCTTGTTCCGGAGCTTTTCCGGCACCAGACGCGGACGGCTTCGCGTTCCCTGAATGGATTCGGGATTTGGTTCGGCGCAGCCCTGCGCCACGCGTGTGTCTTCGTCAAAGTAATGCGTATTCGGGTTCGGCGGCTGGCTCCCAGCATCCGGACAGCAGAAACGATTCCGGCCAAAAGCAACAAGAATGAGCAGTCCCGCCGCACTTCTTCAATCCGACACATTGGGCTCGCGCCTGACGTCGCGCGGCGATCTCACCAGCTTTTTCATGCAACTGACCGCCGAGATCGGGGCCGACAGCTACATGTTGGTCGCCATTGTCCACGACCAGGACCGCAACGATGCGCGCATCGTCTCCTCCAACTGGATTTTCGATGCCATCGAACTGATCGGCAAGCGGCTGATCGCCGGGCTCGCGCAAGGCGCGCTCACCGTCGCGCCAGGTATCCGTCCACATCCGCTCGTGGCATCCCGGGCACCAGAAACAGACGGATTGATCACCGGAGAGGAAGCCCGCCTTCTCGACGTGCTCGGCCATGCCGAAATCTATTCGCTGCGCCTTAATGTCGGTCGCCAGCGCCTGTTCGCCCTGTTCTCTGCGGCGACCGCCGGCAGCATCGACCAGCCGGCGTTGATGCGGGCGCAACTGAAATGCTGCTACGCGCTCTCGCACATCCCGCAACTGATTGCCGCTGCCGCCATGCAGGATCCGTTGTCGGATCGCGAGCGCGAATGCCTGTTCTGGGTTTCCGAAGGCAAGACCACCGACGAGGTCGCCGTCATCCTTGGCGTCTCCTCCAACACCGTCAACAGCTACATCACCCACGCCATCCAGAAATTTGCGGCCAGCAACCGCGCGATGGCCATCGCCACGGCGATCAGGAGCGGCATCATTTGAAACACGCCGATATCAAGGAAACGGCCGAAGCCCTTTTCAACGAGCAGCGCAACCCGTTCGGGGCCTTCACCCTTAGCTCCGAAACCCATCACGCTGTCACCATTCCCGATGCCGTGCGCCGCTGCCGCTGGATCGCCGTTGACATGAATGCCTCGGCTTTCGGCCTCTTCTTCGTAAGCCCCTCGCCCGAGCGGGCGCGGCTCGTGCCATGCTTTGATTCCGACTATCCGGGCATTGCCGTGGCGACCAAGTTCATCTCAGGCGCCAACGGCGAGGAGATCGTGCGCCACACCCGCCTCTCGACCGAACCGCGCTGGTGGACGGATGACGGCGTCCTTGCCATGGTGGAGCTGTTTACCACTCTCGCCTGGACCGAGCAGATGGCGGCGCTGGTGCCCGGAACCAGCGGCATCGCTTTTCCCGTGCACGCCGACCGCGGCCAATGCGGTCTTGTCGTATTCCTGGGCTCGGAGATGACCTTGCAGCAGGATGCGCTCTACGAAATACACGCCCGCTGCTTTTCGCTGTTCGCCGCCGTCGCCCGCATCCGTCCGGGCGATACCGGCCGCATGCGGGCAATCTCCAAGCGCGAGCTCGAATGCCTGAAGCTGACCGCCAACGGCAACACCAGCGAAGAGATTGCGCGGCTCCTGAAACTATCGGTGCACACCGCTAACCAGTATCTGACCCAATCGACCCAGAAGCTCAACGCCGTCAATCGCAACCAGGCCGTGGCCAAGGCGCTGCGGCTGGGCTTGATCGAATAGGGGTTTTCGACAGGCAGCTCGATAGCGACCGACGTCAGCGATAGGCGAGCGGCTCGACCCTGCGGATGCGCGCCTGTTCGATCACCGCCTCGAGCAGCGCCGTATTGTGCTCCGGGTCTTCGCCCGGCTTCTCGAACGACACGTAGTTGACCGCCACCGAAGCGCCGAGCTCGCTCAGCGTCAGCTGGAAATAGACGGTGACGCCGGGCGGCCTCAGTTCCAGATCGAGCACGATGCGCGGGCTGCCGCTCCAGTCGACATGCGCCTCACCACCATGGCCGAGCCGCAGAGTGCCCGGCATGAAGAACAACTCGACCGCTGAATCAACCAGGTCCGACAGGCACGCGAAATGCTCCAGCCGGATAAAGGCGATGTAGTCGGCGACATCGATCAGCCTGAGTTCCCCCACCACCTGCTCGATGGCGCTGGCGACTATGATCTCGCGAGATTTTGCGTGTGGTTGCCGGTTCATGAAATCTGTCTGCGCTCAGCCTTTTTCGAGTAGACGATCCGCACCAGTTCGGCGACGGCCTGGTAGAATTGTGACGGGATCACACTATCGACCGAAACTTGCTTGTACATGGAGCGGGCGAGCGCCACGTCCTCGAAGACCGGGATGTTGTGTTCCCGCGCGATCTCGCGGATTTTCAGCGCCACCAGATCCTGCCCCTTGGCCAGCACCATGGGTGCCGAGTCCTCGTCGCGCACATATTTCAGCGCGATCGAGAAGTGCGTTGGGTTGGCGATGATCAGCGTCGCGCGCGGCACCGCCGTCATCATCCGCTTGCGCGCCCGGTCGCGCGCCAGCGAGCGCAGCCGCGACTTGACGATCGGGTCGCCCTCGGACTGTTTGAACTCGTCCTTGACCTCCTGCTTGCTCATGCGCAGATCCTGCTTCCAGTGGAAGCAGGACCAGACGATGTCGATTGCCGCGATCAGCCCCATGACGAAGACGATCGCCACCAGGATGTCGACGGCGATGCCGCGGATGACGAGACCGAAGGCGACCGGATTGGTGATCATCCCGGCGAGCAGCTTTCGGTGGTCTTCCGACAGCGTGAAGCTCAGCACGACGATGGCAAACCCGACCTTGCCGAGTGACTTCAGGAACTCGACCCAACCCTGGATGCCGAACAGCCTGTTCCACCCCTTGGCGATCGAAATGCGCGAGAGTTGCGGCCGGACCCGCTCGCCTACGAATTGCGGCATGTTCTGGAACACCGAGGCGCCGACGCCGGCGACGGTCAGCAGCACCATCAGGCTCAGGACGGCGCGGCCAACCTCGAGGAGGACGATCTTGTAGAGCGCGATGACGTCGGTCTCGGTGTCCATCGGCCAGGCTTCCGGCTTCTCCAGGAACATCGACAGGAACATGCCGAGATCGATGATCGCATCCTTGGCGTAGAAGACGGTGAACACCAGGATGGCAACGAACGAGGCAAGGAGCGCTGTCTCCCGCGAATGGGGCAGTTTGCCCTGTTCGATGGTGTCGCGGATCTTCTTTTCCGTCGCCTCTTCGGTTTTCGAATCCTTGTCGACCGCGTCAGCCATGGCGCGGCCTTAGGCGGCGTCTTGGGTCGAGGGCAGTTCGAAGGCGCCTTCGCGCGACAGGCGGATCGTCGTCGTAACGATCGTCTTGCGGGCCGCCGTGATGTCGGCGAGAGGGACCCCGTCCGAGCCCTGTCCGAGTTCGGCTTCGATCATGCGCCGCGAGCGGGCGCCGATGGCCGACAGCACCGATTCTGCGAGTGCGGCCGAAGTGCCGCGCAGGGCCAGCGTGACCAACTCCGTCGACAGCCCGTCGAACAGCAGCACCCGGGCTTTCTGGGTGAGCAACGGCAAGTCGTCGAAAGCAAACAGGCGGGCCCTCACACCGTCGAGATCAGGCGTGCCGGCTGCTTCCAGATCCTGCATGACCTCCTCGAGCAGCGGCTTGTCGAGTTCGTTGAGAACGCTGGCGACACGCGCCTGCCCGGCCGAGGTGTCCTTGGTCGAGGTTTCCGCCAGCACGCTGGTGCGCAGCCGGTTTTCGACGATCCTGGCGGCAGCGTCGGGAACATTGGCCATCGTCACCATGCGCTTGATGATTTCTCCACGCATCGGCTTGGTCAGTGTCAGCAGCACGTTGGCCGCCACCTGCGGCGCCAGCTTCGACAACACCATGGCCGCCGTCTGCGGATGCTCACCGGCCAGGAAGGCACCAAGCCGCGCCGGTTCGAGCTTTTCGAGTTCGGGCCAGATCGGCGGCGGGCCTTCCGGTGCGACCTCGAATTTCTTGTCGCCCATGATCGCGCTCATCTCTTCGGGCGAGAGCGATTCGTTGAGGATGGTGTCCATCCTGTCGGCGGAATCAAGCAATCCCGCCCCTTCCGTGAACTCGGCCTCGAACTCGGCGACGATGCGCTCAAGATCGCTTTGCGGAATCGTCCGCAGCAGGCGGGCGCCCTCGATCAGGGCCTTCAGTTCTTCCTGCTTGAAGAATTTCAGCAGGCGGCTGGCCGACGGCTTGCCCATCGCCACAAGTATGGCGGCCGCCTTCTGCGCGCGGGTCAAGGTCACCGGCGTCGTCATGCCACTCGCCTCCGCTGCCACCGGCAAGCCCCGCAAACCATGTCTAGGCGCCCTTCGTGCCGGCGATGATTTCGGTCAGCCTGATGCCGAACCGCGACGGATCGCTTTCCAGCACGGTGATCTCGCCGCGCGCGATCTTGCGGCCGTTGACCACGACGTCGACAGGTTCGCCGATGCGGCGATTGAGCGCCACGGTCGAGCCTTTTTGCAGCGCCATCAGATCGGAGACCGGCATCTCGGTGCTGCCGAGGATGATCTGGACATCGACGGGGATGTTCATGATCACGCTCGAATTGGCTGATGAGGCCGCCCTGAAGGCCGCATCGGGGCGTTGCTCCTCTTCATGCAGGACACCGCGCAACTCTTCGATGGCGCGATCGAGTTGCTCGTCCGGCTGGTCGAGGTCGGCTTCCGCCTTGGTTTTGGCCATGATCGTCTCCAAATGCTCAGGCGCGTCCGGCGGCAGCCGGCATCAGCCCGTCGATAAAGTCCTGCCCGGCGTCGTAAGGATGCCTGATCCGGACGGTGTAATTCTGTCCCAGTTTGCCGAACTCGCATACGAACAGCGTCTTGCCCCGTGCGCTGAGACGCGCCTGGGACTGGGCCGTTTCCTCGAATTCGATGACGTCGCCGATTTCGAAACCGGCGAGGTCGCCGAGCGTCAGCCGCGCCAGCGGCATAGTGGCCTCGAGCGCCACGGTGGAGCGCATCACCTCTTCCGAAAAGCGGGCGCGCCAGCTGGGGCCGTGATCGTCGTCGCTGACAGGCACGGCTCCGTCGCGGCTGGCCAGCACGACGCGCTGCGGCATCGTCACCGTGACGGTGCCACTGTCGGCCGGCGTCGAGATGCCAAGCACGATACGGATTGCCGCGCCATCGCGCAGCACATACCGCTTCGCCTCGGTGCCGGACATTGCTCGCGGCGCGGGCAGGCGCAGGTCGAGCGAGCGCTTTCCCGATCCGTTGAGGGCCTGCGCGACCTGCTGGAACACCATGGTCGAAACATCGATTTCGATCTGCGACAGATCGCGTTCGATCGGCGATGCCGGCAGATCCGGGTCGCCGCCGAACAGCGTGCAGACCATGATCGCGATCGCCGGAGCATCGATCACCAGGGTCATCGCATCAGAGGACGCCGACGAGCCGATCACGGTCATGGCAAACGTGTCGCCGGCACGCGAACGCGCCTCGGGAACGCGGCTGACCTCGATCGCTTTGAGGTCGACGACGACCGGAACGCCAAGCTCGCTGGTCAGGCTTTTCTGCAACAGCGGTACGGCGCGTTCGGCCATGGCGCGGCCTGCGTCGATGACCTGCGCGGCCTCGCCGCTGTCGCCGACCAGACGCTCGATGATCAGCGAACGCGCTTCCGCTGGGCTGCCCGGACTGGTCATGACAGTGCTGGGACCGATCTATCGCGCATCGTTCAGGCGGCCTTCTTTTCGACGGTGCCGGTATTCATCGTGCTCTGCTCGACGGCATCGATCGTCGGCCGTTCATAGGACGAGATGGTCTTACGGCCGAACTCGATCGCCACCTGCGGCAGCGCGCCGTTCATGTAGGCCAGCAGCGTCTGCTTGACGATGATATAGAGGCGGTTCTTCTTCTCACGCACCGTCTTGATCTTGGTGGCGACCGGCCCGACCACCGAATAGGACAGGAAGATGCCGAGGAACGTTCCGACAAGTGCGGCACCGATCAGACCGCCGAGGATTTCCGGCGACTGGTCGAGCGCGCCCATCGCCTTGACCACGCCGAGCACGGCGGCGACGATGCCGAGCGCCGGCAGGCCATCGCCCACCGCCACCATCGCGTGATAGGCCTTCATCTTGTCGGACCTGATGGTCTGGATCTCTTCGTCCATCAGCGCCTCGATCTCGTGCGAGCGGGCATTGCCGATGATGATGATACGGCAGTAGTCGCAGATGAAATGCGTCAGGTCATGATTGTGCAGCACGGTTGGGAACGCCTGGAAAATCGCCGACTCTTCTGGATTGTCGATATGCGCCTCGACCTCGCTGCGGGATTTCGACCGCAGCTCGCGCATCAGCGAGTGCAGCACGCCGAGCGTCTCGAGATAGTCCTGTTCCTTCGGCACCGCCTGCTTGAAGGCTTCGAGAATGGCCTTGCCGGTGTCCTTGACCGTCTTCATCGGATTGGCAACGAGGAAGGTGCCAAAAGCCGCACCACAGATGATCACGACCTCCCATGGCTGGATCAGCACGTGAAGATGGCCGCCCATGGCCATGAAGCCGCCAAGGACGCAGCCGAGCGTTACCACCAGTCCAATCAGAATGCCCACGACAGGTCCTTCCGCATTTCACATCAGGAGCTAGGGATAGTCCCCGTGCCTTGTGTGAGGCTTGAATCGAGGGCTTGGAAGCGATTCAGTTTCGCGCAAGGAAGTAGGGGTATTGTGCCGGCATAGCTTCGGCCGGAGGCACGTCTTTGCTCAATACCTTTACCAGCTACCAGCTCATCACCAAGGACATTTCAAAATCGATCGACAGGATCGAGCAGCAGCCCGTGGTTGATCGCGACACCAAATATTATCTCGCGAATATCACCAAGGTGAAATCGATCGACGATTTCGTCAAAAACGACCGTTTGTTCAAGTATGCCATGAAGGCCTACGGGCTGGAGGACATGGACTACGCCAAGGCCTTCATGGTCAAGGCACTCAAGGAAGGCGTCTCCGATCCCGACAGCTTCGCCAACAAGCTGACCGACAAGCGTTACGCCGAATTCGTCAGCGCCTTCAACTTCGCCGCCAACGGCGCCGATGCGACCATCTACAACAAGACACAGCAGTTGGTGACCAAGAACTATGCCATCCAGGCCCAGATCGCCGGCCTCGATCCCAATTCGGCCTATGTGAAGGGCGAGACGACATACTATCTCGCCAACATCACCAAGGTGAAGTCGATCGACGATCTGATGTCGAACAACCGGCTCTACACATACGCGCTGGCGTCATTCGGTCTCGATTCCGCGACGGAGGACAAGGATCTCATCAAGCGGGTTCTGCAGGGCGGCGTCCGCGATCCCGACAGCGTCGCCAACAAGATGACGGACAAGACCTATGCCGCGCTTGCCTCCGCCTTCAACTTCGAGGCCTATGGCGAAAACACCACCACCATCAATCCGGCGCAGCAGCCGACCGTCGACAAATACATGCGCCAGACCCTCGAAGAGGATGCCGGTCAGGCTAACCAGGGTGTGCGGCTGGCGCTTTACTTCGATCGCAAGGCCCCAACCATCACCAGCTGGTATGACGTGCTGGCCGACACCGCGCTTGCCAGTGTCGTGCGCACCGTGCTCGGCCTGCCCGATTCCTTCGCCACCGCCGACGTCGACAAGCAGGCGCAGCTGTTCGAGCAAAAACTCGACATCTCGGATTTCTCCGACCCCGAGAAACTCGGCAAGTTCCTGACCCGCTTCACCAGCATGTACGAGATCAACCACCCGACTTCATCGGCCGTCACCTCGGTCAGCGTGCTGTTTGCCCAGCCACTCACAGTCGGCATCTCCACCGACCTGATGATGGCCATGCAGAAACTGAGGTTCTGAGACCATCATGCGGGATAGCCTGTACGTCGCCCTTTCGTCGCAGATCGCGCTCGAGCGGCGCCTCGACACCATCGCCGACAACGTCGCCAATGCCTCGACGATCGGCTTTCGCGCCACCGGCGTGAAGTTCGAGGACGTCGTCTCCGGCACCGGGCAGAAATCGGTATCCTTCGCCTCCCCGGGCAAGACCTACCTTTCCGGCGCCCATGGTGCCTTGAGCGAGACCGGAAATCCCTTCGATTTCGCCGTCCAGGGCGATGCCTGGTTTGCCATAGAGACGCCGGTCGGCACCGTCATGACCCGCGACGGCCGCTTTTCGATGAACGAGAACGGCGAGTTGATGTCGATCGAGGGCCACCCGGTGCTCGATGCCGGCGGCTCGCCGATCCAGCTTGATCCCCGCAACGGCCCACCCAAGGCCGGGGCCGATGGTTCGTTGCGCCAGAACGATCAGCTTGTCGGCTCGATCGGTCTCTACAATTTCGACCCAGGCCCGAACTTCGTCCGCTACGGCAATTCCGGCATCGTTCCGGCACGCACCCCGGAGCCTGTCACCGATCGCTCGGATATCGGCGTCGCCCAGGGTTTTCTCGAAGAGTCCAATGTCAATCCGGTGCTGGAGATCACCAGGTTGATCATGGTCCAGCGCGCCTTCGAGAACACCGCCGCCCTGATGCGGCAGACCGACTCCTCCACCGACGAGGCGATCAAGACGCTCGGCTCGAAATAATCCATGTCGCTCGACCAGCCATCCCTGCGCGCACTCGAAAGACAACTCCAGCCGGCGCCGGAAGACCGGCTTGCCGCGCTGGAACGGGTCTGGCGGCGTTTCGCCGACGCCGAGGCGCTGCTCAAGCGCGGCGGCCGCGTCATCGAAGTCACGCCCACGCACTACAAGGTGCACGGCCTTTCCGGCTTCGCCAGGCTGGGCGACATCGTCGAGCAGCGCGGCGATGCCGGTGCGCGGCGCGGCGAGATCGTCAAGATCGGCCGCGACGAGGCCGTCGTGGCACCCTTCGAACGCAGCGCCGATTCCGGCATCGGTGATGCCGTTTTCCGCCGAGGTCCGCTCGTGGTGGCGCCGCATGCCTCGTGGCGCGGCCGCACCATCGACGCACTCACCAGGACGATCGATGGCGGCCCGCCGCTCGCCCGGGGAGACGACACATCGCGCGGCGCCCAGACGACGCCGGGAGCCATGGCGCGGCAACGCGTCGGCACTGCCTTCATGACCGGCGTCAAGGTCATCGACATCTTCACGCCGCTCTGTTTCGGCCAGCGCCTCGGCATCTTTGCCGGCTCCGGCGTCGGCAAGTCGACGCTGCTCGCCATGCTCGCCGGCGCCGACGCATTCGATACCGTCGTGGTGGCGCTCATCGGCGAACGCGGCCGAGAAGTCCGTGAATTCCTCGAGGATACTATCGGCGACAGCATGGCCAAGACCGTCGCCGTCGTCGCCACCAGCGACGAAAGCGCCATGATGCGCCGGCGTGCGCCGGACACCGCCATGCGCGTCGCCGAGCATTTTCGCGACCAGGGGCATCGCGTTTTGCTGGTGCTGGATTCGATCACCCGCTTCGCCCACGCCCTGCGTGAGGTGGCGACGGGTACCGGCGAGCCGCCGGTCGCGCGCGGTTATCCGGCCTCGGTGTTCACCGAACTGCCCAAGCTGCTCGAACGCGCCGGGCCGGGCGGGGAAGGCAAAGGATCCATCACCGCCATTATTTCCGTGCTGGTCGACGGCGACGATCACAACGATCCGGTCGCCGATTCCGTGCGCGGCATCCTCGACGGCCATGTCGTGCTCGATCGCACGATCGCCGAACAGGGTCGCTATCCCCCCGTCAACCCGCTGTCGTCCATATCGCGGTTGGCCGGAAAGGCCTGGAGCGTCGAACAGCGCGCGCTGGTGACAAGGCTGAAGTCGATGATCTCGCGCTTCGAGGACACGCGCGATATCCGGTTGCTCGGGGCCTATCAGGGCGGCGCCGATGCCGAACTGGACATCGCCGTGCGCCAGGTGCCGCTGATCTATGAGGCGCTGACGCAAGCGCCGAAGGATCGCCCGTCGGCCGACCCATTCTCCGATCTCGCCCGCCACCTCAAGAGCAAGCTGAACGCCGATGCCGGAGACTGAACGCGAATATACCGAGCGCATCCTGCGCGACATGATCGCCGAGGCCAACGCCGTGGTGCAAGCCGAGGCTGACGAAACGAGAACCGCCAAGGCAAAGGCTGCCCGTGCCATCGCAGCCAAAGCCGAGGCCGTTCTGGCCAGAGCCGTCAAGCCAATCCTGCCACGGGCTGGCAAAGCCGATCCTGATCTGGCCAGGCCCGTCGAACCCGCTCTGCCCCGGGCTCCCCAGGCGGTGGCTGCCGAGATGACGCAGGCAAGCCGCGACTCGCTGATCGACGGGCTGTTCCCGCGCACCGAATGGCCGCAGCCGCCAAAGGCACCGTTTCCCCGACTGAAGAAGAAGTCCGACCGACGCAGCGATTTCGTCATAGCCGCGCTCGGCATCACGCTCGGCCTGATCTGCGCCCTGTTTCCCTGGTACATCTTCTTCAACCAGGACCAGTTTGGCGTCCAGGCGATGAAGTTCGGCGGCACCGGCTCCAATTCCGGGCGAGCGGGCGGCGGCGTGGTCGCCGAACGCAGCGCGCCGCTGACGGCAAAGGATATTCCCGCGGCCAATCTCGATCTTCTTGCCACGGGGACGGTGCGGGACGATGTCAATCCCGCAGCCGCACCCGACGAGCAACCGTTTCCGGCCGACGCGGCGAAATTCCGCATGGTTCATGTCGCTAACGGCCGTGCCATGATCCAGGACGACGCTGGCCTCTGGATCGTCCAGCGCGGCTCGATACTGCCTGACTCCAGTCAGGTGTCCTCCATCGAGCAGCGCAACGGCAAATGGGTCATGGTCACCAGTGCCGACCGGGTGATCGAACTCTCCAGATAAACGATCTCCGGCTCCCGCCATCCGCAAGGCCCGCGCAAGACTGGCGGCCTAGTCTCTGGGTACCTGCTCGGAGATTCCCATGGAGCCCGTTTCCCTTTTCGACCTCGCCGCCAAGCAAGCGCAATGGCTGGCCGTGCGCCAGTCGGCAGTCGCCGGCAACATCGCCAATGCCAACACGCCAGGCTATACGGCAAACGATGTCGAGCCATTCGAAAAGGTGCTCGACCGCGCTGCCGTATCGCTGCAGGCGACCCAGGCCGGCCATCTCGGCAATGCAGCGACCAATGCCGGCTTCACCATCAAGCCGCAGGAGAATGACGGCGTCGTCATGCCGTCCAAGAACTCGGTCGTTCTGGAAGACCAGTTGCTGAAAGCCGGCGAGGTGCGCCGCTCCTTCGAGCTCAACACAGCGATCGTCAAGGCGTTTCATACGATGATGATGATGGCGGTGAAGAGCTGACCATGGACGCACTGACCGCAGCCCTCAAAGTCGCAGCATCCGGCCTCGGCGCCCAGTCGGAGCGCCTGCGCGTGGTTTCCGAAAACCTCGCCAACGCCCAGTCGACCGGCACCGCGCCCGGCTCCGATCCTTATCGCCGCAAGACCATCAGCTTCGTCTCTGAGCTTGACCGGGCCTCCGGCAGTTCAACGGTTGCAGTGAACTCGATCGATCGAGATCCCAGTGACTTTCCAGTCGAGTTCCAGCCCGGCAACGAGGCCGCCGACGAGAAGGGCTACGTCAAGATGCCCAACGTCAACGTGCTGATTGAAATGGCCGACATGACCGAGGCCAATCGCTCCTACGAGGCCAACCTTCAGGTGGTCAAGCAGGCCCGCGACCTGATTTCCATGACCATCGACCTGATGAGGAACCAGTAATGATCAGCGGTATCGGAGCGCTTCAGTTCAAGCCGTCGATCGGCGGCGACGACGCGGCCACAAGCCTGCTCCAGGGCGGCGCGACACCCTCGGCCGGCGGCAATGTCGGCACCTCCTTTGCCGAGGCGCTGAGCCAGGCAGCCTCCAAGACCGTGAACACGCTGCAGAATGCCGAGCAGGTATCGTTGCAGGCGCTCAAGGGCGACGCCGACACCCGTCAGGTGGTCGACGCCGTGATGAGCGCGCAGCAGGCGCTTCAGACCGCCGTCGCCATCCGCGACAAGGTGGTTTCCGCCTATCTCGAAGTCAGTCGAATGGGCATCTGAGGAATTCCGCCATGAAAGCACTCGCCATCGCCGCCACCGGCATGAATGCCCAGCAGACAAATCTGGAAGTCATCGCCAACAACATCGCCAACATCAACACCACCGGCTACAAGCGCGCCCGTGCCGAATTCTCCGACCTGCTCTATCAGGTCGACCGCACGCAAGGCGTGCCCAACCGCTCCAACGCCTCGCTGGTGCCGGAGGGCGTCTCGATCGGCCTCGGCGTCAAGACGACGGCCGTGCGCAACGTGCACACCCAGGGCGAACTGACCAGCACCGGCAACAGTTTCGACCTGGCGCTGACCGGCAGGGGCTGGTTTCAGATCGAGGGTGCCGACGGCGGCACGCTCTACAGCCGCGCCGGAGCTCTCAACACCAACGCCACCGGCCAACTCGTGACGGTCGACGGCGCTGCCGTCATTCCGGCAATCAATGTTCCCGTGGATGCCGTCGAGGTCATCGTCAACAAGACCGGCCAGGTCTTCGCCCGCATCGACGGCCAGACCGACCTGCAGAACCTCGGGCAGCTTCAGATCGCCAACTTCGCCAACGAGGCCGGCCTGGCGCCGCTCGGCGACAATCTGTTCCAGGAAACCACGGCTTCGGGGCCGGCGAATGTCGGCGTGCCGGGCGATCCCGGCTTTGCCACCATCCAGCAGGGCTATCTCGAAGCCTCCAACGTCGACCCGGTCAAGGAAATCACCGAGCTGATCTCGGCGCAGCGCGCCTATGAGATGAACTCCAAGGTCATCCAGGCCGCCGACGACATGGCCTCCGTGGTCTCCAAGAACATCAGGTAACGCATGATGTCGACGCCCGGCCTTCTGTCCGCATTCCGCCGCACCGCGCTCATCCTTGCGCTGGTGACCGGCACGATGCCGGCTTTTGCCCAGGAGTCGGCCAACCAATCGGCCACCCGGATCGCCAGCAATCAAGCTGGCGGCGAGGTGGTGCTTATTCCGAGCCGGGTAATCTATCCCGGCGAGACCATCAACCTGGCTGCCCTGAAACAGGTCACCCTTATCGTTGGCAAGCACAAGCCGGAGGCGGTCGCCACGCGGGCCGAAGAACTGGATGGCAAGGTCGCCAAGCGCACGCTGCTGCCCGGCCGCTACATTCCTTCCACCGCCATCCGCGAGGCCTGGCTGGTCGAACAGGGTGCTTCCGTGCAGATCTTCTTCATCGCCGGCGGGCTGACGATCTCGGCCACCGCCGTGACGCTGCAGCCGGGAGCCCCGGGCGACCTCGTCAAGGTTCGCAACATCGACAGCGGCAAAATCCTGTCCGGCACGGTGATGGCGGACGGAACCATCCAGGTCAGCGCGTCATGATGCGCGGGCTTACCCTGATGCTGGCAGCCGTGCTTGGCCTGCAGCCGGCGCTGGCCGACGGCCTGACGTCGAAGGCCAAGCGCGAGCTCGCCGCCAAGAATGGCGGCGTCTACAACGATCCCGAATATGATCCGGCCACCACCAGCCGCATGTTCCGGGTTTCGACCGGGCCGAGTTCGCTGCCGCCGGGCCAGGTGGCCGCGCGCATCAAGGACATCGCCCAGTTGCAGAGTTCGCGCGACAATCAGCTCGTCGGCTACGGCCTGGTCATCGGCCTTGCCGGATCGGGCGACAGCCTGCGCAACTCGCCATTCACCGAACAGTCGATCCGCGCGATGCTCGAGAACCTCGGCATCGCCACCGAAGGCGGCAGTGCACGCGCCAAGAATGTCGCCGCCGTCATCGTCACCGCCAACATGCCGCCCTACGTGCAATCGGGCGCCCGCATCGACATCGACGTCTCCTCGATGGGCGACGCGACCTCGCTTTCCGGCGGCACGCTGATCATGACGCCGCTGAAGGCAGCGGACGGCGAGATTTATGCCGTCGGCCAAGGCTCGGTCATCGTGTCCGGCTTTACCGCCCAGGGACAGGCCGAGCAGCTGACGCAAGGCGTGCCGACCTCCGGCCGCGTGCCGAACGGCGCCATCGTCGAGCGTGCTGTCCAGGCCGAGTTCGACGATCAGGCGATCCTGACGCTGCAACTGCGCAATCCCGATTTCTCGACCGCTATCCGTATCGCGGACGCCATCAACGACTACACCGGCCAGCGCTTCGGCATGCGGGTGGCGGCCGAGCGCGATTCTCGCACCGTGCAGATCAGAAGGCCGAAGGGTGTCTCGGCGGCGCGCTTCTATGCCGAAATCGAGAATCTGGTGGTCGAATCCGACACGCCGGCCCGTGTCGTGATCGACGAGCGCACCGGCACCATCGTCATCGGCAATGACGTCAAGATCTCACGTGTCGCCATCAGCCACGGCACGCTCACCGTGCGCATCACCGAAGCGCCGCGCATCGTCCAGCCCGAGCCCTTCTCCAAGGGCGAGACCGCCGTCGAACCGTTCACCGCCATCGACGCCAGCCGGCCCGACGCCCGCGTTGCCGTGCTTGACGGACCCGATCTCCAGACCCTCGTTTCCGGCCTCAACCGCCTCGGCGTCAAGCCGGATGGCATCATCGCCATCCTGCAGGGCATCAAGTCGGCCGGGGCTCTGCAGGCCGACCTGGTTCTGCAATAGGCGATGCCGATGACGCGCTCCTTCCCACGCCATGATGGCAGACACCGCAAAGCCGCGATCCTGCTCGCGACCGCTATTCTCGCGACGCTGCCCTTTGCCGGCGACACTGCGCGCGGCGAGGAGACGGTCCGCCAGGTCCTGCCGGGGGCACCGGTGGCAGCGGCGCCGCAGCAATTGACGCGGGAAAAGGCGCCGGACCAAAGCGAGATCGAGCGCTTCTGCTCAAACATCGCCGACGCCGCCCGCGACCGCCGCTATGTCCTGCAGGCGGAGGAACTGAAGCAGCTCCAGGCCGGCATTGACGAGCGCATGAAAGCACTCGATGCAAAGAAAGCTGAATACGAGACCTGGCTGAAGCGACGCGAGGTTTTCCTGGCCCGGGCAGAGGACGGCGTCGTCCAGATCTACGCCGGCATGAAGCCCGACGCCGCCGCCGAGCGGCTGGCCATCGTCAACGCCGATCTGGCTGCGGCCATATTGATGAAGCTCGATTCACGCAAGGCGAGCGTCATCCTCAACGAAATGGACCAGAAGGCGGCGGCGACGCTCACCGGCATTATGGCCAGCGCAGCCCGAAGGGTAGATCCGTCATGATCCGGAAAATGCTTGTCCTGTGCGCGGTCACCGTGCTGTCGGGTTGCGGAACCAACCTCAAGGAGGTCGGCAGGGAGCCGGCTCTGTCCCCGGTCGGCTCCGGCATCGATGGCGGCAGTACCGGCTCCCTCTATCGCTATCCGCAAACGCCGCCCGCGCCAGTCAAGAAATTCTCGTTGTGGGACGACCGCCAGAGCCGGCTGTTCACCGACCCGCGGGCGCTGTCCCAGGGCGACATCCTGACGGTCAAGATCAAGATCAACGATCGGGCCAACTTCAAGAACCAGAACGACAGGAGCCGCACCGCCAATCGCAAACTCGGTTACGACCTCAGCGCGCAGTGGGACAAGTGGAGCACCGCCGGCAAGGGCGCTGGGGCTCTCAGCTCCACCACGGACACGACTGCCGACGGCGAGATCAAGCGCTCGGAGACGCTTGAGCTCAATGTCGCGGCGATCGTCACCGATGTGCTTCCCAACGGCAATCTGATGATCACCGGATCGCAGGAAGTGCGCGTCAACGCCGAGCTCAGGGTGCTGACGCTCGCCGGCATCGTGCGGCCGGCCGATATCGGCGCCGAAAACACCATCCCCTACGAACGTATCGCCGAGGCCCGCATCTCCTACGGCGGACGCGGTCGCATCACCGAGGTCCAGCAGCCTGCCTACGGCCAGCAGATTCTCGACCAGGTTCTTCCGTTCTAGGATCGGAGCAGGGCGCCGTGGCAAATATCGAACAGGTTCAGCCACGCAAGGGTCCCTCCCCTGCTATCCAGGCCGGCCTGCTGCTGCTTGTGACGGCGGCCGCCATTGGCATGGGCTGGATGTCCGGCGGTTATCTCAAAGGCGTCGGCGCACCGGCGTCGGTACCGGTCGCGCCTGAGAACGAAGGCAAGATCATGCAGCCCACCGCGGCCGAGCAGCCAGGCCTGGGCCCGATGCTTGTCGTGCTGGCGCCGATCACCACCAACATCGCCTCGCCTGCCGGCACATGGATCAGGATGGAGGTGTCCATCGTCTATGACGCGCCGCAGCCACAGGCAATGTCTGATGACATCCACCAGGACCTTCTGGCCCTGGTGCGCACGTTGAAGATGCATCAGATCGAGGGGGCCAGCGGCTACCAGCACCTGAAGGCCGACCTCGAAGAACGCGCCGCGATCCGCAGCCAGGGTCACGCCAAACAGGTACTCATCAGGACATTGCTGCTCGAATGAGAAAGTTCCTTCTCGCCACGGCGATGATCGCGGCCGCAACGTCCGTCGCGACGGCGCAGCAACTCGATCTCGGCGGTATCGGCAAGGCCGACGGCACCACCGTAGGCTACATCATCCAGATGTTCGGCCTGCTGACCGTTCTGTCGGTGGCGCCAGGCCTGCTGATCATGGTGACCAGCTTCACTCGTTTCGTCATCGCCTTCTCGATCCTGCGCGCCGGAATCGGCCTGCAGTCGACACCGGCGAACCTCATCCTGATTTCGCTGTCGCTGTTCATGACGTTCTACGTCATGGCGCCGACCTTCGATCAGGCCTGGAACACCGGCGTCAAGCCGCTGATGGACAACCAGATCACCCAGACCGAAGCCTTCGACAAGATTTCAGACCCGTTCCGCACCTTCATGCTGCACAATGTGCGTGACAAGGATTTCGACCTCTTCGCCGACCTTGCCCGCGAGCGCGGACAGACCGTTTCGCGTGACACCGTCGACCTGCGCATCCTGGTGCCGGCCTTCATGATCTCGGAGATCCGGCGCGGTTTCGAGATCGGCTTCCTGATCGTGCTGCCATTCCTAGTCATCGACCTGATCGTCGCCACCATCACAATGGCGATGGGCATGATGATGCTGCCGCCGACAGTGGTGTCGCTGCCGTTCAAGATCCTGTTCTTCGTCCTGATCGACGGCTGGAACCTGCTTGTCGGCAGCCTGGTGCGCTCCTTCAACTGACCCTGCGGCGCCGGCTCGAAATCCCAGCAATATATTTTCGATTAACCGTCCGGTTTAGCCCTTTGGTAGGGACTTGCCCGCATATTCGCTCGCAGATGGCGGGTGATCGATTTTGAGAGATCATGGGCATGATGCCGCACCGTCATACCGGTAGAGCCGGTATGTAAAAAATACCTGTAAAATCAAGGTCCGAGTACCATGTCCAGCATCATGACGAACAGCGCCGCATTGACGGCCCTGCAGAGCCTCAACGCCACCAGCAAATCCCTCACCGACACCCAGGCCCGCATCTCGACCGGCTACAAGGTCTCGCAGGCTTCGGACAACGCCGCTTACTGGTCGATCGCCACGACGATGCGCTCCGACAACCAGGCAATGTCCACCGTTTCGGACGCTCTCGGCCTCGGCGCCTCTAAGGTCGACACAGCCTATACCGGCATGAGTAGCGCGATCGATACGATCAACCAGATCAAGACCAAGCTGGTCGCGTCCTACGGCCAGACGGACGCCTCCAAGGAAAAGACCCAGGTCGAAATCGCCGCCCTTCAGAACCAGTTGAAGGCCTACGCCGATGGCGCCACCTTCTCCGGCACCAACATGCTTTCGGTGTCCACTGCGACAGGCACCGCGGCCGACGTGAAGATTGTTTCGGCCTTCAACCGCGACGCGACCGGCGCGGCTTCGATCTCGACGATCGATGTCAATGTGGAAAGCATCAAGCTGTACGATGCCGGCGCGGCACCAACCGCCAAGGGCATTCTCGACACGGCCCGCCTCGGCACCACGGGCGCTGCTGTTGCCACGGCCTCGGCACCGACGTTGGGCGCTGCCGCAGCGGTTACCGACACCTATTCGGTTGCCTCGCTGACTATCTTCTCGGGTGGCACGGCCGCCAGCGATAGCCAGATCGCGCAGCAGATGAACGTCGTCGATGCCGCGCTCAAGGCCATGACCAACGCCGCCACCACGCTCGGCGCCGCCAAGAGCAGTATCGACCTGCAGAAGACCTTCACCTCGAACCTGATGGACTCCATCGATCGCGGTGTCGGCCAGCTCGTCGATGCCGACATGAACAAGGAATCTACCCGTCTCCAGGCCCTGCAGGTCCAGCAGCAGCTCGGCATCCAGGCGCTGTCGATCGCCAACGGTTCGTCGCAGTCGATCCTGTCGCTCTTCCGCGGCTAATCGCATCCGCCAACTTGCACTAAAATCGGGCCGCGCCAAAAGCGCGGCCCGATTTCGTTTGCTCGGACCGCGCGCAACGCTCTGTCGTTAACTCTCGAAAGGCCGCGTTTAACAGGCTGTTAACCATGTCCCGCTAATTATGGTTAACCAATAGGTTACAACGGTTGGCGAATCGGCCCTACTGGCACGATACCACGGTTGAAGCAGGCCTATCCGGCATGTCTGAGCATGCCGGCCTTTGAGAAGGAGCGACTTTCTTGGCGAGTATCATGACCAACGCCGCGGCGTTAACCGCGCTTCAAAGCCTCAGCGCCACCAACAAGTCACTCGAGCAGACACAGGCCCGCATATCGACTGGCTACCGTGTCTCGCAAGCCTCGGACAACGCCGCCTACTGGTCGATCGCCACCACGATGCGCTCCGACAACCAGGCCCTGTCGACGGTGCAGGATGCACTCGGCCTCGGCGCCTCGAAAGTCGACACCGCCTACACCGGCATGAACAATGTGCTGACAACGATCGGCCAGATCAAGACCAAGCTGCTTTCGACCGTCGGCCAGACGGACGCAGCCAAGGCAAAGACGCAGACCGAGATCAAAGCGCTTCAGGCGCAGATGAAGTCGTTCGCCGATGCGGCCACCTTTTCAGGCTCGAACTTCCTAGCGGTGACCTCAAAGCAGGTTGCGGCCGCCAATGACGGCGTCCAGCCCGACTCCCAGATCGTGTCCTCATTCAATCGTTCCTCATCCGGCGCCATCTCGATCGGGACGATCGATATCGATGTCGAGAGCACCAAGCTTTTCGACTACGGCCTCGCCGCCGAGGTCAAGAATTACGGAACCCTCGATCGCCAGACGTCCATCTATTCCACGGGCGCCGCCCAGACCCTGTACGACAACGCCTATGCGGGCGTGATCGCGGGCGGAGGAACGGACATCGCCGCGAACACCGCCGGCCAGACAGCGGCGGGAGCGGTCGCCAAGGTCGACAATATCTCCGCCTACAACCTCGATATCACGGCACCAGGCATTACCGACGACATCATCACGCAGATGGTGAACAGGATCGATAACGTCATGGCCCAGCTGACCGACTCCGCCACCATCCTCGGTTCGGCCAAGAGCAGCATCGACCTGCAGAAGACCTTCACCCAGAGTTTGATGGACTCCATCGACCGCGGCGTCGGCCAGCTTGTCGATGCCGACATGAACAAGGAATCGACCCGGCTCCAGGCACTGCAGGTTCAGCAGCAGCTCGGCGTTCAAGCGCTGTCGATCGCCAACAGCGCCTCGCAGTCGATCCTGTCTCTGTTCAAGAGCTGATCACGGGCGCCACCGGCGCCCACCTTCCCATCAGATAATCGGGCCGCGCCGCCAGCGCGGCCCGATTTCATTTTCGCACAAGCTTCGAAGACTAGAGTTCCGGCGGACAATCATGCTGGGAGTCGTTGAACCGTGCCGGAACAGATCCAGAGCATCATCTCGAATCTCCGCGGGTTTGGCGTGAAGCGCCTCGCCATGCTGGCGGGCATCGCCGTTCTGGTGATGGGCGTCATCGGCATCGCCTCGGTCTATCTCAACCGCCCCGCCTATGACACGCTCTATGTGGGACTAGACCGCGCCGACGTGAACCAGATCGGCCTGGTGCTGGGCGAAGCCGGCATCGGCTTCGATGTCGGCGCCGATGGAACCTCGGTTCTGGTGCCGGCCGGCACCACCGCTCAGGCCCGCATGCTGCTTGCCGAAAAGGGTCTGCCGACCAGCGCCAATGCCGGCTACGAATTGTTCGACAATGTTGGCTCGCTCGGCCTCACCTCCTTCATGCAGCAGATCACCCGCGTGCGGGCGCTGGAAGGCGAGATCGCCCGCACCATCCAGTCCATATCGGGCATCAAGGCTGCGCGGGTCCACATCGTCATGTCCGAACGCGCCAATTTCCGGCGCGACGAGCAGCAGCCCTCGGCCTCCGTGGTCATCCGCTACGCCGGCATCGACGCCGAGAAGAGCGCCATGTCGATCCGCCATCTCGTCGCCGCCGCCGTTCCCGGCCTGTCGGCAGACAAGGTGACTGTTCTCGATTCCAGCGGCAATCTGCTGGCCGCGGGCGACGATCCTTCCAACACCAGCGCCGCCCGCACGCTCGGCGTCGAGCAGACCGTCGAGGCGCAGATCGGAGACAACATCCGCCGTGCGCTGACGGCCTATCTCGGCCCCGACAATTTCCGCGCCAGCGTCAAGGCCGAGGTCAACACCGACACCCGCCAGACGGAAGAGACCATCTTCGATCCGAATTCCCGCGTCGAACGCTCGGTGCAGTCGGTGCGGGCCAACGAGAACAACAACCAGAAGCAGGCTTCCACTCCGGCCAGCGTCGAGCAGAACCTGCCCGAGACCCAGGCAACCGCCACCGATGGTCCGCAATCCTCCTCGCAGAACGACCGCAGGGAAGAGATCACCAACTACGAGATCAATTCCAAGAAGATCGCCACGGTCTCCAACGGTTACACCGTCACCAAGATGTCGATTGCCGTGGTCGTCAATCAGCAACGGCTGACGGCCATCCTCGGCAAGGACGCCACGCCGGAGCAGATCGCCAAGCGCGTCGCCGAGATCCAGAAGATGGTCACGTCCGCTACCGGCCTTGACGAAAAGCGCGGCGACATCATCGACGTCTCGGCGGTCGAGTTCATCGACGGCCTGGATGGCGAGGCGATCCCGCAGGCGGGAATGCTCGATTCGATCGGCCAGCATGCCGGCACGATGATCAATGCCGGTGCCTTCATCGTCGTGGTGTTCCTGGTCGCCTTCTTCGGCCTGAGGCCGATGGCCGCGGCGCTGACGGCAAAGGCTACTCCGGCCCTGGCAGGTCCCAGCTTCGACGACGTCCAGCGCTCGCTGCCGACGCCGGAGGCAATGGCGGCCACCGACAGTGCCGCGATTGGGGCCTTGCCAGGCACACGCCCAGGCCCCACGCCGCTCGACGATCTTCGCCAGAAGATCCGGCCGGCGCCGCAGGACAGGCTTGCCAGGATGGTCGATCTCAACGAGGAGCGCACCGCGCAGATACTGCGCAAATGGGCTGCCCAGGAAGTGGCGGTGTAAACCATGCCCTCCGTAGCCCTCTTCGACCTTCTGCCTGATTTCGGGACGCGCGCGCAACGTGCCGGCCAGTCCCGGGCAGCAATCGATCCCGAACACAAGCCCGAGACGCCGGCGCCGCAGGCCGATATCGGCACGCTGATCGCCGAGGCGGTCGCCCAGGCGGAGGCAGCGCTGCAGGTCCGCCTGTCGGCTGCGCATGACGCCGCGCTCGAAGCCGAACGCCAGGTCAATGCCGAGGAAGCAAGGATATTTCTCGAAAGCCTCGGCGACGATGTCGGCAAGGCGGTCTCGTTGCGCATCGATGCCATGGAGGCGCGCGTCACCGGACTTGTCGCCGCCACGGTCGCCCGCATCATCGGCGGCATCGTCAGCGACGATCTGCAGAAACGTTCGATCGAGGCATTGGCCGGCGCCATCCGCGAAGCGGTCGGCGATGCCGAAGCGGTGCGCATCGTCGTGCGCGGCCCGCTCTCGATGTTCGAAACGCTGAAGGCGTCGCTCGGACCCGGCGCCGCCAATCTCGATTTTGTCGAGGCGCCAGGCTTCGACCTGACCGTCGCCATCGACGAAGCAGTGTTCGAGACGCGCATGGCCGAATGGTCGACGGTCCTCTCGGAGGTCCTGGCATGAGCGTCGCAGACGCCGACCACGGCCGCCACGAGATCATCATCGTGCGGCGCAGCCATGACGACCATGACGAGGCCCACCATGGCGGCGTCTGGAAGATCGCCTTCGCCGACTTCATGACGGCCATGATGTGCTTCTTCCTGGTCATGTGGCTGATCAACGCCGCGAACGAGCAGACTAAGGCAGCCGTCGCCAGCTACTTCAACCCGGTCAAGCTGGTCGATCGCAATTCGAGCCGCAAGGGCTTGGAGGATCTCGGCGACGGTCCGCGCGCCATGGGGCTGACGGCCGACGATCCGCAAGAGGCGACCAGCAAAGCCGGACAGAACGGCAATGCCGGCGCGGGAGCGTCGGACCACAAGCAGGAGCCGCAGCAGGCGGAACGCTCCGACGACCATCTCTTCGCCGACCCCTACGCGGTGCTTTCGGAAATCGCCGCGGATACCGGCGTCATGCAGAATGTCAGCCAGAAAGGCGACGGCGGCGTGCAGGCTGCCGGCCCGGCTACCGGCGCCTCCGGTGGCGCCTCCTACCGCGATCCCTTCGAGCCGGATTTCTGGTCGCAGCAGGTAGCGGCGCCCGGCGCCGAAGCCAGCGCCGAGCGCACGAAGATCGAGGGCGATCCGGCCAAGCCCGGCGACAAGACCGCCGAAACGAAAGTGCTCAAAGTCAAAGCCGTGCCGCCTGTCGCGGCCTCACCGCTTGAGCCGCTGGCCAAGGACGCGACCGGCAAGCAGGCCGCGAACCCTGCCACGGCAATTGCCGGCGAGACCAAACCGGACGGCACCACGGTCGCCGACGCAGCCAAGGCAGAGCCTGAGGCGCAAAAGGCCGCCAAGCCCGACATCGGCGAGAAGGCGCCAACCGCGGCTGCCGTCAAGGCAGCTGCCGACGTCAAGCGGCAGCTGGCCGATGCCTTCAAGCCCGGCGACAAGCTGCACGACGGCGTCTCGGTCGAAGCCACCGACAAGGGGATCGTCATCTCGATCACCGATCAGCTCGACTTCGGCATGTTCGAGGTCGGCTCGGCATTGCCGAGACGCGAACTGGTGCTGGCGATGGAGAAGATCGGCCGCATCATCAACAGCCAGAAGGGCACCATCAGCATCAACGGCCACACCGATGCCCGGCCGTTCCGCGGCGACAGCTACGACAATTGGCGGCTGTCGACGGCGCGCGCGCATTCCGCCTACTACATGCTCGTGCGCGGCGGCGTCGACGAACGCCGCATCACCGAGGTCGCCGGCTTCGCCGACCGCCAGCCGAAAATAGCAGCCGATCCATTGGCGGCCGCGAACCGTCGCATCGAGATCCTGATGGCGACCGGCGAATGAAGCGAGCGGCCGTCACCCGCCGGTTGATTGGTCTGTTGCTGCTGGCCGGCGGACACCCGTCGGCCGGTTTCGCCCAGGACGCGCTGCAGCCGTATCAGCTGGTGCGCTCGCTGCAACTCATCCAGGACCGCATAGCCGCCGGCGATCATGCCGCCCTGCCGATGCAGGCCAAGCTGCTGGAGATGGCGGATGCGCGCCTGCGGGCGGCGAATGCCGAGGACTACAAGGATCCCAAGAACTTTCGAGCCCTGCTTGTCTACGGCATGAGCGGCGGCAACCCGGTGACCGTCGAAGCGGCCACGTCGCGCGCTACGACGGATCCGCAAAGCCTTGCCATCGCCAAAGGCGTGATTGATTACCTCAACGGCCGGCCCGGCGAGGCTATCGAAGCCTTGAGGCCGATCGATCCCATGGCGCTGCCTCCGGATCTCGGCGCCTTCCTCGCTTTGGTCAAAGGCTCACTGCTTGCCGGTGATCAGCCGGCGACCGCACTCCGTCTGCTCGACGAGGCAAGATTGCTCAGCCCCGGCACGCTGGTCGAGGAAGCGGCACTTCGCCGTTCGGTCGGCCTTGCAGTCGCGCAAGGCGACGCGGCACGCTTCGCCCTTGCTTCCACCCAATATGTCGAGCGCTACCTCTATTCGCCCTATGCCAGCCAGTTCGCCGACTCCTTCGTCTCCGGCGTCATCGCGCTGCACATGTCGATCAGCCAGGACAAGCTGGGCGACATCACCTCGATGATGGATCCCGAGCGCGAGAAGGTGATCTATCTGCGCATCGCCCGCCGGGCCGCGATAGACGGCCTGAATGACCTATCGGCCTTCGCTTCGGCGCGGGCGGAACAGGGCCGCGACGGCAACACCAATCAGGACGATCCACGCGCCCTGCTCTATGCCAGCCTTTCCACCGTCACCTCGGGGACAATCGAGGACGTTCGTGCCAAGCTCGGCAAGATCGACCGCAGCCGGCTGTCGGAGGGCGACCGCGCTTTGCTCGACGCCGCGCAGGCCATTGCCGGCGAGGTCGTCGCGCCGCCCACCGCCCTTCCGGCGGAAAAGCCTGCCCCAGTTCCTGCCGCCGCGGCGCAGCCGGTGCCCGAGATCGCCACGGTGCAAGGCGCCGATGACAGTGGCCTGCCACCGGTCGAAGGCGCCATCTCGGAGCAACCCGCCGTCACCGCGGCCTCCGGCGGACCAGCCGCCAATGCGCCGGACAGGGCAGCAGCGGCATCCCCCGACCCTGCGACTGTCATGCCAGCGTCGGTACCGTCACCCGCAGCCGGTCCAGAGCCCGCCGATCCGACCGACGCCGCCATGACCAGAACACGTCGACAGCTCGACCTGATCGACCAGATGCTTGGAGCCGCCCCCAAATGACCACCAGCCTCGGCTCGGCTTTGCCAGGATTTGCCTCCACGCGCGCGACGTCGGAGCAGCCGGCCGCGAACGGCAGGAACGATGACGCCGGCTTCGGCAAGATGCTGCGCGACGATGCCGGTGCTGCCCGCCCGGAACGGCAGCCGTCGACAGAGGCGGGATCGCGCGACCAGCACTGGAGCAAGCTCGCTGCCGGCCTTGCCGGGCATGACGCCAAGGCCGAACCAGCATCGGCCGAGCCCGCAAGGACCATCTCGGCCAAAGTGGCAAACGTGAAAGCCGGCAAGGACGATTTGGAAGCAAACGCGAAGGCCCACGCTGAAGAGACGGCGCCGGACGCCGAGCCGCTTCAGGACGACCTGCCGCTGCTGATCGCGTTTCATGACCTGCGGCATTTCTCGACAACGGCCAAGGCAGCCGGGGGCAATACGATGACCGGCGAGAATCCGTCGGACCCGGCGCTCGATGGGCAGGCTTCACTGCCAAAGACCTACCGGCCAAAATCCGCAGGCGGACGCGAAGCACTCGAAACCATGCCGAAGCCGGAGCAGGCGTCGATCGTCGACGGACCTTTGACGGCGCTTGACGGTCAGTCACTGAGCGCTGCCTCCAGCGCGCCAAAACGCGACGCCGCGGCGGCGGCCCAGAAGCTGCCGGACGCACCGGCCGCCGATGTGCCCGGCGTGCGGTCGAAGCACGCCGCGAATGCGATGAAGAGCATCGAGGATGTCCAGTCCTCGATGCGTCCAGAAGCGGGAAAACAGTCGCTGTCCACTGCGCGCATCGACGTCGTCTCGGAACGGAGCTTCCCCGCACCGCCGCAGAGTCCCATCAGCCAGGCAGCCCTCAATGTGATCAACGCCATAGCCGCCGACGCCGGGCCGCAAAAGGCGCTTTCAGCCTCACCCACGTCCGCCCATCTGGCCAGCTCTGTTGCCGTTCCGACACATGTGTTGAAGATCGAACTCCACCCCGCCGAACTCGGCATGGTGACGGCCAATCTTCGCCTCTCCGGGGAACAACTTTCGATTGAGCTGAAGCCTGAAACGCACGACGCTTATCGTCGGCTGTCGGCCGACAGCGAGGCCATCGTCAAGTCGCTGCGGGGGCTCGGCTTCGAGGTTGACAAGGTCACGATACTGCAACCTTCGGTAGCAGTTCCCGCTACAACCCGGGCGGATGCAACCGCTCCTATGGCGGCGGCGACAGGCCGCGATCCAGCATCCTTTCAACCGGGGAATTCGGGCAGCGGCAATGGTGGAGCCGGCGGCCAGCAACCGGGCCAGCAATCCTCAGGGAAACGCAACGATGACGCGCAGGACTACGGCCGCGGCACTTCGCCTGCTCGCGAGCGCGCTGGCGGCGATATCTTTATCTAGCGCGGCAAACGCCGCCGCAGCCGCGGCCAATCCCTGCGAGCCGGAGATCCTGCGCGCCGCCGATCGTTATGGCGTGCCCGCCGGCATCCTCTATGCCGTTGGCCTGACGGAGACTGGAAACAAGGGCAGCCTTCAACCCAATGCCTTGAATATAGAAGGAAAAGCAGTCTTTCCGAGGAGCCGAACCGAGGCCCTTGCCGCCTTCGCCAATGCCCGGCGCGAGGGCAAGACCCTGATCGATCTGGGCTGCATGCAGATCAATCACCACTACCACGCATCGCATTTTCGCAGCGTCGAGGACATGCTCGACCCACGCCAGAACGTCGACTATGCGGCGCGCTTCCTGGCCAGCCTTCATGCCCGTCACGAGACCTGGTCTATGGCCGTGGCCCGCTATCATGCCGGTCCCGACAACGACCCGGCGCAGAAGATCTATGTCTGCCGCGTCATTGCCAACATGGTCGCCACCGGCTTTGGAAAATGGACCGCGAACGCCCGCGGCTTCTGCAACCCGTAAGCGCATTTCCCGTTACTAATAGACCAACCGTACAACCCGAATTGTCGGTTTGACTTGGTCAGAACTTGCCGCCGAAAGCACATCTGGCCGCCCGCTAATGCAACCGAAACGATTCCAGACTCCCAAGAAACTAGCTACAAGAAATGACGGTTGTTCAGGATTCCCGCCAGCGGATACGCCTCTCTTCACGGGGCAAATGATTTGATTCGGAAGGCGGGGCCGATGATTGTGATCGTTGACGAGCGCGAGCTCGTAACAGAGGGATACAATTCACTTTTCGATCGTGAGGGCATCGCCTGTGCAGGCTTTGCGTCCGGCGAATTCGGTGAGTGGGTGAACTCTGCCGCGGACACCGATCTGCGCTCGGTCCGGGCCTTCCTCATCGGCGACTGCCGTGAAGGCTCCATCTCTCCGCGCCAGATCCGCGACCGCACCGGCGCCCCGGTGATTGCGCTCAGCGAACAGCATTCGCTGGAGAACACGCTCCGGTTGTTCGAGAGCGGCGTCGACGACGTCATTCGCAAGCCCGTCCATATCCGCGAGATCCTGGCCCGCATCACCGCCATCCGCCGCCGCGCCCAGGAAGACGTCGCCTACACCGAGATCGGCGCCATGCGCATCTTCATGGATGGCCGCGACCCCGAGATCGACGGTCAGCCCCTCCCCCTGCCGCGCCGTGAACGCCGCATCCTCGAATATCTGGCGAGCAATCGCGGGCGCCGTGTCACCAAGACCCAGGTTTTCAACGCCATCTACGGCATCTTCGACGAAGAGGTCGAGGAGAACGTGGTGGAAAGCCACATCAGCAAACTGCGCAAGAAGCTGCGCGAGAAGCTGGGCACCGACCCGATCGATTCCAAGCGTTTCCTCGGCTACCGGCTCGTCTTCTGATGCAGCGCCGCGCCAGCCTCGCGCAAGAAAACATGCGTAGCCTCGTAGCCAGCAGCATGGACACAGCGGAGACGTTTCGATGAGCCTCTACGGAATGATGCGGACCGGCGTTTCCGGCATGAACGCCCAGGCAAACCGCCTATCGACGGTCGCCGACAACATCGCCAATTCCGACACCACCGGCTACAAGCGCTCCTCCGCCGAATTCTCGACGCTGGTCATGCCGTCGACCGGCGGTGCCTACAATTCTGGCGGCGTCACCACGACGATCCGCCAGGCGGTCAGCGATCCGGGTGTGCTTCAGTACACGACCTCGGTTTCCGACCTTGCCGTCAGCGGCGATGGCTTCTTTGTCGTCCAGGATCCGAGCGGCACCCCCTACCTGACCCGGGCCGGCGCTTTCGTTCCCGACGGTCAGGGCAGACTGGTCAACTCGGCCGGCTTCCAGCTGATGGCGTACAGCTACGACAACGGCGTACCGGCAGCGACGGTCAATGGCTTCGAGGGGTTGGTCCCGGTTGTCATCTCCGACCAGGGAATGACCGCAACGCCGAGCACCGAGGGCAGCTATGCCGGCAACCTGCCGGCCGGCGCGACACCGGTCGCGACCGCCAACCTGCCCGCCGCCAACGCTGCGACCGCGCAATACACGTCGAAATCCTCGATGGTCGCCTACGACAATCTCGGCAACAAAAAGCTGCTCGACGTCTATTTCACCAACACCGGCGCCGGCACCTGGCAGGTGGCGGTCTTCGATCAGTCGAAGGCCACCGCTGGAACATCGTTCCCCTACACCGCTGGCGGCTTGCTGGGCTCGGCCAACCTGACCTTCGACACCACCACCGGCAAGCTCACCGGCACGCCCACCGGCGTTTCATTTACCGTGCCGAACGGCGCCACCCTCAATCTCGATCTGTCTGCGCTGACCCAGCTTGGCGCCGGCTTCACGGTTTCCGATGCCCAGGTCAACGGCAACGCGCCGAGCACCATCGACAAGGTCCAGATCAGCAAGGACGGCACCATCTACGCACAGTACAAGGACGGTTCGACCAAGCCGCTCTACAAGATTCCGCTGGCCGACGTGCAGAGCCCGGACCAGCTCACCGCGCTGCCCGGCAACGTCTATTCGCAGGGCACCGAGTCCGGCGCGGTTCGTGTCGGCTTTGCCAATGAAGGCAAACTCGGCTCCATCATCTCCGGCGCGCTCGAGAATTCCAACGTCGACATCGCCGAAGAACTGACCAACATGATCGCGGCGCAGCGCAGCTACACCGCCAATTCGAAAGTCTTCCAGACCGGTTCCGATCTGATGGACGTCCTTGTCAACCTGAAGAGATAAGACGGGCGTCGCCCGCGAAAGACCCGCATGTCACTGTCTACCGCATTGAGTATCGCCCAGTCGGCGCTTATGAACACCGCGCGACAGACAAGCGTTGTCTCGCGCAACGTCGCCGACGCCTCCAACCCGGACTATTCGCGGCGCCAGGCCGTCGTCACCAGCACGGCGCCGGGCGCGCGTTCGGTCGATATCCAGCGCGCAGCCAACGAGCTTTTGTTTCGCCAGAATCTCGGCGCGCTATCGGCTTGGAGCGGGCAGAACGCGCTCTACAGCGGCATGGATCAGCTGGGCGTCGCGGTCAATGGCGTCGACAATGCGTCCTCGCCCTCGACCGCGATCGCCAACCTGCAGCAGGCGCTGCAGCTCTACGCCACCTCGCCGTCGAACCAGAACCTCGGCGCCTCGGTCATCGACGCCGCCAAACAGGTCGTGCGCTCGCTCAACGAGGGCTCCAAGGCAGTCCAGGATTTCCGCACCCAGACCGACGGCCAGATCGCCACCGCCGTCGATGACCTGAACTCGCTGCTCAGCCAGTTCCAGGATGCCAACACGGCGGTCATGTCCGGAACCCGTTCCGGCACCGACGTTTCCGATGCGCTCGACCAGCGCGACGCGCTTTTGAAGAAGATTTCGAACTATGTCCCAGTGTCGACCTTCACACGAGGCGACAATGACATGGTCATCACCACCGGCGACGGCACGACTTTGTTCGAGACGATACCGCGCACGGTCACCTTCGCGGCGTCGGCAGGCTATACCGCGGGTGCCGCCGGCAATGCCGTTTACATCGACAACGTGCCGATCTCGGCGGGAGCCGGCGGCAACACCAGCGCCAGCGGCACGCTTGCCGGCCTGCTGCAATTGCGCGACGGCGTCGCCTCGACCATGCAGAGCCAGCTCGACGAGACCGCGCGTGGCCTGATCACCGCTTTTGCCGAGACCGCACCCTCGATGGCCAATGCCGCCGGCCTGTTCACCTGGTCGGGAGCGCCGGCCGTGCCGGCCGCCGGCACGCTGGTCACCGGCCTTGCCGCGTCCATCAGCGTCAATGCGGCGATGGACCCGAGCACCGGCGGCAACCCGACGCTGCTGCGCGACGGCGGCGCCAATGGTGCGGCCTATGTCGCCAACACCGGCGGCGGCGCGTCCTATTCCACCCTTCTGGTCGCCTATGGCGACCGGCTCGACCAGCCGATGACTTTCGACCCCGCCGCCGGCGTTTCGGCAACCTCCAGCGTATCCGACTACGCCGCCAGTTCGATCGGCTGGTTCGAGGGCGTGCGCCAGCAGGCTTCGACCGCCTCCGATGCCAAGGAAGCACTGGCATCGCGCAGCGCCGAAGCGCTGTCCAACGCGACCGGGGTCAATGTCGACCAGGAAATGTCGTTGCTGCTCGACCTCGAACACACCTACCAGGCATCGGCCCGGATGATGAAAACCGTCGACGACATGCTGACGGCCTTGCTTAACGCGGTGGGATAATTCCATGACTTCAGTCTCCTCGGCCGCAATCTCCAATGCCATGCGCTCCCAGCAGATGCGCATGCAGGCCGAACTCGTCAAAGCCACGAAGGAAGCGTCGACCGGCAGGGTCGCCGATGTCGGGCTGGCTCTCGGAGGGCGCACCGCCCAGTCCGTCACCTTCTCGCGCGATCTCGACCGGCTCAACGTCATTATCGATTCCAACGGCCTAGTCGGCGCGAGGCTTTCCTCGACACAGACCTCGCTTGGCCAGCTCTCCGGCGCCGCTCAGACCTTCCTGTCCGCCCTGACCACCGCTTCCTCAAGCGACTCGTCCAACAGCCTCACCCGGGACTCCGGCAAGGCGACCATCCAGCAGCTGACCTCGATCCTCAACACCAGCGTCAATGGTGAATATCTGTTTGCCGGCACCAACACCGACGTCAAGCCGATCAACGATTTCACGGCTGCCGGCTCTCCCGCCAAGGCTGCATTCGATACCGCTTTCCTCACCAATTTCGGTTTCACCCAGGACGACCCGGCAGCGGCCAACATCACGGCCGCCCAGATGGACGATTTCATCACCAACGATGTCGCGCCGCTGTTCACGGGCGCGGGTTGGCAGGGCGACTGGTCGAACGCCACCGACCAGCAGATCGTCAGCCGCATCGCACTCAACGAAACCACACCGACTTCGACCAGCGCCAACAGCGATGGCATTCAGAAACTCGCCATGGCCGCAGCCATGGTCAGCAGCCTGATGTCCAGCAACATCAGCCAGGCGGCGAAGAATACGGTTGTCAGCCGCTCCACCACATTGGTTGGCGAAGCGCTGAGCGGCATTGGCCAGCTTCAATCCGAGACCGGCATCGTCCAGAAGCGGGTTTCCGATGCCAACGATCGGATGAAAACGCAGGTCGACCTTTTCGAACGGCACATTCTCGATCTGGAAGCCGTCGATCCGGCGGCAGCCGCGACACGGGTCGCGGACCTGACACAGCACATCGAAACGTCTTTCGCGTTGACCGCACGCCTGCAGCAGCTCAGCCTGTTGAATTACCTGACCTGACAACGCTTAACGGAACGGTAGAGCCCCAACGATGTACCAATTCTCCTACGCCGACATCCAGAGCAACTCCGTTGCCGACGCGAAGGACCGCGAGCGGGAGCTTCTGACCCGCTCGATCGACATGCTGGCGGCGGCAGCAGCGGCCGGCCACGATTCGATGGAGGCGATCGAGGCGCTTCACTTCACCAACCGCGTCTGGACCGCCTTCGTCGAGGATCTTGGCTCCAGCGACAACGCCCTGCCCAAGGAACTGCGCGCCAATCTCATTTCCATCGGCCTGTGGCTGCTGCGCGAGGCGGAGGACATCCGTCAGGGCCGCACCAACAATTTCGAAGGGTTGATCGAGGTGTCCCAGATCATCAGGGACGGCATTCAATGACCAACACGCTGAAGATATCGCTGAAGCCGAACGAAAAGATCTACATCAACGGCGCCGTCATCCGGGTCGACCGCAAGGTCACCGTCGAATTGATGAACGACGTCCAGTTCCTGCTCGAAAGCCACGTGATCCAGGCCGACGATGCCTCGACGCCGCTCAAGCAGCTTTATTTCATCCTGCAGGTCATGCTGATGAACCCGGCCGGCGCCGCCGCCGCGCGCGACATGTTCCGCCGTTCGCTGCCGCTGCTTCTGGCAAGCTTCGAGGACACCCAGATCTGCAGCGCGCTGAAACAGATCGACCGCATGGTCGGCGAGGATCATATCTACGAGGCGCTGAAGGCGATCCGCGCGCTTTATCCGCTCGAACGCCGCGCGCTGGGTGGTAATGACGATGTTTTGGGTGCCGAGCGCCCGCTGGCCGTGGGAGCACGATACTGATGAACGTGGACATGACGACGACGATTCCGACAGGCGCCAATCAGGCCACGGCGTCGACCTCGAAGACAGCGGTCGACTACCAGTCCTTCCTGAAGCTTCTGATCGCCGAGATGAAGAACCAGGATCCGACCAAGCCGATGGATTCGACGCAATATGTCGCCCAGCTCGCCACCTTCTCTCAGGTCGAGCAGTCTGTGCAGACCAACACCAAGCTCAATCAGATCATGCAGTCCTCGGCGCTGTCGCAGGCCGACGCACTGATCGGGCGCTCGATCACCTCCGCCGACGGCCTGACCACGGGCACCGTGGCTTCGGTGCGCCTCGCCAGCAACGGTCTCATCGCCGTGCTGCAGAACGGCACCGAAGTCGCGGTCGGTCCGGGAGTCTCGGTCAAGGCAGCAAGCTGACGCTTTCGGCAGAGAGCCAGTCCCATGAATGAGGCCGACGCTCTCGACATCGTCCAGTACGCGGTGTGGACGGTGCTCGTCGCGTCCGCTCCGGTGGTGCTGGTCGCCATGGCGGTCGGCATCGGCATCGCCCTCATCCAGGCGCTGACGCAGGTACAGGAGATCACCTTGACCTTCGTGCCGAAGATCGTCGCGATCATGCTGGTGGTGGCGTTGACCGGCCCCTTCATCGGCAGCCAGATATCGGCCTTCACCAACGTCATCTTCGAGCGCATCCAGAACGGCTTCTGAGCCTGTTCCAGGATGGTGTGCCGCGGCATGCCGTTCGCAATTGTCTGAGGACAGACGCCGCCGATCCCCGCGGCACCTCCGGACCCACGGCGGACAAGGCCTGGACCGCCTCTATCCCATTGTTGGACCATGCGCTTTTTTGCCCTTTGCGGCGCCATGCCCTACTTTCGGCAAACGGTCTGCGCAAACCGATTGTCTGACGAGCAGGCACGACATGGCAGGAACCCCAAATGATTGACGAAAAGCCGGACAGCGAGAGCGTCTCGGCGCTGGCGCCCTTCCGGCACGGCATTTTCCGCGCCGTGTGGGGCGCAAGCCTTGTCTCGAATTTCGGTGGCTTGATCCAGGGTGTCGGCGCCGCCTGGATGATGACCACGATCGCCACCTCGCCCTATCAGGTGGCCCTGGTCCAGGCTTCGACCACCTTGCCGATCATGCTGTTTGCACTCGTAGCCGGCGCCATCGCCGACAGTTTCGACCGGCGCAAGGTGATGCTTGTCGCCCAGACCTTCATGCTGGTGGTGTCGGTGCTTCTGACCCTGTTCACCTATTCAGGCCTGATCACGCCATGGACGCTGCTTGCCTTCACCTTCCTGATTGACAGCGGCACCGCGCTCAACAGCCCGTCATGGCAAGCCTCCGTCGGCGATATCGTTCCCCGCAACAAGGTGCCGGCGGCCGTCGCCCTCAATTCGATGGGCTTTAACCTGACGCGCAGCGTCGGTCCGGCGATCGGCGGCATCATCGTCGCCGCGGCCGGTGCGGCGGCCGCCTTCGCGGCGAACGCGGTGAGCTATATCGGCCTGATCGTCGTGCTGGCGCGCTGGAAGCCGGACGTGCCGGTATCGACCTTGCCGCGCGAATCGCTGGGGGCCGCCATGGGCGCCGGCCTGCGCTATGTCGCCATGTCGCCCAACATCGGCAAGGTGCTGGTCAGGGGCGCTGCGTTCGGCTTCAGTGCAGGCGCTGTGCTTGCGTTGCTGCCTCTGGTGGCGCGTGATGTCGTCAAGGGCGATGCGCTGACCTATGGCATCATGCTCGGCGCCTTTGGTATCGGCGCGGTCGGCGGCGCCTTGATCAGCGTCAGGCTGCGGCAGTTGCTCTCCAGCGAGACGATGGTGCGCTGTGCTTTCGCCGGCTTCGCTGTCTGCGCCTTCAATGCCGCCGTCAGCCAGCATGCCTGGCAGACGTCGCTCGGCCTGCTTGTCGGCGGCGCCTGCTGGGTGATCGCGCTTTCGCATTTCAACGTCACGGTGCAGATGGCGACGCCGCGCTGGGTGGTCGGCCGGGTGCTGTCGGTCTACCAGACCGCGACCTTCGGCGGCATCGCGCTCGGCAGCTGGATCTGGGGTGTCGTCGCCGATGCGCACGGCGCCGAAGCCGCGCTGATCGCAGCCAGCGTCGCCATGCTGGCCGGCGGCGCCATCGGTCTTTTGCTCCCGCTACCGCAACAGCAGGTGCTCAACCTCGATCCGCTCAATCGCTTCAAGGAACCGCATTTGGCGCTTGACCTGAAGCCGCGCAGCGGTCCCATCGCCATCATGATCGAGTATGTGATCCGGCACGAGGATGAACCGGAGTTCCTCGCCATCATGGCCGAACGCGGCCGCATCCGCCGTCGTGACGGCGCCCGCAACTGGACGCTGGCGCGCGATCTCGAGAATCCCACCGTATGGATCGAGCATTATCACACGCCGACCTGGATCGAATATATCAGGCACAATGGACGCATAACCCATGCCGACGCCGTCATCGGCGAACGCGTGCGGGCCCTGCACAGCGGCGACGAACCGCCCCGCGTGCGGCGCATGATCGAACGCCCGACCACCGCCGGCACGGCTCTCGTGATGGCCAAGGGGCCGATCGAGCATTAGGGCTCCGCAATCGCGCCCCCTGCCGCAGGCACCCCGCTTGGCCTTCCCGTCACCCCTCGCCCGACAGGTCGCGGCGCGCCTTGTCGAGTTCCTCGGCATAGCGCCGCATCAGATGGCCTTCGGTCAAAAGCCCCAAGACGATGAGGTCGGTGAAATCCTCGACGACAGCGAGTTCTTCGGCGCCCGCCCGCTGGAATGTTTCCGCGGCGGCCTGCACGTTCATGCTCGGCACCAGCACCGCGTCCTTGTATTTGGCAAGATCGCGCACCGGCACCTCGCCATCGGAAGGATCGCTGTGCAGTTCGGCCACGATCAGCACGCCGACATAGTGGTCGCCCGCGTCGACGGCGATGACCCGCTGGGCAGAGCCGAGCGGCACTTGCTTGCGGAAGGCTGCCAGCGTCGTCGAGGCATAGATGGTCTTGATGTCCTTGCGCATCATCGAGCCGACTGTGAGGCTGCGCATCCAGCCAACATCGTGGGCGCTGCGGATGGTCTCGCCGCGCAGATGGAAGCGCCATGTCGAGAACGAGTAGCCGAAGGTTTCGCGCACCAGGATCGCCGACATGATCGAGGCGGCCAGCACAACGCCGGTCAGCGTCAGGTCGCGGGTCGATTCCAGCGCCAGGAAGGTCATCGTCAGCGGACCGCCGACGACACCGACGGCGAGCGACGTCATGCCGACGACGGCGGCGACGGCAGGGTCGATGCCGGTTGCCGGAGAAATAACAAGCATCACATCCGCGAACGCCTTGCCGAGCAGCGCGCCGAGGAACAGCGAGGCAAAGAACAATCCGCCGCGAAAACCCGACCCCAGCGAGACCGCCGACGCCGCCAGCTTGAGCACGAAGACGCTGGCCACCACGGCCAGCCCGTAATTCATCGAGAATTCGCGATGCAGCGCGCCATGGCCGCTGGACAGGACCTGCGGCGTGATCAGCCCCAACAAGCCAACGATGACGCCGCCGATGACCGGGCGCAGCGCCGCATCGATCGACAGCCTGGCAAAACCGCGCTCGATCAGTGTCACCAGATGCATGATGGCGATCGAGGCGGCACCGCCGAGCAGGCCGAGCAGCAGGAACGGCACATACTGGCTGGCGGTGAGCGCCGGCAGGCCCGAAAGCTCGAGCGGAAACGGCACGCCGCCGAACATTTCGGCGGTCAGCGAGGCGCAGATCGCCGCTGTCAAGACTGGCGCGACATTGGCGACCGAGTAGATGCCGATGACCAGTTCGAAGCCGTAGAAGGCGCCGGTCAGCGGTGCATCGAAGGCGGCGGCAATGGCGCCGGCAGCACCACAGCCGACCAGGATGCGGACATCGTTGCGGCGCAGCCTGAAGATGCCCGCCAGCCGCGATGCCAGCCCGGAGCCAACCTGCGTATAGCCGGCTTCCAGCCCGACCGAGGCGCCAAAACCGCTGGAGATCATCGTCTGGCCGGCGATGATGAAGGTGTCGGTCAGCGACATGCGCCCGCCATAGAGCGCATTGGCTTCGATCGGGTCGATCGGCGTGCGGAATTTCCGTATCCTGAGCCAGACCACCGTCAGCCCCAGCAGCATGCCGCCGATCGCCGGTACCAGCGCCTGCATCGGATTGGCGAGCGAGAACATGCCGGAAAGCCGGCCGCCTGGCTGAACGCCGAACAGCAGCCCGTGCAGGTCCTGCACGATCTGGCTCATCGCCGTGACCAATATGCCAGCCATTACGCCTACGACACCGGCGAGGATGACCACCACGATGCCGCGTGCCTCGAGCAGGGGCAACGACCTGATCAGCACCGCGCGCAGCCGGCGGGCATAGACTTCGCTGTGGTTTCTGGAAAGCACCGGGGCGGCTCGCCGATATCGAAAGGCAGTGGAAAGCCAGCCTGATACGCCCGGCGGCACGGCATGGCAACCACAATGCCGACAGACACCCTGTTGGCGACAGCGCGATATCGATCGCCGATGGACAGTTCAGGTCGGCATGGGCTCGCCGGCTTCATAGAGCACGAGGTTGCGCTCACCTATGCCAAGCGCCGCCCAGCTCGCACGCCAGTCCGCAATGTGCGGCGAGGCGAAATGCGCGTCGAGCGCCGCCCTGTCGCTCCAGACTTCCGTGACCCGGATGAGCCCGGCATCGAAGACATCCTGCGCATAGGAATATTCGAGACAGCCGGGCTCGGCTCGGCTGCCGGAAACCATGCGTTCCATTGCGGGCTTGGCTTCCTCAAATTTGTTTGGCGGCAAGCGGATGGTGCCGATGATCAGAAGCATGGGGTTTGCCTTCTTCAGGAGGCCGGCCGACACGGCGACCTGCGCATGATCGTTGGAACTAGCCAGTCTCCCACCCTCGCGCAAGCTTGGCGGGCTACCCTCACAGGGCTGTCGCGCGCTCGGCAGTCTATGGGGTTTGAGGACGGTATGGCGATCAGCGAAAGCATTCAGCCCGGCGCGGTGGCCAAGAACGGCCGCGACGTCTTTTTCGCCATCGGCATCGTCATCATCCTGGCCGTGCTGTTCCTGCCGATTCCGGCCTTTCTCATCGACATCGGCCTCGCCTTCTCGATCGCGCTTTCGGTGCTGATCCTGATGGTGGCGCTGTGGATCCAGCGGCCGCTCGATTTCTCGTCGTTCCCGACCGTGCTGCTCATCGCCACCATGCTCAGGCTGTCGCTCAACATCGCCACCACGCGCATGATCCTGGCGCATGGCAATGAGGGCACGCACGCGGCCGGCTACGTCATCGCCGGCTTCTCCAAGCTGGTGATGGCCAGCGACTTCGTCATCGGCCTCATCGTTTTCATGATCCTCATCGTGGTGAACTTCATCGTCATCACCAAGGGCGCCACGCGTATCGCCGAAGTCGGCGCGCGCTTCACCCTCGACGCCATCCCCGGCAAGCAGATGTCGATCGACGCCGACCTGTCCGCCGGCATGATCGACGACAAGACCGCGCAGCTGCGCCGCCGCGAACTGGAAGAAGAGAGCTCCTTCTTCGGCTCGATGGACGGCGCCTCGAAGTTCGTGCGCGGCGACGCCATCGCCGGCCTCATCATCACCGCCATCAACATCGTCGGCGGCATCGCCATCGGCTACATCAGGCACGGCATGGGCATGGGCGAAGCCGCCGACGTGTTCATCAAGCTGTCGGTCGGCGACGGCCTCGTCACCCAGATCCCGGCACTGATCGTGTCGCTCGCCGCCGGCCTGCTCGTCTCCAAGGGCGGCACCCGCGGCTCGACCAACCAGGCGGTGTTCGGCCAGCTCGGTGCCCACCCGCGCGCCCTCTATGTCGCGGCATCGCTGCTGGTCCTGCTCGGCCTGATGCCCGGCCTGCCGCTGTTCCCGTTCTTTGCGCTCGCCGCCGGCATGGCCGGTCTCGGCTACGTCATCCCGATGCGCGCCAACCGCGCCGTCGCCGAAGCCGAGGCGATCAAGGATCAGGAAAAGGCGACCAAGGTCGAAGAGGAGAAGAACTCGGTCAAGGCTTCGCTCGCCACCGCCGAGATCGAGCTTTTGATCGGCAAGCAGCTGTCGACAAGGCTGCTGACGTCGCATCAGGAACTGGTTTTCCGCATGGGCAAGATGCGCAAGAAATTCGCCACCCAGTACGGCTTCGTCGTGCCGGAAGTGCGCGTCGCCGACGATTTCGCCATCCCGCCGAAGAGCTACCAGATCAAGGTGCACGGCACCGTGGTGGCCGAGTACCAGATGCGCGTCGGCGAGATCATGGTGCTGCTCGGCAACCGCGACATACCCGAGATACCGGGCGAGGAAATCCGCGAGCCGGCCTTCGGCATGCGCGCCTATTCCGTGGTCGAAGCCTTCGCCGAGGATCTGAAGCGCGAGAACTACACCTTCGCCGACAACATGTCGGTGCTGCTCACCCATCTCTCCGAGGTCATCCGCAACAACCTGCCGCAGCTTCTGTCCTACAAGGACATGAAGGCGCTGCTCGAACGCCAGGACCAGGAATACCGCAAGCTCGCCGACGAGATCTGCACCACGCACATCTCCTATCCCGGCCTGCAGGCGGTGTTGAAGCTGCTGCTGGCCGAGCGCGTCTCGATCCGCAATCTGCACCTGATCATCGAGGCGATCGCCGAGATCGCGCCGCATGTGCGCCGCACCGAGCAGATTGTCGAGCATGTCCGCATCCGCATGGCCCAGCAGATATGCGGCGACCTGTCCGAGGGCGGCGTGCTGAAGGTGCTGCGCCTCGGCAATCGCTGGGACCTCGCCTTCCACCAGAGCCTCAAGCGCGACGCCAAGGGCGAGGTGCGCGAATTCGACATCGACCCGCGCCAGCTCGAGGAGTTCGGCCAGGACGCCACCAAGGCGATCAAGAAATATCTGGAAGCCGGCGAGCGTTTCGTCCTCGTCACCGCGCCCGACGCCCGCCCCTATGTGCGCATGATTATCGAGCGCCTGTTCACCACACTGCCGGTGCTCAGCCATGTCGAAATCGCCAAGGGCGTCGAGATCAAGGTGCTCGGAACCATATCGTGAGCGTGCTGTCGCAAGGCGTCGTCATCGCGGCGTTCCTCGCCTTCTGCCGCATCGGCGCCTGTTTCATGCTGATGCCGGGCCTCTCCAGCGCCCGCGTCCCGGTCCAGGTCAGGTTGTTCGTGGCGGTCGCCGCCACCGGCGGCCTGCTCGCCTTCCTGTGGGACAAGATCTTTCCTTTCGTCGACCCGCGCCCGCAAATCCTGGTGCCGATGATCATCTCGGAACTTCTGGTCGGCGGCCTGATCGGCGCCATGACCAGGCTCTACATGGAAGCCCTGCGCTTCATGGGCTCGGCCATCGCCATGCTGGTCGGCTATGGCGGCACCGGCGGACCGGCGATCGAGGAACCCGAACCCCAGGCAGCCCTTGCCGCAATCATCTCGTTCTCGGCGCTGTTGATGCTGTTTGTCTTCGATTTCGACCACGAGATAATACGCGCGCTGGTTTCCTCCTACACGGTCGCGCCGGTCAACGTCTTCTTCAACCCGCAGGCCGCCCTCGTCGATGTCACCGACACGGTGTCGGACACCTTCTTCCTGGTCATCCGCCTCGGCAGCCCGTTCGTCGCCTATGCTATTCTCGTCAATCTGACGATCGGCTTCGTCAACAAGCTGACGCCGCAGATCCCGATCTATTTCATCTCCCAGCCCTTCATCATCGCCGGCGGCATGATCATCTTCTATTTCGCCGTCGGCACCATGCTGTCGCTGTTCGTCGACGGCTTCGTCGATCTGACATTGGCGAGATAGAAATGAGCACGCGCAAGGACCGCCTCAAGAAGCTGGTCAAGGTTCAGGAACAGCTGAAGGCGCTGCACGAAACCCGCCACGCCACCTTCCTTGCGGCGGCCAGTGCCGCCGAGGCCGAAGCCAGGGAACTGGTCGGCCATTTCGACCAGGACGATTCGCTCTCCGCCCTGTTTCCCGATCTCTACCATCGCCGCATTGCCCAGGCGGTCGTGCGCCAGGAAGCGAACCTGGCGAGCGCCAGGCAGGAAGCCAGCCTCATCGCCGCGGCGACCGCCCGCACCAATATGGTCGAGCGCGCCTACAAGGACGTACGCAACCGCGACGAACGCGAACGCTCCGACCGCGAGCGGCTGGACCTGATCACGCAGAAGCGGACGCAGGAGTAGCTGGGAGGATTGCGTGGCGCGAAGCGGACCCTCCAAGGTTCGGCTTTCCCGTAAACGCTTTACAGCCCGGTTTGGTAGCGCTACCGTTTCGGCCTAGCGTGAGCCTGGGAGGAGCCAGGGCTGTCGCTAGCGGAAGCGTTGTTCCTTCGACGACGTCGCGGGAATTTGTTGGGAGGATCGATGGCGTCTGTCGCAATTGGCGAAGTTTATAAATCATTCGGCGCTGTCGAGATCCTGCACGGGGTCAGCGTGAACATCGAGGACGGCGAGTTCGTCACTCTGGTCGGACCGTCGGGCTGCGGAAAATCAACCCTCCTCAGAATGATCGCCGGCCTGGAAAAGATTTCACGCGGCCAGATCGCGATTGGCGAACGTGTCGTCAACAACGTTGCGCCCAAGGAGCGCGACGTCGCCATGGTCTTCCAGAACTATGCGCTCTACCCACACATGACCGTTGCCGAGAACATGGCGTTCTCGCTGATGCTCAAAGGAGTTTCCAAGCCGGAGAGCGATGCCGGCGTGCGCCGCGCGGCCGAAATCCTTGGGCTGGTGCCGTTGCTGGCTCGCTATCCTCGGCAGCTTTCCGGCGGCCAACGCCAGCGCGTCGCAATGGGCCGCGCGATCGTTCGTGATCCGGCGGTCTTTCTCTTCGACGAACCGCTGTCCAATCTCGACGCCAAACTCAGGGTGCAGATGCGCGCCGAGATCAAGGAACTGCACCAGCGCCTCAAGACCACGACAGTCTACGTCACTCACGATCAGATCGAAGCCATGACCATGGCTGACAAGATCGTGGTCATGCATGACGGCATCGTCGAGCAGATAGGGCCGCCGCTGGAACTCTATGACCGGCCGAACAATCTTTTTGTCGCCAGCTTTATCGGCTCGCCGGCCATGAATTTGCTGAGGGGCGAGATCGCTACCGACGGCTCACCCTCGTTCCGCGGCGCCGGGGGGATTTCGGTCCCGTTGGCCTCGGCACTTTCCATCCGCAATGGCGAGCCTGTGGTGCTGGGAATAAGGCCCGAGCATTTGCGGCTGTCCGACGACCAGGGCATTCCGGTCACCGTCGCGGTGGTTGAACCAACCGGGTCCGAAGTGCAGCTCATCGGCCGGACAGCCGGCGGCGAAGAGATCGTCGCGAATTTCCGGGAACGACATTCCTTTACGCCGGGCGAAACCATCCGGCTTACGGCCGAGCCCAGCCTTATCCATCTCTTTCACGCAGAAACCGGACAGAGATTCCAGACACGTATCGATCAGTAGGACCACAGGCAAGGACAACAACAGGAGGAAACGAGCATGAAGTTCACCAGACGCGACGTGATCCGCACCACCGCCGGCGCGGCGGCGGGTGCCTTGGGAAGTCGGTTCATCAGCTCTCCGGCCCTTGCCCAGGACGGACTGAAATACAAACCCGAGGATGGCGCCAAGCTTAGACTGCTGCGCTGGTCGCCCTTCGTCCAGGGCGATGAGGACCAATGGCTGGCCAACACCAAACGCTTCACCGAGGCGACAGGTGTCGAGGTTCGCGTCGACAAGGAAAGCTGGGAGGACATTCGTCCCAAGGCGGCGGTCGCAGCGAATGTCGGGTCCGGCCCCGACCTGATGTTCGTCTGGTTCGATGACCCGCACCAATATCCCGACAAGCTGCACGACGTGAGCGAACTGGGCGAGTATCTCGGCTCGAAATATGGCGGCTGGCACGAGGGACCTAAGCAATATGCGACACGCGACGGGAAGTTCGTCGGCCTGCCCCTGGCCACGATCGGCAATGCCATCGTCTATCGGGAAAGCTGGGTGAAAGAGGCCGGCTTTTCGGAGTTTCCCAAGGACACGAAAGGCTTCCTGGAACTTTGCAAGGCCTTGCAAGCGAAGGGACATCCTGCCGGCTTCACGCATGGCCATGGCGTCGGCGACGGCAACAACTATGCTCATTGGCTGCTGTGGAGCCATGGCGGCCAGATGGTCGACGAGAGTGGCAAGGTAACGATCAACAGCCCCGAGACCCTCAAGGCGATCGAATACGCGCAGGAACTCTACAAGACCTTCATTCCAGGCACCGAAAGCTGGCTCGACGTCAACAACAACCGCGCCTTCCTGGCCGGCGAACTGGGGGTGATCGCCAATGGAATTTCTGCCTACAACACGGCCAAGATCAACAAGGACAAAGATCCAAAGCTGGCTGAAATCGCCAAGGACATACGCACGACCAACCTGCCCATCGGTCCTGTCGGCAAATCCGTCGAATTGTTCCAGGTGACCACGGCTGTCATCTTCAATTACACGCCCTACCCTAACGCGGCTAAGGCGTATTTGCAGTTCATGTTCGAGGAACCGCAAATGAAGGACTGGATCACCTCCTCGGCCGGATATTGCTGCCAGACACTGAAGGCATTCGACAACAACCCCGTGTGGACTGCCGATCCCAACAACGCCGCTTACGCCAAGGCTTCGGCTACTCTGCGGCCTAACGGCTATGCCGGGCCGCTCGGCTATGCCTCGGCGGCAACCATGGCCGACTACGTGCTGGTCGACATGTTCGCCAAAGCGGTGACCGGCCAGGCCACGCCGCAAGAGGCAATGGAAGAGGCCGAGAAGCGGGCAAATCGCTATTATCGCGTTTGAGCCGGCTCAGCCGGGCAGCGCGGCTGCCCGGCTGGCTTCGGATTGCGTCGCGGCCGATCCGGCCTATCAATGAGACCTCAGCAGGAGCCAACCCATGGCCGTGCCGTCAGCTGCTATCCAGCCGCGACCTTCGATCTTCTCACGGATTCTGTCGCGCTGGAGCGAAAGCCGGAACGCACTTGGCTTCGGCTTCATGCTTCCGGCGGCTGCACTGCTGCTTGTCTTCCTGACCTATCCGCTGGGGCTCGGCGTCTGGCTCGGCTTCACCGATGCCCGCATCGGCCGCCCCGGCATCTTCATCGGCGTCGAAAACTATGAATATCTGTGGAGCGACGCCGTCTTCTGGCTCTCCGTCTTCAACACCTTGCTCTACACGATCAGCGCCTCGATCCTGAAATTCGCGCTCGGCCTCTGGCTGGCGCTCATCCTCAACCAGAACCTTCCCTTCAAATCGTTCTTCCGCGCGATTGTCCTGCTGCCGTGGGTGGTGCCGACGGTGCTCTCGGCCATCGCCTTCTGGTGGATCTACGATTCGCAGTTCTCCATCCTGTCGTGGGCTCTCATGGAAATGGGACTGATCGATCACCGCATCAATTTCCTTGGCGATCCGGAGAACGCGCGCGCCTCGGTGATCGCTGCCAATGTCTGGCGCGGCATTCCTTTCGTGGCCATCACGCTGCTGGCCGGCCTGCAGACGATTCCCCAATCGCTTTACGAGGCCGCGACGCTCGACGGCGCCAGCCGTTGGCAGTTGTTCCGTTATGTGACGCTGCCGCTGCTGACGCCGATCATCGCCATCACCATGACCTTTTCGGTCCTGTTCACCTTCACCGATTTCCAGCTGATCTATGTGCTGACCCGCGGCGGGCCGGTGAATGCCACCCATCTGATGGCGACGCTCTCGTTCCAGCGCGGCATTTCCGGCGGCCAGCTTGGCGAAGGAGCCGCGATCGCGGTGGCGATGATCCCGTTCCTGCTAGCGGCGATCCTTTTCAGCTATTTCGGGCTGCAACGTCGTAAATGGCAGCAGGGCGGTGGAGACTGACATGGCCGCGATCGAAACGAACAATCGTCCGAACACGGATGAAGGCGGCATGGGCTATCTCCAGAGCCTGCCCCGGCGCGTGGTCACCGTTTATCTGCCGCTCCTGATCTTCGTCATCGTGCTGCTGTTCCCGTTCTACTGGATGACGATCACGGCGGTGAAACCCAATCTCGAGATGACGGATTATGCCAATTTCAATCCGTTCTGGGTCGTCAATCCGACACTCGAGCATATTCGGTATCTGCTCTTCGACACATCCTATCCGGGCTGGCTTCTCAACACGATCATCATCTCGACCGCCTCAACTTTCCTGTCGCTGCTGGCGGCGGTGTTCGCTGCCTATGCGATCGAGCGCTTGAGGTTTTCCGGGGCGCGGCAGGTCGGCTTGGCGATCTTCCTGGCCTATCTCGTGCCGCCCTCGATACTGTTCATTCCCTTGTCGGTAATGGTGTTCAACCTCGGGCTTTACGATACGCCGTTCGCGCTGATCCTCACCTATCCGACCTTCCTCATTCCATTCTGCACGTGGCTCTTGATGGGCTACTTCCGCTCGATACCCTTCGAACTGGAAGAATGCGCGCTGATCGACGGCGCGAGCCGCTGGCAAATCCTGACCAAGATAGTTCTGCCGCTGTCGGTGCCTGGCCTGATTTCCGCCGGCATCTTCGCTTTCACCTTGTCATGGAACGAATTCATCTACGCTTTGACTTTTATCCAGTCGTCCGAAAACAAGACCGTGCCGGTCGGCGTGCTTACCGAACTCGTGCGTTCGGACGTCTATGAATGGGGAGCCCTGATGGCAGGCGCGCTGATCGGCTCCCTGCCGGTGGTGGTGCTCTATTCCTTCTTTGTCGAGCACTACGTCTCCTCGATGACGGGGGCGGTCAAGGAGTGAAGCTGAGGCGAAAATCCCACCCTCGGCGGACCATCGAAGCAAGCTCGTGGGTGCCAAGCTGATCGTCAGCTTCCGGCCAAAGGCGACGATGGAAAAATCTGCCCGATGGCGCGAAGCCGGCAGCTTCGATCCGATCCGCGCACTCCGCTCCCTCGACTTCCCGCAAGCCTGCCACAAGCTTGTTGAGGCATGGTCTGGCTAAGGAAAACCGGTAAAAGGCGGACTTTCTTGGCGATTTCTCCACCCAGCGACATCGTTATGGATGTGGCCCGAGCCGCCGACCCGGCGGATATCGAGACCGCCCGCGCCGCGCTGGCAAAGCGGGCCGGCGGCGCTGCGGGCACGTTTTCACTCGACACCGCCGCTTCGGTCGATGCCGGCTCGATCCTGTCGCGCGCCACCGCCGACAAGGCCGCCGCTGCAACCGACCCGGCCAACAAATTCAAGAAGTTCGAGGCGATGGTGCTGCAGACCTTCATCCAGAACATGCTGCCAAAGGATACCGAGGGCGTCTACGGCAAGGGCCTGGCTGGCGACATGTGGAAATCGCAGCTTGCCGAGCGGGTGGCCGACGTGATGGCCGAACGCGGCGGCATCGGCATCGCCAAGTCGATGCTTGCCGACCACTATCTCGAAGGCAAGCGCGTGGTTCCGGTCGGTCCGGTCTCGGGCGGGTTGGAAAAGACCGAGATCGACCAGCAAAACAGCCTGTCGACCTCGCTGGTTCACCAATTGCAGCGCAAGGCTGCGGGGTCGATGACCGGTGACGAGACGACCATAAAAACAAACATCAAGATCTAGACTGGGAAACGCCATGGCCGACTTTTCAGAATCCACCCCCAATCTGCCAGCACGCACGACCGCGTCGGAATCGCCGATCCCGTTCGCGCGGCCCGGCAACCTCGCCGCCATCATCGGTCGCATCGAGGAAGTGGTCGAGGAAGAGACCGCCGGCATCCGCAACGCGACCAACTATGATCTCAAGGCATCGAACGCCCGCAAGAGCCGCTACCTCTACGAGTTGACGCGCGCCATGAAGGGCGGCAGCGAAGCCGAATTCCTCGAACAGCACCGCGAGGGCCTGACCCGGCTGCGCCAGAAGCTGGCGAAGAACGAAGCGGCGATCCTGGCGCATCTCAGCGCGGTCAACGAAGTCGCCAGCCTGCTGCGGCACGCCATCCAGCGCGCCGAGACCGACGGCACCTACTCCGCCGGCGAGTTCGGCTGGATGAAGGCATGATGCCGAACACGAGCGACACTTGGGAGATACTGCCGAAGCAACGGCGCAGTGCCGCGTCGCCTTCACAAGGGACTGATCAAGGGACTGACAAGAGCCGATGATCAAGGTCATCGCCATCGCCGTCTGGATCTGCGCAGCAACTCTCGGCGCAGTATTCTATTCGTTTCAGGCGGCCGGCGAGCGCGGTGTCGGCGAAACGCCGAAGCCGATGCTGGGCGGTCTCGACTACGTCAAGACCGACATTATTTCGGTGCCGCTGATCCGCGATTCTGAGATCGGCGGCTATTTCCTGACCAAGCTCGTCTACACCGTCGAACCCGAGCAGATAAAGAAGCTGTCCATTCCGGCCGAAGCGCTGATCACCGACCAGGTCTATTCCTACCTCTATTCCAATCCGCAGATCGACTTCACCAACAAGGCGACCATCGATCTCGATGCCTTCCGCGCCGCAATCCGCGATACCGTCAACGCGCGTGTCGGCGCGCCCTTGGTGCATGAGGTTCTGATCGACCAGGTCAATTTCCTGTCGAAGGACGAAATCCGCGACAACTGGCTGCGCCGCAAGAAAAGCGAGACGGCGAGCGAAATGACCAAGGCGTTCAAGGAACACTGAGTTGCCCCGGCTCGGAGTCCCGGCCTCATCGGGGCTCACCTGCCGCGACGGCAGGAACCAACCGCCCGAATTCGCGTTGACGTAAACGTCAACCCAAAGCTATATGCGGCAGCGACCGTGATCGCGAAACCGCGGCATGGGCTTCGGCTGGATCGAAGCGCCGTTGCGAGACAGATGCAACCAGACAAGGAGAACAGCGTGAGCGTTCAGGAGATTGCCGAGAAGATCAAGTCGCGCGTGGCCAGCAGCGGGTTCGATCGTTCCGTGAAATTCGACACCGGCAGCGACGGCGTCATCGTCATCGACGGCGCAACCGTCTCGAACACCGATGCACCCACCGACTGCACCATCAAGCTCTCGCTCGACGATCTGGATTCGCTGATCGCTGGCGACCTGAACCCGACAATGGCGTTCATGACCGGCAAGATAAAGGTCGAAGGCGACATGAACGTCGCCATGGCGCTCAGCCAGCTGATCGGCTGAAGGCATCCAGCCGCCCAAGCGGCACCCACCAAGCGCAAAAACGCCGCCTTTTCGGGCGGCGTTTTTTTTTATGAAATGCTGCCGGCTTCGTGTCAGGCCGCCGATATCAGTTCCAGCGCCTTCAGCTTGCGGCCGGCCGCCTTCAGCGTGCCGTGCACGCCGTCAAGCGCGCCTTCCACCAGTTCCAGCGCCAGCAGGCGATGCCGCTCATAGGGTCCTGGCATGGCAAGTGAACCGGTCTTCTCGGCCGAGAAGCCGAAGCGCGCGTAATAGGGCGCATCGCCGACCAAAAGGATAGCGGCATGGCCGAGACGCGCCGCTTCGGCGATGGCATGGCGCATCAGCGCCGAGCCGATGCCAGCATTCTTGAGCGACGGGTCGACGGCAAGCGGGCCAAGCAGCAGCACGGCCGCACCGCCCTCGCCCAGCCTGACATCCCACAGCCGCACGGTGCCGGCCACGCCGCCCGAAGCATCGCGGGCGACGAAGGCCAGGCCTTCCGAGGGCCGCCGGCCACGCCGCAGCTTCTCCGACGACTTTTTCCTGCGCTTCGGCCCCATGGCCCGATCGAGCAACGCCTCGCGCGCCGCAACATCGGCGGCGGTTTCGGCGACCATCACAGAGGCCGGTGCGTGGCCCCCAATTTCAACTGGCATTTCCATTTCAACTGACATTTCCATTTCCGCAATCCCTGGCGAGCGGAGATCTGTTCCACAGGCGAGCCCGGGTGGACAACACGCGCCCACCGGGGATGATCTGATCGGCTCTCTCAGCGCATTTTCAGGCGAAGTTGTGTCCGGTTCGCCGTCCGAAAATGCGCTGAGGAAGCGCCGTCAGATCACGTAGGATCGGAGAGGCTCGAAGCCGTTGAAGGCGACCGCCGAGTAGGTGGTCGTGTAGGCGCCGGTGCCTTCGATCAGCACCTCGTCGCCGATGGTCAGCGACAAAGGCAGCGGATAGGGCGTCTTCTCGTACATCACGTCGGCCGAATCGCAGGTCGGGCCGGCGAGCACGCAAGGTGCGGTCTCCGTGCCGTCATGCGCGGTGACGATCGGGTAGCGGATCGCCTCGTCCATCGTCTCGGCAAGACCGCCGAACTTGCCGATGTCGAGGAACACCCAGCGCACATTGTCATTGGCCGCTTTCTTCGAGATCAGCACGACTTCCGACTTGATGACGCCGGCATTGCCGACCATGCCACGGCCCGGCTCGATGATGGTCTCGGGAAGCGCATTGCCGAAATGCTTGCGTAGCGCCGAGAAGATCGCCTGGCCATAGGCCTGGGCGGCTGGCACGTCACGCAGATAGCGCGTCGGGAAACCACCGCCCATATTGACCATCTTCAAGACGATGCCTTCCTCGGCGAGCGTCGCGAACACCACCTTGGCGTCGGCCAGCGCACGGTCCCAGGCGGTCAGGTCGGTCTGCTGCGAGCCGACATGGAACGACACGCCATAAGCGTCGAGGCCGAGCCCCTTGGCATGGCGCAGCACGTCGACGGCCATCGCCGGCACGCAGCCGAACTTGCGCGACAGCGGCCATTCGGCGCCCTCGCCATCGGTCAGCACGCGGCAGAACACGCGCGCGCCTGGAGCGACGCGGGCGATCTTCTCGACCTCTTCGACGCAATCGACGGCGAACAGGCGGATGCCGAGCTGGTAGGCGCGTGCGATGTCACGCTCCTTCTTGATGGTGTTGCCGAAGGAGATGCGGTCCGCCGGCGCGCCGGCGTCCATCGCCATCTCGACTTCGGCAACGGAAGCGGTGTCGAAGGACGAGCCCATCGCAGCAAGCAGGCGCAGGATTTCCGGTGCCGGGTTTGCTTTCACCGCATAGTAGATCTTGGAATCGGGCAGCGCCTTCTCGAAGGCGCGGAAATTGTCGCGCACGACATCGAGGTCGACGACGAGGCAGGGGCCGGACGGACGTCGGGTGGCGAGGAAGTCAAGGATGCGCTGGGTGGCCATCGGGGTCTCTCCATCAGCGCCTTTCGGCGCGCAATAAGGCTGCGGGACGCGGGCTGTCAGCCTCGCGAACACGCGGTGGACAAAGGCGGGACGGATATCCATGGAACCAGCCGGTGGAGACCCCGGAACCATGAAGCGCCGTCTCGCGGCGGTGAACCTTGGCCTTGCCCGGCCTCGGTTCGCTTTGTCTGCCTTGGCTTGGATGGGAGACCCGTCCGCACTGCCGGCAATGAAGGTGTGCCTCTTCAGTAACCCCGGTTTTTGGACAACCGGCAGAACACCAGAAAGGCCCGCACCGTCGTTGCTTCAAGGTGTCCTCGGGCTGGCGGTTGGCCGCTAGACCGACTGGAGGGGTTGGCTCCAGTTACCTTACCGATTTCCCTCACCATTCGAGGATCGGCGGACACCCACAGGCACGTGCGACTTTGGGCAAGCGCGATATAAGGGCGAAGACTTTCACAATCAATAAAAATCGTATCGCAGGTTGTAAAATTTCTGGCGCCGAACAATGTTGCGGCAACCGTATCCGGATATCGAACGATGACAGGCACGCACGGCCCTCTCAACGCCTTTCTCGATCTTCGCCGGATGCCGGTGGCACATGCCCAGCTAGGCCCGCTGGCCGGCCTGCGGCTGGCCGTCAAGGACATCTACGACGTCGCCGGCTACCGCACCGGTTGCGGCAATTTGCAAAAATTCGCCGAAAGCCACGCGGCCTCGCGCACCGCACCCGCCGTGCAGATGATCCTCGATGCCGGCGCACGCTTCGTCGGCAAGACGCAGACCGACGAGCTTGCCTTCGCGCTGTTCGGCCAGAATGCGCATTTCTCGTTTCCGGTGAACCCGGCGGCACCCGACCGCGTCACCGGCGGCTCCTCATCGGGGTCGGCGGCGGCGGTGGCGGGCAGGCTGGCCGATATCGCCACCGGCTCAGACACCGGCGGCTCGATCCGCGCCCCGGCGAGCTTTTGCGGACTGATCGGGCTGCGCACCACGCATGGCCGCATTCCGCTCGACGGCACGATGAAGCTGGCGCCGAGCCTCGACACGTTCGGCTGGTTCGCCGACGACATCGAGACCTACGAGACCGTCGGCAAGCTGCTGCTCGGCCGCGATCCGCACCAGCACGTGTTGGACCGGCCGCTGGCGCTGGATTGGCTGGATGGATTGGTCGCCCGCCCGGCGCTGGCCGAATATGGTGAAATGAAGGGGCTGGCGGGCGCGGTCTTCGGCGTGCCGGCGACGCCGGCAATCCGCTTCTCCTCATCTCCCGATGAACTCTATTGGTGCTTTCGCCGGCTGCAGGCCAGGGAGGCCTGGGCGGTGCATGGCGAATGGATCACCAGCGGCGAGCGCGGCCTCGGCCCCGGTGTCGAGGAGCGTTTCGGCTTTGGCCGTGCCGTCGATGACAGGACAGCCCAGGCCGAGAAGGTGCGACGTCTGACCTTTCGCGGCGAACTGAACGCCCTGCTCGGCAGGAACGGCTTCCTTGTCCTGCCGACCGTGCCTGGTCCGGCGCCTTACGTGGACAGCACGCCGGAGCAGTTCCAGGCCTATCGCGAACGGGCGCTCCAACTTCTGTGCCTGGCCGGCCTGTCTGGTTTTCCACAGATCACGCTGCCCGTCGGCTCGGTCGCCGGCGCCCCGTTCGGCCTGTCGCTGCTTGGCCCTTCCGGCAGCGACATTGCCCTGATACGGCTCGGTCGGAAACTTCTCGACGCGGCACGAAAGGCCTGACCATGGACACACTGACGCGCATGCGTGCCTTCATCGACGTGGTCGAGGCCGAGGGCTTTTCGGCGGCGGCGCGCAAGATCGGCCGTTCCAAGGCCTTGCTGTCGAAATATGTGCGCGAGCTGGAGGACGAACTCGGCGCTTTGCTGCTCAACCGCACCACGCGCCAGTTCTCGATGACCGAGGCCGGCCATACCTATTACCGGCGCGCCTCGGAGATCGTGCGCGAGGTCGACAGCCTGGCCGACGCGGTGCGTGAATCCTCCGGCGACGTGCGCGGCCGGATCAAGCTGTCGGCGCCGCGCACCTTCGCCGACGCGCCGATCGGCCAGTCGCTGATCGACTTCGCCAAGCAGCATCCCGACATCGTGCTCGACATCCAGCTCGACGACCGCTTCGTCGATCTGGTCGAGGAGGGCTTCGATCTTGCGGTGCGCATCTCGCGGCTGGAGAACTCGTCGCTGATCGCCAGGCGGCTGGCGCCGTTTTCGATAAAGCTCTGCGCCTCCCCCGAACTGATCGCCAGGCATGGCATGCCGACAAGGCCGCAGGATCTCAGCCGCATGCCTTGCATCGTCGACACCAATGGCCGCGGACTGAACAACTGGCCGTTCAAGGGCGACAATGGCGATCCGGTGAGCGTTTCGGTGTCCGGTCCGGTCGAGGTCAACAGCCCGATGACGGCGAGAGCCGCGGCCGTGGCGGGCCTCGGATTTACCGTCCTGCCGGATTTCATCGCCGCGCCCGACCTCGCGAGCGGCCGGCTGGTGGCGGTGATGGATGACCGTATCCTGTCGGGCGGCGGCATCTTCGCCGTCTACCCGCACCGCCGCTATCTGCCGGCGAAAGTCCGCGTCTTCGTCGACTTTTTGGTGCAGTGGTTCAGGACGCGCGAGGCTGGCTGACCGGCGTCGATAGTCTCATGGTCCCAATTTCGCCCCCTTTCTGGTAACTCTCGGCAACTCTTCCGAGGCCTATGGACCGAGAATGCACCTGAAACGGCACGCAATCATGCTGGCTTCGGCCTTGGCGGCTACTTTTGCCGCCACTGGACCGGCTTACGTGCATCCGCATGTCTTCGCCGAGGCCCGCCTCGATGTGATTCTCTCCCCGGATCACCAAAGCGTGAAGGCTCTGCGTCATCTCTGGCGCTTCGACGATCTGTTTTCCTCGACCGTGATGATGGAGTTCGACAAGAACTCCGACCTGAAGCTCGACGACAAGGAGCTGAAGGAGGTCGCCGACACCGTTCATGCCTCGCTGGCCGAGTTCAATTACTTCCAGCTCGTCACCGTTGACGGCAAGGACGTGGCGATGACGCCGCCGCCGCATCTGATGGCCAATTTCGACAACGATCAGCTGATCATCCTTTTCGAGTCCGAACCGAAGGTGCCGATCAAGCTCCACGGCAAGATCGATATCGGCGTCTACGATCCGACATTCTACACGGCGATCGACTTCACCGAGGACTCCAACATCACGGTTGAAGGCCTGCCCTCGAACTGCACCAGCAAGGTGGTCCGTCCGGATCCGGACGAGGCTATCAAGGAAAACCAGAAGACCCTCACCGATGCCTTTTTCAACGATCCGACCGGCACCGATATGAGCAAGATCTTCGCCACCAAGCTCGAACTGACCTGTCAGCCAGAAGGATGAAGCCGGTGACGAAACCGTCCCTGCGTTTGGCATTCGGCCTGTTGGCCCTCACTGTCGCCATGATGCATTTCGCCGACGCCGCTCATGCCCAGAGTTCGCTCGGCATCGGCGTCAATGACGGCATGGCGCCCACCACCGGCCCGTTCGCCCATATCCTGATGTGGATCAATCTCAGGCAGCAGGAATTCTACCGCGCGCTGGCAACGGCGATGAAGGCGATGCGCCAGGACGGCAGCAAGATCTGGATACTCGTCGGCCTGTCCTTCGCCTACGGTATTTTCCATGCCGCCGGCCCCGGCCACGGCAAGGCGGTGATCTCGTCCTACATGGTGGCCAATGAGGTGGCGTTGCGGCGCGGCATCCTCTTGTCCTTCGTCTCGGCGCTGCTGCAGGGCCTGACCGCGATCGCGGTGATGGGGGTCGCCTATTTCGTCCTGCGCGGCACCTCCGTCTCGATGACGGACGCGGCCTGGTTCATGGAGATCATGAGCTTTGTCTTCGTCACCCTGTTCGGCGCCTGGCTGCTGTGGCGCAAACTCGGCCCCGCCGTCCTGCGTCTGTTCGGCAAGGGCCCGGCCTACAGCCTGTCGGCGGCTCATGCCGGCCATTCTCACGCCGGTCATTCTCATGGGGGTCATTCTCATGGGGGCCATTCGCACGGCGCGCATTCGCATGCCGGTCACTCCCATGCAGCTCACAGCCATTCGGCGCATGCTCATTCGCACGCGCTACACGCGCATGACCATGTGCACGGCCCTTCGCACGATCATCACGATCATGCCAAACACGATCACGCTCATCACGATCACGCGGCCGGCGAAGTCTGCGATACCTGCGGCCATTCGCACGCACCCGATCCGGCGCTGCTGTCGGGCGACCGCTTCGACTGGCGCACGGCGTGGACGGCGGTGGCGGCGGTCGGCATCCGCCCCTGCTCCGGCGCCCTGATCGTGCTGAGCTTCGCCCTGCTCAACGGGCTCTGGCTCGGCGGCCTGCTGTCGGTGCTGGCGATGTCGCTTGGCACGGCCATCACCGTTTCGGCACTGGCGACACTGGCGGTGACCGCCAAGAACTGGGCGGTGTATTTCGCCGGCGACGGCCGCATGGGCAACCGCATCCACTCGATCGTCGAGATCGGCGGCGCGGCGTTTGTGTTCCTGTTCGGACTGCTGCTGCTGTCGGCGAGTTTGGCGAGCGGCGGATAGGCCGGCGCCACGAGGTTCGGAGTTTAACCCGCGATCTTGCCGCCGAGCTCATCCTCGATGTGAGCGCGGATGATCTCGTCAAAACTCTTTTCGGCGCTGAAGCCGAGCTCCCGTGACCGCTTTGCCTCGAAGCGCGTCGGCCAGCCCTTGACGATCGCCCAGATCGTGTCATCCGGAACCTCGCGGATCAGGCTTACCGCCTTCGGCCCGGCGATGCGTTCCAGCGCCTCGATCTGCTCGCCGACGGTGACGGCGACGCCAGGCATCGTCAGGTTGCGGCGCGACCCGACTGCGCTGCCGTCGATCCCTGCCGCATGGATCAGGAAATTGACCGCCGAGCGCGGGCTGGCATGCGTGTGCACGACCGAGCGCGGCACCGGCAGGATCGCCTCGTGGCCGCTCAAGGGCTCGCGGATGATGCCGGAGAAGAAGCCGGACGCCGCCTTGTTCGGCTTGCCCGGCCGCACGCAGATCGTCGGCAGCCGGATGCCGATGCCGTCGAAGAACCCGCGCCTGGAATAGTCGGCCAGCAGCGCTTCGCTCATCTGCTTCTGGGTGCCGTAGGAGGTCAGCGGCGTCGGATGGAAGTCATCGGGAATGATATCCGGAAACGGCGCGCCGAACACCGCGATCGACGAGGTGAAGACGACGCGCGGCGCAAAGCCCGCCAGCCGGATGGCATCGAACAAGGCCCGCGTGCCATCGAGATTGACGCGGTAGCCGAGATCGAAATTCGCTTCCGCCTCGCCCGACACGATGCCGGCAAGATGGAACACGACGTCGGGGCGCGATGCGACCAGGCGCTCAGCGGCCCCTGCTTCGGCGAGATCGCCAGTGTGCAGCGTGACGCTGACGCCATCCAGGCTCGGGGCCTGTGGCGGCACGATATCGTGTAAATCAAGCGCCGTGATCTTGCGGCCGCGCAGCGTGCCGTCCTTGGCCAGCCGGGCGATGAGCTTGCGGCCGACCATACCCGCGGCGCCAGTGATCAGAATGCGCATATCGAAAATCCCTTGCCTATTTACCCTGATTTTTACGCTGGTTGCGGGCCCGCAACCAGAACACCGAGAAGAACGCCAGCACGAAGACGATGCCAAAGGCGCCGGCCAGCACGGTCGAAAAGCTGCCTAGTGCCAGCATCACGGTCGGCAGGAAGTAGGCGCCGATACCGAACAGCAGCATGATCCACACGGCAGCGACAAGAGCATTCCTGGTGTCACGATCCATCACGCCGCACCAAGGCAGCGGGTGTTCATCAAGCTGGTTTTCAAGGTTTTGCAACTCCCGAGGCAGAACCAATCGACATCGATCGATCGGTCCTAGTGATGATGGTCGTGATATGCAGCCGCTTCATGCCCGTGCCCGTGGTCGTGCTCGTCGCCATCGTCGGCGCACTGGCCGAATTCCGGTTCCACGGTGGCATGGCTGATGCCGTGCTCGCTGGCAAGCCGCTTCTTGACGGCACTCACCGCCTGATGCGCATCGACGCCCTCGTCGAGACAGGCATGCAGCGTCGCCATGTTGCTGGTCCCATCAAGCGACCAGACATGCATATGGTGCACTTCGCGCACCCCCTGGACGGTCGCCTCGAGATCCCTGGCGATCAGATCGCGGTCGAGGCTTGGCGGCACGCCCTCGAGCAGCACATGGGCGGCTTCGCGCATCAGCGACCACGCCGTGTAGAGGATCAGCAGCGAAACCAAGACCGACAGGATCGGGTCGATCGGCGTCCAGCCGGTCGCCAGGATGACCAGCGCCGCCGCGATGGCCGCCGCCGAGCCGAGCAGGTCGCCAAGCACATGCAGGATGGCGCCGCGCATGTTCAGGCTTTCGCGGTCGCCGCCATGCAGCACGAAGAACGCGCCGATGTTCACCAACAGGCCGAGGATCGCCACCACCAGCATCGGCCCGCCAAGCACGGGTGCCGGCGCCTGCAGGCGCCCCCAGGCCTCGTAGACGATCCACAGCGCGATGACGAAGATGGCGATGCCGTTGGTATAGGCCACCAGCGTCTTGACCCGGCCGAAGCCATAGGTGAGGCGAACGGTCGCCGGACGGCCGCCAAGATGAAACGCATACCAGGCAAGGCCGAGCGCGATCGAGTCAGCGAGCATGTGGCCGGCATCGGCCAGCAGCGCCAGCGAGCCGGTGAGGATGCCGCCAAGCGCTTCGGCGACCATGAAGCCGCCGGTCAGGCAGGCTGCGATCAGAACGCGTTTCTTGTCGGTCGAGCCATGGACATGGCCGGGCCCATGATCGTGCCCAATGTGATCGTGCCCGCTGTGATCGTGGGTATGTGCCAATGGCGAACTCCTAGGCGCCGAATTCCGCGCGACAATCCTCGAGCCGTCGCTTCTGCTGGCCGTCGCCATCGAAATTGGCCGGATCGAGCCATGCCTCGTACGCACGGCGCAGCGCCGGCCACTCCTTGTCGATGATCGAATACCACGCAGTGTCGCGGTTTTCACCCTTGACGATCAGATGCTGGCGGAAAATGCCTTCGAACTTGAAGCCGAACCGTTCGGCGGCCCGCTTCGATGGCTCGTTGCGGTTGTTGCACTTCCATTCGTAGCGGCGGTAGCCGAGTTCGTCGAAGATGTATTTCATGAACAGGAACTGCGCTTCGGTTGCTCCCGGCTTGCGCGAGATGAGCGGTCCCCAATAGATGTTGCCGATCTCGATGACGCCGTACGCCGGATCGACGCGCATCAGCGTCTGGCGTCCGGCGACCTTGCCGCTGGGCTTGTCGATGACGGTGAAGAACAGCGGATCCTCGCTGGCCTCGACCTTGTCCAGCCATGGCTGGAAGGCGGCGCGGGTCTCCGGCGGATAATCGGGCAACCAGGCGAAGCGGCCGTCGATGTCGGACACGGAGGACGCTTCATAGAGGCCATCGCCATGTTTTGCAGCACTCAGCGGTTCGAGCCGGACAGTGCTTCCGTCGATGGTCTTGCGTTCGGGCCGCGGGCGCGGTTGCCAATCCCTGAGATTTTCCGACACCGAAAGCTCCAATCCGTTTGACTTTTGCCAGCCGAAGCTCACAAAAACGCGACCCAACAGCAAGAACCACACGGACGGGAAAAATGCTCCACACGATTTCGGCCTTCGACCGCCTTGGCGAGGAAAACGCCTTTGCCGTGCTCGCGAGGGCCACAGCACTTGCCCAACAAGGCCGCGACATCGTCAATCTCGGCATCGGCCAGCCCGACTTCAAGACGCCGCAGCACATCGTCGAGGCGGCGATCAAGGCGCTGCGCGATGGCCATCACGGCTATACACCGGCCAATGGCCTGCTGGCGACGCGCGAGGCGGTGGTGCGCCGCACGCTGACCACAACCGGTGTCGAAGTATCGCCCGAAACGGTAATGATCCTGCCCGGTGGCAAGCCAACCATGTTCGCCGCGATCCTGATGTTCGGCGAACCTGGCGCCGAAATCCTCTATCCCGATCCGGGCTTCCCCATCTATCGCTCGATGATCGAGTTCACCGGTGCAGCCCCTATTCCCGTGCCGATGCGCGAGGAAAACGGCTTTGCCTTCTCCGCCGAGGAGACGCTGGCGCTGATCACTTCGAAGACCAGGCTGCTGATCCTCAACTCGCCCGCCAATCCGACCGGCGGTGTGACGCCCCGTGCCGAGATCGAGAAACTGGTCAAGGGGCTGGAGGCGCATCCGCAGGTCGCCATCCTTTCCGACGAGATCTACGACGTCATGACCTATGATGGCGAGACGCATTGCTCGCTGCTCGGCTTTCCCGAAATCCGTGACCGGCTGATCGTGCTCAATGGCTGGTCGAAAACCTGGGCGATGACCGGCTGGCGCATGGGCTGGTCGATCTGGCCGAATGGCGACAAGGGCGCCCATCTCTACGACAAGGTGCGCAAGCTGGCGGTCAACTGCTGGTCCTGCGTCAACGCGCCGAGCCAGTTCGCCGGCATCGCCGCAATCGACGGCCCGCAGGACGATGTCGCCAATATGATGCGCGCCTTCGACCGCCGCCGGAAGATCGTCGTCGAGGGGCTGAATGCCCTGCCCAACATGTCCTGCATCACGCCCAAAGGCGCGTTCTACGCTTTCCCCAACGTCTCGAAGACCGGCTGGAAAGCCAAGAAACTCGCCTCGGCGCTGCTCGACGAGGCCGGCGTGGCGCTGATCGGCGGTCCCGATTTCGGCATTCTCGGCGAAGGCTATATCAGGCTCTCCTACGCCAATTCCGAGGAGAACATCTTGCGGGCGCTGGAACGGATCGGGGCCTTCCTGGCGAAGTAAGCCTGAAAGCGGCCCGCTGTCCTCTTCCGGACAATTTGCGGCTGTGGCATGACGGTGTCATGAGCCGTCCGGAGGCGCGCGGCCAAGACTGGGCGTGCATGTCGAGAACGGCTACGGTCCTCGGATCAGGATCGAAGTGGGGGTGACATCGGATGTTCTATGCAATCCTTGCCTATCATGTGGAAGACGCAATCAAGGCGCTGACGCCGCAGGAAGATACGGCGCTGATGGCTGACTTGCTCAAGATCCACGAAGGGCTCTATGCCGACGGCAGCCTTGGCCCGTCGGCGCGGCTTGGCGCGACACAATCGGCCTGCACCTTGCGCGACGGCATGATCGTCGACGGCCCCTTCGCCGAAACCAAGGAACAGCTTCTCGGCCTCTATGTCGTCGACTGCCCGACGCGGGACGATGCCATCGCTATCGCGCGCGACTTTCGTCGCGTCAATCCGACCGCCGTCTACGAGATCCGTCCTATCGCGCTCTATCTGCCCGGCGCAGAGCTACCGGGAGAATAACTACCCACGCCCGACAAACGGCATCTTGGTCGCCATGACGGTCATGAACAGCACGTTGGCGTCGAGCGGCAGGCTGGCCATGTGGACGACGGCGTCGGCGACGCGCTGAACATCCATCACCGCTTCGGCTGATATCGAGCCGTTGGCCTGCGGCACGCCGACCGTCATCGGCTGCGCCATGTCGGTCAGCGCATTGCCGATGTCGATCTGGCCGCAGGCGATGTCATAGGGCCGGCCGTCGAGCGCCAGCGTCTTGGTCAGTCCTGTGATGGCATGCTTGGTCGCCGTGTAGGGCACCGAGCCGGGGCGTGGCGCATAGGCCGACACCGAACCATTGTTGATGATGCGGCCACCCATCGGCTTCTGCTTGCGCATGGCGCCAAAGGCGGCACGGGCACACAGGAACGAACCGGTGAGGTTGACGCCGACGACATCGTTCCACACTTCGACCGGAATCTCGTCGATCGGCGTCGATTTGTAGCCCATGCCGGCATTGTTGAAGAGCAGGTCGACACGGCCGAAGGCCGCCGCCACGGTCTCGAACAGATCGTCGACCTCGCCTGCCTTGCTGATATCGCAGGCAACCGCCAGGGCCTTGGCGTCGGTGGACCCGGCCTCGGCCACGGCTGCATCCAGCACGGATTTGCGGCGTCCGCAGAACACTGTGTTCCAGCCCGCCTTGAGCAGCGCCGTGGCGACGCTCTTGCCGATGCCCGTGCCGGCCCCGGTGACGATGGCGGTTCTTTGTTCGGTCATGGCTGTTGTCCTCCGGCAGCGCTGCGCTTGCTCGACTGATTTTCGGGGTTTGGCTCGAAAAAGGAAGGCATCGCAAATGACGGCGGCGATGGCAAGCGTGTCCATCCGATCGGGCCGACAAAAAGGGCGGCCATTGGCGACCGCCCCTGATCTGAACCGGGCTTGGGAGGAGGAAAAGCCGATCCGACTATGTTGAATGATGCGCTTGCTGGGTTAACGAGAGGTTAACCCGGAAAGCGCCTCCTGTGCCGTTTTGGCCTACCAGCGCGGATTGGGTGAAGTCCCTGCCTTGGCCGGCACCTTGGCCGCCGAAACCGTTGCCTCGACATGGTCGACCAGCGCGTCCGGCAGGCCGAGCCGGCCGGCAAGCAGGTCGAGATAGCCACGCTCGGCGCGGGTGTCGGGATCGATGGTCAGGCGCGACGCCGTGTAGAGTTCGAGCTTCTGCGCATCGGTCTTGGCGCCGGCGACCAGCGTGTCGAGGTCGAGCGGGCTTGCCAGCTCCGCCATCAGGAACTTTTCAGCATCGGAGTCTATGCCGGCCAGGCTGAGCTTGCCGGCGATCTTCTGGCGCTCTTCATCGTCGATATGGCCATCGGCTTTTGCCGCCGAGATCATCGCCCGTATCAGGGTCAGCGTGAATTCGTCCTCGCCTTGCGGCGCCTGCGACGGGTGGAAGGCGGTGTCCTTGGGCGGCGGCAGCAATTCCGGTTCGCCGGCCGCCGGTGCTTCGGCGGGTGCGTTGCCGGCCTTGTAGTTCTGGTAGGCCTTGTAGGCGAGGCCGCCGATGGCAGCCAGTCCGCCAAGCTTCACCGCGGCGCCCGTCACGTTACGACCGGCACCAGTTCCAAGCAGCACGGCGGCCAGTGCGCCGGCGGCCAGCGGATTGTCCTTGGCCATCTGCACGGCCTGCCCCGCCTTGTCGCGAACGGTGCCGCTGGTGCCGGGGATTTGCGAGCCGAGCAGATCGTCGAGAAGCTTCTTGGGATCGAACATTCAGTGCCTCCAGGATTTGCCCGGCCGAACGGGCAGGTTTCGAACGTCGAAGACGTAGGTCCCGAAACTTGACATTGCAATGACAGGCGGCCGCTTTGCAGCAGCTTGATGCCCGGATCAGGAGCCGATATGCGGACCCCTGCCCCGCGCCTGCGCAAGCTCGACCTGGCGCTGGCGCTCGGCATAACGCTGGCGGTCCTCGTTCGAACGCGCCTCGAAACAATGCGGGCAGGAAATACCGGCGGCGAATTTGGGCGACGTCAGGTCGCCCGGTGTCAGCGGGTGCCGGCAGGCGCGGCACAGTTCCGCTTCGCCCTCGGCGAGGCCGTGCGACACCGAAACGCGCTCGTCGAAGACGAAGCATTCGCCTTGCCAGAGGCTCTGTTCGGCCGGGACCTCTTCGAGGTATTTGAGGATGCCGCCCTTGAGATGGAAGACATCCTCGAAGCCGAGCGATTTGACATAGGCGGTTGCCTTTTCGCAGCGTATGCCGCCGGTGCAGAACATCGCCACCTTGCGGCCTTCGAGTTCCCCCCGGTGCGCCTCCACCCAGGCCGGGAACTCGCGGAAGCTTGCGGTGGCCGGGTCGATCGCACCCCTGAATGTGCCGATCGACACCTCATAGGCGTTGCGCGTGTCGATGATGACAGTGTCGGGCTGCGAAATCAGCGCGTTCCAGTCGGCCGGCGCGACATAGGTGCCGGCACTTTTCGAAGGATCGATGTCATCGACACCCATGGTGACGATCTCGCGCTTCAGCCGCACTTTCATGCGGTGGAACGGCATCTCCGCGGCTGCGCTGTACTTGACCTCGAGGCCCGCCAGCCCTTCGATGGCTTCGAGATACAAGATCAGTTCGGCAATTGCGGTCTCGCTGCCGGCGACGGTGCCGTTGATGCCTTCATGCGCCAGCAGCAGCGTGCCCTTGATGCCGCGCCCGCAGCAGAAGGCGGCGAGCGGCGCGCGCAGTTCTTCGAAAGCGTCGAGCCGGGCAAACCGGTAGAGCGCTGCGACGCGGAAGGGTGGAAGTGATGTCATTGCCGAAGCCACTAGACGCTCACGAAAGCCTATTCAAGGCAAAGCAGGCATCCTGTTCGGAGGTCACGGGCACAAATCTGCACCATGGGCGAAATTGTACCATAGCTGAGATCAGGGAGCCAAGAAAAAATTCCTATCCTGACAAAACTGCCGGCACAAAACTGCCGACACCGCCGAGCTGGCGGCCGCGCTAAGCTTGGCGAGCATGGGCGACACGTGACATCGCGACACGGCCGGTTTCGTGGACAGGAAAACGGCCTTCTGCTAATCGGTTGAATTGTCCACGCCACGGAGAGACACATGCCCAGCAAGACCGAAAAACTCCTGTCGCTCCTCAACGGCCAGCCGGTCATCCCGGTGCTGAAGATCTCTGATATCGCCAATGCCGTGCCGCTGGCGCGCGCGCTGGCGCGCGGCGGCCTGCCGGCAATCGAGATCACGCTGAGGACCGCCGATGCGCTGGAAGCGATCCGGCGGGTCGCTGGTGAAGTCGAGGACGCCATCGTCGGCGCCGGCACCATTCTCGATGCCAGGCAGTTCGAAGAGGCGGCTGCCGCGGGCTCGCGCTTCATCGTCAGCCCCGGCATCACCCGCGAGCTTCTGTCGGCAGCCGCCGGCAGCGATGTTCCGTTGCTGCCCGGCGCCATCACGCCCGGCGAGATCATGGCTGCACGGGAAGCCGGCTTGCGCTTCCTGAAATTCTTCCCGGCCGAGCAGTCGGGCGGCATCGCTTCGCTGAAAGCCTTCGCCTCGCCGCTCGCCGATGTGAAATTCTGCCCGACCGGCGGCATCTCGGCCAAGAACGCGGCCGACTATCTCAGCCTGCCCAACGTGGTCTGCGTCGGCGGCTCCTGGGTGGCGCCCGATGACCTCGTCCAGGCCGGCAAGTGGGACGAGATCGAAGCCCTGGCGCGCGCGGCGAGCAAGCTTGCGAAATAAGGCCTCGGCCACGGCATGAAAAAACCCGGCCGACTCGCGTCGACCAGGTTTGCCAAATCGGCTCCGAAGCTGATCAGCTGCAGACCCGGACCTTTTCAACCACCCTGTGGTGATGCTTCCAGCTTGTGACCACCTTGGTCCGGCAGTGCTTCTTCATGTGCATATGGTCATGAGTCTTGACGACAACGGTCTCGGCCTGCGTAGGGGCGATGGCCGCCGAAGCGGTTGCCAATGCGATGACCGATGCCAATAGGATGTTCTTCATGGATCTCCCCGGGTTTGAACGAACCTATGTTAACCCGGGGAATAGGCCGACCGTTCCGGCTTCACGAGAAGTTCAGCCGCGCGTGACCGTGCAGGCTGGCCGGTTCGCTGAACAGCAAAAAGCCGCGCTGGTTGCCCGGCGCGGCTTTGTCGATTGATTTGCCGTCACTTGGTTTGGAAGCGGGCCACCGACATGAACTTGACGGCGTTGCCGGTGAAGCGGTTGGCATCGGCCACCTGGCTGCTCGGCTGGAAGCCGGCCGTGTAGACCTCGCTCGGCGGCGTGTGCACGATGCTGTAGGCGTAGCCCGGCGCCGTCGTCGCGCTTGAAACGGTGGCGATATGCTCGCCGCTGGTCAATGCCCAGCGGGCGGCCTGCGGTGCGGCTGCAACCACCATGGCCTTGGGGCCTGGCTTCAGGTCGCGGGCAGTGGCTCTCGATTCCTTGCGGGTCGTCTTGACGCCGGCGCCGATCGCGGCGGCCGGATCGGAACCGACTGGGCGGGCAACGACAGCATCGCGCGGCGATGCGGCGTTGGTGCCTGGATCGTTGAACGCCGAACGCGGCTCGGATCCGGACAAGGAAGCAAGCTGGTAATCGGCCGCACCGACCTGGGCATTGGCCTCGTCGAGCACGGCCTTGACCGCATCCGGCCTGGCCATCTCGGGCCGCGCCGTCGGCAGCACCGAGAACGCATCGGTCGCGGTCTTGCTTTGATCAGCCGTCTCGGCCAGCGCCATCAGCACATCCTTGCTGGGTGGCGCAGCCAGAGCGGCCGGCAGCGAATTGTCGGGACGCCATGTCGGCAACGGTATGTTGTTGACCGCGACCTGGGCCGGATTAGCCGAAGCCCTTGCATCGGCCAAGCCGAAAGGAACGCTCGCCGGCGCATGCGCGGTCGCCACGGCCTGCTCGGTGGTGGCTGTCGCCTCCGCCATCGCAAAAGGAACATTCTCAGGCTGCTGAGCGCCGACATCGGCTTTTGGCCGCGGTGCGAAATCCGGCAGCGGAACGCTTCGGGCCGGCAATGCCGCGATGATCGTCTCCGGCGTGTCCTCTTCCGGCTCCGGAGCCTGCTGCTCGGCCACCTGCGGAATCTCGGCGCGCCGCGCATTCTCCGGCGCCACGATGGCAATGCCCGGGAGGTTGCTGGTCTTGGCTGCCGCTGCCGGCTTCAGGTTTCTCGCTTTGGGCGGAGGGGCGGCCGAAGCGGTCTGGACATCGGCGCTGTCGTCGGCCTCGTCGTCGCCGCCGCCACCGAAGAAAGCCGACAGGAAGCCACCTGATTTCTTGCCGCTGCCGCCAGCACTGGCCATCTCGATGGCCGGCGAGCCTGAACCCTTGCGCGCCTTATAGGAGGCGAGCGCCTGCTCAAAGCCGGGCAGCGGCCTGCCGTCGCTCGGCACATGCAGCGTCTTGCCGTTGGGGAACAGGCTGACCAGTTCCTGCCGGCTGATACCGGGCCAATGGCGCACATTGCCGACATCCATGTGGACGAACGGCGAACCAGATGACGGATAGTAGCCGACGCCGCCGCCCTGCATCTTGAGACCGATGTTGCGCAGCTTCTTCAGCGGCACGCCGGGGATGTAGAAATCCATCGCCTTGCCGAGCATATGCTGGCTCTTCTCGGCGACGCCCCTGCTGCGGCCGCGCAGCATCGAGTTCGTCGACGGCGAGCGATAGCCGCAGATGACCTGGATGTAGTCCGTGGCGCCGGCTTCCCGATACGCTTCCCAGACCAGATCCAGCAGGCGCGGATCCATCTTGGTCGGCTCGTTGCGACGCCAGTCGCGCAAAATGATGTTGATCTTCCTGAGACCCTCGGGAACGTAGCGGCCGTTGCGCTTGTAGACGATCTCGGCCTTCTCATGGGTGTGGAGATGATAAAGCTTCAGCGACCGTGTTTCGGCGCTGGCTCCGCTCGCAGCCGCGGCAACAAAACCAAAAGCGACAACCAACACTGCCAGCCACTTCGGCCAGACGCTCAAATGATGGTGCCGCCTGTTTGTGTGTCGTTCGATTCTGTTCAAATCAAAAGGCCTTGCAGGCTGCCGTTTGTCCCCGGATTTGTCCAAACGGATGTGGCATTAGCACACCCGAATATCGATCCTAATGGTTAATCATCGCTTATTGAAGCCGAAATGCGGTAACACCGTGGCGATATCCCGTCAAAAATTGTTCACAAGGTTTCTTGGTAAACCGCTGGTTTAGATCAGATTTCCGCCTTCGGCCCGAACACGATCTGTTACCGTTAGCCTTAATGCGTGAACAGAGCTGTCCATGACACAGCCACAATGCCGCTGAAACGGCGATACAGGGGCTGTTGTGGCATTGCAAGCTGGCGCCGGCCTTATGGCAAGGCCGGATTCCGGGCCGAAGCTCAGTCTGGCCTCGTGCTTAGGAGGCGAGTCGGTCGACGCGGCCTGTCTCCGGATCGATGCCGTGTTCCTTGAGCTTGCGATAGAGCGTCGAGCGGCCGATGCCGAGCCGGCGGGCGACTTCGCTCATCTGTCCGTTGTAGTGATCGATGGCAAGCTTGATCATCTCGAGTTCGACATCGGCCAGTGCCCGCACATTGCCGCGCTCGTCGAGCGCCCGCAACGTGCCGAAGCGAGGCTGCAGCCTTGCCGGCGGATCGAACGCGATTGCTGGGCCGCCCTCGCCGGGCAAGGCTTCGTCATCGCGCTCCTGCAAAGACTGGGAGGGCGCCGGCGCATCGCCGTCCATATCCAGGTTGACGGTGCCTTCCACTTGCGCCCGTATCTGCGGGAAGTCCTCGGCGGAAAGCACATCGCCTTCGCAAAGCACCGAGGCCCGGAAGACGGCATTTTCGAGCTGCCGGATGTTTCCAGGCCAGTCATAGGCTTGCAGCACAGCGAGCGCTGCCGCCGAAATACCCTGCAAGCGACGGTGCGGGTCGGCCGGCGCCACCTTCTCCATGAAATGGGTGACCAGATAGGGGATGTCGTCGCGGCGGTCGCGCAGCGGCGGCACGAAGATCGGATAGACGTTCAGCCGATAGAACAGATCCTCGCGGAACTTGCCGTCCTTGACCTGCTGCAGGAGGTTGCGGTGCGTCGCCGAAATCAGCCTGATGTCGACCCTGACGGTCGAGCGTCCGCCGACCGGGTCTACCTCGCCGTCCTGGGCCGCGCGCAACAGCTTGACCTGCACGTCGAGCGGCAGGTCGCCGATCTCGTCGAGGAACAGTGTGCCCGAATGCGCTTCGACGAACTTGCCCGTGTGCTTGTCGGTGGCGCCGGTGAACGAGCCCTTCTCATGGCCGAACAGGATCGATTCGACCAGATTGTCGGGGATAGCGCCGCAATTGACGGTGACGAAGGGTTTCGAGCGGCGGTCGCCACTGCCCTGGATGGCGCGCGCCACCAGTTCCTTGCCGACGCCGGACTCGCCCTCGATCAGGATCGGGATGTTGGATGCCGCCGCTTTCTGGCCAAGGCGGATCACCCTGTCCATGGCCGGGCTGTGCGTGATCATGTCCTTGAAGGTCAGGAGGCCGCCGCGCCGGCGCGACGTGCGCTTGACCTCGCCCTCGACGGCCTCGACCTTGAGCGCATTGCCGATCGACGCCTGCAGCCTGTCGGGAGACGCCGGCTTGACGACGAAATCGAAGGCGCCATGACGCATCGCCGAAACCACGGTCTCGATGCCGCCCTGCGCGGTCTGCACGATGGCCGGCACGTTGATGTCGCGCTCGCGCATCGCCTTCAGCACGCCGATACCGTCGAGACCGGGCATGACCAGATCGAGGATGACCACCGACACCTCGCGGGCGCCGGGTCCATCGAGGATATCGAGAGCGGCCGCGCCGCCGTCGACGACGATTGCGCTGTAGCCGAACCGCGTCACCGCCGCTTCGAGCAGCCGGCGTTGCACCGGATCGTCATCGACTATGAGTATGGAACCTGTCATGACTGATACGACTATGCCCGCCCGAAGAATCCTGCCCTGTGGACCATCTTGGCACAGGGTTCTAAATAAGGTTTCAAAAAACCCGGTGAATGAATTCCTTAGGATTTGACCGGCTTCTCGTTTCTCCTTGAACCTTGGCCACGGAAGGTGTCGGCAATGCATAAGGATTCTGGGCACATGGGTTCCGCACGGCGGCTGGCGGCGCCGGCGTCCGGTCAGGGCGCGGCCGAGTTGGGCGACCTGCCTGAATGGAACCTTGCCGACCTCTATGCCGGCATGGACGCGCCAGAACTGAAGCGCGACATCGCCAAGGCCGCCACTGACGCGGTCAGCTTCGAAAGCCGCTGGAAGGGCACGCTGGCCGCCGAGGCCGAGCGCGGCAGCGCCGGCAGGCTGGGCGAGGCGCTTGTCGCCTACGAAGCGCTGGAGGAACTGATCGGCCGCATCGTCTCCTATGCGGGTCTGGTTTATGCCGGAAACACCGCTGATCCCCAGCGCGCCAAGCTCTATGGTGACGTCCAGGAGAAGATGACCGACGCCAGCGCGCACCTTCTGTTCTTCGCGCTCGAACTCAACCTGATCGACGATGCGTCGATCGAAGGCGCGCTCGCCGGCGATCCCGCATTTGGTCACTACCGGCCGTGGGTGCTCGATCTGCGCAAGGACAAGCCCTACCAGCTTGAGGACCGCGTCGAGCAGCTCTTCCACGAAAAGTCGATCACCGGGCGCGGCGCCTGGAACCGCCTGTTCGACGAGACGATGACCGACCTTCGCTTCGACATCGACGGCGAGGAACTGACGCTGGAGCCGGCGCTGAACCGTTTGCAGGACGCCGACGGCGAGGTGCGCCGCCGGGCGTCCGAGGCGCTGGCCACGACCTTCCGCAAAAATTTGCGCACCTTCACGCTGATCACCAACACGCTGGCCAAGGACAAGGAGATATCCGACCGCTGGCGCGGCTTCGAGGACATCGCCGATTCACGCCATCTCGCCAACCGCGTCGAGCGCAGCGTGGTGGACGCCCTGGCTTCCGCCGTTCGCGATGCCTATCCGCGCCTGTCGCACCGCTATTACGCGATGAAGGCACGCTGGCTCGGCATGGAGGTGATGAACCACTGGGACCGCAACGCGCCGTTGCCGGATACGCCCCAGGCGATCATCGGCTGGGACGAGGCCAGGAACACCGTGCTGTCCGCCTATCAGCGCTTTTCGCCCGACATGGCCGAGATCGCGCGAACCTTCTTCGACCGCAACTGGATCGACGCGCCGGTGCGGCCCGGCAAGTCGCCTGGCGCCTTCGCGCATCCGACCGTACCGTCGGCGCATCCCTATGTCCTGCTCAACTACATGGGCAAGCCGCGCGATGTGATGACGCTGGCACACGAGCTTGGCCATGGGGTGCATCAGGTGCTGGCCGGCGGCCAGGGCGCACTGATGGCCTCGACGCCGCTGACGCTGGCCGAGACGGCATCGGTCTTCGGCGAGATGCTGACCTTCCGCTCGCTGCTCGACCAGACCACCGACCGGCGCGAGCGCAAGGCCATGCTCGCCCAGAAGGTCGAGGACATGATCAACACGGTCGTGCGCCAGATTGCCTTCTATGAATTCGAGCGCAAGGTGCATGCCGAACGCAAGAACGGCGAACTGACCTCCGACAGGCTCGGCCAGTTCTGGCTCGAAGTGCAGGCCGAAAGTCTGGGTCCCGCGATCAAGCTGCGCGAAGGCTACGAGGTGTTCTGGACCTACATCCCGCACTTCATCCATTCGCCCTTTTATGTCTATGCCTATGCTTTCGGCGACTGTCTGGTGAACTCGCTCTACGCGGTCTATCAGAACGCCGAACGCGGCTTTCAGGACAAGTATTTCGAAATGCTGCGCGCCGGCGGCACCAAACATCATTCCGAGCTTCTGGCGCCCTTCGGGCTCGACGCCACCGATCCCGCCTTCTGGCAGATCGGACTTGGCGTCGTCAGCGGCCTGATCGACGAGCTGGAAGCGCTCGACGCTTGAAACGCGTCCCTCAGGCATCGCTCTAACAGTTTAGCCGGAATGCATGTTGGGACAGCTCTACTATCACCCTAAATATCTGTTCTTGAAGTACTCTCCACCGAAGTTTTCCGATAGCTTTCCACAAGCTCTATGATAGCCTTCGCTCCAAGCTCAGCCGGAGCGCATGCGGATCGGCGAGGAGAAATCTCAGCCGGCCGTGTCGCTCAGGCGAACGCGACAACGGCCGTTGGCCATGGGCAAGCAAAGCCGATCGCCGCAGCTCGAACCGAAGCCGGCTGTTCTGCTTACCGCGGAACCACCAAGAGTAGTCCTTCGCCGAAGGTCATGACCCACGGCAGACGGATCTGACTGGAGAGAGACAATGGGCACTTTTTTCTACGTGGTCCTGGCGTTCCTGATAGGCGTGTTGGTCGGCTGGTTCCTTTGGGGGCGCCTGCGCGGTGAACTCGACAGCTTGCGCGGCGACCTAGACCGCACACGCAGCGAACGCGACAGGCTGCGCACCGACGGCGACCGCCTGACCGGCGAACTCGATGCATGCGGCAAGACCCGCGCCGACCTCGAGCGCCGGCTGCGTGAAGCGTCGGCCGCACCTGCCGCCGGAAGCAGCGCGGCAAAGCCGGCAAGCCAGGCGCCGGCGGCCCTGATGTCGACCCCCGCGACAGCCAAATCCGCCGCCACAAAGCCGGCGCCGGCCAAACCGGCCGCTGCGAAAGCGGTCCCTGGCAAGGCGGTCCCTGCCAAGCCGGCGGCGAAACCCGCCGCCACCAAAACCTCGGCTCCAGCCAAATCCGCGACGAGCAAACCTGCAACGAGCAAACCTGCAACAGCCAAGTCTGCAACAACCAAGTCTGCAACAGCCAAGCCAGCAGCCGGCCCAGCATCCGGAAAGCCCGACAATCTGCGCCGGCTGATCGGTATCGGTCCGGTCAACGAGAAGCTGCTCAAGGCGCAAGGCGTCACCAGCTTCGCGCAGATCGCGTCCTGGACCGCGGCCGATATCAAACGGATCGAGGACGTCATGAATTTCGACGGCCGCATCGCGCGCGAACGCTGGATCGAGCAGGCCAAGCTGATCGCAGCCGGCAACGAGAAGGAATTCGCCAAGCAGTTTCCAACAGCCGGAACCTCCAGCAACAGCTGATCGCCAGGCGAGACCTGAAGATTGCAAGCGGCGGCGCCATATCGGCGCCGCCGTTTTCTCTTGGTTCCTGAGTTGGCCCAAACGTCGGCTTTAAGAGGCAGCGTGCCGTTCCCTCGATTGCGCGCGGGCGGCACCCCATATAGAGCGGTTGATGCTTCATAGACCGCAGCACGAGTCCCATGTCCCTGCCCGCCGCAATTTTTCGCAATGACAAAAGCGCGCGCCAGCTCGTTTTCGACCGGCCGGCCGATGTCATCGTGGCGCACGAAGCAGGGGATTTCGGGCCGGCTCTGGAAGCAGCACAAGCCGCGCATGATGCAGGCAAATGGCTTGCCGGCTATTTCTCGTATGAGGCGGGCTACCTGCTCGAACCCAAGCTCGTTCCCCTGCTGCCGAACGGACGCCGCGCCCCACTCGTGTGCCTTGGGGTTTTCGATGCCCCGGTCGAAGAGGCGGTGCCGCCGCGCGACACCACGGCGACCAACGGCCCGATCTTCGACGCCCGTGCGACGTGGTCGCCCGAGGATTATGAAAAACGCTTCTCGCGGCTGCACCAGCACATCCGGCAAGGTGATTGCTACCAGGGCAATTTGACCTTTCCCGTGCATGCGCAATGGTCAGGCGAGCCGCTGGCCGCCTTCGATGCATTGACGGAACGTCAGCCGGTGAAATATGGCGCGCTGATCGCGCTCGGTGAACCCATCGTGCTGTCGCGCTCGCCCGAACTGTTCTTCGAGATCGACGCCGAGGGCATGATCGAGACGCATCCGATGAAGGGCACGGCGCCGCGCGGCGCGACCAAGGCCGAAGACGAGCGGCAGAAGATCTTCCTGCGCAATGACGAAAAGAACCAGGCCGAAAACCGGATGATCGTCGATCTCCTGCGCAACGATATCTCGCTGATCAGCGAGGTCGGCACGCTGGACGTGCCGGCGCTGTTCCGCATCGAGACTTACCCTACCGTGCACCAGATGGTGAGCGACGTCAGGGCCAGACTGCTGCCGGGTCTCTCTATCCGCCAGATCTTCGCGGCGCTGTTTCCTTGCGGTTCGATCACCGGCGCGCCTAAGATCCGGGCCATGGAGATCCTGCGCGACCTGGAAGGCACGCCCCGCGATGCCTATTGCGGCGCCATAGGCTGGATCGCGCCCGGCGGCCCGATGCGCTTTTCCGTGGCGATCCGCACCATCTCGCTCTTTTCGGGCGGCGAGGCCGTCTACAATGTCGGAGGCGGCGTCGTCTTCGATTCGACGGCGCAGGAGGAGTATCAGGAGTGTCTGCTGAAAGCGCGCTTCGCGACGGGAACACCGCCGACTTTCAGTTGATCGAGACCATGCGCTGGGAACCCGGCCCGGGCTTCCTGCGCTTCGATCGCCATCTTGCGCGCCTCTATGGCTCGGCGGCGGAGCTCGGCTTCCACTGTGATCCAGGCACGGTCGGCGAGGCACTGAGCACCGCGGTCAGCGGTTCCGGCGTTGCCATGCGCACGCGGCTCGTCCTGTCGCACGATGGTGAGGTGACGGCCTCGGCGCAACCTTATGAACCGCTCGCCGCCGACAAGGTCTGGATGCTGCGGCTGGCGCGGACGAAGCTCGATTCGCACGACACGCTGCTGCGCCACAAGACCAGCCGGCGACAGCTCTACACGCGTGCCCGCGCCGAACACCTCATCACCCAGGCCGACGAGGTGCTTATGGCCAACCAGCGCGGCGAGATCTGTGAAGGCACGATCACCAATGTCTTTGCCGATCTCGGCGACGGCGTGCTGGCCACGCCCCGGCTCGACTGCGGCCTGCTGCCTGGTGTATTGCGCGCGCAGCTTCTGGATGAAGGCCGCGCCCGCGAAGCGATCTACAGCTTGGACGATCTGAAATCCGCCAAGTCCCTGTTCGTCGGCAATTCGCTGCGCGGACTGATCCCCGCAAGACTGACCTGAAACAGGACGACTGTGCCCACTCACACCCCCCCAGAGCATACGCTCCCCACCCACACGCCCTATGACGGCTCGTCGAAACTGTTCAGTATCGGGCTGAAGCCGCTCGATCCGGCGGACTGGATCGAGATCGACGGCCATCTGCTGCCGTATCTCGCCGAAAAGCACCGGCTCTATGCCGAAATCCCAGAGCGCGTTTTCGTCGAGGAGGACGGCACGCGCGATGCCCAGCAGGAAGTGCTCGACTTGCTCGCTGCGCATCTCCTGGAGAGGTTCCCCGAAACCCATCGGCTCGGCGGATCAGGCATCGAGGTGGTGGGCGCGGCGAGCCGTCTGCCTGCGGCCCTCGCCGAGGCGCCGCTGGCCAGGGCCTCACTGCTCGTCCAGGAAGACCTCATCCTGATGCGCCGTGGCGACAGCGGCTGGCGGCTGGTTGCCGGCTCGCTCTGCTTTCCCTCGTCCTGGTCGCTCCTGGAAAAATTCGGCAAGCCGCTGCAGGACATCCACGCGCCGGTGCCGGGTTTCGGTCCGGGCACGCGTCCGGCGGAACTCATCAACCGGATGTTCGATGGCCTCCAGGGGCAGGCGGTCGAGCGCTACAACTGGTCGATCCAGTCCGACAACGCGCTCTACCATCCGCTCTCCGACCTGCAGCGCATCGACCGCGCCACCAACCGGCCGTCGCGCTTTCCCGATGGCGACATCGACGCCCATGCGTTCATCCGCGTCGAGCGGCAGACCCTGCGCAAACTGCCTGTTTCACGCGATATCCTGTTCACCATCCGCATCCATCTCGACCCGCTCGCCGTGCTGGCCAGGCACCCTGATCGGGCGAAGCTCGCGGCGTCTTTCGCCGCCCAGCTCGAAGCTCTCGATCTCGCCCAGCTCGATTACAAGGGCCTGACCGCAGACCGCGATCGGCTGGTCGACCGGCTCGGGGGGCTGGCGCTGTCCTAAATCGCGGCCAAGCCCAGCAGCAGGATCGCGGACATCGCGGTAAAGACGGTGACGTTGACATCCCACCGCCAACCCGCCGGTCCGAACGGCGGTCGGAATGGCAGGTAGCCGTTCTCGTCGTAGAGCACGCCGCCATAGATCGGTCGTGAGAGCATGGCCACGAAGAACGCTCCATACATGGCCACGCCCAATCCCCCGGCGAGATAGAGCCGCTCGGCTTGGAGTGGGCCTCCAATCCAGATAAGCCCCAGCGCAATCAGCGCGACTCCGGTATAGCTCAGCACCTGCCAAACGACGTGAAACCGGGCGTGCGGAGTCCACAGCGGATTGGTGGCGTGGGTGGCGTTGAGGTCGGCTTTGATCGTCACCACACCGTAACCCACGGTCGCGACGCTCAGCAGAATTCGGGCAAGCAGATGACTGTCGTAAGCGAGTTCCATCGCACTTTCCTCCTTCACTAGGGAAATCGATGACGGCAATTCAGCAGATCGTAATCCGAAGTACTTCACCTAGGAAACAGCAGTATGCCGGTCGATGCCGCACTTTGCCGGCCCCGACGCGGGAGCGTCACGCAGGCGACACGGCTTGAATGGCGCCTTGGGCACAGAAGAGCTGCCCGTCGGCCAGCCGCGCATAGTTGTGGACGATCCCTTTCTCATGATCCTGCAACTGCACGATGAAGTTGCCGCTCTGCTCCGTCCAGCTCATGAGCACGAGGTTCGGGCGTACGCTGGTCATGTCGATCTTGACCACCTCGTCAATTTTGGTGGCTCCGATCGACGCCTGCACATGTAGTTCGTCCGGCGAGAAAAACGTCAGCCGGGGTACGAACGGGCCGAAAACGCAGTCGAAAGTCTTACCGACAAGCGAGGCGGGAAAAACATTGTTTTCTGCCATAACACCCTCCCTGGGCGTGGCCGTTGCGACCAAGCCATTTGACGATCTTCGATGTTTCAGTCGCGAAAATGCCAGATACGCTTACTTGGAGCGCTCCAAGTGATACGATCCGCCCTTTCCACTTTCGAGTCAACAAAATTCTTGGAGCGCTCCAAAAAATGGTCTAACTGAAGGGAAATGGGTGAATCGCAATGCCAACGCTAGCCGACGTGGGCAAGGCTGCCGGTGTCTCCCGGGGCACTGTTTCCAACGTCTTCAACCGGCCGGAACTGGTCAGGCCTGAGTTGCGCCAACGTGTCGAAGCGGCTGCGCGAGCGCTTGGATTTGGCGGCCCCGATCCAAAGGGTCGATTGCTGCGGGATGGCAAGTTCAATGCCATCGGGTTCATGCCACCTGGCGCCTACGCCATCGCCGAGGTGATGAGAAGTCCCTATGGCCGCGAGCTGGTGCTGGGCGTTTCGCTCGCCTGCGACGAGGCCGGAACGACGCTCAGCCTTGTAAACGGCACCGATAATACCCGCTTCGCCAGCATCCGCGAGGCCCTCGTTGACGGCTTCATCCTTGGTCACAGCGGGGACATCGGTCTCATAACATCGGCACAACGGCGGCGCCTGCCCTTCGTCATTCTCGAAAGCGACGCAGGTCCCGACATCAATTCGATAAAGATCGACGGCAGGAGGGGCGCGGTCGCTGCCGTCCGGCATCTGACTGGGCTGGGACACCGACATTTTGCCATCCTGTCTATACGGAGAACTCCAGGCCCTCCGATCGTGCACATGCCCGGACAGGCAAAGCGCCCGCTTCTAGCCGGCTTCTCGCTCGACAACGAGAGGCTCGACGGCTTCAAACAGGGCTTGGCGGAGGCGAACCTATCGATCGACGATGTCCCGATTATCGAGACGACGCCCGGCGATCCATCTGCTGGAGCGGTGGTGTTCGACAATGTGCCTGAAGCAACCGCGATCCTGACCATGTCGGATTGGCAGGCGATCACAATACTCGACGAGGCGGTTTGTCGCGGCATAGAGGTGCCGGGCCACGTGTCGGTCATTGGCTTCGATGGCACTGCTGAATCCGCGCGCACCACACCTCCGCTGACGACTGTCGCGCAAGACGTGATCGGAAAAGGCAGGCTCGCCGCCCGCATGGTTCTTGACAACCAACCGCCCCGCCAAGTCGTTCTGCCCGTGGAGTTGGTGGTTCGGGCGTCCACAGCTGCGCCGAGGGCAAAAATCCGTTGAACGGACGGGGCACGTCGCTTGCGCTTGGCAAATGAGCTAACTTTGGTTCGGGTAGAGCCATTCATCCACGGTTTCAGCCTTAACCACGTAGCCAACGCAGCTAGCCGCTGGTTGGCGCTTTTCGCTGGTTTGTGACAATGATCTGTGATGTAGCGCATGGCCGCCGGGCAAAAATCCCCGGCTTGCGCATGTTTTCCCAGTTTCCTGGGTTTTGAAGGAGTGCTCGATAAAATGGCGAATGAAAACTGGCCCGTTTACGGTGAGATCAGCGGCCCTGTCGTGATGATCGGCTTCGGCTCGATCGGCCGGGGAACGCTGCCACTGATCGAACGCCATTTCCAGTTCGACAAGTCGCGCATGACGGTCATCGACCCGCGCGACACCGACCGCAAGCTGCTCGACGAGCGCGGCATCGCCTTCGTCCAGGAAGCGGTGACCGAGAAGAACTACAAGAAGCTCTTGACCCCGCTTCTGACCAATGGCGGCGGCCAGGGCTTTTGCATCAACCTGTCGGTCGATACCGGCTCGGTGGATCTGATGCGGCTCTGCCGCAAGCTCGGTGTGCTCTACATCGACACCGTCGTCGAGCCGTGGCTCGGCTTCTATTTCGACGCCAAGGCGGACAACGCCAGCCGCACCAATTACGCGTTGCGCGAGTCGCTGCTCAAGGAAAAGCACGACAAGCCCGGCGGCGCCACGGCGGTCTCCACCTGCGGCGCCAATCCAGGCATGGTCTCGTGGTTCGTCAAGCAGGCGTTGGTCAATCTCGCCACCGATCTTGGCCTGGAGTTCTCGGAGCCCGCGCAGGACGACCGCGAGGGCTGGGCCAAGCTGATGAAGAAGGCCGGCGTCAAGGGCATCCACATCGCCGAACGCGACACCCAGCGCGCCAAGAAGCCGAAACCGATGGATGTGTTCTGGAACACCTGGTCGGTCGAAGGCTTCATCTCCGAGGGCCTGCAGCCCGCGGAACTTGGCTGGGGCACACACGAGACATGGATGCCGAAGAACGCCAAGAAGCACAAGCACGGCTCGAAGGCAGCCATCTATCTGGAGCAGCCGGGCGCCAACACGCGCGTGCGCTCGTGGTGTCCGACTCCCGGCGCGCAATACGGCCTGCTGGTGACGCATAATGAGGCGATCTCGATCGCCGATTTCTTCACCGTGCGTTCGAAGAAGGGCAAGGTCCAGTACCGCCCGACCTGCCACTATGCCTATCATCCCTGCAACGACGCGATGCTGTCGCTCGACGAGATGTTCGGCGCCGCCGGCAAGCCTCAGCCGGTGCATCATGTGCTCGACGAGAACGAGTTGATCGACGGCGTCGACGAACTCGGCGTGCTGCTCTACGGCCACGACAAGAATGCCTACTGGTACGGCTCGCAACTGTCGCTCGCCGAGGCGCGCAAGCTGGCGCCCTACCAGAACGCCACCGGCATGCAGGTCACCTCGGCGGTGCTCTCGGGCATGGTCTGGGCGCTGGAAAACCCCGAGGCCGGCATCGTCGAAGCCGACGAGATGGACTACAGGCGGTGCCTGGAAGTGCAGTCCCAGTATCTCGGACCGGTCAAAGGCTACTACACCGACTGGACGCCGCTCGATAACCGCCCCGGCCTGTTCCCGGAAGACCTCGACCGGAACGACCCGTGGCAGTTCCGCAACATCCTTGTGCGATAGCAGCACCGCCTACCTGCCTCACCGCCTTGCAATCGCCCGGAAATCGGGCGATTGAAGGGATGCGGACCACAACGACACGCATTCATCTGGACGCATGTCGCTCTGGAAACTTGGATGCACGCCTCGTGCTTGTCGAAAATCGATTCCGATTTTCGGGCCGATGCGAGAGGAGAGGATTTTCACATGATCATTGCGCGCAAAATTCTTTCGATGAGCGTGGCGGGCGCCATTGCGACGATGCTCGCCGCCTGTGCGACCAGCGGCCCTGATGAACCGCCGATGGCAGCGGCGCCGAAAGGCGTCGAGGGCTCGTGGATCGACGCCAAGGGCACCGGCCTGTCGACCTTCGCCGGCGGCACCTTCACGACGGTCGCCACCGACACCGGCCAGAAGCTTGCCGACGGCAGCTACACGATGACAGGCGCCACATCGGTGCAGATCAACGGCACCTCGCTGATCCGCCAGACCGCGGTCAGCTTCAACTGCCTGATGGTGTCGACAAGCCAGCTCAACTGCACCAGCTCCAGCGGTCAGAATTTCGTGCTGACAAGGCGCGTCTGAACCCGCGACCATTCGTTTTCCAAGGACGGCGGCCGGTTGGCCGCCGTCCTTTTTTATGCCGGCAAAGGGGTCCCGGATTCCGCTTGCGTCATCGGGAACGCGATGGGAACATGGCCGAAGCGCCGGCTGTTATGTTCCAGTCAAGCAAGAGCGCTAATGGCCTCTGATCGGCTTTCCGGGAGACGAAGATGAAGAAGCTTGCCGCCATTGCAGCCCTGTCAGCCTCAGCCCTCGGTCTGTCGGCCGGCGCATCCTTTGCCGACTACACGCTGAACATCCTGCATATCAACGACTGGCACAGCCGCATCGAAGGCAACAACAAATATGAATCGACCTGCTCGGCGGACGAGGAAACCAAGGGCGAGTGCATCGGTGGCGCGGGCCGGCTGATCACCGCGATCGCCCAGGAGCGCAAGAAGCTGCAAGGCCAGAACGTGCTGCTGCTCAGCGCAGGCGACAATTTCCAGGGCTCGCTGTTCTACACGACCTACAAGGGCAAGGTCGAAGGCGAATTCCTCAACGACATGAAGTTCGATGCCATGGCCCTTGGCAACCATGAATTCGACGACGGCGAGGCGGCCCTGGCGCCGTTCCTCGACATGATCAAGTTCCCGGTGCTCGGCGCCAATGTGAAGGCCAACGCGCAATCCAAGCTCGGCGACCGAGTCAAGCCATCTGTTGTCGTCGAAGTCGGCGGCCAGAAGATCGGCATCATCGGCGCGATCACCAACGACACGCCGGACCTCGCTTCCCCCGGACCCAACGTCGCAATAGAGGATGACGTCAAGTCGATCACCGCCGAAGTCGAGAAGCTCAAGGGCGAAGGCGTCAACAAGATCATCGCCGTGACCCATATCGGCTACAGGCGCGAGCGTGACGTCATTGCCAAGATCCCGGGCATCGATGTCGTCGTCGGCGGCCACAGCCATTCGCTGCTGTCGAACACCGACCCCAAGGCGGAAGGCCCCTACCCGACGATGGTCGACAATCCGGACGGCTACAAGGTGCCGGTGGTGCAGGCGGCGTCCTACTCGAAATATCTCGGCGAGTTCAAGGTGGTGTTCGACGACAACGGCGTCGTCAAATCGGCCAGCGGCGACCCGGTCTATCTCGACAAGTCGATCACCCCCGACCCGGCCGTGCTCGCCCGCATCAAGGAGCTTGGGGCGCCGATCGAGGCGTTGAAGAACAAGGAAGTGGCGGAAACCACCGACGTCATCGACGGCAGTCGCGAGAGCTGCCGCACCCGCGAATGCGCGATGGGCAATCTCGTCTCCGACGCCATCCTCGACCGCGTCAAGGGACAGGGCGTCGAGATCGTCATCTCCAATGGCGGCGGCCTGCGCGCCTCGATCGACAAGGGCACCGTCACCATGGGCGAAGTGCTGACCGTGCTGCCGTTCCAGAACACGCTGGCGACCTTCCAGATTTCGGGCAAGGATCTGGTGGCCGGCCTCGAGGGCGGCCTCAGCCAGGTCGAGGACGGCGCCGGGCGCTTCCCCCAGATCGCCGGCCTGAAATATTCCTTCGACAAATCCGTCGCGCCCAATGCCGGCCGCGTCAAGTCGGTGGAAGTCATGGAAGGCGGCGCCTGGACACCGATCAAGCCGGACAAGGACTATCTGGTCGCAACCAACAACTATGTCCGCCAGGGCGGCGACGGCTACAAGATCTTCGCCGACAAGGCCAAGAATGCCTACGATTACGGCCCCGGCCTCGAACAGGTGGTCGCCGACTATCTCGGCGCCCATCGTCCCTACACGCCGAAGCTCGACGGCCGCATCACCGAAATAGCCGCGACCGTCGCCGCGGCGCCTGCGGCCCCGGCAACCGATCCGGCCAAGCCAGCCGAAGCAGCGCCGGCCACGCCGGCGCCCGCACCGGCTGAAGCCGCCAAGCCTGCCGATGCGGCGCCGGCAATGCCCGAATTGCCGGCCAACTCGGGCGACATCGCCAACACGCCCCCGGCCATATCGACAGAGGGAGCGCCACCCCCGCCGGCGCCACCGGCAGAGGCGGCAAAACCGGCTGAAGCAGCCCCCGCCCCGGCGGCACCGGCTCCCGCCGCCGAGCCGGCAAAGCCAGCGGAGGCCGCACCGGCCGAAGCCAGCCATGTCATCGTTGCCGGCGACACTTATTGGGATCTGGCCAAGAAGGCCTATGGCGACGGTGCCAAATGGAAGGTCATTTCGGGCGCCAACAAGGGTTATGAGCCGCGCCGGCTTCCTGTTGGCGCAACGCTGACCATCCCGCCGCAATAGCCCCGCTATATGCCTGAATGACACCGCCCGTCCGAAAACCGGACGGGCGTCCTGTTTTCGGGCTAATGCATGTCGCCCCAAAGTGACCTCGGTTTTCGGAGAACGAGGTGCATAAAAACAAAGGCTTAAAGCGGGTCGTCTGAATCCATTCAGACAATCCGCTTTAAGGTGCGGCCAGACGCTGCATTGAATGCGCGCGCAAGATGGTTAGGTTCGCGTCTTCCGGAGAACCCTTATGACGCTTCCCACCCCTGCCGAACCCAAGGCCGCAAAGGCGCCCGGCCCGTTGCCCGCTGGGCATCCGCCGGTCAAGGCGGGCAAGATCGGCGTCATGCTGGTCAATCTGGGTACGCCCGACGGCACCGATTTCAAGCCGATGTGGCGGTATCTCCGTGAATTCCTGTCCGACCCGCGCGTCATCGAACTCAACAAGGCGATCTGGTATCCGATCCTCTATGGCCTTGTGCTCACCACGCGGCCCAAGAAGTCGGGCGCCAACTACGCACGGATCTGGAACCGGGAAAAGAACGAGTCGCCGCTGCGCACCTATACCCGCGCCCAGGCCGAAAAGCTGGCCGAAGCGCTGCGCGACCTGCCTGATGTCGTCGTCGACTGGGCAATGCGCTATGGCAACCCTTCAACCGCCAGCATTGCCCAGCGTCTGGTCGACCAGGGTTGCGATCGCATCCTTACCTTTCCGCTCTATCCGCAATATTCGGCGACGACCACGGCAACAGCCAACGACCAGCTGTTTCGCGCGCTGATGAAGATGCGCCGTGCACCGGCCGTCCGCAGCGTGCCGCCCTACTATGACGAGCCGGTCTATATCGAGGCGCTGGCGCGCTCGATCGAACGGCATCTGGCGACACTGGACTTCGAGCCGGAGGTGGTCATCACCTCCTATCACGGCATTCCAAAACCGTATTTCGAGAAGGGCGACCCCTATCACTGCCATTGCCAGAAGACGACGCGGCTGTTGCGCGAACGGCTCGGCTGGGATGACAAGAAACTGATCATCACCTTCCAGTCGCGCTTCGGCGCGCAGGAATGGCTGCAGCCCTATACCGACAAGACGGTGGAAAAACTCGCGCAGGACGGCGTCAAGTCGATCGCTATCGTCAATCCCGGCTTTTCCGTCGACTGCATCGAGACGCTGGACGAGATCGGCCGCGAGGCGGCTGAAACCTTCCACCATGCCGGCGGCAAGAATTTCGCCCATATCCCTTGCCTCAACGATAGCGCGGAAGGGATGGCGGTGATCGAGGCGATGGTGCGGCGCGAACTGTCCGGCTGGGTCTGAACCGGAACAACACAAGCTCCGGGGCGTTAAGCCGCGCCTCCGGAGAATGCGATGCCCCGCAAACTCGACCTCCGAACTGGCCAGCCCGTCAGGTCGGCCTATCGCGCGCCTGCGGTGCCGACGGACGGCCTGGACGTCAACACGGATGTGCTGGTCGTCGGTATGGGCATCAGCGGCGCCATGATGGCCGAGGCGCTGACGGCCGATGGCCATCGGGTGATCTGCATCGACCGGCGCGGCCCGCTGAAGGGCTCGACGGCCGCAACCACCGCACTGGTGGCATTCGAAATAGACCAGCCTCTCTCCACGCTCTCGAAGATGGTCGGCAGAGCTTCGGCCCAGCAGGCCTGGCGACGCTCGCGGCTCGCCGTTTCCAATCTCGCCGGACGCATTGCCGAACTCGGCATCAACTGTGGCCTGAGCCGCATGCCGTCACTCTATCTGGCCGGCACGATGCTTGGTCCGCCGGAACTGCGCGACGAGGCCGAGGCACGTCGTCTAGCCGGCATCGGCGCCATCTGCTTAACCCGACAACAGCTAGCCGAGAAATTCGGCATCGACCGCGAAGGCGCCATTCTCGGCCACGGCAATATCGCCCTCGACCCACGCAAGCTGACGGCTGGGCTGCTGCTGAAATCCGTGGAGCGCAAGGCACGCTTCTATGTCCCCGTCGAAGCCACAATGATCGAGGACGGCGCCGAAGCTGTTGTCGTCGCGACCATGGATGGCCCGACCATAACCGCACGACATGTTGTTCTGGCCACCGGCTACGAACTTGTCGACATCGTGCCGGCCACCGCCCACCGGATCATCTCGACATGGGCGATTGCGACACGCCCGCAACCGCGAAAGCTCTGGCCGGACGCAGCGTTCATCTGGGAAGCGTCGGAGCCGTATCTGTATATGCGCACGACGGTCGACGGCCGGGTCATTTGCGGCGGCGAGGACGAGGATTTTATCGACGAAGCGCGGCGCGACGCGCTGATCGCCGACAAGAGCACACGCATCGCCGAGAAACTCGGCCTGATATTTCCGCATCTCGACACTAGGCCCGATTTTGCCTGGACCGGCTCGTTCGGCACCACGACCACCGGCCTGCCCTATATCGGCGCCATTCCCCGCCACCCGCGCATCCATGCGGTGCTGGGCTACGGCGGCAACGGCATCACCTTCTCGCAGGTCGCTTCCGAGATTGTCCCGGCTTCGATCAACGGGCTGGACGACACGGATGCAAGGCTGTTTGCCTTCAACCGCTGAGTGCAACCCTATAAACAATCCATCATCACCTGATTGTAACGCATCTGAAATACACTTAAGTCTTTGGTGAAGTCGGCGGCGCGAGAATGGCTTGTGCGGCCTTCGTCTGAGGGAGAGCCAAATGGATTTCAGTGGTTTCGATATTGCGGTTGGTGCACTTGCACTTCTGGTATTGGTGCTGCTGATCAAAGGCATCAGGACAATCCCGCAAGGTTACAATTATACGGTGGAGCGCTTTGGCCGTTACACCAAGACACTGAGCCCAGGCCTCAATTTCATTTTCCCGTTCATCGACCGTATCGGCGCCAAGATGAACATGATGGAGCAGGTGCTTGACGTTCCGAGCCAGGAAATCATCACCCGCGACAACGCCATTGTCGGTGTCGACGGCATCGCCTTTTTCCAGATCCTCAACGCGGCGCAGGCCGCCTACCAGGTTTCCGGCCTGCAGAACGCCATCCTCAATCTGACGATGACCAACATCCGTACCGTCATGGGTTCGATGGATCTCGATGAACTCCTGTCGAACCGCGACGCCATCAACGAGCGCCTGCTGCGTGTCGTCGATGAGGCAGCCCACCCGTGGGGCATCAAGATCACCCGCGTCGAAATCAAGGACATCAACCCGCCGGCCAACCTTATCGAATCGATGGGCCGGCAGATGACCGCGGAACGCAACAAGCGTGCCCAGATCCTTGCCGCCGAAGGCCTCAAGCAGTCGCAGATCCTCGAGGCCGAGGGCCGCAAGGAAGCCGCCTTCCGCGATGCCGAGGCGCGCGAACGTTCGGCCGAGGCGGAAGCCCGCGCCACCCAGGTGGTGTCGGAAGCGATCTCCAAAGGCGATGTGCAGGCGCTGAACTACTTCGTGGCGCTGAAATACACTGAAGCGCTTGGCAGGATCGGCACGGCCACCAACAGCAAGATCGTGCTGATGCCCTTCGAGGCGTCGTCGCTGATCGGCTCGCTCGGCGGCATCGGCGAGATCGCCAAGGAAGTCTTCCGCAGCGAAGGCACGACCGGCTCGCAGAGGCAGGCCGCGCGCCCGCCGGTCGTTCGCCCAACCGACAACTGAGGTCGAAACCAATGATCGACCGCATCGTTTCCGAACTCGGCCCGTGGAACTGGATGGTTCTCGGCTTCGTCCTGCTGGTGATGGAAATCATCGCGCCGGGTATCTTCATGCTGTGGATCGGCATCGCCGCGCTGATCATCGGCGCTGTGTCGCTGCTGATCTGGGACGCCGGCTTCTGGACCTGGCAGGTCCAGGTCCTCGCCTTCCTGGCGCTGTCGCTGGTCTCGGCCTATGTCGGCAAGAAACTGGTCGGCAGCCGCAACGACCCGACCGACCAGCCGCTGCTCAACCGGCGCGGCGCGCAAATGGTCGGCAGGATGGCGACACTTGCCGAGCCGATCCGTGACGGGCGCGGGCGCATCAAGCTGGGCGATACGCTGTGGCGTGTCTCCGGCCCGGATTTGCCGGCCGGCACGCAAGTGCGCGTGACGGGCGCGGCCGACACGGATCTGGAACTGACCGTCGAGGCGGTCTGAATTCTTGAAACCCACCGCTTGGACAAGGTGTGTTGAGATTCAGGTCAGGCCGAGTCGAAAACGGTGGGTTCCGAGAACCGGAGCGGAGCGTACTTTGGGTACGTGAGCACCGGAAGCGCAGGAAACCGTCGTTTGCAGGCCGGCATCACCTTAAGATCAGCACACCTTAGGCGGCGCCGATACGCAGCAGGTCGTGCAGGTGGATGAGGCCGACTGGTTTCCGGCCCTCCACCACCATCAGGCTGGTGATGGCTGAATTGTTGATCGTCTGCAGCGCCGTTGCGACCAGCGTGTCCGGCGTCGCGGTCTTCGGGCCTTTTGTCATCACCTGATCCACCGTCATCGCCAGCAGGTTGCTGCCGATGTGCCGGCGGATGTCGCCATCGGTGATGATGCCGACCAGCGCACCGTCTGCGTCGGTGATCGCGACGCAGCCAAATCCCTTGCGTGACAGTTCCAGGATCGCGTCATGCATGCCGGTGCCCGCAACCACCAGCGGCAGCCTGTCGCCGACATGCATGATCTCGCGGATCTGCGTCAGGTTGGCGCCGAGCTGGCCGCCCGGGTGAAAGGTGCGGAAATGATCCGGCGTGAAGCCGCGTGCTTCGAGCAGCGCGATCGCCAGCGCGTCGCCCATCACCAGTTGCAGCAGCGTCGATGTCGTCGGCGCCAAGCCGTGCGGGCAGGCTTCAGGCGCGCGCGGCAGCAACAGCACCACGTCCGCCGCCCGCGCCAGCGCCGATGTCTCTCCGGCGGTGATGGCGATCAGCGGGATGGAGAAGCGCCTGGAATAGGCGACGATGCCCATCAGTTCCTTGCTTTCGCCCGACCACGACATGGCGATGATGGCGTCGTCCCTGGCGATCATCCCGAGATCGCCGTGGTTGGCTTCTGCGGGATGGACAAAGAAAGCCGGCGTGCCGGTCGAGGCCAGCGTCGCCGCGATCTTCGAACCGATATGGCCGCTTTTGCCGACACCGGTGACGATGAGCCGGCCTTCAATCCCGGAGATCATCTCGACCGCCTGCGCGAAAGGCGCGGCCAATCCGTTCTCCAAGGCCTCGGCAAGGGCTGCAACCCCAGCCTGTTCGGTTGCCACCGTCCTCAGCGCCGAAGCGATCGAGGCTTGCCTGTCCGAAGGCTTCTTATCCAGGGATCCCGCATGCATGGCTGATGCGATTAGCGCTTTGCCGGCGCGCTGTCCAACAGAAATGGCCCAAGGCATGTTGCCCGAACGTGCGCGGTGGTTTTGACGACGGCAGGCGCGAAAATCAAAAGCTTAACGCAGGCGGTATGAATCCCTTTGGAAATCAGCGCTTCAGCTGGTTGACGGGCCGCCGCCTCAACCCTCCGTTAACCATCCCCATTTACGGTTCGGTAAGTATGGCGCGCGTGCGCCGCGCAAGCAGTGGTGGCGATGTCCGGGGCCCAGCCAGAAAATTCGACAGGAAGAAAGGGCAAGGCTGTCTGCGCCTTGCTGCTGGCAACCAGCATGTTTGCCTTGCTGCGCCCGACTGCGCTCCATGCCCAGGAAACCGAACTGCGCGGCGAGGTTTCGGAATCGGCGATCCTGTCCGACCAGCAGCGCAAGGCGAGACAGCTGGCCCTGGCAGCGCAGGGTCAACAGCCGGCCAATGCCGCGCAGGACAATGCGCCGGCCCGCACCTATCTGCCGGCCAGCGCCGGTGCCGTGCCAGACGACGCCGACACTGGCGACGCCACCGCGACCGGCAGCCTTTTCGACCCGCCGGCAGCCACTGACGACACGTCCGCCGACATCGCGGCGCCGCCCAAGCCTCGCCGCCGCTCATCGACCGCCGGGCAGAATGCGGCTGACCAGGCCAAGGACAAGGCTGCCGACAAGTCGAAAAAGAAAAAGAAATCGACGGCCGGCACCTCCGACATCACCGCTTCCACGACCGCCTCCACGACGGATGCCACCGAAGGTGAAGAGACAGACGAGGACACAGCCAACCGCCGCGCCCTCACCATCGACAGTGCCGACAGGCAGAAGCTCGACCCAGGCGCGGAGCGCACTGACGCCATCGAAGGCCAGAAAAAGAAGCTGGAGGATGATCCGTTTGCCGCCACCGGCGTCAAATGGGGCTCCTTCGTCATCCGGCCGACGATCGAACAGGGCCTGACCGCCACCTCGAACGGCGATTCGAGCAGTGCCGGCACGTCGGCGCTGCTGTCCGAGACGGCGCTGCGCTTTTCCGCCGCATCCGACTGGCGCGAGAACTCCGCCACGATCGACGGCTATGGCCTGTTTCGCGAGACCGTCTCCGGTTACCCGGTTCACGACGAGCAAGGGCGCATCGAAGGCCAGCTCAATGTCGACCTCGACAATGAGTTGCGCGCCATCGCCAAGCTCGGCTACGAGGCCGTGCCGGAATCGGCATCATCACCGGACGCCATTGCCGGCGTCAGCAAGCAACCGCTGCGGCAGACCATCGATGGCAGCCTCGCCGTCGAAAAGCATCTCGGCAAGATGCAGTACACGCTAACCGGCGCGGTCTCGCACGATTTTTACGGCGACGCCAAGCTCTCGGACGGCACCTCGCTGTCGCAGAAGGATCAGGACTCGACGCTCTACACCGCGACGTTGCGCACCGGCTACGAGATCTCCCCTGCCCTGACCCCGTTCACTGAAATCGAGGTCGGCCGCCGGACCTATGATCAACGCATCGACAATGAAGGCTTCGAGCGCTCGTCGACGCGGCTCGGCGCCCGCGCTGGCCTTGCACTCGACATGGGCGAGAAGCTGTCGGGCGAATTCTCGGCCGGCTGGCTCAGGGAAGCGATCGACGACAAAAACCTTGATGCAATCTCCGGTGCCACCGTCAACGCCGACCTCAAATGGTCACCGGAGCGCGGCACCACGATCGGCCTGACCGGGCGGACCACCGTCGAGCCCACGACCACATCAGGCGAAAGCGGCGACATCCTCTATTCCGGTCGCCTGACCGGCGAACGCCAGATTCGCGCCAACCTCACCGCCAATGCGGCTCTGGGCCTCGACTGGCGTGATTACATCGGCATCGATGGCCATGACAGGGTGTTGAGCGCCGAGGCCGGACTGACCTGGTGGCTGAACCGCTACGCCGGCCTCACCACAAGGGTAAGGACCGAGAAGCTGACCAGCAATCTGCCGGGCCGGGACTACACCGCCAACAGCATCTTCCTCGGCGTGAAAGTGCAGCGCTGAGGGCTTGCGTGCCAAACGTGCGTTGAGATCAGACCGGCCCTTCCGCGGACCGGCTGAACATCGACATCGACTTAAGATGCGGCGCCGCGGCGCTCGGATGGCTTCATCTCATCGAGAAGCGTGCGGATCACACCGGCCATGTTCTCGTTCATGTCGCTGCGCCACAGCGCGAAGGCGACGTTGGCCTCGACGAAGCCTTCCGGCGATCCGCAGTCGAACGTGCGGCCTCGATAGTGGTAGCCGTAGAAAGGCTGCTGCTTTTCCAGCTTCAGCATGGCGTCGGTGAGTTGGATCTCGTTGCCGGCGCCTTTTTCCTGGCCTTCAAGGATCTTGAAGATCTCCGGCTGCAGGATGTAGCGGCCGTTGATGTAAAGATTGGACGGCGCGGTGCCGGCCTTCGGCTTTTCCACCATCTCGGTGATGCGGAAACCGTGATGCGTGTCCTCGCCGCGGCCGACGATGCCGTATTTGTGGGTTTCGGCGGGAGCGCATTCCTGCACCGCGATGATGTTGTTGCCGGTCTCCTCGTAGAGCTCGACCATTGCCTTCGTGCAGCTCTTCTCCGACTGCATGATCATGTCGGGCAGCAACAGCGCGAAGGGCTCGTCGCCGACGAGTTCGCGGGCGCACCAGACGGCATGGCCAAGTCCCATCGGCACCTGCTGGCGTGTGAAACTGGTCTGCCCCGGCGCCGGCTGCAGCCGTTGCAGGCGGGCGAGCTGGTCGTCCTTGCCGCGCTGGGCCAGCGTGTCATAGAGTTCGAACTGGATGTCGAAATGGTCCTCGATGACGGCCTTGTTGCGGCCGGTGACGAAGATGAAATGCTCGATGCCGGCCTCGCGTGCCTCATCCACCACATACTGGATCACCGGCCGGTCGACGACGGTCAGCATTTCCTTGGGGACAGCCTTGGTGGCCGGGAGAAACCGTGTGCCGAGACCGGCGACCGGGAAGACTGCCTTGCGAACTCTCTTCATGCTTTCAATTATCCGTTTGAGGGCCAGCTCCGCAATCCCCGTTCCAAGACATTTTCACGCCGGAATTCGGGACTACTGGGCAACTGAGAGGAATGTCCACCGGTAAAGCTTCGAAGCGTCTTTTCGTTCCCGGTGGCGCCTATGGTAAACTAATTCCTAACCTGGTTCGGCGATGAATGGTCTTTCCTGAGACAGAGAAGGAGGAAAAGATGTCCGTTCGCAATGCCGCAAAAATTTTTACCAGCGTCATGGCGGCAGCCAGCCTATCGCTCGCTCTGCTGATGCCTGGCCCCGCTTTCGCCGATGCCGGTTTCCGGCAGTGGGTCGCCGGCTTCCGCGCCACCGCCGTGCAGAGCGGCGTTTCCGGCGCCCTCTACGACCAGGCCTTCAGGAACATCAGGGATATCGATCCGGTGGTGCTGGAGAAGGCGCGTACGCAGCCTGAATTCACGGCCCCTGCCTGGGACTATTTCGACAATCGCGTCCATGACCAGTCGGTCGCCGTCGGCCAGCAGATGGCCAGGAAATGGAAGCCGTGGCTGGACCGGATCGAGGCCAGGTTCGGTGTCAACCGCTACATCCTGCTGGCCATCTGGTCGATGGAATCGAACTATGGCGAGATCCTCAAGCGCGACGACGTCATGCGCAATGTCGTGCGCTCGCTGGCGACCTTGGCCTATGCCGATCCGAAGCGGGCGAAATTCGCCCGCACCCAGCTGGTCGCCGCGCTGAAGATCCTGCAGACCGGCGACATCGACGAAAGCCATCTGAGCGGATCCTGGGCCGGCGCCATGGGCCATACCCAGTTCATCCCGACCAGCTATCTCCACTATGCCGTCGACATGGACGGCAACGGCAAACGCGACATCTGGAATTCGATTCCCGATGCGCTGGCGACCTCAGCCAACCTGTTGAAGAAGAATGGCTGGCAGGCCGGCAAAACCTGGGGCTACGAGGTTGCTTTGCCCGCTGGAAAGCTTCCCGGCGGCTCGAAAACACTGTCGCAATGGCAGGCGCTCGGCGTGGTCAGGGCCAACGGCAAGCCGTTCAAGAACGGCTCCGACAAGGCGACGCTGAAGGTGCCGGACGGCCGCAACGGGCCGGCCTTCCTGATGATCAAGAATTTCACGGTCATCAAAGCCTACAATAACGCCGACAAATATGCGCTGGCCGTCGGCCTTCTTGCCGACGAAATCGCCGGCTCCAGCGGTCTCGTGCAGGACTGGAAGCGGCCTTTCACCAAGCTCACCTTCGAGGAAAGGCAGGAGCTGCAGCAGCGGCTTTCCCAACATGGCCTTTATGACGGCAAGTTCGACGGCAAGATCGGCGACGGCTCGAAATCAGCCATCTTGGCCTTCCAGGCCAAGGCCGGCTTGACCCAGGACGGTTACCCGAGCATGGAAGTGCTGAAGTGGCTCCGGCAGAAATAGAGCCGCCTGCGGTGCCGCGCGGCCTTTCGGGCGCGCAAAGGACGCTGTAGCAATCTGGTTGGCGCGGCATTTGCTGCGCCAAGGGATGGAGGAAACGATTGGCTTCGGCTGCGCGCATCGCAGGGCTTGTTCGTCGCATGCCGGTGCTCATCCTGGCCGTGATCGTGCTCACCGTCGGTGTGGCTGGCGCCTTTCATGCGCCGGCCATGGCGCAGGAGCAGCAAAACCGCGGCTGGTCGCTGCGCGACCTTCTGTTCCCACGCCGCAGCGAGCGGATCGAGCCGCCGCAGGACATCCAGAAGCCGAGGCCCAGGCCCAAGGCGAAAAAACCCCGCGCCCCGCGCCCGCCCGCGGAACCGGAAATCCCGGTGGTCGACAAGGCACCGGACGCTCGCACCGTGCTGGTGGTCGGAGACTTCATGGCGGCCGGCCTCGCCGAAGGCCTCGACACCGCCTTTGCCGAGAATGCCGGCGTCAGGATCGTCGTTCGCAGCAATGGCTCGTCCGGCTTCGTACGCGATGATTTCTACAACTGGCCCGAACAGATCAAATTGCTGATCGAGACCGAAAAACCTGCCGCCGTGATCGTCATGCTGGGTTCCAACGACCGCCAGCAGATGAAGGTGGGTGACGTGCGCGAGCAGCCCCGCTCTGCAACCTGGACCAAGGAATATGAGCTTCGGACCGAGGCGTTCGGCAAAGCTGTCGCGGAGGCAAAGGTACCCTTCCTCTGGGTCGGCATGCCGGCGTTCCGGGTGTCGAAGATGACCTCCGATATGCTGGCCTTCAACGACATCTATCATCAGGCCGCTGAAAGCCATGGCGGTGAATTCGTCGACGTCTGGGACGGCTTTGTCGATGAGAACGGTGCTTTCGTCACCAGCGGCCCCGACATCAACGGCCAGCCGGTGCGGCTGCGCGCCGATGACGGCATCAACGTCTCGAGGGCGGGCAAGCGCAAACTCGCCTTCTACACCGAAAAACCGCTGCTGAAGATCCTCGGCCTGACCGCGCCTGGAAGCGTGATTACACCGTCCGCTCCGGCGGGCGCACCTGTCGAGGCGCCGGCGCCGGCCGCGGCCCCCATCGTTATCGACCGCACCGCGCCGATGCTGCTCAGCGATCCGGCACTCGACGGTGGCTCCGAATTGCTGGGCGCGGCACCGCCGGCGAAGGCCAATCCGGACTTGCCCGGTGAAAAGCTTGTGGTCGAGGGCAAGGCACCGATTGCATCGCCCGGCCGCGCCGACGATTTCTCATGGCCGCCAAAGGCCGCGACCGATACCACGACCGCGATCAATCGTTAGTATCGCTGCACGCTCCTGGGTTCAGCGCGGGAGAACGCTCGACCCCATCAACGCCTCGTCGATCGAGCGTGCCGCCTGGCGGCCCTCGCGGATCGCCCAGACGACCAGCGACTGGCCACGACGCACGTCGCCGGCCGCATAGAGCCTGTCGACGCTGGTCTTGTAGTCGCGGTCATTGGCCTCGACATTCCTGGAGCGGCGGCTGTCGGTGGCGATCTTCATCTCACCGTCCAATTCCTTCGCCACACCGGCCGCGGCCGGCCCGGCAAAGCCGATGGCGATGAAGGCGAGATCGGCACGGATGACGAATTCGGTGCCGGCGATCGGCTTGCGCTTGTCGTCGACCTCGCAGCACTTGACGCCGGTCAGCTGGCCTTCCTCGCCGATGAATTCGAGTGTCGCCACCTGGAATTCGCGCTCCGCGCCTTCGGCCTGCGAGGACGAGGTGCGCATCTTGGTCGCCCAATAGGGCCAGACCGAAAGCTTGTCTTCCTTCTCCGGCGGCTGCGGACGGATGTCGAGCTGGGTGACACGCACGGCGCCCTGGCGGAAGGCCGTGCCGACACAGTCGGACGCTGTATCGCCGCCGCCGACGACGACGACATGCTGGCCGCCGGCGATGATCGGATGCGACGGCCACGCCACCGACTGGATCGGTTCGCCGCCGACCCGCCTGTTCTGCTGCACCAGATAGGGCATCGCGTCATGCACGCCGCCGAGATCGTCGCCGGGAATGCCGGCCGAGCGCGGCGTTTCGGAACCGCCGCAATAGAGCACGGCATCATGCTCGGCGAGCAGCTCGGCAACCGGCTTGTCGACACCGACATTGACGCCGCAATGGAAGGTCACACCCTCGCCCTGCATCTGCTCGATGCGCCGGTCGATATAGTGCTTCTCGATCTTGAAGTCGGGAATGCCGTAGCGCATCAGCCCGCCGGGCCGACTTTCGCGCTCGTAGACATGGACATCGTGGCCGGCGCGGCCAAGCTGCTGGGCAGCCGCCATGCCGGCAGGGCCGGAGCCGATGACGGCGACGCGCTTGCCGGTTTTCTTCTCCGGTGGATAGGGCCTGATGTGGCCGGTTTCATAGGCCTTGTCGGCAATCGCCTGCTCGACCGTCTTGATGGCGACGGGAATGTCCTCGAGGTTCAGCGTGCAGGCTTCCTCGCAGGGCGCGGGGCAGATGCGGCCGGTGAACTCCGGGAAATTGTTGGTGGAATGCAGGTTGCGGATCGCGTTGTCCCAGTCGCCATTGTAGACGAGGTCGTTCCAGTCTGGAATCTGGTTGTGGATCGGGCAGCCGGTCGGCCCGTGGCAGAACGGAATGCCGCAATCCATGCAGCGCGCGGCCTGTTTCTCGACCTCCTTGTCAGACATCGGCAGCGTGAATTCACGGAAATGCCGGATGCGATCGGAGGCCGGCTGGTACTTGTGCACCTGCCGGTCGATTTCGAGAAAGCCTGTTACCTTGCCCATAGTCCAGTTCCTGCTGTCCAGATGGTGCGGTTTTCGCCGCACCCGTTAACCCCTTGAGGCAGCCATGGCAACCTTGCGCCGGAGGTCAAACTGTCGATGAAGATGGGCCGGGAAGTTTGGGCTCCCCGGCAATTGCAAAGCCTATTCCGCCGCGACGCCCATGCGCATGCGTTCCATCTCGATCAGGGCGCGGCGGTATTCGACCGGCATGATCTTGCGGAACTTCGGCCGGAAAATCGTCCAGTCGTCGAGAATCTCGCGACCACGTACCGACCCGGTGTAATGCACATGGTTGGAAATCAGCTGGTAAAGCCGCTCCTCGTCATGGCTGGTCATGTCGCCGGAGACGTCGACGCGACCCTTGTGGTCAAGGTCGCCGCCATGGTGCAGCAGCCTTTCCATCAGATCGTCTTCTTCCGGAACCGGCTCCAGCTCGACCATCGCCATGTTGCAGCGCTCGGCGAAATCGCCCGCCTCGTCCAGCACATAGGCGACGCCGCCCGACATGCCGGCGGCGAAATTGCGGCCGGTCTTGCCGATGACGACGACGATGCCGCCCGTCATGTACTCGCAGCCATGGTCGCCGACGCCTTCGACGACGGCGGCGACGCCCGAATTGCGCACGGCGAAACGCTCGCCGGCGACGCCGGCAAAGTAGGCCTCGCCCTCGGTGGCGCCATAGAGCACCGTATTGCCGACGATGATGGACTCCGCCGCGACGATCTTGGCCTCTTCCGGCGGCCGGATGACGATGCGGCCGCCCGACAGGCTCTTGCCGACATAGTCATTGCCGGCGCCGACAAGCTCGAACGAGATGCCGCGCGCTAGGAAGGCGCCGAAGGACTGGCCGGCAGTGCCGGTCAGCTTCACCTGGATGGTGTCCTCGCGCAGGCCCTTGTGCTTGAAGCGCTTGGCCACTTCACCCGACAGCATGGCGCCCGTCGAGCGGTCGACATTGCGGATATCGACCTCGATCTTGACCGGCAGCTTGCTTTCGAGCGCAGGCTTTGCCAGCTCGATCAGCTTGCGGTCGAGCACGTCGTCGATCGGATGCTTCTGGCGCTCGGTCCAGTGCACCGCCTCATGCGGCGCATCCGGCTTGAAGAACATCTTCGAGAAATCGAGCCCGCGCGCCTTCCAGTGCACGATCAGGTCGCGCTTCTCCAGAAGATCACTGTCGCCGATGATCTGGTCGATATGGGTGTAACCCATCTCGGCGAGCAGCTCCCTCACCTCTTCCGCCACGTAGAAGAAGAAGTTGATGACATGCTCGGGCGTGCCCTTGAAGCGCTTGCGCAGCACCGGATCCTGCGTCGCGACGCCGACCGGGCAGGTGTTGAGATGGCATTTGCGCATCATGATGCAGCCGGCCGCGATCAACGGCGCGGTCGAGAAGCCGAACTCGTCGGCGCCAAGCAGCGCGCCGATGATAACGTCGCGCCCCGTGCGCAAGCCGCCGTCGACCTGCAGCGCGACGCGCGACCGCAAGCCGTTCAGCACCAGCGTCTGGTGCGTCTCGGCAAGGCCCATTTCCCATGGGCTGCCGGCATGCTTGAGCGAGGTCAGCGGTGAGGCGCCAGTGCCGCCATCATAGCCCGAAATGGTGATGTGGTCGGCCCGTGCCTTGGCGACACCCGCCGCGACCGTGCCGACGCCGACTTCCGACACCAGCTTGACCGACACGTCGGCCGCCGGATTGACGTTCTTCAGATCGTAGATCAGCTGTGCCAGATCCTCGATCGAATAGATGTCGTGATGCGGCGGCGGCGAAATCAGGCCGACGCCCGGCGTCGAATGCCGGACCTTGGCGATGGTCGCGTCGACCTTGTGGCCGGGCAGCTGACCGCCCTCGCCGGGCTTGGCACCCTGCGCCACCTTGATCTGCATCATGTCGGAATTGACGAGGTATTCGGCCGTGACGCCGAAACGGCCCGAGGCGATCTGCTTGATCGCCGAGCGTTCGGGGTTCTTGCCGCCGCCAGGCAGCGGCAGATAGCGGTCGGCCTCTTCGCCGCCCTCGCCGGTGTTCGACTTGCCGCCGATCTGGTTCATCGCGCGCGCCAGCGTGGTATGCGCTTCGCGCGAGATCGACCCGAACGACATCGCCCCGGTCGAGAACCGCTTGACGATGTCGGCCGCTGACATGACGTCGTCGAGCGCCACCTTCTTGCGGCCGGTCTCTCCGGCCAGCTTGATCTTGAACAGGCCGCGAATGGTCTGGGCGCGGGCCGTCTCGCTGTCGATCTGGGCGGAATAGTCCTTGAACGTTTCCCACGACCCCTGGCGCACGGCGTGCTGCAAGGTGGCGACTGCGTCGGGCGACCAGATATGCGCCTCGCCCCGCATGCGGAACATGTATTCGCCGCCGACCTCGAGGCTGTTGCGCAGCACGGGGTCGTTGCCGAAACCGTCATTGTGGCGGCTGAGCGTCTCGGCCGCGATCTCGTCCAGGCCGACGCCTTCGATCAGCGTCGCGGTGCCGGTGAAGTATTGCTGCACGAAATCGGTCTTCAGGCCGATGGCGTCGAAAATCTGCGCGCCGCAATAAGACTGGTAGGTCGAGATGCCCATCTTGGACATCACCTTGAGGATGCCCTTGCCGATCGACTTGATGTAGCGCGAAACGACCTCGTAGGCGTCCACTTCCTTCGGCAGTTCGCCACGCTTGTGCATGTCGAGCAGCGTGTCGAAGGCAAGATACGGGTTGATCGCCTCGGCGCCATAGCCGGCAAGGCAGCAGAAATGATGCACTTCGCGCGGCTCGCCGGATTCGACGACGAGGCCGACCGAGGTGCGCAACCCCTTGCGGATCAGGTGATGATGGACCGCGGCCGTAGCCAACAGCGCCGGGATGGCGATGCGGTCCGGCCCGACCTGGCGGTCGGACAGGATGATGATGTTATAGCCGCCGGCGACCGCCGCCTCCGCCCGCTCGCACAACCGGTCGATGGCGCCCTGCATGCCCGCGGCCCCTTCGGCCGAGCCATAGGTGATGTCGATCGTCTTGGTGTCGAAGCGGTCCTCGGTGTGGCCGATGGAACGGATCTTTTCGAGATCGCCATTGGTCAGGATCGGCTGGCGCACCTCAAGCCGCTTGCGGCGCGAATTGCCGACCAGGTCGAAGATGTTAGGCCGCGGCCCGATGAAGGACACCAGGCTCATCACCAGCTCCTCGCGGATCGGATCGATCGGCGGGTTGGTGACCTGGGCGAAGTTCTGCTTGAAGTAGGTGTAGAGCAGCTTCGACTTGTCCGACATCGCCGAGATCGGCGTGTCGGTGCCCATCGAGCCCACCGCTTCCTGGCCTGTCGTCGCCATCGGCGACATCAACAGCTTGGTGTCTTCCTGGCTATAGCCGAATGCCTGCTGGCGATCGAGCAGGCTGACATCCTTGCGCAGCGCGCGCGGCTCGACCGGCTTCAGATCTTCGAGGATGAGCTGCGTGTTGGCGAGCCAGGTCTTGTAGGGATGCTTGGTCGCGATCTCCGACTTGAGCTCCTCGTCGGAAACGATGCGCCCCTTCTCGAGGTCGATCAGCAGCATGCGGCCGGGCTGCAGCCGCCACTTCTTGACGATCTTCTCCTCGGGCACCGGCAGCACGCCGGCTTCCGAGGCCATGATGACGCGGTCGTCATCGGTGACGATGTAGCGTGCCGGGCGCAGGCCATTGCGGTCGAGCGTGGCGCCGATCTGGCGGCCATCGGTGAAAACCACCGCCGCCGGCCCGTCCCACGGCTCCATCAGTGCCGCATGGTATTCGTAGAAAGCCTTGCGATCGGCATCCATGAGCTTGTTGCCCGCCCAGGCTTCCGGGATCAGCATCATCATGGCATGGCTGAGCCTGTACCCGCCCTGGAACAGGAACTCGAGCGCATTGTCGAAGCAGGCGGTGTCGGACTGGCCGTCATAGGAAATCGGCCACAGCTTCGAGATGTTGTTGCCGAACAGTTCGGAATCGACCGACGCCTGGCGCGCAGCCATCCAGTTGTTGTTGCCGCGCACGGTGTTGATCTCGCCATTGTGGGCGACCATGCGGTAGGGATGCGCCAGCTTCCAAGACGGGAAGGTGTTGGTCGAGAAGCGCTGGTGGACGAGGATCAGCGCGGTCTCGAAGCGCGGATCGATCAGGTCCTTGTAATAGGCGCCGACCTGGTAGGCCAGGAACATGCCCTTGTAGACGATGGTGCGCGCCGACAGCGACACGCAATAGGCGCCGATGTCCTTGTTGTCGTTCTCGGCGTAGATGCGGCCCGATATGACCTTGCGCAGCAGATAGAGCCTGGCCTCGTATTCCTCGTCATCGGTAATGTCTGGCGTGCGGCCGATGAAGATCTGCCGGTGGAACGGCTCGGATGCCACGATGTCAGGCGCCTTCGACAGCGACGAATTGTCGACGGGCACGTCACGGAAACCGATGAGCGGAAGCCCCTCGGATTGCGCCGATTCGACAATGATGTCCTCGATATGGGCGCGAAGGGCCGCGTCCTGCGGCATGAACCAGTGTCCGACGCCGTACTGACCCGCCGGCGGCAGGTCGATGCCCTGGGCCGCCATCTCCTCACGGAAGAACTGGTCGGGAAGCTGCACCAGCACGCCGGCGCCATCGCCGACCAGCGGATCGGCGCCAACGGCGCCGCGATGCGTCAGGTTTTCGAGCACAGCCAGCCCGTCCTTGACGATCTGATGCGACTTCACGCCCTTCATATTGACGATGAAGCCGACGCCGCAGGCGTCATGCTCGTTGCGCGGATCGTAGAGGCCCTGGGCGGAAAAGCCGTTGGCGGTTCGGCTAATATTGGATCGCAAGGTGGTTTTGACGGTTGCCGCTTTCGTCTGCGCGGCCTGGCCGTTCGTCGCAGAGTGCGTCATGTCCGTCATCTCCTGTCCTCCATTCCCAGCCATTCAGGCGCTGGTTTGCCTCGGCAAGCGCTTGGCTCACCCTGATCCTTGTGGCACGTCTTGCGAAATCCTTGCCGAACCAGGCGGCTTTCCGCATGGATCGCATCTGGTAATCGTACAGGCCAGAGTCTGGCTGTCCACCTGTCGCTCGCGGCAACAGCCGGAGAGGCCCAAATGATACGCCAATCCAGCTCGTTTTGTGCGACAAAATAAGACAGCACTACTGTCCTAAATTTTTATGGCAGAAATCTGGGACGCACACAAGACCGATTCACAAAAAACCTGGGCGTCTGGCGACAGAAAATGTCGTGAAGCCGGTGGAAAACGTAAGCTTCAGTCGTCGGCCGGGGCTTTGCCGGTTGGCTGGCTTTACTGTTTTTCCGGTGCCTGGCCCCTTGCGGTCCGCTCGCGAAACCGGTCAACTTCAGGCCGATTTCCCCAAAGCCCGATCTCCCCAACCCCCCGACCTCCCAAGACATAGGCAGATGCATGTTCTTCGCTTCCGACAATTGGGCAGGCGCCCATCCCAATATTGCCGCCGGCCTGTCGGCCAATGCCGGCGGCTTTTCCACCGCCTATGGCGATGGTGCGCTCGACCGGGCAGTCTACCAGCGCTTCAGCGAGATTTTCGAACGCGAGGTCGCGGTTTTCTTCGTCGCCACCGGCACGGCCGCCAACTCGCTGGCGCTGACCACTTACAACAAGCCAGGCGGCATTTCCTTCGCCCACCGCGAATCGCATGTCATCGAGGATGAATGCGGCGCGCCGGTGTATTTTTCCGGCGGCTCGCGCCTGCATGACATCGATGGCCCGCTGGGCAAGATCGACCCGCACAATCTGGAAAGGACCATCGCCCGTTTTGCGCCCGAAATCGTCCATTGGGGACGACCGATGGCCGTTTCGATCACCCAGTCGACCGAGGTCGGCACCATCTACGGCCTGGATGAGATCGAGACGATCTCGGCGATCGCCAAGAAGCATTCGGTGCCCCTGCACATGGATGGCGCCCGCTTTGCCAACGCGCTGGTCGCGCTTGAGACGACACCGGCCGAAATGACCTGGAAACGCGGCGTCGACATCCTCTCCTTCGGCGGCACCAAGAACGGCTGCTGGTGCGCCGAGGCGATCGTGCTGTTCGATCTTGATCGCGCCAAGGAATTGGCCTTCCTGCGCAAGCGCGCCGCCCAGTTGTTTTCGAAATCGCGCTTCGTTGCGGCGCAGTTCGAGGCCTATTTCAAGGACGGATTGTGGCTGGACACCGCCCGCCACGCCAACGCCATGGCCGCGCGCCTTGCCGCGGCGATCGAGGATTCGGCAACGGCGAAGCTGGCCTGGCTGCCGCAAGCCAATGAGGTGTTCGCGGTGATCAAGAAGGCCGAGGCTGAAAAGCTGCAGGCAGCGGGTGCCGCCTTCTACGACTGGCACAAGCCGCACGGTTTCGACGGTCATATCGGCGAGGACGAGTTGCTCTATCGCTTCGTCACCAGCTTCGCGACGACGGCCGAAGATGTCGACCGCTTTGGCCAGCTGATCGCAGGATAATCAATATCCCTGACAACAAAAAAGCGGCGCCTTTCGGCGCCGCTTCCGTCTCGGGAGGAGACTTGTACTTTAGGCAGCGGTCTTGGCCTCGATCTGCTTGGCCTTGGCCGAAGACGCCGTAATGGCGATCTTGCGCGGCTTCAGCTCCTCGGGGATGTTGCGCTTGAGGTCGACGAAGAGCAGGCCGTTCTTCAGCGAAGCACCGACGACTTCAACGTGATCGGCAAGCTGGAAGCGGCGCTCGAAAGCCCTTGAGGCAATGCCGCGATAGAGCAGTTCGGACCCTTCGCCGGTGCCCTCGTCTTTGCGCTCACCTTTCACGGTCAGCACATTGCGATGGGCTTCGATCGAGATTTCCTCGTCCGAGAAGCCGGCAACCGCCATCGAGATGCGGTAGGAATCCTCACCGGTGCGCTCGATGTTGTAGGGCGGATAGGTCTGCGCGCCATCCGGCTGCGCAAGCGAATCGAGCATGGTGAAGAGGCGGTCGAAGCCGACGGTCGAACGATAGAGCGGGGAAAAATCAACGTGACGCATGAGGTGTTCTCCTGTTGAGCAACATGGTTTGCGTATGGCCGGTGCGAAACCCTTGAGCGGCGTTTCGGCTAGACCAGCGGCCCCGACATTGGCGACCGCATGAGACATTTGGGGAGCGCCCGAAGGCATTTCAAGATTTCACCCGACGGCAAAAGCCGTGCGGCTGATTCCCAGATGAACGGCAGATGAACCGGCGCTTCGGCGCGCGTTCAGACAGCCGGCGCTAGAGTGCATTCCAGGATCAAGGACTGGCGGCGCCGATCGCACTACAGGCGCCGCAACGAGGCCGACCGGGTGTTAACGTCCCTTCCTCCCGGATCGACAGAGGCCGGAAGCACGCTTTCAAGCGGCTTCCGGCCTTCCCCGTTGCAGCCTCCGTCACCCGGAATTCCTTGGCTTTTGGCGCATGGGCGTCTATCACCTTAGCGGAGCCGGCCAGCGCAGGCGGGCATGCGAGACGCCGAGCACGAAGCGCCGAATGACGGATCTTTTCACCGAAAACTCCCTTTTTCACGAAATCGAGGGCAATCCGCGGCCGGAAAATGCCACCGGCGGCTTCTTCACCACGCGTGACCGCAAGAATATCCGCTACGGCCTGTTCGGCGCGGTCGCTCGCCCGATGAAGGGCACCGTGGTCCTGCTCACCGGCCGCAACGAGTGCATCGAGAAATATTTCGAAACCATCCGCAATCTTGCCGATCGCGGCTTTGGCGTCGCCACGCTCGATTGGCGCGGCCAGGGCGATTCCGACCGGCTGATCCGCGATCACCAGCGCGGCTACGTCAGCAGCTTCCGCGAGTACACCGCCGACCTCGAACAGTTCTTCGAGGAGATCGTGCTGCCCGATTGCCGCGGACCGTACTACATCCTCGCCCATTCGGCAGGTGCCTTGATCACCCTGCTTGCCGCCCCATCAATGGTGAACCGCATCCGGCGCATGGTGCTGATCGCGCCCTTCCTGACGCTGCCCGACCTGCCGGTCTCGATCTCGACGGTTCGCCGCGTCTGTTCTCTATTCTGCGCTCTCGGCCTCGGCCGGCTCTACGCCGCCTGGGGTCCGCGGCCGAGGATTACGGCCCCGTTCGAGACCAACAAGCTGACATCGGACCCGGAGCGCTATCGGCGCAACACACGGATCTATGAAGAATACCCGCAACTGGCGCTTGGCGGGCCGACGATCCGCTGGCTGCAGGCAGCCGCGAAAGCATCGGAAGCCGTCAGCGACCCCGATTTCATGGCTCGGATCCAGGTCCCGCTGCTGATCATCGCCGCCGGCGCCGACCAGGTCGTCTCGACCAGGGCCGTGGAAGCCTACGCCAGGCGTCTGCGGCTCGGTTCGCTGCTGATGATCGATGGCTCCCGCCACGAAATCCTGCAGGAAGCCGACATCTACCGCGAGCAATTGCTCGCCGCCTTCGACGCCTTCATTCCCGGCAGCGACGACCCCACAGCCTGACGGGCGCCGGTCGCTCCCCAAGGGGTGCCGCCGGCAGTAAAACGACTGCTTCAAGCGGTCGGCATCCCCTGAATGGCGGCGGACGCTCGTTTAGCCGCGCAGGGCGGCCATGGCGGCGGCATGAAGTTCCGGCGTCGCCGCGGCGAGTACATCGCCGCCCTGTTCCGCCGGCCCGCCATCGAATGTGGTGACGACGCCGCCTGCCTTTTCGATGATCGGGATCAGCGCCACGATGTCGTAGGGCTTCAATCCGGGATCGGCGACGATGTCGACGCTTCCCGAGGCGATCATGGCGAAGGCATAGCAATCGGCGCCATAGCGGGCGAGCTGGATCTGTCTTTCGAATGCATCGTAACGGTTGCGCGCCTCGCCCTTGAACAGGGCCGGCGTGGTGGTGAACAGCGTCGCCTGGTCCAACTTCGTCGTCTTGCGGGTCGTCAGTTTTCGCGGCCCGCCTGGCCCCTCATAATGGGAGCCCGAGCCGTTGGCGTAGAAAAGCTCGCCGGTGAAGGGCTGCGCCATCATGCCGGCAACGGCGTCGCCATCGACCGTCAGCCCGACCAGTGTGCCCCACACCGGCAGGCCGGAAATGAACGCGCGCGTGCCGTCGATCGGGTCGATCACCCAGACGTGCCGACTTGAAATGTTCTCGCTGCCATGCTCCTCGCCTAGAATACCATGATCGGGATACTCAGCCGATATCAGAGCCCGGATGGCGCGCTCGGCCTCGCGATCGGCCTCGGTGACCGGATCAAAACTGCCCTGTTCCTTGTTGGCGACCGCACCTTGGGCACGAAAGCGCGGCAAGGTCTCCGCCGCTGCCGCCTGCGCGATGCGACGCATGAAATCGATGCTGATGTCCAACTGATTCTCCCGCATTGCAGCATGCCCGAGCCCGGCTTTGCCGCCAATTTCGTGCCAAAACAAGGGTGTCGAGGATTTTTCCGCGACGGCATCTGTTGCCTGGATGTCACACAGGCGCCATCGAAACGCAATTTCCACATCAGAGTGAATTAAAAAAGGCTGAAGGTCGCTTGACATTTGTGCAGCGCACAATACCCTCAATCTCGGACAGGGTTTCCTGTCCATGCCCTCCTTGGGCGTTTCCTCCCTAGACTTCGACCGTATCGTGCAAACGATGCGGTCTTTTTTTATGGCGCCATTCAGTCCGCGGCCAGCGGCAGGTTATTCACTCCGCGGCCAGTGGCAAGTCGATGAAATGATGATCGGGCATCGACATCAGGTCGGCTGAGAACCGCGTCAGATCGTCGGCCAGCGCATCGAAGCCGGCAGCCTTCTCGAATGTCCGCTCGTTCATATAGAGCCCCCGGTTGACCTCGATCTGCAGCGCGTGCAGATGGCGCGCCGGGCGGCCATAGTGCTCGGTGATGAAGCCGCCGGCATAGGGCTTGTTGTGGGCGACCGAATAGCCCATGGCGCTGAGCAGGCCGATCGCGGTGTCGGTCAGGGCGGCCGTTGCCGAGATGCCGAAACGGTCGCCGATGATGAAGTCGGGCCGCTGGCCGCTGTCGCCGACCCTGATGCTCGCCGGCATCGAATGACAGTCGATCAGCACGGCAAAGCCGAACCGCGCATGGGTTCTGGTCAACAGCCGCTTCAGCGTCTCGTGATAGGGCTTGTAGACGGCCTCGATGCGGGCGACCGCTTCGGCCAGCGGCAAGCGGCCGGAATAGATGTCGAGCCCCTCGCCGACCAGCTTCGGCACCGTGCCCAGCCCGCCGGCCACCCGTGCCGAGCGGATGTTGCAGAAGGACGGCACCGGCTCGGCGAACATGCGCGGATCAAGCTCCCACGGTTCACGGTTGACGTCGAGATAGGCCCTCGGGAAATTCGCCGCCAGCAGCGGTGCGCCGAGCGCGACGGTCCCGCCGAACAGCTCATCGACGTAGCAGTCCTCGGACCGGCGGATGGCGTTGCGGTCCAGCCTTGCCATGGCAAGGAAGCGCTCCGGATAGTAGCGGCCGCTATGCGGTGAGTTGAAGAGGAAGGGGACGCGCTGCTCGACGCCCGACCGGATTTCGAAGGGTGGAAAGACCGAAAAATCCTCGGCTGCCGTCTTCAATTTGAACGAACCCGAAAACACCAGTGCATCATGATGTGAAAGTGCCACCTTGCAAGCCTCGTGTCCAGCATTTCGGCCGCAGCACACGCCCGGTAAATATGGATCATCCCCGTCAGCGTTCACTTGATGTTTACCCTCACCTCCTCATATACAGGATGGTTAACGGGCTTGCCCAACGGCAACCTCGGGCGGGTGATTCGGACGGGATATCATGGCACGCATTCTTCTGGCGGAAGACGACGACGATATGCGTCGGTTCCTCGTCAAGGCGCTGGAGCGCGCCGGTTACCAGGTCAGCGATTTCGACAATGGCGCCAGCGCCTATGAGCGGCTGCGCGAGGAACCGTTCTCGCTGCTGTTGACCGACATCGTCATGCCGGAGATGGACGGCATCGAACTGGCGCGGCGCGCCACAGAGATCGATCCTGATCTCAAAGTCATGTTCATCACCGGTTTCGCCGCCGTTGCGCTGAACCCGGATTCCAAGGCGCCGAAAGACGCCAAGGTGCTGTCGAAACCGTTCCATCTGCGCGACCTCGTCAACGAGGTCGAAAAGATGCTGCAGGCGGCCTGAGCCGTTTTTAGCCGAGGCGCCGCACTCTTCGCCACTGCGGCGAGACGACGCCTTCTTTCCTTTTTCCTGCTATTGACGCGCTGGATCAAAAATGGTGTATGCGCGGCTTCGGATGGGCGTGTAGCTCAGCGGGAGAGCACTGCATTGACATTGCAGGGGTCACAGGTTCAATCCCTGTCACGCCCACCATCCAACCAGACAAGCAGATCTTGCATCGGCATTTCCCGGCTGGTTCCCCAGAGGTAGAGAAGTTCGCATAGGTTGACTTATAGCCTGCACCTGGCGCAACGCCGCATGCAGTGCTTGAGCTTGGCGAACGGTTCTCGATTGGGTCGAGGCCGGACTATCGGGGCAAGCCTTGCGAAGCCAGCCTACTGGTCATCGTCATCGCCATTGTCTGGATTGTCGACCAAACATCCCGCGCCGTGACACCCTTGGTAATTGCCTTGAGTGTCGAAATTCGGATTGCCGTCCTTGTCGTAACTCGGCCTTGGGTCGATGTAGCTGTCGTTCTTTCGACGCGCTTCCTTGCGATCCTTGTCTCTCTGTTCCTGCGCAGCCATGCGATCCAATGAGCGCTGCTCGTCTTCTGAACGTTGTGAAGTCTGTTGCATCATGCAGTCGGCAAACCTGTTGGTTCCAGGCCTGTAGCCGTAAGAAGCGCACTGTTGCTGATCCATTGCGCGCTGATCCTCAGCGCTGACGCAACCAGCAACCGCCAACGGCGCAAGCGCGATCAGCACATATCTCATCTTGAAATTCGGCATTTTGTCACTCCAGATCATTCTGATGGCACCGGGCAAGAGAGGTCACCCTCCTGGCAGTTCAGGTAGGCCCTCAACTGCCTGGTGCGAGCCTTGGTCAGTTCAGCCTGACAAGCAGCGGCAACCATCGGCGCCGCGGAGCCACCATCGTCACCGCTGGATTGAAACGTGCATTCGGCGTTGCGGAACGCAATCCACGCTCTCTGCGCTTTCACCAACCGTGCCTTGCCGTCGGAATCATCCGTAAGCCGCTTCTGGATTTGCTTGAAGGTTTGGTTCAACGCCTGATCGGCTCTTTTGAAGTCCGAAGCTGGATCAGCCAGAGCCGCGGTGGCGGCGAACGACAGCATGGCGACGCCAGCAAGTAGAAAACGCATGATTGTATCCCCGGAATGAAAACAACCACAAGTAAGCACGCATGGGGGCAGCCGACAAGCACCGAAAAATTAGTAAGCAAAGGGTTGTCGGGTTCAACAACGCAGGACGGACGAGCTGGGGCCGTGAGGTGATATGCGGTGAATGGCCGCCACAAGCTGACGTTGAGATTTGCCGTTTCACCATTGTCGTGGGCGGCGCCGGCGAGTTTCGCAACCCGGTCCTGACAGACCGGACGCCGGACGCAAACGCCGTCGCGGAAAGCTGTGCGCCCGTCCCGGTGCTGACCGGGAAGGGCGACAGGCAATCAGATCATTGCGGCTCTGGATCAGGCGTATTTCCCGGCCTGTCGCCGCCGCCCTTGCCTTCACGGCAAGGCTCGCCGATGCCGCAGCATTTGCCGTTGTAGGTGACGCCGGGCTTCAGCTTGTCGCATTCCCTGGGAGCGGTTGTCTTGCAGCCGGCCAGCACCGAAACGGCGATGGCGGCCAAAAGGACGTTTCTTGAAACAGTAAACATCAGACGTTCTCCTTGATGGACCATGTTTGGACACATCGCTTGGTCGCGCCTCGGGAGAAATTGGTTCACAAGAAAATTGCGATCACCGGCGGAATCTTTTTGCGAGCTTGCCTTCGCGTGAAGGCGCATCGCCGATGCCGGGGCATTTGCCATGCTATGTGGTTTTCGGATTTGATTTATCGCATTGTCTTGTCGGCGTTGCCTGCAACCTGCCGTGACCGATGCAGCAGAACCGTAACAGGACATTCGCAACATTGCAGGCGAGAGACGTTTTCCATGATTGATCGCGTTGGACAATTCAGGGCTTGGTCGCCTCACACTCAGAAATGGTCCAGGGTCGAAGGCGGAATGGTTGGCGAAACTGCGCGCATTCCCGAGGCGGTGATCGGGTCTCCTTGCGTGCCGTCATGAGTTCACAGTCCAGAAGGGAAAAACTGTCGCCTTGGCCGAAGATACATCGCGAACTGAACCGTGTGCGCACGCAATTGCAGTCGCCGTGGTCGACATTGGGCAACGCGCTCATTTCCGCAAAGCAGAACGCTGAATACCGACGCGAACTCGGCAAGCGGATCGAAGCCGCCCGCGAGACTTACACGGCGTCGCCGATCTCGCAGATTGCCGACAGCTTCATGCTCGTCCGGATCATCGGCAATGATCTGGAACCGCGACACCGCAAGGGCCAGTCATTCGACAACGTGCTGTTCATTCTGGACAACGAACCGGTCTTCGACGCCTGCGAAAAATTCTGGATCGTCAATCGGATAGTCGACACCGACGAGGAAGCCCGGATCATCGGCCTGCTCGAAAGCCGCCGTCAGAATTTTCACACAATCCCCTTCGAACTCGATGCGTACCGGAAGATATCCTGGGACGTCGACCAGCTTGTTGCCGGCGACCTCAGATTCTCAGAGAAGGGCCGGGCGAGCGGAAAGTCCGCGCGTTACGAAACGCACATCCGCCGCAGCAAGAACCTCTATGTGATGAACAACAATGGGGCTCGCAACGCCGCGCTCGCGATTGCCCGCGGCAGGGCAAAATGGCTGATGCCCTGGGACGGGAACTGCTACCTGACAGGCTCTGCGTTCCAGCGGATACGGTCCGCGATCGAGAGAAACCCGCACCTTCCCTACGCTGTGGTGCCCATGGCGCGTATTGTCGACAATGCGCTTCTGCTGGACCAGAGCTTCCAGCCGCCGGCCGAGGAAGAGCCGCAGATCATATTTCGAGCCGATACCACGCAACTGTTCGACGAAAACTATGGCTACGGAAGGCGGCCAAAAATCGAGATGCTGTGGCGGTTGGCAGTTCCCGGCCCCTGGGATCGCTACCGCGACGACGCCTGGGATTTTCCACGCCCGGTCCGGGCAGCGGATGCCGGGCTGCTCCAGAAAGCGGGCTGGGTGGCGCGCCTGGATTCAGGACGTTCGCATCTGGAGATCGGCAAGGCCGGCTTCGTCGCGCGTCTGGTCAGCCGCGACCAGGCGATCGTCGATATGGTCGATCAATGTGACGCCAAGGCAGTCGCCGCTCGGCTTGATACCTCCCGCCTGGCTTTCTATGACGAAGACGCCCTCGCCCACGCGGTAAAGGACGGACCCATCCTGCGCTATCTCGAAACCGCGGCCGGTCAGGCACTCGCCCGCGGTCCATTCAGCGTGCTCGACAAGACTGGCCGAGCCCCCAGCGGGGATCCCCAGGACTATTTTCACCCGGCGCCTTACTGGTGGCCCGACCCCGACAGACCCGATGGCCTGCCCTATATCAGGCGCGATGGCGAACGCGTGCCCGGCACGGCATTGTATGCAGCAGGAAGCGAAACCTACGATCGCACACGTTTACAGCGCGTCTTCGACGACACAACCGTGCTTGCGCTCGCCGCAACCGTGCTTGATGGACGTCATTACGCCGTCCACGCCGCGAGGCTCATTCGCGCATGGTTTGTCGATCCCAAGACAAGAATGAACCCGCATTTGCGCTATGCGCAGGTGCGGTCGGGCCACGACAACAATGAAGGGGCCGGCTACGGCATCATCGAGCTGAAGGATTTCTATTTCTTCCTGGATGCCGTACGCTTGATCGAGCGAACAGGAGTACTGGGCGACGAGGATCGCGAGGCGTTCAGAGCCTGGCTCGGTTCCTACTGTGAATGGCTGGACACCGCGCCGGCAGCCGCGACGGCCTTCTGCAGCAGCAGCAACCAAGGAACGTACTACGATTTGCAGCGGGCATCGATCGCCACATTTCTTGGCGACAGCGCCACCCTGGCCAAGATCAGCCTCTATGCTCGGGAGAGATTGGCGACCCAGATCGCAGCCGACGGCTCCTTGCCCAGGGAACTGTCCCGCACGCGCCCCAGGCACTACGCCATGTTTACCTTGCAAGGCTGGACGTCGCTGGCCCGTGTCCTGTCTTCGGTTGGTGACAATCTCTGGCAGCACAAGACAGCCGAGGGACTGGGACTGGTCCAGGCGCTGCACTGGCTTGTTGCGCACGAGAACAAGCCACACACCATGTCGGCCGAAACTGTCGATCCGGATCGGCTTGGGCCGCTGCTTCTCGACCTGACGCATCATGATCCCGCAGGGATGCCACCTGCCGATCTGGGAAGGGCGGCCAAGCCCATTTTTCATCCAGACGAGGCAATCGCGCCTTTTTGGCTGTGGCGAAGACGTTAGAGCAGTTCACCGTTTCACGGAAACGGCGACCCGCTCTAACTCCTTGTTTTTACGCAATTCCGGACGGAAAACCGTTTCACACTTTTCCTGGAATTGCTCTAGGGACATCCGGCATTCCTGGCCTGTCACGTCGATGATGAGAACCACTTTCCCGAAATCAAACGCCCGCGACGGTGCAAAGGCTCTTCATTCTGGCCACCGCCAGATCGGGATCAGCGAGCAATCCTGCCTGGTCGGCAAGGCGGAACACGTCGGCATAGTGACGGATGCCGCGCGCCGACTGCATGCCGCCGACCATCGCAAAATGGTCCTGATGGCCATTCAGCCAGGCAATAAAGACGATGCCGGCCTTGTAGTACTCGGTCGGCGCCTCGAAGATTATTCGCGATAGCGGCACGGTCGGCGCCATCAATGTGTCATAGCCGGCGCGGTCACCCTCCGCCAGTTTCGACAGCGCCGCGTTGGCGACCGGCGCAATCGCGTCGAAAATACCGAGCAGTGCGTGCGAGTGTCTTTTCTCGTCGCCGGCGATCAGTTCGGGATAATTGAAATCGTCGCCAGTGAACATGACGACGCCGTCCGGCAGACGGTTCCTCAGCGCGACCTCCTTGCCGGCATCGAGCAGCGAGATTTTTATCCCCTCCACCTTGCCAACGTGGCGTTCGATGATGGCAACAACTGTATCGAGAGCAGTCTCGAAATTCTCGCTGCCCCAATAGCCCCTGAGCGCCGGATCGAACATGTCGCCCAGCCAGTGCAGGATGACCTTGCCGGATGCTTGGGACAGGATGCGGTCGTAGACGCTGACATAGTCGTCCGGCCCCTTGGCCACAGCCGCCAGTGCCCGACTGGCCATCATGATCGCCTTGCCGCCCAAGCCTTCGATGAAAGCGAATTGCCGCTCATAGGCGGTGACCACATCGTCCAGCGTCCTGGCGGCGGCGGGTGCCAGATGGTCGGTCCCGGCACCCGAGGCGAGATCGGCGCCATCGACGGTACGCGCCTCGGCGATCGAACGGCGGATCAATTCCTGTGCATTCGCCCAGTCGAAACCCATGCCGCGCTGCGACGTGTCCATCGCTTCGGCGACGCGGAAGCCCAGCCGCCACAGATGGTGACGGAACGCCATCGTCCTGTCCCAGTCGACCACCGGCCTGGACCACGGATCGGTCATGGCAAGCGGATCGGCAACGACGTGCGCGGCGGCATAGGCGATACGCGAAAATCGCGCGCCGATGTCAGGCTGCACGGGCTCGCCAACCAGCGTGTACCGGGTGCTGCCGCCACCCTCACCAGGCAAGGAAATGTCCATCGATCTCTCCCTTCTCAACGCTACTAAATGGAACGTTCCAATAAATCAAGAACCTTTAAGATTCCGGCTCCACGGCAGGAAGAATGCTGCATTGCAACACAAATCCTTGTGGGGCAAGCCATTTGAGTACGCACAATCGGCGTTCGAGGCGCGGGAAAAATCCCGATTGACTTACGAGCGGAGCAGAGATTAGAACGTTCCAATAACTTTGGGCCTGCACTCGGGGAGGATGCATCTGGATGGCCAACCGGGCCAAGGCGACAATATTCGACATCGCCCGCGAAGCAGGCGTGTCCAAATCGACGGTATCGCTCGTGCTCCAGGGCAGCGGGCTGATCCGGCCCGAAACAGCGAGCAAGGTGCGCAAGGCGATCGAGGATGTCGGTTACGTCTACAACCGCGGCGCCGCCAATCTGCGCAAGGCGCACTCCAATGTGATCGGCATGGTCATCAACGATCTCACCAATCCTTTCTTCGCAGAGCTGGCGGTTGGCATGGAGCGGGTCTTCCAGTCGGCGGGCATCGTGCCGTTCATCGCCAACACGGCGGAAAATCCGGTACGCCAGGAAGAAGTGCTGAAGTCGTTGATGGAGCAAGGCGTCGCCGGCCTCATCGTGTCGCCGGCTCGCGGCACGACGCCGGGCGCCTTCAGGCGGATCGAGACGGCAGGTCTGCCGGTGGTCTTCGCCATGCGCCGGCTTCCCGAGAGCCGTATTCCGGTTATCGCGCCCGACAATCATCGCGGCGCCTATCTCGCCACCGCCCATCTGATCGGCAAGGGACATCGCAGGCTGGTCTTCTTCGGCGGTTCGTCCGACCTGGTGGTCTATCACGATCGGCTTGGCGGATTTCGCGAAGCCTGCGAGACGCAGGGCATCTCCGACCGCGACGCACTGGTCGTCGAGGGAGAGACCAGCCGCAGAGGCGGTATCGCGTGCCTCGAAACCGCTCTCGCTATGGCTGAACCGCCGACCGCGGCGCTCTGCTTCAACGACGCTGTCGCCTTTGGCGCCATGCTGGCGCTGCGCAAGCGCGGGCTTGAGCCGGGAACTGATTTCGCCATCGTCGGTTTCGACGATGTGGCCGAGGCCGAACATTACATGCCGGCTCTGACCAGCGTCGCGGTGGATTCGGCCGGCCTCGGCGAACGCGCCGCCCATGTCATGCTGAAAATGATCCAGTCGCGCACCACACGCGCCGAAGACCATATCGGCGCGGTCAATCTGGTCGTCAGGGAAAGCTGTGGCCCGGATCGCCGCACCCGAAACAGGACGGCCGGTTCGGGGAGCACGAATTGAGCAAGGTCGTTTCGGCAGCGCAGGCAGCGGGCCTGATCAAGGACGGCATGGTCGTATCCGTGTCGTCGTCGAGCGGCCTCGGCTGCCCCGACGCCGTGCTTGCCGCGATCGGCGAACGCTTCGACGGGGAAGGCCATCCGAAGAACATCACGACGCTGCACCCGATCGCAGCCGGGGACATGTACGGCATCAAAGGCATCGACCATCTGGCCAAGCCCGGCCTGCTGAAGCGTACTTTGTGCGGCTCCTACCCGTCCGGCCCCTCCTCTTCCGAACCGCCGCAGATCTGGAAGATGATCGGCGACAATTCGGTCGCCGCCTACAACGTGCCGTCCGGCATCCTGTTCGACATGCACCGCGAAGCGGCCGCCAAGCGGCCGGGCGTGCTGACCAAGGTCGGCCTCGACACCTTCGCCGACCCGCGCCACCAGGGCTGCGCCATGAACGCCGCCGCCAGCGAGCCGATCGTTTCGGTGCAGCAGTTCGACGGCGAGGAATGGCTCTATTTCCGCTCCATCGTGCCGCAGGTCTCGATCATCCGCGCCACGTCAGCCGACGAGCGCGGCAACCTCACCTACGAGCATGAGGGCGCCTATCTCGGTGGCCTCGAACAGGCGCTCGCCGCCCGTAACAATGGCGGCATCGTTATCGCGCAGGTCAAGCGCGTCGTCGAAAACGGTACGCTGAAACCGCATGACGTGCGCGTGCCGGGCGTCCTGGTCGACCATATCGTCGTCGCGCCCGACCAGTTGCAGACGACGCTGACACCCTATGACCCGGCGATCTCCGGAGAAATCTTCCGGCCGCTGTCGAGCTTCCGCACGCCGGAGATGAACGTCCAGAAAGTGATCGCGCGCCGCGTCGCCATGGAGTTGCGCGACGGCATGGCCGTCAACATCGGCTTCGGCATTTCCGCCAATGTCCCGCGCATCCTTCTCGAGGAAGGACAGCATGGCAAGATTACCTGGGTGATCGAACAGGGCGCGGTCGGCGGCGTGCCGCTGCTCGACTTCAAATTCGGCTGTTCGTCGAACGCCGACGCCTTCATGCCCTCGCCGCACCAGTTCATCTATTTCCAGGCGGGCGGCTTCGACGCCTCGCTGTTGTCCTTCCTGCAGATCGACCGCCATGGCTCGGTCAATGTCTCGAAGCTTTCGGCGCGCCCGCATGTCACGGCTGGCGCCGGCGGCTTTGTCGACATCACCGCGCGAGCGAAGAAGATCGTGTTTTCCGGCTTCTTCAACGCCGGGGCAAAACTCTCATTGGCCGATGGCGGCATCCGCATCGATCAGGAGGGCAAGGTCAAGAAGGTGGTCAACGAAGTCGAGCACATCTCGTTTTCGGGCAAGCGCGCAGTCGCGCAGGGACAGGACATCACCTATGTCACCGAACGCTGCGTGATGAGGCTGACGCCGGAGGGCCTGGTCGTCACAGAACTCGCACCCGGCATCGATCTGCAGCGCGATGTGCTGGCGCAGTCGGAAATTCTGTTGGGCATTGCCAAGGACCTCAAGACGACACCGGCAGCCCTCTATCAGGAGCAACCGATAGGCCTGTCGCTGAATGGCGGCGCCTCGCTTGGAGGCGCGCATGGCTGAGCACCTCGTCACCTTTGAAACCGACGGCGCCATCGGCGTCGTCACGCTGCGCCGGCCGGAGAAATTCAACGCGCTGGACATTCCGATGCTGCGCGCGTTGGAGACGGCGCTTGACGCGGCCGAGATGGCCGAGGGCGTCCGCGTCGTGCTGCTGCGCGGCGAAGGCAAGGGATTTTGCGCCGGTGGCGATGTCGAGGCCTGGGCGCGGATGAGTGCCGCCGATTTCCAGGTGCAATGGGTACGCTACGGCCACCGCGTCTTCGACCGGCTGGCGCGGCTCAGGCAGCCGACCATCGCTGTTTTGTCGGGCCATGCACTGGGCGGCGGGCTGGAGCTGGCTGTGGCTTGTGATTTTCGCGTGGCGGAAACACAGGTGAAACTGGGCTTCCCCGAAACCTCGATCGGTGTCGTACCCGGCTGGTCGGGCACGCAGCGCGCCGTGCGCCGCTTCGGCGCGCAGACGGTGCGCCGCATGGCGCTCGGCGGCGAGATCTTTCTCGCCCCCGAGGCACTCGCTCTGGGCATCGTCGACCGGGTGGTCGCGACTGGCAAGGCATACGACGAAACAAGGGCGTGGGCGGAAAAGATCGCCGAGCGCGGCCCGCTGGCGACCGAAGCCGCCAAGCTGATGATCGCGGTCGCCGAAGGCGAGGAAAGTGCCGCCGCCACCGAAGCGCTGGCCAGCGGCTTCATCGCCCTGACCGGAGATCTCAAGGCCGGCGTCGACGCCTTCAAGGCCAAGCAGAAGCCGGCCTTTTCGAGATCCTAGAGGAAAACAGATGAACGCCCCACTCAAGATCGCCATGCCGGCCGATGCGTCCGCGGCGCCGAAAGCGTACAGACTGCTGATCGACGGCAAGCATGTCGATGCCCGCGACGGCCGCACGATTGCTCGAAATAGCCCCGGCCACGGCTTCACCGTCTCGCACTACGCACAGGCCGGCGTGGCCGAAGTGGAAGCCGCTGTGCAGGCCGCCCACAAGGCGTTCGAGACCGGTCCATGGCCCCGGATGAAGGCGGCCGAGCGTGCCGCGATCCTGCTCAAGGCGGCCGACTTGATCGAGGCGCGGCTGGAAGAGATCGCCCGGCTCGATGCACTGGAATCGGGCAAGCCGATCGCCCAGGCGCGCGGCGAGATCGGCGGCGCCGTCGAGATTTGGCGCTATGCCGCCTCGCTTGCCCGCACGCTGCATGGTGAATCCTACGCCAATCTCGGCGATGCCATGCTGGGCGTCGTCCTGCGCGAGCCGATCGGCGTCGTCTCGATCATCACCCCATGGAATTTCCCGTTCCTGATCGTCAGCCAGAAACTGCCCTTCGCGCTCGCCGCCGGCTGCACGGCGGTGGTCAAGCCGAGCGAAATGACCTCGGCCTCGACCTTTGTGCTCGGCGATATCCTGATGCAGGCCGGCCTGCCCGCCGGCGTCGTCAATATCCTGGCCGGGCTTGGCGCCGATGTCGGCGCGCCGATGGTCAGCCACCCGCTGGTCGAGATGGTCTCGTTCACCGGCTCCACCCGCGTCGGCAAGATGACGATGGCGTCCGCCGCGCAGTCGCTGAAGAAAGTCTCGATGGAGCTCGGCGGGAAGAACGGCCAGATCGTCTTCCCGGACGCCGACCTCGAAGCGGCCGCCGATGCGGCGGTGTTCGGCGGCTTCTTCAATGCCGGCGAGTGCTGCAATGCCGGGAGCCGGCTGATCGTTCATGAGGCGATCGCCGACGATTTTCTCAGCACCGTCAAGGCGCTTGCCGCCAGGGTTACGGTCGGCGATCCGCTCGATGACCAAACCAAGGTCGGCGCGATGATCTCGTCCGACCATCTGAAGAAGGTGGCCGGCTATGTTTCTGCCGCTGAAGGCGACGGCAGCCAGGTTTACAGCGGAGGCAAGCAATTGGCCTCCAATGTCGGCCAATATCTTGATCCCACCATCATCCGCGGCGTTACCGAGGAGATGGCCATAGCGCGCGAGGAAGTGTTCGGTCCGGTGCTCTCGGTGCTGACTTTTGAATCGATTGAAAAGGCGTTGCACATCGCCAACAACACGCCCTATGGTTTGTCGGCGGGCGTGTGGAGCGCCAGCATCGACACTTGCATGTCGATCGCGCGTGGAGTGCGTTCGGGAACCGTCTGGGTGAACACATTCATGGAAGGTTATCCCGAGCTGCCTTTCGGAGGCTACAAGCAGTCCGGTCTCGGACGCGAACTCGGCAAACGCGCCGTCGAGGACTATACCGAGGAAAAGACAATCCAGTTTCATCGCGGCCTGCGCACCGGGTGGTGGGTCGGCTGAGTTGAGAAGAACCCGGTGGGCTTCACCGGTCGTGTAATGCAACAAGGGAGGTAGTACATGTTGCGCAAACTGCTAATAGGAACCGCTCTCGCATCCGGCCTGGCTTTCGCGGCCCACGCCGAGGACGTCAAGGAAGTGCAGATGCTGCATTGGTGGACGTCGGGCGGCGAAGCGGCTGCTCTCAACGTCCTCAAGGGCGATCTGGCCAAGGAAGGCTATGCCTGGAAGGACGTGCCGGTGGCCGGCGGCGGCGGCGATGCCGCCATGACCGCGCTGAAGGCGATGGTCGCGGCCGGCAATTATCCGACCGCCTCGCAGATGCTCGGCTACACCGTGCTCGACTACGCCGCTGCCGGCGTCATGGGCGACCTGACCGAAACGGCGAAGAAGGAAGGCTGGGACAAGTCCGTTCCGGCGGCCCTGCAGAAGTTCTCGGTCTATGACGGCAAGTGGGTCGCGGCGCCGGTCAACGTTCACTCGGTTAACTGGCTGTGGATCAACAAGGCCGTGCTGGACAAGATCGGCGGCACCGAGCCGAAGACCTTCGACGACTTCGTTGCCCTGCTTGACAAGGCCAAGGCGGCAGGCGTGATCCCGCTCGCTCTCGGCGGCCAGAACTGGCAGGAAGCCACCATGTTCGACTCGGTCGTGCTGTCGACCGGCGGACCTGAGTTCTACAAGAAGGCCTTCAACGACCTCGATGACGAGTCGCTGAAGTCCGACACGATGAAGAAGTCGTTCGACAATTTGGCCAAGCTCGTCACCTATGTCGACCCCAACTTCTCCGGCCGCGACTGGAACCTTGCCACCGCCATGGTCATCAAGGGCGACGCCCTGGTGCAGGTCATGGGTGACTGGGCCAAGGGCGAGTTCAACGCCGCCAAGAAAACGCCGGGCACCGACTTCCTTTGCTATCGCTTCCCGGGCACCGACGGCTCGGTGATCTACAACTCCGACATGTTCGGCATGTTCAACGTTCCGGACGACCGCAAGGCCGCCCAGGTCGCGCTGGCCACCGCCACCCTGTCGAAGAGCTTCCAGTCGGCCTTCAACGTCGTCAAGGGTTCGGTTCCGGCCCGTACCGACGTTCCGGACACCGACTTCGACGCTTGCGGCAAGAAGGGCATCGCCGACCTGAAGGCAGCCAACGAAGGCGGCACGCTGTTCGGCTCGCTGGCCCAGGGCTATGGCGCGCCCCCGGCGGTCGCCAATGCCTATAAGGATGTCGTCTCCAAATTCGTCCATGGTCAGATCAAGACCTCGGACGAAGCCGTGACCGAGCTGGTCAAGGCGATCGACGACGCCAAGTAAGCGCCACGCCAAAAATGCCTTCCCCGCTCCGGCGGGGAAGGCCCAGATCCGCGAACTTAGATCCGCGAAGCTGGTTGGCCGCGAGTCGACGGGAGGAGCCCCATGAGCACGGTAGCGACAAGCCAGATCAAGCTGACGCCGGAGCATGCGCGGCCACGCGCCTCGGTGCGCTCACGCCTGCAGGACGCATTGCCGAAGATCGTGCTGGCGCCGAGCTTCGCCATCACCATCGTCTTCGTCTACGGCTTCATCCTGTGGACGATCTATCTGTCCTTCACCAATTCCAAGACCTTCCCGTCCTATGTCCTGACCGGCTCGCGCGCCTATCAGCGGCTGTGGGGCTGGACCTTCGACACCGACCCGCCGTCGAGCTGGTACACGTCGATAACCAATATGGGTATTTTCGGTTTCCTCTACATCGCAATCTGCCTGGCGCTCGGCCTGTTCCTGGCCATCCTGCTCGACCAGAAGATCCGCGGCGAAGGCGTGCTGAGGCCGATCTATCTCTACCCGATGGCGCTGTCCTTCATCGTCACCGGCGTCGCCTGGAAATGGTTCCTCGATCCCGGCCTCGGCCTCGAGCAGACCTTGCATCAATGGGGCTGGACGAGCTTCCATTTCGACTGGATCAAGAACAAGGATTTCGTCATCTACACGGTGGTCATTGCCGGCGTCTGGCAGGCCTCCGGCTTCATCATGGCGATGTTCCTGGCCGGCCTGCGCGGCATCGACGGCGAGATCATGAAGGCGGCGCAGATCGACGGCGCCACCACCTTCCAGCTTTACCGCCGCATCGTCATCCCGCTGCTGCGGCCGATCTTCCTGTCGGCTTTCATCGTACTCGCGCACCTCGCCATCAAGTCCTACGATCTGGTCGTGGCGCTGACCAGCGGCGGCCCCGGCGGCTCGGCCTGGCTGCCCTCCAACTTCATGTATGAGTACACGTTCAAGCGCAACGAAATGGCCGTCGGCTCGGCCAGCGCGGTGATCATGCTGATGACCATCGTCGCAATCATCGTGCCCTATCTCTATTCGGAACTGCGGGAGAAGCCGCGATGAGCGCCGTCACCACTCCCGCCCGCCAGGCCTCTGGCGGCGTCAACGTCAAGGTCATCAACCGCATCGTCATCTACGGGCTGCTGGCGCTGTTTGCGCTATTTTATCTGATGCCGTTGTTCGTCATGCTGGTGACCTCGTTCAAGACCATGGACGAGATCCAGAACGGCAACATGCTGGCGCTGCCCAGGGCACCGACCTTCGATCCCTGGCTGAAGGCTTGGGGCGAGACCTGCGTCGGCCTCACCTGCGCCGGCATCAAGGGCTATTTCTGGAACTCCATCAAGATGGTGGTCCCGGCCGTGCTGATCTCGACAATGCTCGGCGCGCTCAACGGCTACGTGCTGACCAAATGGCGTTTTCGCGGGGCAACGCTGGTGTTCGGGCTGATGCTGTTCGCCTGCTTCATCCCGTTCCAGTCGGTGCTGCTGCCGATGGCGACCATCCTCGGCAGCCTCGGCCGCTTCGGCGTCACGCTGCAGAATGCAACGGGAACCAGCTTTGGCCTCGGCAACCCGACGGTCAACCTCGTCTTCGTCCACGTCGTCTACGGCATCGGCTTCACCACGCTGTTTTTCCGCAACTACTACGAGGCGTTCCCGACCGAACTGGTCAAAGCGGCACAGGTCGACGGCGCATCCTTCTTCCAGATCTTCCGCCGCATCATGCTGCCGAACTCGATGCCGATCTTCGTCGTCACCGTCATCTATCAGTTCACCAACATCTGGAACGACTTCCTGTTCGCCTCGGCATACGCCGGCACCGGCGATGCGATGCCGATGACGGTGGCACTCAACAACGTCGTCAACACCTCGACCGGCGTCGTCGAATACAACGTCAACATGGCCGCCGCGATGATCGCGGCACTGCCCACCCTTCTCGTCTATGTGCTCGCCGGCCGCTATTTCGTGCGCGGTCTGATGGCGGGCGCCGTCAAAGGATAATCCGATGGCTTTTCTGGAAATTGATGGTTTGAGGAAGCGCTTCGGCCAGGTCGAGATCCTGAAGGGGATCGATGTCGAGCTCGAGAAAGGCGGCTTCCTGGTGCTGGTCGGCCCTTCCGGCTGCGGCAAGTCGACCTTGCTCAACACCATCGCCGGCCTGGAGACGATCACCTCGGGCGAAATCCGTGTCGACGGCCGCACCATCAACGATCTGCACCCCTCCAAGCGCGATATCGCCATGGTTTTCCAGAGCTACGCGCTCTACCCCAACATGACGGTGGCCGGAAACATCTCCTTCGGCATGGAGATGCGCGGCGTGCCGGCGGCGGAGCGCCAGAAGGCGATCGACAAGGTGGCCAAGGTGCTGCAGATCGGTCACCTGCTGCAGCGCAAGCCGAGCCAACTATCCGGCGGCCAGCGCCAGCGCGTCGCCATGGGCCGGGCGCTGGTGCGCGACCCCAAACTGTTCCTTTTCGACGAGCCGCTGTCCAACCTCGACGCCAAGCTGCGTGTCGACATGCGCATCGAAATCAAGCGCCTGCATGCCACCACCGGCACCACCATCGTCTACGTCACACACGACCAGATCGAGGCGATGACGCTGGCCACCAAGATCGCGGTCATGCGCGATGGCGAGGTGCAGCAGTTCGGTACGCCGGCCGAAATTTACAACAACCCGAGCAATCTCTTCGTCGCCGATTTCATGGGCTCGCCGGCGATGAACCTGATCCCGGCGACGATCGGCACGTCAGGCAACGCGCTGTCCGTCGTGCTGCAGCGCGAAGCACGAGAGCCGATCTCGCTGCCGATGGCCAATGCACCGGCCGGCCTGTCGGCATTCCAGGGCAAACCGATCATCTTCGGTGTCCGCCCCGAAGCCCTGACCGATCCGGAAGGTGCCGAGCGCAACGCCTCGCACATCGCAACCGCCGACTGTCACATCGAGGTCGTCGAACCGGCCGGCTCGGACACTTTCGCCGTCACCAATCTCGGCGGCAAGGGCGTGGTGGCGCGGCTGCGCGCCGACGCCAACATCCAGCCGGGCACCAACACGCCGCTTGCCTTCAACCTGACCAAGGCGGTGTTCTTCGACCCGGCGACCGAGACCCGTATTCGCTAATGTATGTCGCCCAAAAGTGGATCCGGTTTTGGGGCAACGACATGCATCAAAACAAAAAACTAAAGCGCGTCGGGACGCGATTTAGGCCATGACAAATCCGGACATCGTCATCATCGGCTCCGGCATCGGCGGCGCCACGATCGCTTCCGGCCTTGCCGGCAGCGGCGCCTCGATCCTGATGCTGGAGCGCGGCGAGCCGTTGCCGGCGACGCCGCACGCGCGCGACACGCGCTCGATCTTCGTCAACGGCCATTACAGGCCGAAGGAGATGTGGCGTGAGGCCGGTGGTGCCGCCTTCAACCCCGGCAATTATTACTATGTCGGCGGCAATTCGAAGTTCTATGGCGCGGTGCTGATCCGCTACCGCAAGGAGGACTTTGCGGCCATGGAGCATTTCGGCGGAGTCTCTCCGGCATGGCCGTTCACCTATGACGAATTCGAGTCCTGGTATTCGAAAGCCGAGCAGCTGTTTCGCGTGCGCGGTGCACTGGGCGAGGATCCGACCGAGCCGTTCCATTCGGTCCCCTACGCCTACAAGCCGGTGCCCGACGAGGCACCGATCGCCCGCGCCCGCGCCGAGCTGAAAAACCTTGGCCTGCATCCGGCCTCGCTGCCGCTCGGCGTCGACATCGACACCTGGCTGAAGGAGGGCAAGACCGGCTGGGATGCTTTCCCGAACACCGGCCAAGGCAAGGTCGACGCACAAACGGGACCGCTGACGGCGGCCCTCACCGACCAGAACATCAAGCTCGAGACCGGCGCTTACGTCGAATATCTCGAAGCCTCGCCAGACGGCACGACGATATCAGCCATTCACTACCGGCAGAATGGCGAGCTGAAGAAAGTATCACCGAAGCTGGTCATCCTGTCGGCCGGCGCGGTCAATTCCGCCGTCATCCTGCTGCGCTCGCCCACATCGGATGGCAAAGGCCTAGCCAACCGCTCCGACCAGGTCGGCCGCAATTTCATGAACCACAATTCCAGCGCCATGCTGGCGATCGACCCGCGCCGCCGCAACGATGCCGTCTATCAGAAGACCTTGATGCTGAACGACTATTACCTGTCCGACGGCAAGGGCGGCAAGCCGCTCGGCAATGTCCAGCTTCTGGGAAAGATCGACGGCAACATGCTGCGGGCCAATGTCAAATACACGCCCGGATTCGCGCTCGACTTCATGGCCGGCCACGCTGTCGACTGGTACCTGATGTGCGAGGACCTGCCCGATCCGGAAAGCCGCATCATGGTCGACGGCAAGGACATCGTCATGCAGTGGCGGCGCTCCAACATGCAGTCGCTCGACGGGCTGACCAAGGTGATGCGCGAAAATTTCCGCGCCTGCGGTTATCCCATCGTTCTGTCGCGCCCCTTCGACAAGCGCACGCCGTCGCACCAATGCGGTACGATAAAGATGGGCGACGATCCGGCGACGGCGGCGCTCGACCCTTACTGCCGCTCCTTCGACCACCGGAACCTCTTCGTCGTCGACGCCGGTTTCCTGCCGAACTCGGCCGCGGTCAATCCGGCGCTATCGATTGCAGCCCAGGCGCTGCGTGTCGCGGACCACATCCGCAAGACGGACCTGGCGGCATGACCCGCCCTGCGGCCATCGTCACAGGCGGCGCGCGCGGCATCGGACTGTCATGCGCCGAGGCGCTGGCCGATGCTGGCTTCGATATTCTGGTCGCCGATCTTGCTGACCAAGCTCCAGACGAACTTGCCGCCGCCATTGCCGCCCGCGGCTCAAAATTCGCCTATGTGCGTTGTGACATCGCCAACCTCGACGACCATCCAGCCCTCGTCACCGCCGCAACGAACGCCTTCGGTCGCATCGACTGCCTGGTCAACAATGCCGGCGTCGGCGCCGTGGTGCGCGGTGACCTCTTGGACCTCAAGCCGGAGAATTTCGACCGCACGCTCGGCATCAATCTGCGCGGCACCGTGTTCCTCAGCCAGGCCGTGGCCAAGGCGATGCTGGCTGCGCCAGGCGATCACCAGAGGTCGATCATCACCATCACCTCGGTCAGCGCTGAAATGGCATCGCCGGAGCGGCCGGACTACTGCATCTCGAAAGCCGGGCTTTCGATGTGGGTGAAGAACCTGGCGCTTAGGCTTGCGCCCGAAAATATCGGCGTGTTCGAGGTCCGGCCAGGCATCATCCGCACCGATATGACATCAGGCGTGACCGCCAAATATGACGCCCTCATCGACGGCGGTCTGGTGCCGGCAAAGCGCTGGGGCGAAGCATCAGACATCGGCGCGGTGGTGGCAACACTCGCTGGCGGAAAACTCGGCTTTTCGACCGGCTCGATCATCAATGTCGACGGTGCGCTCTCCGTGCCGCGGCTGTAAGTGGACAGTGTCATGACCGACTACATCATCGTGGGCGCCGGTCCGGCCGGCTGCGTTCTGGCCAACCGGCTGAGCGAGAATCCGGCAAATTCGGTCCTGCTGCTGGAGGCTGGCGGCAAGGACTGGCATCCCTACATCCACATGCCGGCCGGGTTCGCCAAGATGACGAAGGGGATCGCCTCCTGGGGCTGGTCGACCGTGCCGCAGAAGCACATGAAGGATCGCGTCTTCTGGTACACGCAGGCCAAGGTTGTCGGCGGCGGCTCCTCCATCAACGCCCAAATCTACACGCGCGGCAATGCCCGCGACTATGATGCCTGGGAGAAGGAAGAAGGCCTCGCCGGCTGGGGCTATCGCGACGTGCTGCCCTACTTCAAGCGAGCCGAAAACAACCAGCGCTACGCCAACGATTTTCACGGCGACCAGGGCCCGCTCGGCGTGTCCAACCCGATCGCGCCGCTGCCTATCTGCGAGGCCTATTTCCGTGCCGGCCAGGAGATGGGCATCCCCTTCAACCCGGACTTCAACGGCGCTGCCCAAGAAGGCGTCGGCTACTACCAGCTGACCCAGAAGGATGCCCGGCGCTCGTCCGCTTCAGTCGCCTATTTGAAGCCGATCCGCGCCCGCAAGAACCTGACCGTCCGAACCGACGTGCTGGTGACGCGCATCGTCGTCGAGAAGGGCCGCGCCATCGGCGTCGAGGTGGTCGACAGGCCGGGCGGCGAGAAGAAAATCCTGCGCGCCGAACGCGAGGTGATCGTCTCGTCCGGCGCCATCGGCTCGCCGAAACTTCTGATGCAGTCGGGCATCGGCCCCGCGGACCATCTGAAGTCGGTCGGCATCACACCGGTGCACGACCTGCCCGGCGTCGGCTCCAACATGCAGGACCATCTCGATCTGTTCGTCATCGCCGAATGCACAGGCGATCACACCTATGACAACTACGCCAAGCTGCACCGCACGGCCTGGGCCGGCCTGCAATATCTGCTGCTGAAGAAGGGGCCGGCGGCCTCCAGCCTGTTCGAGACCGGCGGCTTCTGGTACGCCGACCCGACAGCCGCCTCGCCCGACATCCAGTTCCATCTCGGTCTGGGCTCGGGTATCGAGGCCGGCGTCGAGAAGCTGAACAATCCCGGCGTCACTTTGAACTCGGCCTTCCTGCGGCCGCGCTCGCGCGGCACGGTGCGGCTGAAGAGCGCCGACCCGGCCGACCACCCGCTGATTGATCCGAACTACTGGTCCGATCCCTATGACCGCGCCATGTCGATCAAGGGGCTGCGGCTGGCCCGCGAGATCATGCGGCAGAAGGCGCTTGCCCCTTACGTGCTGCGCGAGGTGCTGCCCGGCCCGTCACTCGCCAGCGACGACGAGCTGTTCGACTATGCCTGCCGCAGTTCCAAGACCGACCACCATCCGGTCGGCACCTGCCGCATGGGCCATGACGAGATGGCTGTCGTGACGCCGGATCTGCGGCTGCGCGGCATCGAGGGCCTGCGCATCTGCGACGCCTCGGTGATGCCGCGCGTGCCTTCATCCAACACCAATGCACCGACTATCATGGTCGGTGAAAAGGGCGCCGACCTCGTCCTTGGCCGCGAGCCGCTGCCGCCGGCGGTGTTTTCCGGAAACCGGGCTGCTTAGCCACTGAGGGGTAAGACATGATCAGGCACTGTGTTTTCGCCAAGTTTCGCAACGATGTTGCCGCCGCCGAGCGCAAGGCGATCCATTCCGATCTCGAGGCGCTTCGACAGGTGATCGACGGCATGGACGCCGTAAAATTCAGCGCCAATGTCAGCCCGGAGCCGTTCGCACGCGGCTTCACCCACGGCTTCACCATCGATTTCCGCGATGCTGCCGCGCGCGATGCCTATCTTGTGCATGAAGCGCACCAGCGCGCCGGCGCGCGCCTGGTCGCTGCCCTGGAAGGCGGCACGGACGGACTGCTGGTGTTTGATCTCGAAATCTAGACCTCATTCTCAAGCCACGATCGAGTTCATCGACAGATCGCACCGGTCGCTCCTCATCGCACCTTCCGCCATTCCAGCGGGCGTTCGATCAAATGAGCCACGCGAAAACGTGACCACCGGTCTTCCCTGAACTGGCCGATAATTCCCCCATCGATGATGATGGAGGAAGATTTGCCCCTTAATTCGCAGCAGAAGAAGACCGTCCTCGCCTCATTCCTGGGCTGGACGCTCGATGCTTTCGATTTCTTCCTTCTGACATTCCTGCTCACCGATATCGCGACCGAATTCCACGCCGACGTGCCCGCGGTCTCCAAGGCGCTGTTCCTGACCTTGGCGACACGCTTCATCGGCGCGTTCTTCTTCGGCATGCTTGCCGACAAATACGGGCGCAAGCCGATCCTCATGCTCAACATAGTCAGCTATTCGGTGATCGGCGCGCTGGCCGCCTTCTCGCCCAATCTCGGCATATTCCTCGCCCTGCGTGCTTTGTTCGGCATCGCCATGGGCGGCGAATGGGGGCTGGGCAGTTCGCTGGCCATGGAATCCATTCCGCCGAGCGCACGCGGCATGGTCTCCGGCATCCTGCAATGCGGCTATCCGGCCGGCTATCTGCTGGCGGCGGTGGTCTATGGCCTGCTCTATCAGCAGACGATCGGCGGCTACACGATCGGCTGGCGCGCCATGTTCCTGCTCAGCTTCGTGCCGGCGCTGATCGTGCTCTTTATCCGCTCGCATGTGCCGGAATCGCCGGCCTTCGTCGAAGCGCAGAAGACGGCTCGACCTGGCATGTGGGAAACGCTGCAGAAGCACTGGGGCGTCGCGCTCTATGCCGTCGTGCTGATGATGTTCTTCAATTTCTTCAGTCATGGCACGCAGGACCTCTACCCTACCTTCCTGAAGAAGCAGCACGGCTTCGATCCGCATACGGTGAGCTGGATCACCATCGTCGCCAATATCGGCGCCATCGTCGGCGGCCTGGCCTTCGGCGCGCTGTCGGAGAAGATCGGCCGCGTTAACGCCATCACGCTGGCATGCCTGATCGCCTTGCCGTCCATCCCGCTATGGGCCTACTCGACCACGCCGTTCATGCTCGCCATCGGCGCCTTCGTCATGCAGGTCGCGGTCCAGGGTGCCTGGGGCGTCATCCCCGTGCACCTCAACGAGCTTTCGCCCGGAGCGGTGCGGGCGACCTTGCCCGGCTTTATCTATCAGGCGGGCAATCTCGCCGCGTCCTATGGCGGCCCCTATCAGGCAGGAATCGCTGAAAGCGCCGGAGGCAGCTATGGCTATGCCCTGGCGCTGTTCGCAGGCGTGGTCGCCGTCTGCATCATCGTCGTCATCCGCTTCAGCCCGGAACGACGTGGCCAGGTGATGACCGTCCTGACCTGAGCGGCGCCTAACCAAGCCTCAGCGCGACGACGCCGGCCACGATGCTGAGCGCGGCGGCACCGCGCCAGCCGGTCATTTTTTCGCCGAGAGCGAAGACCGAGATCATCATGGCAAACAGGATCGAGGTTTCGCGCAGCGAGGCCACCGAAGCGATCGGTGCTTTGGTCATCGCCCACATGACGATCCAATAGGCGGCGCCGCTGAGTACGCCGGTGAACAGCCCTGCCTTCCAGTCGCGCGCCAACACCGGCAGCGCCTTCGGCCCGCGGAAGATGAGGCACAGCACCAACGCGCCTAAAGCATCGCAGATGAACAGCCAGGCGGCATAGCTCTGCGCGGTTGCCGCCAGCCGCGCGCCACTGCCGTCCGACAGCGTATAGCTGGCGATGAAGATGGAAGTGCCGAGCGCGAAGCCAACCGCGCGCAGATTGAGTTTTTCCAGATGCGCGCCGCCACGAAACGACATCACCAGCGTGCCGGCCGACAACAGGAAGATGCCGAGCATGGCGAACGGGCCGGGAATCTCGGCAACGACGAACATGCCGCCGAAGGCTGAGAGCAGAGGTGCGGTGCCGCGCGCCAGCGGATAGGTCTGGGCGAAATCGCCGGCCTTGTAGGCGCCGATCAGGAAGGTCCGGTAGCCCATGTGGAAAACGACGGAGGCGATGATGTAGGGCCACACCTCCGCCTTCGGCACTTCGACGAAGGGCAGCACCACGAGTGCCGCCGCGCCCATGCCTAATGTCATCAGCGTGATCGACAGGAAGCGGTCGAGATGAACCTTGACCAGCGCATTCCAGATCGCGTGCATGGCAGCGGCGGCAAGCACTGCAAAGAAGACGAAAAGCGTCATGCGCGGCTCATGTGGCGATGCCCGGCGTTTCCAGGTCTATGTCCACCCGCAGCGGAAAATGATCCGAGGCAACCTCGCCGATGTCTGCACTGATCGAACGCACCCGCCCGGCGAACATGCCGCCGACGAAGCAATGGTCGAGCCGGCGCTTTGCCAGTCTGCCGTCGATGGTCTTCACATGGGTGTGGAAGTCCGGAACCGGCTCCCCGGCAACGGCGGCGGCATCGACGAAACCGCTGAGATAGGCGGCACCTCGATGGTAGGGCGTGCTGCCGACGATGCGGCGATACTCGGCGCTGTCCGGCTCCATGTTGAAATCACCCATCCAGATCGCCGCCAGCGGGTTTTCCGGCTCCGCTTCGCCGCTGGTCCAATTGCGCGTGGGCTCGTCGTCGACGCCGCTCCACGGTCCGCCATCGGACGGTGCCCGGCGATGCTCGGCCATGAGGTAGTCGATCTGCTCCAGCCGCTCCTCGGCCGCGATATGGGCGAGATGCAGCGACAACACCCGCACCGGCCCTGCCGGCGTGCGGATCATGCATTCCAGCGCGGCGTTGCGGGTGTTGAGCGGCCGCTGCGTTCGGCGCATTGGCAGCGCATGCAGCCGCGACCAGACGATCGGCAGTTTCGACAGCACCATGGTGCCGAACTGGCGGCGCCGATTGACCAGACGGCCGTCGCGCCTTTCGCTGGCGTCCATGTCGAAGGCCGGGCCGTAGACCCAGTGATGTTCGGGCAGCAGACGGGAAAGCAGCTCCGGCTGGTCGTCGTAATTGCTGCGTTGCCAGTGCCGCTCGACTTCCTGCAGCGCAATGATGTCGGCACCGGCAACGATGCGCGCGGCGCGCGAAAGATCGTAGCGGCCGTCGCCGCCGAACCCGTACTGGATGTTGTAGCTGACCAGCTTCATTGCTTATCCGGCTCAATTTCGTGTTGGCAGTAGCGGTTCGATGCCACGGTTGCAATGTGCAGGAGAATGGACGTGGCTTGGACCAGCCTTGCTTCACCGGGATCATGCACCGATCCCGAAGCACTTCGATATCTTCCGTGCGCCGGAAAACGGCGTGCGATGCCTTATGTATTCAGCGGCTGGAACCGGCCGGGTGGCGACGCCGCCAGTTCGGTCCAGTCGATCTCTTCCTCCAGGCGATGATAGGCTTCGTCGCCAATCGTCCCGTTGCGGCGCAATTCCTCCAGCGCGTCGCGCTGGCTCTTGATCGCATAAAGACGCAAGCGGTCATATTCGGTCGCCGCCTGGGCATCGTCGGGATTTTTGGCGATCTTGCGTTGAGCGGCATATTGCTCGCGCACCGCGGCCGCCGCGTCCGATGTCTTGCCGCTCAATATGTCGAGGGCGGCCTGCATGACCACAACACGCGCCTGCGCAACCTCGCGGTCGACGGTTTCGTCAGGGTCGAGGTTCAGCAGGCGCAGCAGCGGCTTCAAGCTCATGCCTTGCAGCACCAGCGTGCCGAGCACGACCGTGAAAGCAGCGAGCACGATCGGGTCGCGGGCCGGGAATTCAGCCGGCAGGGCGAATGCCGCCGCAAGCGTCACCAAACCTCGCATCCCGCACCAGCCGATCAGCACGCCGCCACGAAACGACGGAGCGTCACGCTGACGATCAGCCACGCCGAAACGGCCAAACCACCTGATGATCGCTCCGCACCCCAGCACCCAGATGAGGCGTGAGACGATGACGATGGCAAGCACTGTCCCGGCCAGGACGAACGCATCGGTCTGCCCCTGCCCGGCAAGCCTGCCGACGATCGTACGCGCCTGCAGGCCCATCAGCACGAAAGCCAGAACATTGAGCACGAAGACCGCCGTCTCCCAGACCGAATAGGAGCTGATGCGGTTTCTGGCCGGCATGCGGCGCGGTGCGGTGCGGGCGATCGTCATGGCATAGACGACTATGGTGATGATGGCCGATAGTCCGATCCTGTCAGCCAGGATCCAGACCCCGAATGTGCCGGCAAATTGCACCACAGTGCCGCTCGCCGGGTCCTCGATCCGGCCCAGCGTCATCAGAGACACCCGGCCAAGCAGGTAGCCGGCGGCAAGGCTGCCGAGCGTGGACAGCAGGATCATCGGAACGGCGCTGCTCAGCAGAATGGAACCTGCTGCCGCCGAAATCGCCATCCGGTAGATCAGCAAGGCGGTGGCGTCGTTGAGCAGGCTCTCGCCTTGCAGAATGGCAGTGATGCGGTGCGGCACCTTGAACTGGCCAAGCACGGCCGATGCCGCAACCGCATCGGGCGGCGCCACGATGGCGCCAAGCGCTATGGCCGCGGCGATCGGCAGGCCTGCCATCGCCCAGCCGGCAAGTGCGACCGTCGCTGTCGTGAACAGGACGGCACCAAGCGCCAGCAGCACAAGCGGCACCCTGTAGCGGTTGAGATCGCGCAGCGAGGTATCATAGGCGGCATCGAGCAGCACCGGCGCGATGAACAGGGCTAGCGCCAGTTCCGGATCGATCTCTATGGTCGGCACGCCAGGCACGAAGGCGATGGCCACCCCGGCCAGCGCCAGCAAAGAGGGATAGGGAACCTGTACGCGCCGCGACAGCGCCGTCAGCGCAACGGCGATCAACAGCAGAACGAGTGTCAGTTCGAAAAGCGCCATGGCCTGTTATAGCCGGGATGCGAGACGCTGGCAGTGGCAAAGCGGCTGGAAACTGTTGATTGGCCAGCAAGCTCGAGCCGATGGGAATATGCCCCGAATTGCCTTCCACCGATGCCCTGCCAAATCGACAAATGCGCCGACCGCACCGACATCGAAATCACCGATAGAGGGCTCGCTTAAACACGGACTTCCCTGCATTGCAGCCCATTGCCACGCGGACGGAAGCATCTCCCGTCTTCGCAGACCGGGATGCAGCCATTCATTTTGAGCAAGCGCATCAGCCTAGTGCAGCACCAGCATGTCGCTCGACGAGAACGAGATCTCGGCCTTTTCACCGACTGCGGGTGGCGGGGTTGCCGGGCTGTTGAAGGTGTCGAGCGAGACCGTGTTGCCACCGATGCCGACGCGAACCCGGATGACCGAGCCGAGAAAATGCACTTCGGAGATTTCTCCCGAAAGGCTGGAGTCACGGCCGGGCTGACGGCCCAGCGAAATCGCTTCCGGACGCAGCGCCAGCGACAGCGTGTCACCTGATTTGGAGCCGTTGAGCTTGCCCTTGAGCGAAACCTGTTCGGAATTGACCCGCACCGTGCCTGCAGCCGCATCGGTGACGGTGCCTTCCAGCACGTTCAGCGTGCCGACGAAATTGGCGACGAACTTGGTCGCCGGACGGTTGTAGATCTCGAACGGCGTGCCGACCTGCTCGGCTTTGCCGCCATACATGACGGCGATGCGGTCGGAGATCGACAGCGCCTCTTCCTGGTCGTGCGTGACAAAGATAGTGGTGATGCCGAGCTTCTTCTGGATCGAGCGGATTTCCTCGCGCAGCGACACGCGCACCTTGGCGTCGAGCGCCGACAGCGGCTCGTCGAGCAGCAGCAGCTTCGGCTTCGGCGCGATAGCGCGGGCCAATGCGATACGCTGCTGCTGGCCGCCCGAGAGCTGGTAGGGATAGCGATCCGCCATCTGCGGCAGCTTGATGATGCCGAGCATTTCGGCGACACGAGCATCGATGTCCGCCCTGGGCATGCCGGCGACCTTCAGGCCAAAGCCGATATTCTGCGCCACGGTCAGGTTCGGAAACAGCGCATAGGCCTGGAACACCATGCCGACATTGCGCTGGTTGGGTTTCAACCTCGTAATGTCCTTGCCGCCGACGACGATCGTGCCCGCGCTCGGCTCCTCGAAGCCCGCCACCATGCGCAGCACGGTGGTCTTGCCGCAGCCGGACGGGCCGAGGAAGGAGACGAATTCGCCGCGCTCGACGTCAAGATTGAAGTCCTCGACCACCGTTGTGGCGCCGAAGGATTTTCGAACGTGCTGGATGGAGAGGAATGGGTCGGCCATGGCGTGGTTCTCTCGATCAATTTGGGCGGTTCGCCGATTTCGGCGCGAAGCGGGACAGTATCTGGATCAGCGACATGCAGCCCCAGGTGATGGCGAAGGCGATGATGGCAAGTGCCGCCGGCTCATAGGCGCGGTTGGCGCCGATATTCTGCAGATAGGGGCCGAAGGCCGGCCGGTTGAGCAGGCTGGCCATGGTGAATTCGCCGATGACGATGGCGAAGGTGAGGAAGGCGCCCGAGAGCACCGCGATCAGCACGTTGGGCAGGATGACACGGGTGATGATCGTCCCCCAACCAGCACCAAGGATCTGTGCCGCCTCCGTCAGTGTGCGCACGTCGATGGTGCGAAGCCCGGTGTCGACGGCGCGATACATGTACGGCAGCGCCAGTGTTGCATAGCCGATGACCAGCAAGGCATTGGTGCCTGTATCGGTCGCCAGGAACGGCAGCGGCGAATTCGACCCGTACATTCTGATGTAGCCGAAGACGATGACGATGGCCGGAATGACCAGCGGCAGCAGGGTAATGAATTCGACGATCGGCCGCAATTGCGGCAGCCGAAGCCGAATCCAATAAGCGGCGGGCACCACGATCAGCACGCCGAGAATGATGGTGAAAACGGCGGCCAGTACCGAATAGCCGAAGGTGGCCTGGAAGCGGGCATCGCCCAACACGACCTTGTAGGCGTCGAAGGAGTACTCCCCGCGCCGCATGCGCATCGAGAACTCCACGGTCGCGATCAGCGGGATGAAAAAGTAGGCCGCGCCAAGAGCAAAGACGAGCCAGGCCCAGAACTTTCCCGACTTCATTTCAGCCACCTCTCGGAACGGGTCCGGAACCAGATGTAGAACACATTGGCAAGACCTGTGATGACGATCATGCCGAAGGCGATGGCATAACCGAGATGGGCATTGTGCAGCACATCTCCACGGATCTGTGCATAGAGCAAAATCGGCACGATGTTGAGCGACGAGCCGGTCAGCGCATAGGCGGTGGCGATGGCGCCGAAGGCGTTGGCGAACAACAGGATCACGGTGCCGAGGAAACTCGGCCAGATCACCGGAATGACCACCATGCGCCAGTACTGGGACATGGTCGCGCCCAGCGTCGCGGCAGCCTCGCCCCATTCCTTCTTCAGCCCGTCGATGGCCGGCACGATGATCACCACCATCAGCGGTATCTGGAAATAGACATAGGTCAGTGTCAGGCCCCAGAATGACAGGATGTTGAAGCCGTGCGCGTAGATGTTAAGGCCGAACACGGTGTTCAGGATCACCGTCGCAAGGCCGAGGCGGCCGAGCGTGGCGAGGAAGGCAAAGGCCAGCGGCACGCCGGCAAAATTGGAGGCCACGCCGGAAAAGGTCAGTGTCGCCGAACGTATCCAGTCCGGCAGGCCACCGCGCACGATGGCGATGGCAATCGCCAGGCCCGCAAATGCGCCAATCAGCGATGACGCAAGACTGATCTTGATCGAAATCCAGTAGGCGGCAACGATGGACGGTTGCGCCAGCGCTGCGATGTTCTCGAGCGTGAATTCGCCGGCATCGTTCTGGAATGCACCCAGCATCAGATAGAGCGTGGGCAGGATGAGGAACATGATGGCGAAGATGAAGAAAGGCGCGACACCAAGCCATTGTGTCGGCAGCCGCATGCTGCGTGCTTCGGCGGGAGGCGCAGTCTTCCCGGTAACAGCGTGGTCGGACAATGAGATATCGGTCATGCGCCGGCTACCGTCTTCGAGAGAAGGACCGGGCGGCCGCGAAGCCGCCCGGCATGGTGTGAGTTACTTCACGTTGGCGCCGACGACGGCATCCCAGTTCTTGGTGATGGCTTCCTTGGACTTGCCCTGCTCCTCGAGTGTCGGGAACACGGCGGACGCATAGGCTTCGGCCGGCGGCAGCTTGGCCAGGATGTCAGCCGGGATCTTGCCGTTCTTGGCGAGATCGTTGAAGCGGATCGGGTGGCAATAGCCTTTCAGCCAGCCGATCTGGCCTTCGTCCGAGTAGAGGTATTCGAGCCAGAGCTTGGCTGCATTCGGATGCGGCGCGTAGGCGCTGATCGCCTGCACGTAGACACCGGCGACAACACCGGTCTTCGGCACGACGACGTCGACGGGCGGATTGCCCTTCAGCGTGTCGCGGCCTGCGAGCGCGTTGTAGTCCCAGGTGACGAGGATCGGGGTCTGGCCCTGGGCGAGCGTCGCGGCCTTTCCGATGACCGGCACGAAATTGCCGGCGGCATTGAGCTTCTTGAAGAAGTCGAGGCCAGCGGTACCGGCAGCTTCACCAGCGGCGGCGCCTGACGACAGGCCGGCGGCATAAACCGCCTGGATCGCCTGGTTCGAGGCACGCGGATCACCGGCAAGGGCCACCGAGTTGGCGAATTCCGGCTTCAGCAGGTCGGCCCAGTCGGCCGGAGCTTCCTTGACGAGATCCTTGTTCACCTGGAAGGAAAGCACGCCGTAATAGTCGCCGGTCCAGAAACCTTCGGCATCCTTGGCGCTGTCGGGGATCGAGTCCCAGGTCGACACCTTGTAGGGCTGGATCAGGCCATCAGCCTTGGCGGTCGGGCCGAAGGACAGGCCGACGTCGATGACGTCGGGCGCCTGCGGGCCCTTGTTGTCCTTGTTGGCCTTGATCGCCTCGATCTCGTCGCCGGAACCGGCATCGGGATTGAGTTCGTTGACGGTGATTTCCGGATACTTCGCCTTGAAGCCTGCAATGACGTCGCCGTAGCCGCACCAGTCATGCGGCAACGCGATGGTGGTGAGCTGGCCTTCCGCCTTGGCGGCCTTGACGAGATCGTCCAGCGAATCCGCGGACGAAATCACCGTCGACGCGAAAAGCGCCGCGGCCGAAAGGGAAAGCACTTTCCCCGTGAATTTGAACATGTGTTCTCTCCGTTGAACTGACGCCGTTGGACGCCTGCGATGCGGTATCGTTTTCATGTGACAGCCAGATGAAAGCTTTGTGAAAGCGGCTGCTCGCAGTGCGAAAAAGTAAACTCTTTTTAACCTGATGTAGCAATCGCTCCGCGATTCTTTTTCCGGCTAATTAGTTTTTGCCTTGCCCGTCATCCTCCCCCTTGTTTTCATAGCCCCTTTTCAGATCACTTTGCGGCGCGGAAAACGCCTCAGATCGTTCCGGCGATGGCGTTTTCGAGCAAGGTCAGCGCCGCCTTCTTGGTCAGCTTGACCGGGTTGCCGCCGGCAGTCGGATCGACCACCGCCATATCGGCGATCAGCGTCTTACGCTTCTTGTCCATGTCGAGCCCCTTGATAAGGCCGGGCAGTGCATGCGGCACCTTCAGTTCCTTGCGAAGCTTGATGATGGCTTTGGCGAAGCCGTCAAAGCCGCCCTTGATGCCGCAATAGGCGGCGAGCCGGCCGATACGCTCCTCGATGGAGTCCCGGTTGAAGGCCAGAACATAGGGCATGAACACCGCGTTGGTCATGCCGTGATGGGTGTCGTAGAGCGCGCCGACCGGGTGCGACAGCGAATGGATGGCGCCGAGCCCTTTCTGGAAGGCGGTGGCGCCCATGGCGGCGGCGCTCATCATATGGGCGCGCGCAACGAGATCCCCGCCGTTGGCATAGGCCTTCGGCAGGTTCTCGAAGACCAACCTCACGCCTTCGACGGCGATGCCGTCGGCCATCGGATGGTAGCCGGGCGCGCAATAGGCTTCGAGGCAATGGGCCAGCGCATCCATGCCGGTACCGGCGGTGATGAAGCCCGGCATGCCGACCGAAAGCTCCGGATCGGCAATGACGATAGCCGGCAACAATTTGGGATGGAAGATGACCTTCTTGGTGTGCGTCGCCTCATTGGTGATGACGCCGGCGCGGCCGACCTCCGATCCGGTCCCGGCGGTGGTGGGCACGGCGATGATCGGCGCGATGGCATCCGAATTGGCGCGCGTCCACCAGTCGTCGACATCCTCGAAATCCCACACCGGCCTGACCTGCCCGGCCTGGAAGGCGATCAGCTTGCCGAGATCGAGCGCCGAGCCGCCGCCGAAGGCGATGACGCCGTCATGCTTGCCCTTCTTGAACACGGCGATGCCGGCGGTCAGGTTGGATTCGACCGGGTTCGGCCTGACCTCGGAGAAAACGCCGTAAGGGACCTTCGCATCGTCGAGGATCTCTAGGGTCGAGGCGACGACCGGCAGTTTCGCCAGTCCAGGGTCGGTGACGAACAACGGCCGCTTGATGCCGGTGGCCGCCAGCACCTCAGGCAATTCCTTGATGCGGCCGGCGCCGAAGCGGACGGTGGTGGGGTAGTTCCATTTGGAGATCAGCTTGGACATTTTTGTCTTTCAATAAATCAGATGGCTTCGCGCAGATGGAATGATTTCGGCCTGGTGAGATTGTCATAGCCGATGGCCGACAAGCCCGCGCCCTTGCCGGTGTCCTTGACGCCGGTCCAGACCAGTGCCGGATCGAGGTAGTCGCAGCGGTTCATGAACACCGTGCCGGTCTCGACGCGGTTGCCGATCGCAACCGCATGCTCGGTATCGCGGGTCCAGATCGAAGCCGTCAGCCCGTAAGGACTGTCGTTCATCAGCGCGATCGCCTCTTCGTCGTTACGCACCTTCATGATGCCGACGATCGGTCCAAAGCTCTCTTCGCGCATGACGCTCATCTGATGGTCAACATTGGTAAGCACTTCCGGCGCCAGATAGGGCGAACCGGCCTTGTCGTTAGCCACCTTCATGTTGACGTGCGCCACCGCGCCCTTGCGCAGCGCCTCGGCCTTCTGTTCACGGATCAGGTCGGCGAAGCGCGCCTGCGCCATCGGCCCCATCGTCGTCGCCTGGTCGAGCGGATTGCCGACGACATAGTTCTTTGTCTCGGCGATGAAGCCTTCGACGAATTCGTCATAGACCTTCTCGTGCACATAGACGCGTTCGATGCCGCAGCAGCACTGGCCGGAATTGTAGAAGGCGCCGTCGACCAGATTGGCGACGGCATGATCCATCTTGGCATCCGGCAGGACATAGGCCGGATCCTTGCCGCCGAGTTCGAGGCCGAGCGTCATGAAGGTGCCGGCCGCAGCCTTTTCGATGGCGCGGCCGCCACCGACCGAACCGGTGAAATTGACATGGTCGATCTTGCCGGAGCCGAGCAGTTTTTCGGTCTGCGCATGGTTCAGCACGACATTCTGGAACACGCCCTTGGGCAGACCCACTCCGTCGAAAGCCTGTTGGAAGCGCTCGCCGACCAGCAGCGTCTGCGCCGCATGCTTGAGGATCACGGTGTTGCCGGCCATCAGCGCCGGCACGATGGTGTTGACGGCGGTGAGGTAAGGATAATTCCACGGCGCGATCACCATGACGACGCCAAGCGGGTCCTTCTTCACATAGCGGCGAAAGCCATCCTTCGGGTTGGAGGCCGGCACCGACTTGAGCGCCTGCTCGGCGATCTCGACCATGTAGGTGGTGCGTTCCCTGACCCCGCCGAACTCGCCGCCATAGCGTACGGGCCGCCCCATCTGCCAGGCGATCTCCGGCACGATCTCGTCTGATATCGCGACCAGCGCTTCCAGCATGGCGAGCATGTACTTGCCGCGCTCGACGATTGGCGTCAGCCCCCACTTCTCCTGAGCCGCCTTGGCACGCTCGACCGCGGCATTGATCGCCTGGTCGGTCGCGATCGGTCGCTCGGCATAGATCGAACCGTCGATGGGGGATATGAGTTTGACCGTCTCGGTCATTTTGTAAGTCCTCGTATTCTACAACAAAATCGTATGGCCTGGCGCTGTCCCTCATCTGCCTGCCGGCACCCTCTCCCCCACGGGGAGAGGGTAAAAGTGAAGGGGCGCCGACGAACCGTCGATACCTAGTACCGCTCGAACCCTCTGTGCAGTTCCCAATCCGTGATGCGGCGGTCGTATTCGAGCTGCTCCCACTTTGCGGTGTGGACATAGTGTTCGAGCACATCCTCGCCGAGCGCCTGCTTGAGCATCTTCGACTTCGCAAGCGTCTCGGTGGCATCGCGCAGCGTCTTCGGAATCTCCGGCAGGCGCGATGCCTGATAGGCATCGCCGACGAACGGCTTCTGCAATTCCAGCTTCTCGTCGATGCCGGCAAGACCGGCAGCGATCAGCGCTGCGAACGCAAGATACGGGTTCAGATCGGCGCCGCCGATGCGGCATTCCATGCGGATGCCCTTGGTGCCCTCGCCGCACAGGCGGAAGCCGGCGGTACGGTTGTCCTCGCTCCACATGATCTTGGTCGGCGCGAAGGTGCCGGCCTGGAAGCGCTTGTAGGAGTTGATGTAGGGCGCCAGGAACCAGGTGAATTCCTTGGCGTATTTGAGCTGGCCGGCGGCCCATTGCTGGCCAAGCGTCGACAGCGTCCAGTCGGCGGTTTTGTCGAAGAACAGCGGAGTCTTGCCGTCGGCGCTCCACAGCGAATTGTGGATGTGGCTGGAATTGCCGGCGAGCCCGTAATTGTATTTGGACATGAACGAAATCGCCTTGCCCTCGGACTCCGCGATTTCCTTGGCGCCGTTCTTGAGGATGACGTGACGGTCGGCCATGTCGAGCGCCTCGGCGTAGCGCACATTGATCTCTTCCTGACCCGGACCCCACTCGCCCTTGGAATTCTCGATCGGAATGCCGGCCGCTTCCATCTCGTTGCGAAGCCGGCGCATGACGCCTTCTTCCTTGGTGGTGATGCCGATCTGGTAGTCGCCGATATAGGGCGATGCGGTATCGAGACCTTGCCAGTGCTTCTTGCGGGCGGAATCGTATGTCTCGTTGAACAGATAGAATTCAAGCTCGGAAGCAAAATAGCCTATATAGCCGCGCTCCGTCAGCCGCTTGACCTGCTTCTTCAAGATGGCGCGCGGCGAATGTGGCAGGTCATCATGGGTGTGGTGGTCGAGCACGTCGCAGATCACGAGTGCGGTCTTTTCCAGCCAGGGAATGCGCCGCAGCGTGGCGAGATCCGGCTTCATGACGAAGTCGCCATAGCCCTTCGACCAGCTCGCCGCCTTGTAGCCGGGCACCGGCTCCATATCGATGTCTGCGGCCAGCAGATAATTACAGCCATGCGTTTCGTCATGCGCGGAATCGACGAAGTACTGCGCCAGGAAGCGTTTTCCCGCTAGCCGTCCCTGCATGTCGACGATGCAGGCCAGCACGGTGTCGATCTCACCGCTGGAGACCGCGTTCTTCAACTGATCGAACGAGAAATTTCCGGCCATTCCTTTGGCACTCCAGCGCTTGTCGATTGAAAGGGAAAACGCAGCCATGGCCGGCGCGAGGCCGGCCATGGCCACAAAGGGCGATATCAGGCGCCAGCTTCGCCGATAGCCACCTCGGCTGCCTTGATCGCGGCCTGGCGCTTGGCAATCTGGTCACCGATCGGCGGACCCTGGAAGCGACGGTTCTCGAAACCGAACCAAAGCAGGGCGGTCAGCACGATGAAGCCTATGGTGATGTAAAGCACCTTGTCGTTCGGCGGCTGGATGGCGATGTAGAAGATGATTACCATGCCGACGATCGATAGCGCGCAGAACAGCTTGAACAGCCCAGCGCCGAGATTCCACGGGCCTGGAGTCGGCCATTTCGCCGTTCCGAAAGCCAGCATGCCGAGCACGATCGGGATGATGAACGACAGGAACAGGAACACCAGCGTCGAATTGACGACGATGGTGTAGATGTTGGTGCCGCCGATCGAAATGAACTGGGCAAGGAACACATACAGGATCTCGAGGATCGCGGCCGTCCAGATCGCATTGACCGGCGTGCGCCAGGTCGGGTTGACCTTGGCGAGCGAAGCCGAACCGATCGGCATGCCGCCGTCGCGAGAGAAGGCAAACAGCATGCGCGAGGCCGACGTCACTGTGGCGAGGCCGCAGAGGAATTGCGAGATCAGGATCGCCAGATAAAGCAGTTCCTTCAGCCACACCGGCAGGATCGCGTCCATGGTCGAGAAGAACACGCTCCAGCCCTGCTTGGCGCCGGCCGCCAGGTCTGGGATGGCCAGAACGATCGCACACAGCATCACCCAGCCGATCAGCGACGACCAGAGCACGGACGAAACGATCGCGCGCGGAACCGAGTGTGCCGCCTTGAGGGTCTCTTCGGAGGTATGTGCCGACGCGTCATAGCCGGTGATGGTGTACACCGGCAGCAGCAGGCAGAGCAGGAACAGGTAGCTCATGGAGTCGGTTTGCGGAAAAACACCGCCGCCCGCATCGCCTGAATAGTTGGTGAACGTCCACAGCCGGCTGATGTCGATTGCCGGTGCGAACACCAGGCAGGCCACGATCAGCACTGCTGTTGCGCCCAGAATAAGAAAGCCCGAAGCATCGGTGAGCATTGCCGTCAGTTTGATGCCGAAATGGTTGAACAGCGCCTGCAGCACGGTGATGAAGGCGACGAACCCGACGATTTCGCCCGGCGTGCCAGTGATGCCAAACCAGCTGCCGAACGTTCCGACAAAGAAGAACGCAGTGCCGATATTGATCGCGCCGAGCACGGTGATCAGGCCGAACAGGTTGAGCCAGGCGGTGAGCCAGCCGGTGAAACGGTTGCCGAGGATCGACGCCCAATGATAAAGGCCACCGGCGGTCGGGAATGCCGAGGCGATCTGCGCCATGGCGAGCGCAAAAAATCCGGAAACGGCGCAGCCGACGATCCAGCCGATGCCGGCGCCCGCGCCGCCGATCGACGACGTCGCCTGCGCGAATGAATTGATGCCACCCGACAGGATGCAGATGATCGAAAATGAGATGGCGAAATTCGAGAAGCGGCTCATGCTTCGCGACAGTTCCTGGGCATAACCCATTCCGTGGAGGACCTTCAGATCCTCCTTCTTGTCGACATCCGAATAGTCTTGCGCTGACATTTTTGTCCCCTTTTTAAGTTCTTAGCTGGCCGATTGAACTGACTTTCCCATTGCACGTTGTCGGGAGCCCCTGGCCTCCTCGGGCTCCAGATCCAGAAAAATGCCCGTGAGCAGATCCGCCCATTTCCGCTGCCCGGTCTCGCCGGCGATTTCGTCGTTGCGGATTTCGATCATCGCGCAGAGCAAGCCGCGCGAGCGCGCATGCCGTTCCAGCGTGAAATAGACACGGTCGGCCGGCGAATAGGGCTCGTTGACGCCGACGGTGACGCCGGCAAGCCGCTTCAGCGCTGATATCAGCGGTGCCGCCAGCCGGCGATCCTCGTCATGGATGATGCCTATATGCCAGGGCCGGTTGCGTCCCTTGTAGACCGGCGTGAAGGAATGCACCGAAACCAGGCGGGTCGCCTGTCCACGCGCCAGCCGGTCATCGACAATCTGCTCGATGGTGGCATGAAACGGCTGCCACGACAGGGCGACACGGGCCGCACGCTCACTTTCCGACAGGCCGGCATTGCCCGGTATGGCTGTAGTCTCGCTGACCGGCGGTACCAGGTCGGGCGCGTCGAGCGGCCGGTTGCAGTCGACAACGAGACGCGAAATACGGGTTTCGACCAGCGTCGCGTCGAGCGCCTCGGCCATGCGCAGCGCTACCGGCAGCGCGCCTGGATCCCAGGCGATGTGGCGGGAGAGGTCCTCGGCGGCAAGGCCGAGCGTGCCGAATTCGGCGGGCAGGAAGTTCGAGGCGTGATCGCAGGTCAGCACGAAAGGGCTCGATCCGCCGGGGTTCGTCACCCTCACGGTATCAGACGATGCAAGGCTGGCGGGCCGTGCTTTCTCCATAGTCTGCCGTCCCCGGGGAGCGCTGTATCGTATGTTACGTATTTTGCCTCATTGCGTCCCTGTGGATGATTTCATACAGTTTGTCCGGCTTTGTCAAATGCGATTTCGGAAAAGACCGTCGACCGAGCCAGGGTGGGGAAAACATGATTTCCAGCATTGCCGAACTGATCGCCGACCGTATCGGCGCGATGCCGGCCAGCGAACGGCGCGCGGCCCAGACGCTGATCGCCAACTATCCGATGATCGGCCTGAAGACGGTCGCCGAATTTTCGGCCGCGGCCGGCGTCTCCTCGCCGACGATCTTGCGTTTCGTCGCCCGGCTCGGCTTCCAGAATTATCCGGAATTCCAGTCGAGCCTGCAGGACGAGCTGGCCGCGCAACTGCAATCGCCGGCAACAAGGACGCTCAACCCGCCCTCGCCCGGCGGCGGCACGGTGTCGCCGATGCTGGAAGCGACGCTCGACAATATGCGCGAGACGTTCAGACACCTCTCCGACAGGCAGCTTGCCGACATCGCCGCCCGGCTCGCCGACCGGCGCGGCAAGACCTTCCTGATCGGCGGTCGCTTCACCGATCCGCTGGCGCGCTACATGGCCGCCCACCTCGCCGTCATCCAGCCGGATGTCTTTCACCTCGCCGGGCAGGAGAGCATGTGGCGCGACCGGCTGATCGACATGGGCAAGCGCGACGTGCTGGTGATCTTCGACATCAGGCGCTACCAGGACAGCCTCGTCCGCTTCGCCGAGAAGGCGCATCAGCGTGGCGTCCAGATCGTGCTGTTCACCGACCAGTGGCTGTCGCCGATCGCCCGCTTTGCTCGTCATGTTATCGCCGGACGAACCGCGGTGCCGTCGGCATGGGACTCTTCGGCTGCCCTTTTCGTTGTCGCCGAAACGCTGATCGGCGCCGTCACCAGGCAACTGGAAGCAGAAGGCGCCAAACGCATTCGCGAGATGGAAAGTCTGCGTTAGTGCCTGTGCGACGATCCAAAGCGTTACGCATATTTTCTCAAAGGTTACATATATTTAATGTGCGCAGCCCCCGGAGAATTGTCATAAAGACGCGATATCGAGGCGGCTTCTTTGCCTTACAATAGCCTCGCTGCGTCTGCTTCATTTCGGGAAACCGGTAGACGGAAGGATTGTTTTACCAACCGGAGTGCCGATGGCCGCCTGGAAACAGATACTTTTTGCACTCTTGGTGCTGGTGGTGGCGGCAGCCGCCTGGCTGCGCTTTTATCCCGGCGCGCCGGACGTGCTGGCACGCTGGGGCATCGACTGGGCCTCCGCGGCAACGCCCCCGGCTGAGACCGGCACCGCCAACGCGAAGCAGGCAAACGGCCGTAATGGCGGCAACCAGCGGGTGAACGTGGTCGCCCTTGCGGCCACTTCGGCTGTTATCAACGATCGCCTGCAGGCAATCGGCACCGGCCGTGCCAACGCCTCGGTGACCGTCAATCCCTACAGCTCCGGCCGCCTCGCCGAACTGCTGGTCGCATCCGGCAGCCATGTCGATAAGGGACAGATCCTCGCCACCCTGGATTCCGAGACCGAAGTGATCTCTCAGGACCGCGCCAAGCTCGCCTTGCAGGATGCGCAGGCCAAACTCGACCGCGTCAGGTCGCTTCGTGCCTCCAATGCCGCGACACCAGTCGCAGTGGCCGATGCCGAAGTGGTCTTGGCCGGCGCCAAGCTGGCGCTTCAGGATGCGGAACTGGCGCTGCAGCGCCGGTCGATACTGGCACCGATCGCTGGCACTGTCGGCATCCTGCCGATCTCGGCCGGCAATTATGTCACCAACCAGTCGGCCATTGCCACGCTCGACGACCGGTCCTCGATCCTGGTCGATTTCCTGGTGCCCGAGCGCTTCGCTGCCGCCGTCAAGGTCGGCGCACAATTGACGGCGACGCCGATCGCCAATCCCAGCAACGCTTATAGCGGCACCGTTTCGGCCATCGACAACCACATCGATGAAAAGAGCCGCACCCTGCTGGTCAAGGCCAAGATCGCCAACCCTGCGGATTCGTTGCGCGCCGGCATGTCGTTCGGCATCACCATGAAATTTCCGGGGCAAATCTATCCGGCCGTCAGCCCGCTGGCGATCCTGTGGGGGTCGGACGGCGCCTATGTCTGGCAGATCGAGGATGGCAAGGCCAGGCGGGTCCCGGTGCGCATCATACAGCGCAACACCGAGACCGTGCTGATCGACGCCGAGATCGACAATGGCGACATGGTGGTCACAGAGGGCACCCAGAGCGTCAGCGAGGGCGGCGCGGTCCGCCTTGCCGGCGAAGAGCAGCGCGCCGCGGACGCCGCCGCAGGCACATGACCAGCCCCGCCAACACTGCCAGCGAGACCGGCTTCACCGCCCTGTTCATCCGCAGGCCGGTGATGGCCTTCGTGCTGAACACACTGATTGCGGTCGCCGGCCTGGCCGCCTTCTACGGCGTCGAGATCCGCGAACTGCCTGATGTCGATCGCGCGGTCGTCACCGTTTCCACCACCTTCGAGGGCGCGGCGGCCGAGACCGTCGATCGCGAGTTGACCGACACCATCGAGGGCGCCGTCGCCCGCGTCTCCGGCGTCAAGTCGATCTCGTCGTCTTCCTCATTCGGCTCAAGCCGCGTCACCATCGAGTTCAACGATGGCGTCGATCTGAATGTCGCCGCCTCGGACGTGCGTGATGCCGTCGGCCGCGTCGCCAACCAGATGCCGGACACCGCCGATCCGCCGCGCATCGTCAAGGCCGACGCCAATTCCGACCCGGTGATGCGGCTGGCGGTGACCTCGGGCAACATGTCGATCCAGGACATGACCGTGGTGGTCCAGGACCAGATCGAGGACGAGTTGGCCGCCGTGCCCGGCGTTGCCGACGTCCAGGTCTATGGCGACCGCGACAAGATCTTCCGCATCGACGTCGATCAGAACAAGCTGGCCAGCCTCGGCTTCACGGTTGCCGACCTCAGGGCCGCCCTTGCCTCGGTCGCCTTCGATTCCCCTGCCGGTTCGATCACCACGACCAACCAGGACCTGATCGTCCGCACGACTGCCGACGTCACCACGCCGGGAGAGTTCGAAAACATCATCGTCGGAGGCACGACGCGCATCCGCGACGTCGCCACCGTCACGCTCGGCCCCGATGTCGGCCAGACCACATTGCGCTCGGATGGCAAGACGGGCATCGGCATCGGCATCATCCGCCAGGCGGAATCGAACACGTTGGACATCTCGACCGGCGTCCAGTCCGCCGTCGCCAAGTTGCAGGAAAACCTACCCAAGGGCATGTCGATCAAGATCACCAGCGACGACGCGGTCTTCGTCAAGGGCGCGGTGCACGAGGTCGAGATCGCGCTCGGCCTGTCCGTCACAATGGTGCTGATCGTCATCTATGTGTTTCTCCTCGACTGGCGCGCGACGCTGATCCCCGGCCTGGCGATGCCGGTCGCCATGATCGGCACCATCGCCGCCATCTATCTGGCCGGCTTCTCGGTCAACATCCTGACCCTGCTCGCGCTGGTGCTGGCGACCGGCCTGGTCGTCGACGACGCCATCGTCGTGCTCGAAAACATCGTGCGACGACGCAACGAAGGCATGGGACCGCGTGCGGCCGCTGTGCTTGGCGCGCAGGAAGTGTTCTTTGCCGTTATTGCCACCACCTTGACGCTGGTCGCCGTCTTCGTGCCGATTTCGTTCCTGCCCGGCCAGACTGGCGGCTTGTTCCGCGAATTCGGCTTCGTGCTTGCCATGTCGGTGCTCTTGTCCTGCGTGGTCGCGTTGACGCTGTGCCCGATGCTCGCCTCGCGCATGCTGACCGGCGCATCGCTCCACCACGAAGGTGGCCATGGCATCGGCGCCCGCATCGGCGGCGCGCTCAATACGGCCTACAAGCGCAGCCTGCATGCGTGCCTCGACGCGCCATGGATCGTGCTTCTAGTCGCGGTGCTGTTTGCCGGCACAGCCTTTACTCTGTTCGGCACCATCCGCCAGGAACTGACGCCGACCGAGGACCGCGCTGCCGTGCTTCTGCGCATCAGCGCCCCGCAAGGCGTCAGCCTCGACTACACAACGCAGCAGATGCAGAAGATCGAGAGACTGATCCAGCCGATGCGCGATTCCGGCGAGATCCGCAGCACTTTCGAGAACGCCGGCCAGAACGGCTCCTACAACTCCGGCTTCATGGTGATGACGCTGGCGCCGTGGAACGAGCGCAGCCGCAGCCAGCAGGAGATCATGGCCGAGATCAGCCAGCTGACCAGGCAGGTGCCGAGCGTGCGTATCTTCCCGGTGCAGCCCAACAGCCTCGGTATCCGTGGCGCCGGCAACGGCCTGCAGTTCGCATTGGTCGGCAACGACCGCAAGGCGCTCGGCGATGCCGCCGTGAAGATCATCGCCGAGATGCAGAAGGACCCGCGCTTCCAGACACCGCGCCTGTCCATCGACCCGACGCAGCCGCAGCTCGCCGTGGCCATCGACCGCGAGCGGGCCTCCGACCTCGGCATCGACATATCAGGACTGGCCAACACCTTGCAGGCCATGCTCGACGGCAACGACGTCGTCGACGTCTACATCGCCGACCGCAGCTACGGCGTGAAGCTGGTCTCGACCACCAATCCGATCAACGATCCGACGGATCTGGAAAACATCTTTCTGAAAACAGCCGACGGACGTTTCGTGCCGATGTCGACCATCGCCACGCTGACCGAACGCGCCGTGCCGCCGTCGCTGTCGCGCGAACAGCAGCAGCCCTCGGTCGCAATCACGTCCAACCTCAGCGGCGACTTAGCGCTTGGCGATGCGCTCACCCGCGCCGAGCAAATCGCCACGCCGCTGCTGCCGCCAGGCAGCCGCATCCTGCCGCTGGCCGAGGCGGCGACGCTGGGCGAGACCAACAGCGCCATGGTCACCATTTTCGGCTTCGCGCTGGTCATCATCCTTTTGGTGCTGGCCGCCCAGTTCGAAAGTTTTGTCAGCGCCGTCATCATCATGGCGACGGTGCCGCTAGGGCTGGCCTGTGCGATTTTCGCGCTTCTCCTCTCGGGCACCAGTCTCAACGCCTACAGCCAGATCGGCCTGGTGCTTTTGGTCGGCGTCATGGCCAAGAACGGCATCCTGATCGTCGAATTCGCCAACCAGTTGCGCGACCGCGGGCTTGGCGTGCGCGAGGCGATCGAACAGGCCTCGATCATCCGCGTGCGGCCGGTGATGATGACGATGATCTGCACCGTGCTCGGCGGCCTGCCGCTGGTGCTGGCGAGCGGCGCCGGTGCCGAGGCGCGCGTCGCGCTCGGCTGGGTCATCGTCGGCGGCCTGGGGCTGGCCACCGTCTCGACGCTGTTCCTGACGCCGGTCGCCTATCTCCTGCTTGGCCGCTTCGTCACGCCGAAGACCCACGAGGAAGCCCGACTGAAGCGCGAGTTGGAGGAAGCCGCCTACACCAATGTGGAGCCGGCTGAATAGAAATCCCAGGAAAAGTGTGTAGCGGTTTTTCGTCCGGAATTTCGTAAGAAAAATAATTCTGCCTATCTCAAGAACCGGCCTTCGATCGACCAGCGCGCGGCGAGGAAATTCAGCACCGCCGCCACCACGACGCCGCCGATTTTCGCCGGCCACACCCCGATGATGCCGGCGAACAGCGCGATCGAGAGGCTGGAGACACCGAGCGAAATCAGCACTCCAAGCGTGGCGAAACGAAGGAACGCGTCATGCAGCCGGATGGCTCGATTGCGCTCAAACGACCACAAGCCGTTCGCCGCGAAGGAAAAGGTGACGGCGACGAACCAGGCAGCGATGTTGGCCGGCACCGGCGGAACCCCGAGCTTGAGCAGCAGGAAAAAGCTGGCAAGGTCGATGGCCGTGTTCGCCAGTCCGACAATGGCGAAGCGGACGATCTTGCTGCCGGCCGAACGCTGGGGCCGATCGGCGTCGCTCATCTCTTGCCGTCCAAGATCTCGACGCCGGCGCGGGCCAGGCTGGCTCCGAACGCGTCCGATGCCAAGGCCGCGAATTCGACCTCGCGCACACCTTGCATCATGTCGCGCGCGCGCAGCGTCTCGTCGACATGGCCGGGATGACACATGAACAGCCCTCGCTCCGGCAACCCTTCGACGGCGGCCCGCAGAACCGCAGCGAACTTTTCGGGTTGCCGCCAGTCATAGATGCCGGCGAGCGGCTGGAAAACGGTGAAGCCCGCGCGCTGCATCGAGCGGTTGAACCCGGCGGCGAGCGCGGCAATCGCAGCGACTTTCGCTCCCGCGGCCAGCGCCGGGGCGCCGCGCAGGGCCGGCCTGTCGGCGCCTTCTGGAAATCGTGCGCACAGCCATGTGCGCACGACAGGAAGGAAATGCACATGCTGATGCCCGTCGACGAAATCGGGGCGGCGGCCAAGCGCCTCGACGAAGCGGCTGTACTGGGCGTCAAGCTCGGCATGGACATGGCGGGCGCCGATGCGGCCGCGCAGAACAGGCAAGGCCAGTGCGCGGAGCGGTGGCAGCCGGCCTTCCGGCGCCAGGGCCGACCGGCCGGTGACGGCCAACTGGTCGGTCAAGGTGAGGTGCAGCCCAACCGCAGCCCGGCCGCACAGCGGTTTTATGCGCTCTGCCTCCTTTGCCCACTCGGGAAAGCCGGTCATGCAGCTGGTGCCGGTCAGGCGCCCCCGATCGAGAAGATCGAGAATCCCGGCGGAAACGCCAGGCGCCAGGCCGTAATCGTCGGCGATCAGGCGAATGCGCCGCGTCATCTGTTCGAAGAGCCCGGCTCCGGCCGGTCGGCGGGGGCATCGCTGCGCACGACATCGCGCACGAGATAGACCGGCCGATCCTTGCTCTCGCTGAGCGTCACCCAGACATATTCGCCGATCAGCCCAAGCAGGGTCAGGTTGAGGCCGCCGAGCAGAACGACGGCAACCAGCAGGCTGGGGTAGCCCGGAACGGCAATGCCGTAGAAGATCACCTCGAAGAACACCTTTGCACCATAGAGCGCGCCGGCCAACGCCGCGAGCAGCCCGCTAAGACTGATCAGGCGCAGCGGAATGACGGAGAACGAGGTGAACCCTTCGAGCGAGAAGGCGATCAGGTTGAGCCGGCTCCATTTCGATGTGCCACTGGCGCGGCCTTCCGGCGAATAGGGCAATGCTTTCTGGCGAAAGCCCGCCCAGGCAAACAGGCCCTTGTTGAAGCGACGCTTGTCACGCAGGCTGGTCAGTGCGCGCGCCACGGCGCCGCGCATGACGCGAAAGTCGCCGGCATTTTCAGGAATGTCGAAACGCTGGCTGCTGTTGATCAGGCTGTAGAAAAGCCGTGCAAGCTGGCTGCGCCGCCAACTCGCCTCGCGGCGGTCGTTCTGGGCATAGACGACGTCGATGTCGGGATGGTTCACCAGCTCGGCGATCAGCTTCAGGCTGATGTCCAGGGAATGCTGGAGGTCGGCGTCCATGATCAGCACCATGTCGCCGCGCGACTGGTCGAGGCCGGCGAGCACAGCGACTTCCTTGCCGAAATTGCGGCTGAGGCGGACGATCTCCCACGATCCCGTCAGCGCCTGCGAAAATCGTCCGGCGCCATCGTCACGGCTGCCGTCATCGACCAGGATCTTGTGCACGGTCATGCCGAAGCGCTGTGCCACGGCCGCTTCGAGCTCGCCGAGCAGGCGCGCGAAGGCCGATGCCGAAGCCGCCTCGTTGAAGAATGGCGCAACGATATCGAGGCTCTGTCGCAACTCAGCCATTCGCGACTCCCGCATTCACCACCTTTTCCCGTGCCTTGGCCCAGAACCACCAGATCAGCAAACCGGCGATGAAAGTGATGGCGACCGGCCGGAACCAGGGGAAGAGGAAATCGTGCACATGGCGCTCGACGCCGCTCAGGCCGGTCACGAACAGCGTCATCGACAGCACCGAGGCGAGGACGCCGCCTCGTTCTTCGCGCCACAACAGGGCGATGGCAAGACCGGCTGGTACCGCGATCATGGCAAAGGTGTTGGGCTCGACGCGCGGGTTGAAGACGCACATGTAGAAGGTGGCCGTCAGGAAGATCGCCAGCGCTGCCTTTCCCCCTTCGAGCCTGCGGTCGAACCAGATGACGGCTGAAAGCGTAAGGAGGGCCATGACCATGCGCACGATCGTTGCGCCGAATTCCGGTATCGGCAGCCCTACCGTGGTGAACGGTGCCGTGAAATCGGTGGACACGAAATGGCTGGTATTGTCGACGGCCATGGAGGTCAACATCTGGGCGAAGACACGATACTGATCGTTGAGATAGCCGGCGGGAGCAAAAGCGTAAGGCAGTGCGAGCACGAACAGCACCGCCAGCACCAGCACCGGTATCAACCGAAGCCGAAGGGCTCCTACCAACAACAGCATTATGATCGCGGTCGGCTTGGCGATGATGGCAAGCGAAGCCCAGAAGAACGTCTCCGCCCGTCGCCCTTCCAGCGCCGACAATGTGAGAAGCCAGCAAGCGCCGGTCAAAAGGATCGTCGCCTGGCCGTTGCGGATCGCGCCGAGCGCCATCGGCAAAGCGAGGAAGAGGCCGAAAGAAAGCAGCCACATCAACTCGCCACCACCGAGCTTGCGCACCTGCCGCATCGCGGCAAAGGTCAGCACCGCAAACCCGAGGGAGTGCCACACCACGCCGCCCAGATGCGGACCGAGCTTGACTATCGGAGTGTAGAGCGCGGCGAAGGCCGGCGCGTAGAGATACCCCATCTCGGATTGGGTGTCGTAGAGCGGCAGACCGGCCAGAAGCGCCTCGCTGCCATCTATATAGGCCTTCCACACCGTCCGCGTGTACGGCGACCTCAGGACCATGGCAAGAACGACCAGGAACGCTCCGATCCACAGGCCAAACCCCAAACGGTCGAAAACCGGCTTGGAAATCGTCATCAAGGCACCCCACACAATCCCGGAACAAGCTCAGTCCAGCCTGTCCCGGCATTCGATGGCGGCGGCATATCACGGACGCAGCGGCATGGCATAGGGGGCTTGATGGACGCGGATATCGGCCTGACGGTCCCGAGGCGGCGGATAACCGGCAATCTCTGACGCAAAGCACTCCGAGGCCCCCTCGCGTCCAAGCTTCTCGAATCTTTCGAATTGGCCTAAGGCCGGATGAACACCTTGCCGTTCGGCTTAGCCAGTTCCGCTGGCACCCGCGCCATCGCCTCGGCAAGCGGCACCACCGCCGTCACGTCGGTCGACCAGCGCCCATTGGAAAAACGCTTCTGCGCTTCCAGGATCGCCGGGCCGCGGCGATCGTGGAACTGGCGCATCCACTCGCTCAGCCAAAAACCTTCGATATGCTTATGCTGGAAGATCAGTTGACCGGGCTCGCGGATAACGGTGGCTTCGGGATCGAGCTTCCCGTAGATGATCCAGCGCGACCGCTTCGGCATAATGTCGAAGATGGCGGAAGCCAGCGGCCCGGTCACCGCGTCGAGAAAGATGCGCGGCTGCTCGGCCTTCACCACCTCGCGTAACGCCGCCTTGAAATCCGGCGCCTTTTCGTTGAGGACGTGCGCCGCGCCGAGCGCTTTCAGCGCCGCGATCTGGTCGTCGCGGCGCACGGTGACGATCGGCCGGAAGCCCTCTCCGTTGCCAGGCCAATGATCAGCTTGCAGAGCTGGCTGGCGCCGGCGGTCATCATAAAGGCCTTTCCGCCTTCCTCCTTGACGACGTCGAACATGGCGAGCGCGGTGAGCGGGTTGACGATCATCGCCGCGCCATCCTCGTCGCGAACGGTGTCGAGCAGCGGGATGCAAACATCGGCCTCGGCTACGGCATAGTCGGCCCAAGAGCCCCAATTGGTGACGCCCGTGGCAAAAGCGACACGCTTGCCGATCAGGCCTTTGGGATAGGGTTCGTCCCCGCTGGCGACGACAATGCCGACGCCCTCGAAGCCCGCCGGCTGTCCCTTGGCGCGCGGCTGGCCGTACTGGCCCTTGACGAAGGCGACATCGGACGGATTGATCGAGGCGAGACTGACCTTGATCAGCACCTGCGTCGGTCCGGGTGTCGGCACCGCGATGTTGCCCGGCTCGAGATAGGGCTCCATCGCCTCCAGCACGCTGCCGCTCGGCGTCCTGGTGTAGCCGTCGCCGACCGGCAGCAGCGCCTTCATTTCGGAGGGGACGGCCATTGGAACACTCCGTGCTTGGGCTGTCGGCATCGCCGGATGACGATGCCGGCGCTCAGACCTTTTCCTGCGTGTATTTCTTCAGCTCGGTGCGCGCCACCTGACGGCGATGCACGGCGTCCGGCCCGTCGGCAAGGCGCAAGGTCCGCAGATGCGTCCACGACCGCGCCAGCGGCGTGTCCTGGCTGATGCCTTGCGCGCCGAACATCTGCACCGCTTCGTCGGTGACCTTGAGCGCGACGCGGGGTGCCACCACCTTGATCTGGCTGATCCAGGGGGCCGCGGCGCGGGCGTCGCCCTGGTCGATCATCCACGCCGCCTTGAGGCAGAGCAGCCGGGCCATTTCGATCTCCATGCGGCATTCGGCGATGATGTCGAAATTGGCGCCGAGCTTTGCCAGCTTCTGGCCGAAGGCCTCGCGGCGCAAGGAACGCTGGCACAGCATCTCGAGCGCCATCTCGGCCTGTCCGATGGCGCGCATGCAGTGATGGATGCGGCCGGGGCCGAGCCGCCCTTGCGCGATCTCGAACCCCCTGCCTTCGCCGAGGATCAGGTTCGATGCCGGTACCCGCACATTGTCGAAGCGAAGATGCATGTGGCCGTGCGGCGCGTCGTCATCGCCATAAACCTGCATGGCCCGCACCTTGGTCACGCCTTTTGTGTCCGATGGCACCAGGATCATCGAATGACGGCGGTGCTGCGGCTCGTCATCGCCGCCGGTCCTGACCATGACGATGTAGATGGCGCAGCGCGGATCGCCTGCGCCCGAAGCCCACCATTTCTCGCCGTTGAGCACATAGTCGTCGCCCTGACGTTCGCAGCGCATGGCAATGTTGGTGGCATCGGACGAAGCGACATCCGGCTCGGTCATCAGATAGGCCGAGCGGATCTTGCCGTCGAGCAGTGGCTCGAGCCATGCTTTCTTGAGGTCGGCCGAGCCGTACCGCTCCAGCACCTCCATGTTGCCGGTGTCGGGCGCCGAGCAGTTGAAGGTCTCCGCACCAAGATGCGCCTTTCCCATTTCCTCGGCCAGATAGGCGTATTCGACGGTGGAAAGGCCGTAGCCGCGTTCCGAACCGGTCAGCCAGAAATTCCACAGGCCGCGCTCTCGTGCGGTCTTTTTCAGCCCTTCGAGGATCTCGCTCTGGCGCGCACTGTAGACCCAGCGGTTGCCTGTCTTGCCCACTTCGCTGAGGAATTCATGGTCGAGCGGCATGATCTCGTCGCGCACCATGGCCGCGACGCGCGCGTGGATCGGCTTCAGCCGCTCGGTCATGCCGAGATTCATCTCCGTCATCGGTCGCTAACCCTTCATGCATGCCAGGCATTTTGTCAGTGGCAAGGATGACCGTACTTCGGATAGCCTTGTCAACGCGAACTGTTTGCCCGCATGCCGAGCGCGGAGGATTGTGATGAGCTATCTGGACGAGCTGTTTTCGGTGGCCGGCAAGACCGCGCTGGTGACGGGTGCCGCGACCGGCATCGGGCGCATGGCGGCGACCGCGCTGGTGCAGGCCGGCGCCAACGTGATGATCGCGTCGCGCAAGGGCGATGACTGCATCAAAGTCGCCGAAGAACTGAACGAGCTTGGCGCATCCGGCCGGGCCGAAGGCTTCGCCGGCGATGTCTCCAGCGAAACCGGCATTGCCGCACTCGTCGCCGAGGTCAAAGCACGGACCGGGAAACTGCATATTCTGGTCAACAACGCCGGCGTCTCCTGGGGCGCGCCGCTGGAAAGCTTCCCCTATTCGGCATGGGCCAAGGTGTTTGGCGTCAACGTCACCGCGGTCTTCCATCTGACCCGCGAATTGCTGCCGCTGCTTGATGCCGCCGCCAGCGACGCCGATCCGGCCAGGGTGATCAATCTCGGTTCGGTGATGGGCACGCAGCCGCTGGCCGACGACGCCTATTCCTACACGGCGTCCAAGGCAGCCGTGCATCATCTGACCCGCACCCTTGCGCTCGAGTTCGCCGGCCGCCGCATCACCGTCAATGCCTTCGCTCCCGGCCCCTTCCAGAGCCGGATGACGGCATTCGCCACCAGTACGGATGAGCAGGCCAGGCACGTCGGCAGCCATGTTCCGATCGGCCGTATCGGCGCACCGGATGACATTGCCGGCGCAACGCTCTATTTGTGCAGCCGTGCAGGCAGCTATGTCACCGGCGCCATCCTGCCGATCGACGGCGGACAGTCGGTGCAGCATGGGCTGACCCTGTTCAAGGAATGACATTTTCCGGCCACAGAAGCCGGGGGTGAACTGGAGGACATGAGCGTGGAACCGATCAGTCTCGATGTGCTTCTGGCCAGTGTCGGCAAGGAGGTTGGCGTGTCGCCATGGCGGGCGGTCACGCAACGCATGATCGACCAGTTCGCCGACGCCACCGACGACCACCAGTTCATCCACTGCGATCCGGAGCGGGCCATGCGCGAAACGCCGTTCGGCGGCACCATCGCGCACGGCTTCCTATCGCTGTCGCTGTTGTCGGCGATGACCTTCGAGACCATGCCGCCGCTGGAAAACGGCAAGATGGGCGTCAACCACGGCTTCGATTCGCTGCGCTTCCTGGCGCCGGTGAAAACGGGCGCGCGCATCCGCACGCGTTTCGTGCTGGCCGACGTCAAGGTTCGGCCGTCGGGCTGGGTGCAGACCGCGCATGACGTGACGATCGAAATCGAAGGTTCGAAGAAGCCGGCACTGACCGCGCGCTGGTTGACGCTGACCTTGATCGAACGCCAGCCCGAGACGGCATGAGTGATCCCGTACTCGACCAGGCAGCGCTTGCGCCTTACCTCGAGGCGAACATACCGGGCTTTTCCGAGCTTGCAGCAGTCGAGAAGTTCAAATCCGGCCAATCGAACCCGACTTACCTTTTGACGGCGGCAAGCGGCCGTTACGTGCTGCGCGCCAAGCCGCCGGGGCAATTGCTGAAATCGGCGCATCAGGTCGACCGCGAATTCAGGGTGATGAGCGCGCTTGCCGGCACCGCCGTGCCCGTGCCTGCCATGCTGCACCTGTCGGCGGAAGACTCGCCCATCGGCCGCATGTTTTACGTGATGGATTTCCTGGACGGCCGCATTTTCTGGGATCCGGCGCTGCCGGAGGCTCGCGACAACGAAGAACGCGCCGGTATATACGATGCCATGAACGAAACCCTCGCGGCGCTGCACGAGATCGATGTCGGGACAGTGGGGCTCGGCGATTTCGGGCGGCCGGGAAATTATTTCGAGCGCCAGCTGGCGCGCTGGACCAGCCAGTACCGCGCCTCGGAGACTGACGCAGTCGCCGAGATGGACGGGCTGATTGCCTGGTTGGAAACGCATATGCCCGCCGATGACGGCCGGATCTCGTTGGTGCATGGCGACTACCGGCTGGACAATCTGATCTTCGCGCCGGACCGGCCGAAGGTGCTGGCGGTGCTCGACTGGGAATTGTCGACATCAGGCCACCCCTTCGCCGATATCGCCTATCAATGCATGCAATGGCGGCTGCCGCACGCTTCCGGCTTTCGCGGCCTGGGCGGCGTCGACCGTTCCGCACTCGGCCTGCCCTCCGAGGAGGACTACGTCGCCGCCTACTGCCGGCGGCGCGGGCTCACCGGTATCGGCAACTGGACGTTCTATCTCGCCTTTTCCTTCTTCCGGCTGGCCGCGATTTGCCAGGGCGTCTACAAGCGGGCGCTGGACGGAAACGCCTCCAATCCGGAAAAGGCCCGGACCTATGGCGAGGCGGTAAAGCTGCTTTCGCGCCTTGCCGCGAAGCTGATCGACAAGGAGGCGTGATGGGCCGCTTTGACGGAGCAAAGGTGCTGACCACGGGTGCCGCCAACCTCGACAAGCGTCGGCACGATCCGAAGTATACCGCTTGGGAACTTCCCGTGCCCTTGTCCGTTTCCGTACAGCGTATATAATTTAGCCAGCCACCAACCAACCAAAGGCACCAGATCTTGCCGCAGAGCGTCCAGACACGCCGCGAGAAGCAAAAGGCAGAACTGCGCTCCGAACTTGTCGAGGCCGCGCACAAGCTCGTCCAGGAAGAAGGCTATGAAGGCCTGACCATCCGCAAGCTGGCCAAACGGGTCGGCTACGCCCCGATGTCTGTCTATTCCTACTTCGCCGACAAGCAGGACATCCTGTTCGCTCTGGCCGAGGATGCGTTCGAGACGCTGGCCCGCCGCATCGAGGAGCATCCATCCGATGATCCAATCGAGGCCTTGCAGGCGGTGATGACCGAATATGCCGCTTTCGGACTCGGCAATCCCAACGAATACCGCACCGTGTTCATGACCGAAAAGACCAAGCTGCCAGAAGGCTACAATGAAATGGAGGAGAGCAACCCTGCTATGAAGGTGCTGATCAGCAGGGTCGAGGCCTGCGTCGCCGCCGGCAAATTGCAGGGCGATCCGCGCGCCATCGCCACCATGCTGTGGGCGGTCGGACACGGCACGATCTCGCTGCTCATCACCTTTCCGTTTTACCCCTTCGGCGATCCGCAGGTCTTCGTGAAGCGGATGTGCGATTTCACGCTCGCCACGCTCAGCACGCAAAACGTCCCGCCGCTGACCGAGACACCGGTCAACTGCTGAACGCCGTTTCCTGGTTTTGTGTATTCCCCTCCAGACCTGGGGGGTCTTGGTTAACAAAAATTTATTGTACGCGTACGGTTTTCCTTGAACTTCGCGATCGACGGGCGTATATGTACAGCGTATCGTACATGTACGAGAGAAATTCACCCGTCGGTACGAATTGAATTCGACCTGGAAACCGGAGACTGACAATGAAAAAGACACTCCTCACCCTCGCCGCCGTGCTGGCACTTTCGGGCTCGGCCTTCGCCGCCAACACCACCCATCCCGTCAAGCATGCGCCGGTGGCGGCCTGCGTTGACACCAGGACCAACGTGAAGCTCGATTGCGCTTCGACCGGTTCGGTCGAGAAGAAGGGTGCCACGCAAAATACCGCTGAAGGCAAGGGCCCGCGGCTCGGCATCAGCATCAATCCGTGGATTGTACCAAGCGCATTTTGACATCAGCAAAGATCGCGTCTGGCCGGCACAAGCCGGCCAGCTTCAGCCGACCGAAACCGGCAGCTTCGCCGCTGAACTCTCGAAGGCCGCGTCGATCAGCTTTTGCATGTCCGCGGCACGCCGGAACGACGGATCGCCATTCCGGCCTGTATCCAGCGCATCGGCAAAGCGTCGCGCATTGCGCTTGACACTGGGCAGCGCCAAGATCTGCCAGCGCTGAAGATCGACATCGCCGCCGAGACAGGCCGACAGGTTCGATGCCTTGCCGTCGGTTTCGACCCTGATGGCGCCCTTGGTGCCGTGCAGGGCCAGCGACAGATCGTTGGCGTGGCCGGTCATGTAGCGGCTCGCCACGATCGTAGCGAGCGCACCGGAACTGAGCCGCGCCGTCATTGCCACGCTGTCATTGGCGTCCAGCACATAGTCGCCGATGCGCTCGCCCTCGGCCTTCGGAAACGTCACCAGATCGGCATGCAGGCTGACGATATCCTGGCCGGCGCCATAGGTGGCGAAGTCCAGGATATGGATGCCGACATCGCCCAGCACGCCGGTCGAACCGTGCCGGCTCGACATGCGCCAGAGCCATTTGTCCTCGACCCGCCAGTCGCCCCACGACTGGCTGACCAGCCAGCTTTGCCGGTAGCTTGCCTCGACATGGCGCAACACGCCGATCTCGCCGGCCAGCACCATGCGCCGCGCTTCATGGATCGCCGGTGAGTTGCGATAGGTCAGGTTGACCATGTTGACCACCCCTGCAGCCTCGGCCGCTTCGGTCATATCAAGCGCGTCGGCGTGGTTCGGCGCCAGCGGCTTTTCGCAAAACACATGCTTTCCCTGGGCAAGCAGCGCCAGCGTCGTTGCCATATGCGCACCGTCCGGCGTCGCGTTGATGGCGGCATCGAACTAACCCCAGGCGATCGCCGCCTCCAGGCTCTCGAAAGATTCGCCGATCTTGCTGACGGCGGCAAACGCCGCCGCGCGGCCAGGCACCTGGTCGACGCAAGCGACGATGCTGCAGCCCGGGATCCCGACAAACTCCTCGACATGATGCCCGGCGATACCGCCGGTGCCGAGCAGAAGAATTCGATGCATCAGTTCAGGCCCCCAGCCACCTCACACCCCAATCAACTCAGGCCCGAATCAACTCAGGCCCTTGTCGCCGTCGGCATGCAGGCGCGGCCCCTTCTGCACGATCTTCTCCTTGGCCGCATCCGTCGGCACGTTCGGCGCATTGGTGATGCCGGACCATGCCGGCGCCGGGTTGTGCGCCCAGTGCACGGCGTTGCGCAGCACCTGCTGCACGCCCTCGTTGTGATAGATCGGATAGGTCTCGTGACCGGGCGAGAAGTAGAAGATCCGTCCCGCGCCGCGCTGGTAGGTCAGCCCGGACCGGAACACCTCGCCACCCTCGTACCAGGAGACGAACACCGTCTCCAGCGGCTCCGGCACGGCGAAGGGCTCGCCATACATTTCGGTCTCGCCGATCTCCAGGCACTCGCCGATGCCTTGCGCGATCGGGTGGCCGCGGTTGATCGCCCAGACGCGCTCGCGCTCGCCCGCCTCGCGCCATTTCAGCGAACAGGGCGTGCCCATCAGCCGCTTGAATATCTTCGAGTAGTGGCCGGAATGGAGCACGATCAGGCCCATCCCTTCCCACACCCGCTTCTGCACCCGCTCGACGATCTCGTCCTTGACCTCGCCATGCGCCGCGTGGCCCCACCACAAAAGCACGTCGGTGGCCGCCAGGCGCTTTTCGCTCAGGCCGTGCTCGGGCTCCTGCAAGGTGGCGGTGGTCGCCTCGATGCCCTTGTCCTGGTTGAGGGCGGCGGCAATGGTGCCATGCATGCCCAAGGGATAGAGGTCGCGCACGGCTTCATTGGTCTGCTCGTGGACATTCTCGCCCCAAACGATCGCTTTTGTCGGCATTTTCATCTCCCAAAGCGCTTTAAATAGCATGTCAAAAGGGATTGAGAAGGTCCCGATGCCGCCTGGCCCGATGGAATACTACGTCTTGCGCTTCTTGCGCCCCGGCACGGTCTTGGCCTTGCCCGGTTTCGCCGGTGCGCCGGGGATGGCGGTTCCGGTAATGGATATCGGATCGCTGGCCGGGAACGTGTCTTCGAGGCCTTCCTCGAGTTCCTCTTCGGCGCTCGGGGCTTCATGTCGCTCATGTTCGAGCGAGCGGACGGCCGATGTCTTTATGACCGGCGACTTCGGTGCGGAATTCGACGGCATCGGCATTCTCCCTCGGCGTGCGGATGCAGAACGAGCGTGCCCTGCAAAACGTTCCGAGTTCAGACCGCCGCGTCGCGCGATCCCTCGGACAGGAAAGTAAAGACATAGTCCGAGAAGGAACGCCAGCATTCGACCCGGAAGGCATCGGCGGCTGTGCGCAGCAGCACGATCTCGGTCTTGCCCAGGATGGTGCGCGACGCTGCGCCCACCGGGAAGGCGTCGAGCGACAGGTCCTGCGGGCAGCCAGCATTGATCGTCGCCGCTGCCCCAGTGCCCGTCACCGATATCGCGATGTTGCGATGCGAGACGCCGACCGCCGAATGCAGCGCGGATACTTTGGCGCAATCGGCGAGCGGATCGTTGCCGGCCTCATCGATCACAAGCCATTCGTCGGGACCGAGCCACAAGACGGTGCGCCCGCCCTTCGCGGCAGAGGTTTTCGGCTTGTTCGGCAAGGTCACGCCGAGCGCCTTCGAAAGCGCTGCGGCCGAGGCTTCCGGCGCACGCAATGACATGCGCTCGGCCGGCGGCAATACCTCGACCTTGGCGCCGGCGGCAGTGGTGCTGCGCCCAGCCAGCGCCGGACGGCGTTCGACCGAAGGCGATGCGGCCGGAGCCGTCTTCCTTGCAGCGGCCTTAGCCATTGAGGCGCCCTCCCGTCTCGTCGAAGAACACCATGCCGGTAACCTCCACTTCGATCACCCCATTCGGCATCGGCACATAGAGGGTCTCGCCCATCCGGTCGCGGCCGCCGGCGACCAGCGCCAATGCGATCGAGCGGCCGCAATTTTCCGACCAATAGCTCGAGCTGACATGGCCGATCATCTTCATCGGGATCGCCTGCTTGGGATCCTCGACGATCTGCGCGCCTTCTTCCAGAACCACTTTGGGGTCCCTGGTCTTGAGGCCGACCAGCTGCTTGCGGCCCTTGGCGACCAGATCCGGCCGCGTCAGGCCGCGGATGCCGACGAAATCGGTCTTCTTCTTGCCGACCGCCCAGTCGAGCCCGGCGTCGTTCGGCGTTACCGTGCCATCCGTGTCCTGGCCGACGATGATGTAGCCTTTTTCAGCGCGCAGCACGTGCATCGCCTCGGTGCCGTAGGCGGCCGCACCATGCTTCTGGCCCTCGGCCCACAGGGCTTCCCAGACCGCCTGGCCATAGTCGGCCGGCACATTGACCTCGAAGCCGCGCTCGCCGGTGAACGACATGCGAAACAACCGCGTCGGCACGCCGCAGATCTTGCCTTCACGCACCGACATATGCGGCAGCGCCTCGTCGGACATGTCGATGCCTTCGACCAGTGGCGCGATGATGTCGCGCGACTTGGGCCCCTGCACGGCGATAACAGCCCACTGCTCGGTGATCGAGGTCAGCCAGACATTGAGATGCGGGAACTCGGTCTGGAGATAATCCTCCATGTGGTTCATGACGCGCGGCGCGCCGCCGGTCGTCGTCGTCACGTGGAAACGGTCGGGGGCCAGCCTGCCGACGACGCCGTCGTCATAGATGAAGCCGTCCTCGCGCAGCATGATGCCGTAGCGGCAGCGGCCGGGTTCCAGCTTCTCCCATGGGTTGGTGTAGAGCAGTTCCATGAACTTGGCCGCATCCGGCCCAACCACCTCGATCTTGCCCAGCGTAGAGGCATCGAACAGGCCCGCCGTCTTGCGCACCGCGACGCATTCGCGGTCGACCGCGGCATGCATGTCCTCGCCCGCCTTGGGGAAATACCAGGCGCGCTTCCACTGGCCGACATCCTCGAACACGGCACCTTGCGCCTCGGCCCAGGGATGGATCGCGGTTCTGCGCGTCGGGTCGAACAGCGGACCGCGCGCATGGCTGACGATCGCGCCGAAGGTGACCGGCGTATAGGGCGCACGGAACGTGGTCAGGCCGACCTCCGGGATCGGCTTTCCCAGCGTCTCGGCGGCAATCGCCAGGCCGTGCATGTTGGAGGTCTTGCCCTGGTCGGTCGCCATGCCGTTGGTGGTGAAGCGCTTGACGTGCTCGATCGAGCGCATGCCTTCGTGCACCGCCTGGCGGATATCCTTGGCGGTGACGTCGTTCTGGAAATCGACGAACGCCTTCACAGTCGTGTCCGGCCCGGCGCCGGGCGCCGCGCCCAACATACCGCGCGACCAGCTCTCCGACGCATCGACCTTCGGCTTACTGCTCTTGGCGGCTTTGGCGCCGGCATCTTTCGCCGCCTTGGCGCCCGCCGCATAGGCCTCGTCCACCGTCGCCGACAGCCCGTCGGTGCCGTTGCAGGCGCCCACCGAGACGCAGTCCTGCGCATAGGTGCCCGGCACGAAGCGCTTGGTCTCGTCGTTGAAGGCGACCTTTCCGCGCGACTGCGAGAACAGATGCACCGACGGCGTCCAGCCGGCCGACATCAGGATCGCATCGACCGCGATGGTGCGTTCGCCGCCGCCATTCTTCGGCTGCACGGTCATCGACGACACCCTGAGCTTACCGCCAGCGCGGATCACCGCGCGGCCGAAATTGATCTCGATGCCGAGCGCCCTCGCCTCGTCGATCACCGGTCCGGTCGGATTTTCGCGCAGATCGACGATCGCCGCCACGTTGACGCCGGCCTTCTTCAGGTCGATCGCCGCCGCGTAAGCAGAATCATTGGCGGTGTAGACGCCGACATTCCTGCCGACCGCGACGCCATAGTGGTTGAGATAGGTGCGCGCGGCACCCGCCAGCATGATGCCCGGCCGGTCATTGTCGGCAAACACCATGTGGCGCTCGATCGCGCCCGAGGCCAGCACCACGCGCTTGGCCCGGACCTGCCACAGCCGCTCGCGCGCCAGATCGTGGCCGGGGGTCCTCAGATGCTCGCTGACACGCTCGACCAGCCCCACAAAATTCTGCGCATAGTAGCCGAACGCCGTCGTTCGCGACAGCACGCGGACATTGTCCATTGCGGCGAGCTTCGCCACGGCAGCTTGCGCCCAGGCAAAACCGTCCTGGCCGTCGATTTTCGCGCCGCTCTCGAAACGCAGGCTGCCGCCGAACTCGGCCTGCTCGTCGGCGAGGATGACGCGCACGCCGGTCTCAGCCGCCGCAAGCGCTGCCGCGATGCCTGCCGCACCGCCGCCCAGCACCAGCACGTCGCAATGCGCATAGCGCGATGAATAATGGTCGGGATCCGGCTGGTCCGGGGAAACGCCAAGACCGGCTGCGGCGCGGATCTTTGGCTCGTAGAGCCTCTTCCACGCCGCTTTCGGCCACATGAAGGTCTTGTAGTAGAAGCCGGCCGAAAGCAGCGGCGAGGCGATATCGCTGACCGCACCGAGGTCGAAGGACAGTGACGGCCAGCGGTTCTGCGACTGCCCATCAAGCCCGTCATAGAGCTCCTGCACGGTCGCCCGCACGTTCGGCGTCTTGCGTGCCGCGTCGCGCTTGATTTCGACCAGGGCGTTCGGCTCCTCGGCGCCCGCCGACAGGATGCCGCGCGGACGGTGGTACTTGAACGAACGGCCGACGAGATGGACGCCATTGGCGAGCAGCGCCGAGGCCAGCGTGTCGCCCTCGATGCCGGCATAGGACCGGCCATCGAAGCTGAACCGCGCGGTCTTGGCTTGGCTGAAGCGGCCAGCGCCGGGAATGCGGAACGCGCCGCTCATTTGGCAACTCCCGGGAGCTTCGACGGCTTCGGCTCGCCGGCCTTGTAGGTCATGACGAATTTGTCGGTGACGGTGTCGCGTACGGCATTGAAGAAGCGCGCACAGCCATGCATGTGCCGCCAGCGCTCATAAATGATGCCCTTGGGGTTGGAGCGGATGAAGAAGAATTTTTCGAAATCGTCGTCGCTCTCGCCTGATATGTTGGCCGAGCGCGCGATATGCGCCTCGCCGGCGTTGCGGAACTCGAGTTCCGGACGCTCTTCCTCGCAATAGGGGCAGCGGATGAGAAGCATTTGGTTCGTTCCTACAATTCGCCGTGGCCGACGCGGGCGCCCGCCGGTTGATCGCAAAGCTTCTGTCCCAGGGTCGCGAACGGTGCGACGAGCCGGATGCGCTCTTCCACGCTTGCAGCGGGACGAAAAAGATCGCGGGACGCCATGTTGCCGAGGGTGAGCTGGATCGGATCGGTTGTGACGATGACTTGACGCGGCTGGAATGTCTCGTCTTCTTCGAGCCCTTCGGGTCGTCCCTCGAAGAACATCACCACCCTCTGGCCGCCGCTCCAGACGCAGGCCAACGTGCCGTCATCGACCGAAAACGGCCAGCCGGCTTCGTTGCCGGCACGGCTGATCGGCTGCGTGCGCACTTCGTCCGGCGAGGGAAAATGGAACATGCCCCGTTCTCCCGCCAGCACTTGCTCCCCCGCCAGCATCAGCGGCATCGCGACAGCCATCTCAGCCATCATCAGTGCGCCACCGCCGCCGCCGCCGCCTCGTCGATGAGCCGTCCGGTGCGGAAGCGTTCGATGGTGAAGGGCGCGTTGATCAGATGCGGATCGTCTTTGGCGATGGTGTGGGCAAAGACATGGCCCGAACCCGGCGTTGCCTTGAAGCCGCCCGTGCCCCAACCGCAATTGACATAGAGGCCCGGCACCGGCGTCTTGGCCAGGATCGGCGAGCGGTCGGGCGTGACGTCGACAATGCCGCCCCACGAGCGCAGCATCTTCATGCGCGTGAAGATCGGGAACATCTCGCAGATGGCGTCGAGCGTATGTTGCAATATGTGCAAGCCGCCGGTCTGCGAATAGGAGACATACTGGTCGGTGCCGGCGCCGATCACCAGCTCGCCCTTGTCGGACTGCGAGATATAGGCGTGCACCGTGTTCGACATCACCACGCAGGGCACCACCGGCTTGACCGGTTCCGACACCAGCGCCTGCAGCGGATAACTTTCCAGCGGCATGCGCACGCCTGCCATGTTCATGATGACGGAGGAATGGCCGGCGGCAACGACGCCGACCTTCTTGGCGCCGATGAAGCCGCGCGTCGTGTCCACGCCCATCACCGCGCCATTGGCCGCCCGCTTGACCCCGGTGACCTCGCAATTCTGGATGATGTGGACGCCGCGCGCCGAGGCGCCGCGCGCATAGCCCCAGGCAACGGCATCATGACGGGCCGTGCCGCCGCGCCGCTGCAGCGACGCACCGACCACCGGATAGCGCGCATCCTTGGAGGTGTTGAGCGGTGGGCAGAATTCCTTCGCCTGCTCCGGCGTCAGCCATTCATTGTCGATGCCGTTCAGCCGGTTGGCGTGCACGTGGCGCTTCAGCACCTGGACGTCGTGCACATTGTGGGCGAGCATCATGACGCCGCGCGCCGAATACATGACGTTGTAGTTGAGTTCCTGGCTCAAGCCATCCCACAGCTTCAGCGCATGGTCGTAGATGCCGGCGCTCTCGTCATAGAGATAGTTGGAACGGATGATGGTGGTGTTGCGGCCGGTGTTGCCGCCGCCGAGCCAGCCTTTTTCCAGCACCGCGACATTGGTGATGCCGTGCACCGTGGCGAGGTAATAGGCGGTGGCCAGGCCATGGCCGCCGGCGCCGACGATGATGACGTCGTATTCTTTCCTGGGCTCAGGCGAGGACCACTGTTCCTCCCAGCCCTTGTGACCGCGCATGGCTTCACGGGCGATGGCGAATACCGAATATTTCTTCAACGTCCCAACCTCGCCCCAAAAAGGCTTCGCGAATGGCGGCCGGCGTTCATTCGGTCCCGGCGCGCGAGGTGTATCACTAGCGAAACAGCGCTTCCACCCTTGCGCTGTTTGCGACGGCGCTTGCCGTTTTGCGCCGTGGCGGAAAAGACGCATCCGGCGCGTCGGCGCTTTCCAGCATCTTGGCACGTATCGGGTGGCTCGCCTTGCCTCGATCTGCGACCAAGCATCCCAACTGCCGGTCAGGCCGGCGCGAAGAAAGGATGCAAAAATGTTCGCACTCGCCAACAAGATCGCCATCGTCACCGGCGCCAGCTCCGGCATCGGCCGGGCCTCGGCAAAACTCTTTGCCGAGGAAGGCGCCAAGGTCATCGTCGCCGCCCGCCGCCAGGCCGAGCTCGATGCGCTTGTCGCCGAGATAGAAGACAATGATGGCGCGGCCATCGCGCTTGCCGGCGATGTCAGGGACGAAGCCTATGCAAAGGCCCTTGTCGATCTGGCGGTCGAAAAGTTCGGTGGGCTCGACATCGCCTTCAACAATGCCGGCGCCGTTGGCCGGATGGGGCCGATTTCGGACCTGCCGCTGGAAGGCTGGCGCGAGACGCTCGACACCAATCTCACCAGCGCGTTTCTCGGCGCCAAATACCAGGTGCCGGCAATGGTCGAGCGTGGCGGTGGTTCGCTGATCTTCACCTCCACCTTCGTCGGCCACACAGTCGGCATGCCCGGCATGACCAGTTATGCCGCGAGCAAGGCCGGCCTGATCGGACTGACACAGGTGCTTGCCGCCGAATACGGCCCGAAAGGCGTGCGGGTCAACGCGCTGCTGCCCGGCGGCACAGACACGCCGGCGGCGACCTTCAAGACCCCGGAATCACGAGCCTTCGTCGAATGCCTGCATGCTTTGAAGCGTATCGCGATGCCGGAGGAGATCGCCCGCTCGGCACTCTATCTCGCCTCCGACGCCTCGAGCTTCACCACCGGAGCGGCTCTGTTTGCCGATGGCGGCGTGTCGATCAATCGGACGTGAAGATTCCAGCGGCGGGATGCATGTTCATAGCCGCCAGGCAAACGGCCGCTCTTGATTTTTCGCCGCGATTTGGCGATTCCGTTCCTGTCTAAAAGCGGGTCTGGAACCATGATGCTGATCAGAACCTATGTGACTGCGAGTGCGATCGAAGGCGTCGGCGTGTTCGCCGCGGAGCCGATCGGGAAAGGCGCTTCGATCTGGCGGCTCGATCCGGATTTCGACCGGCTGATCCCCATGGACAAATACGAGACGGCACCCCCGCATCTCAGGGAACTGCTCGACCGCTATGCCTATCCGAGCCCGGACCGGCCGGGTTTCATGGTCTATGAAGTCGACAATGGCCGCTTCATGAACCATTCCAGCAATCCGAATACGGATTTTTCGCAATATGGCGGAGCCACCGCGACCCGCGACATTGCCGTGGGCGAGGAGATCACCTGCGACTACGGCGAGTTCTTCGAGGATTTCGAGCTGCTGCACCTCGCGACGGCCTAGTCGGCTCCTTATCTCATGGGCAAGTGGCACACTTGTCCCAGGGCAAACAGACGGCGGCTGGCCCCGCAAAATCATTTCCGCTGTGGACAGCGCGGCATGATTCTGCTATCAGCCGCCCCAATTCGTGGTGTAAACCGCCGCGGAGGCTAGTGGCTATGGCCGCTTGCCTGTTGATATCAAACCCGAAAGACAGGATTGCCCGTGCAGGTACTCGTCCGCGACAATAACGTTGATCAGGCGCTTCGCGCTCTCAAGAAGAAGATGCAGCGCGAAGGCATTTTCCGCGAAATGAAGATGCGCGGTCACTACGAAAAGCCGTCCGAGAAGCGCGCCCGTGAAAAGGCTGAAGCCGTCCGCCGCGCCCGCAAGCTGGCCCGTAAGCGCGCCCAGCGCGAAGGCCTGCTGCCGATGACGCCGCGCCCTGTTGCTGCTGGCGCCGCCGGCGGTGCAGGTGGCGCTCCGCGTCCGCCGCGGTTCTAACGCCAATTTTTCGTCCTTTTCGAAGGATATCAGAGGTGGCGCGATGTGGAATCGCCGCCACCTTTTTGTTTTGATGTGACAGGTCCGGAGGGGGGAGCCGGACCTGAACGACGCGGCTTGAAGTGAGGACAGGGCAGAAATGAACGCAACAAGCGTGGAGCGCGGGACCGCATTGCGTGGTTTCGCCCTGACAGCGGCCCTGCTCTCCGGACTGGCGCTTGCCGGCTGCCAAACGGCGGGCCCGACCGGTGAATTCAACAACATCGACAAGGCGCAAGGGTCGAGTGAGAACATTTCCTCGCTGTCGGCGGTCATCCAGCGCAATCCCCAGGATCCCGAAGGCTACAATGTGCGCGGCTCGGCCTATGGCCGTGGCGGTCAGTACCAGGCGGCGCTCAAGGATTTCAATCAAGCCATCCAGCTCAATCCGAACTTCTTCCAGGCCTATTCGAATCGCGCGCTCATCCAGCGCTTCCTCGGCAACCAGGAAGCAGCGCTCGCGGACTACAACCGTTCGATCCAGATCAACGGCAACTACGACGCCGCCTATATCGGCCGCGGCAATCTCTACCGCAAGGCGGGTCGCACCCAGGATGCCTTCAACGACTTCCAGAAGGCAATCCAGCTCGATACGACGGACGCGCGCGCCTACCACAATCGAGGCCTGATCTATCAGAGCCAGGGCCAGCACAAATTCGCCATCGAGGACTTCTCGACCGCCATCTCGCTGGCGCCGGACGCCGCCGAGCCCTACAATGGCCGCGGCCTCTCCTATCTGGCGACCAACGACGAGGACAACGCCTTTTCCGATTTCAACATGGCGATCAAGCTCGACGGCAGGAATGCCGAGGCCTGGTCCAACCAGGCGCTGATCTATGAGCGGCGCGGCGACAAGGCGAAGGCCGCGAAATCCTATAAGGAAGCCGTTCGCCTCGACCCTACCTACCAGCCGGCCAAGGATGGCCTCGCCCGCGTCAGCTGATCTCGGTTTCGGCTTCCCATACAAATCCGCGTGACATCCAAGTGCCGCGGGATCCTTTGCGTGTCCGAAAAGGACGCACTTCGCAACCGCGCATTAACCCCGGCAGGAGGCTTTCGGCCCCTGCCTTGATCGCGCCAAGTTTTCAGCGGAACGGTCTACCCACCCAAGCCGTTGTTGAAAGTATTTTGCGAAAGGACCCTCCCATGATCAAGAAACTCGCCTGCGCCGCTGCCCTCGCCACGACGATGTTCGCGGTGGCTCCGGCCAGCGCCGGCAAGCTGCAACTCGGCACGCTCGATTGCACCATCGACGGCGGCACCGCTTATATCGTCGCTTCCAACAAGGGCGTGTCCTGTGTCTTCCGGCCTCATCATCACGGGCCGTCCGAGATTTACACAGGCGTCATCTCCAAGATCGGCCTCGATGTCGGCCAGACGCATCAGGGCCAGCTCGTCTGGGCCGTGCTGGCCGCGACCCGGGATCGTGACGGAGGCGATCTCGCCGGCAGCTACTACGGTGTCAACGCCGAGGCGAGCGTGGTGACCGGCGGCGGCGCCAATCTGCTGGTTGGCGGCCTGGACAGCGCCGTCATGCTGGAGCCGCTCAGCGTCCAGGCGCAGACCGGCGTCAACCTTGCCGTGGCTGTGACCTCGCTCCAGCTGATCCACTCATTCAAGTGATTGCATGGAGCCGTGCGCTCCATGACCCCTCACCCCGCGGCGCGGAACCAGATAGGATGGTTTCGCGCCGTTTGATTTTGGAGGGGGAACCATCATGCTGAAGACAGCCATAGCTGCCGCCATGTTCACCACGCTATCCGGAGCGGTGCAGGCGCAGGACCGAGGCATGGAAGTCGGTACGCTTGACTGCGCCATAGGCGGCGGCACCGGCTTCATCTTCGGCTCGAGCAAGGATCTGAGCTGCACCTTCAACCCCGCCGACAAAAGCTTCGCGCCGGAAGCCTATTTCGGCGCCCTCAACAAATACGGCCTCGACATCGGCACGACGAAGCAGACGGTCATGCAGTGGATCGTGCTGACGCCGCTGAAGAACATCTATGCGCCGGGTGCGCTGGCCGGCGACTATATCGGCGCCAGCGCGGAGGTGACGGCCGCCGTCGGCGCCGGCGCCAATCTGCTGGTCGGCGGCTCCTCTCAGGCCTTCACCTTGCAGCCGCTCAGCTTGCAGACGCAGACCGGCATGAACCTCGCGATCGGCGTCAGCCAATTCCAGCTGCGCAGCACCGAGAATTGATCGCGCAACGAAGCCCGCCAACGGAAGGGGCATCCGCGCGAACGGCCCTCAAAAAACCGCTTGAGCTCAACCCCGGTTGAGGTTTTACAAGCCTGCCCCGAGCGCAACAACGCCTCGATCCAGCGCTGTCGATTCGCATGGCCCTGCCGGGATCGCCAGCTCTTCTTTAACCAATTGAAAATAAACAATTTTCTTGCCAATTTGTCCCGCACCATCTCGCGCTTCACAGAAGTGGGACACTAGTCATCCACCCGCTTCTGTTGACGACGTCGAGCGGCGTTCTTGGCAAGACGCCGTTTCTCAGCGGCTTTCGTATAGATCTCAGCAGTTTCCGACTTGTTCCAACCGAACATCGCTTTGAGTTCGTCGGCCGAGGCTCCCGCCTCGGCGTGATCCGCCGCGGCCGCCTTTCGAACACCATGCGCCGAGCAATGCGGTAACCCTGCCTGAACGCACCATCTCTTGAACTGAGCGCCAAAGTACTCGATCGTGTAGGGCTTGCCCCTGTCGGTGATGAGGTACGCAGTTGCACCCGTCTGTGTCATATCCAGCGCTTCACGCAGTTCGGGCGGAATCACAACGACCACGTCGCTAGGATGGCGCGTGTTTCGATTCTTGTAGGCCCGGAATAGTAGAACACCGCGATCTTCATGCTGCGGTCCCACCAAGGTAGCGTCCGAGCGCCGGGTACCGAGTCCGATGAGAATCTCCAGCGCGAGTCGGGGTTTAGTTCCCAACGGGAAGCAATTGCGATACTGCTCAACTTCCACTGGCTTCCACGAATAATGACCTGTGGATTGGTGAATCTTTGGGACTTTGTAAGTTGGGTTGGATGTTGCGAGTTTATTTTCGATTGCCCAGTTGAACAGTCTTTTCAGATGCTTTACAAAACCATCTGCCTCGGCAGGTGTTTCTTTTCTTTTATCTCGACTGCTTATAACGTCCTCTTGGCGAAACCGTTTGTATGGAAGATTACCTGCGGTTTCTAGAAATTTATTTAGTGAGCGCTTCTTATGCTTTTGAGTTGACGGATCTAACGACGTAAACTCTCCAGATTTGTAGTACTTATCGACAAGCCGATTAAAACTGTCTTCGGTTTTTACAACTAATTCCTTTTTCTTTTGTTCTTTTCCACCAATCGCCAGACGATAGGCAACCATGAACTCCTCTGTGATGCAGCCGTTCTCATCTTCAAACTGCTCTTTAAGCCGTATCTTTGAATGCCCCGGGCGCCTTACGTAATAGCGAACGTTGCCGTGGCGGTCCTTATCACGGCCAAGAAACTTGAGACGGCTACTAGTCATGCCACCACTCTGTCGAATGGATTGGCGCCGCCGCCATCGTCGATCAGGCGCTCCCAGGCGGCGGCCACTTGCTTGGTGTCCCAAAGCACGACCCCACCAATCCTTCGTCCCTTTGGCATTCTCCGGTCTCGCACCCAGGTATCGAATAGGGCTTCAGATATTCCGAGCGAGGCAGCCGCCTCCCCGCGCCTAAGCGCAAAGCGGGGGATCGAAAGGCTTCGAAGAGTCGGCGTCCAATCGACCGTGGTGACATCCAAGGCCCGTCCACGATTGCCACCGGCACGACGGGCGGAAGGATTCTTCCGCACAATCGGGCTCGGTTCAGCGATTCCCGCGCCGCCGGACTGCTGGCTAATTAATGGATACGATTGCATGACACCTTACTCCCGTGCGCTGAACTCTACTCACTGATCAGTCTGAACTCGTATTTTCTGATCCCGCCTTCACCCAGGCTTTCGTCGCTGTCATCGCCGACCTGGCAAGTCACGAACTGGACCCGCGCCTTCATGCGCCTGCTCCCAGATCAGAGCTTGTGCGACAGCGATCACTTTCCTCCCTGGCAGAATGGCGTCGCTTGCCGAAGCTCGGGATGTTTGCGCAAGATAGCCTGCACTCCCTCCCGCGTGCCGCGCCACTCCATCGTGCTGAACTCGAACATGGCGCGCAGCCACCAGCTCTGTCGGGTTAGGTCGAAGGCAGTCGTGGTGTCCCGGAGGTCAATCGGATAGCCCTGTAGCGAGAGGTAGAGGCGCGCGCATGCTCTTCCGCTTGAGCAGCTGGAAGTTCCGCCTATGGCGAACTCAAGGATTTCGGAAGCGATGCTGCGTCCAGAAACGCCTGCTGCCACCCAAGGTATGAGCCATCTGCGGTCGTCGCCCAATTCTGCGAGGGCGCAGCGGATGGTCTCCATAGCCCGTGTGGCTCTGGCCAGTCCGGCAAACGAGCCGTCATCTTCTCTAGCGGTCATCTCTGCCTCCCTCAGCTTCCCTCCAGGCCTTTTGGGCAGCCTCAGCCTTCCTGCGAAGGTAGGGATGCCGCCTCCACACGGTCTCGAGCTCGTTCATGGTGAAACCGGGCCACTGGTCGTCCACATGCTCCATCATCGCCCTGACGAACCAGCTCTTACGATGCTTGTCGAAGCCTTTGGTCGTCCAATGGAGGGGGACCGGGTAGCCGGCGAGCATCATGATAAGGTGGGCGCAGCCGACCTCGGATGATGAGTCGCCTCGAGTGAAGTCGAGGATGAGGGGCTTGATGCTGGTATGCTCCGGCATCCTCGTCTCGCTCATCCACCGCTCCAGCGTCTCCTGCGCAGTGTGCTTGTCCAACTCTGCCCTCCTGTTTGTTCCGTCGTTACAGCGTCGCGCCCGGGACCACCGGGCAGCGCCCTATTCAACCGCCATCGCTCCGACAATGTCAAGTCGAGATTTGCCGTAACCAATTGAAAGGATTCGTTTATTCGGCTTTTTGAATCCTTGCCGAATCTCTTGCAAAGCCAATCCGGAGAGCCCTCTCCACAAGGTCGTGAGAAGGATCTGAGTAAGCACAAAAAGGGAACGGAAAGCGTACGTGTAGAATTCGCAGCCGTAGTCTTCCCGCACCAACGAATCCTTGTTAGGGGATGGCACGAAGCGCCTGCGTGGCAGGTCGGCAGGTGCATTCCCCTGACCGGAGGGGCGCTTGCGATTGAGGTAGAGATAAAGAAGCCAGCTCGCTGTCCAGTATTGCGGGATGGGAAGCCAGTTCAGAATCTAATGAGGCAGAGCCGCTCGCCGTCCCGGGCCTCACGGACGAACGCGGATGATCGTCTTCCCCGAGCGTCGCTCGGTCGGGTTGAAGGCGGAAACGGCATAGTCGAGGGTCGAGATGTTGCCGATGTTCGTCCGCAGTCGTCCGTCCCGCACCCGCTGGACGATCTTACCCAGTAGAGCACGATCGGACTCGACAGCGAAGTCGACCGACAGGCCATTGGCGGGACGCACGTCGGGCGGTCCGACGACGGTCACCAGTGTTCCTCCGGCTCGAATTAGGCCTGCGGACCGCTTCTGGATGTCGCCGCCGATGACATCGAACACTATCTAGATCGACGCCGCCGACGTCTTCCAGGGCGTCGTTCACGAGATCGACGAACTCGTTCGCGCCGAAGTCGAGCGCCTTCTGACGGTCGGCAGAGCGTCCGGTGCCGATGACGTAGGCGCCGGCCTCTCGTGCGAGTTGTGTCACCATCGATCCGACTGCGCCCGTCGCACCATGCGCAAGGACGCTCCGCCCGGCCCGAAGGCGGCCATGGTCAAACAAGCCCTGCCACGCAGTCAGACCCGAATGGTGACGACCGTCAGTCGCTAGCAAATGGAAGAATGCGGCTGCGCGCGCTCGCCAAAGCGGTATGCAACTCGCTACCCTCCAGCGTTCCATGCCTCATGAGAGCCTCAGCCAGGAACTCGATCGCGGCGATGTTGCTTCGGATCATGGCGCGCGCGCGTCCATAGGCATCCTCAAGTCGGTCATTGATGCGTTGCGCCAGCGTAGGATGATAGGTGAGTAGCGTGGGGCGGTCGTCCACGGGCAGATGTAAAAGGGGCATCTCGGCTGCAAAGCCGAGTACGGTTTCCATTTGAGTGGCCAGCGCCGTTGCGGTTGCCAGATCACTGGTGGAAGAACCGCCGGAACCTGCGGTGACAGATCCCAGAATTTCATATTCCGCTGCACGTCCGGCCATTCTCATCACCAGCACTGCGCCCGCCAAATCTTCTGTTTCTTCGTTTAGATCGGGAATCTCGGCTTCGATGTAACCGCCGGCCGGACTGTCGATGGTAATCGCGGTGATCTTGCCGATCCCGAGACTGAGATAGGCAATGGCGTGCCCAGATTCATGAACGGCCATGCGCCACCGCAGTGCATGTGGCCTTTCGGGACGACCGGACGTGAGGATTTCGAAGAGGTCGGAGTACACGAGCGGGCGCTGGTCGCGACGTGCCTTGTGGCGCGCCTCTCGGACCAGTCTTTCGATGTCGGCTCCTGTCAGCCCCGTTGCCTTCATAGCTAATGCGCGGAGAACTTCGGTGGCTGCGGCCTTGCCCGCAGGGCTTTCCTCAACAGTCATGTACGCCTCCCCTGAAGCTGTGAGAACGGGGCCATCCAGCGCTTCATGAGTCACCGAACGGGCGGCCATGCGGACGGCCAAGTTTGTACCAGCGCGACAAGGTGCGAGCCCACTTCCCGTCCGCCGACATCAGCCAGAGGTCCGAGGTGATGATCGGCCGCTCATCGCCCGTGAGCCTCGGATGGCCAGTGGAAAGCCCGACGAGGCACCGGATCGAGCGTCGACCGACAAGCCAGCTATCGAGGCGTGGAGCACGTTCGACGAGGTCTTCGACCGGGGTGCCAAGGCCCACCTGCTCCATGTCGGACACAAGAGCGGACAGGCGGCCAAATTCAACCTCGAATGCCCAGCTCTGAATCTGGCTGCCAGGTGTGAACGTCAGCATCGACGTGCTCCTTCGTCTGTAGTGTCGGACATCGACGATGTTTCGGGATGGGCTTGGTCCACTGCCTCGGATTTCGGCTCGCGATCCGTGCCCGACGGCCGCGCGGGAGCACTGGCGGCGACGGAGGCGAGATCATCTTTCAAATGATGCCGTAGGATTCCTGCCAGCGCCGTCGTGTCGGGTTTTGGGACAATGATGTGCTTCTCTAGCCTCCCGGACCGCAGCAGCGCGGGGTCGATCATTCCAGGATTGTTGGTCGCGCCGACGACGATGACTCCGACAGTTTTCGAGGCCCCATCCAGCAGTTCAAGCAGGCGATTGACGATGCTGTTCCAGTAAGTGTCCCAGTCACGTCCTGCCCCCCGTTTGCCGATGCCATCGATCTCATCGATAAAGAGGATCGCCGGCCTGTGTGCCTCGGCTTCCGCGAAGGTCGCAGATATGCGTTTCAAAACGTCGCCCACATAACCGGGTTCCAGCCACGTCGCGACGGAACTGACAATCAGCGGAATTTCCAGCGAATTGCAGAGGGCCCTGGCGAAGGTGGTCTTGCCCGTGCCCGGCGGGCCGCTGAGCAACAATTTCACGCTCATGTCCTCCCAGGCGAGCTTGCCGGCGCGCCACAGCGCCAGATCCTCATTGAGGCCGAGCGCCCATTCCTTCGCCTCGCCGTAACCTGACAGCGTTTCGACGCGCGCAATGAAGCGATCCTTGTCGGTCCCGGTCGGCTTTGTCGGCTTGATGATCTCGCTGCCTGAACCGGGACTGCCGCGCCCGGATTTGGAGGCCGTCGTGCTGCCGGACGATTTTCGGCCAGAGTCCTTGTCCGCAGCGCCGCTGCGGCTCTCCTCCTCGATGACCGATGCGAGCCGCATGCGGGCAAGGTCATCCAGAAGGTTAAGGGCGCGCGCCACGGGCGTTCCCGGCCGGATCGCGAGCGCCAGATCGGAGAGCGTCAGCACGGAGGCATGGGCGTGGGCAATGCCGCCTTCCGGCAAGTCACCAAGAACCGCGCGCATGGTCTTGCGGATGATGTCCATGTCCATCGGACCGCAGGTTAAATTGATCCGGGCGACCCGCTGGAGGAGCTCCGGAAGTCGATCCTCGCTCTCGGTGACGCCAAGGATCGGATAGACGCTCCGGGCGGCGACCGCGATGCGCCGGTCTGTCTTCTGCTCAGCATCTGCCTCGAAATCTTGGCCCTGGAAGGTGATCACCCGCCACCGGGGATCCTCGGGGACATGGGAGAAGCGAAGTCCGTACCCTTCCCGCGTGAGATCATAGCCCTTGCACGCCGCGACCTTGCCGGGAAGGATCAGACCCCGCCCGAGCAGGTCGAGGAATGCCTCTTCGAATCCTGCGACCCGCCCGGTGATTGTCATGATGGGGCTTGGGATACGGAGCAGCCCCAGGACTTCGCCGAGCGATGTCGCGCTCATGGTGATTGACTGGGCGACGAGCAGCATGGTGGCGACGTCTATCGCGCGCAGAGGCTCGGCCGACCGGCGCACGGCGCTGAGCAGGCTTGCCGTATCCGGAAGACGGTGAGCAAAAGATCGCGCCGTACCGCTGCCCTTCCGGAGTCCTTTGGCGCCGCGACCGGCAGAACTCTGCGAAGCCTCCATCGCAATGCCGTACTCGTCGACTTCCGCCGCACTGCCCGATCTGGAACCGGCACTGCGAACCAGGCGCAGGATCTCGGCCTCCGATTTGCCGGCGACAGCTGGCCCTGGCGCGAAGATACACACCTTCCGCCCTTCAGCGGTCCGCCGTTCTTCGACAAGGATTCCACGCTCCACGGCATGGTCGATGGCGTCAGCCTCCGCGCGGTGGCGGAGACGCCAAAGGAGATGATTTGCAAGACGGGTATCCATCACCCAGGCCTCCGCTTCGAGCGTTTCAAAGGTTTCAGGTTGAGGAGCCCAGACGCGTCGCACCACTCGGCGACCATGATGCAGGCTGGATCACCTTCCTCGACGCGTCGGGTCAGCAGTTCGATGATGACGGATGGAATGGGAACCCGCTGGGCGAGGCTGATCCGCGCATAGTGGATGACGAGACCCACCGTCACCGCGGGATCCTCCATGGGCTTAATCCTGCAGTCGCAAGCCGTGATGCGGCCGGCGCGCCTGAACTCGGCGCAGGATTCGCTGTGCCCGAGAAGCATCAGAAGCGGAAGCGAGGCGGTCGCTTTCCTTGGTCTGACGGTCGGCGTCACGTTGCGAGTTGCCGAGACGGGTGCCCTCCGAGGTTTCGACCTTGGGGCTCGGATGCCGTTGCCCAGGCCTGCAGGCTTCGGGTGCTTCTGTTTCCGGGTACTGGGCGTCTCGACGGTGAGCCGCGTAGGCTCCTTCCAGGGGACTGGCTTTCTCATGGGGACATACTCCTCCCGTTCCGCAGCACGCTGCGGCCGGTGATTTCGACAATGGAGAGCGGGAATCGCCTGTGGCGTCAGTGCAGGCCCGGCCTTCGGGCGTATCCGAAGCGGGGCTGTTGCGTCACGGACGCCTGCAACGGAACGACAGAGGCCTGCTCGTGCCCAACTGGCGGATGGTCGCCCGCGGGATTCGCTCCGTCGAGGAGCTTGTCAGGTTCGACGGGGTCGCCTGCCAGCGTCCGGCACCGCCGCGCAAGCTCATCCTGGACCCGACCGGAGAATGCTTCCCGGACCTGCCTAATGAAGGCCGCAGCGCCCTCGGATTCGAGAAGGCGGTCGATCTCTGAAAGCCGGAAGACGCCCCGTTCGGGATCAGACACCTGGTCGGCTCCGTCGACGATCGCGGTCTCAATCTTCACCAGGAGTGGCCCCCGGTGTTCAGCCACCCATTCCGGCGCGATCGCCGCCACCGCCAACATCCTGAATCGCAGCCGGTCCACTTCCTGAGGACGGTAGGAGCCGAGGCTCCGTTTGATGTCTAGAATTAGCCCGCTGTATGTTGTTCTGTTCACCACGAAGAGATCAGGCTTGTAGGTCTCGGTCGAATGTACCCGAGACGGAAAGCGGACCCCCTTGATCTCGTCGGAAGGTGTCCTCTTCAGCATCTCCTGCGCGGCGGGCACGATCGGCATCGCCGTTGTCGGCAGCAGTTTGAGGTTGGGGTTCTTCTGGACGGCCTGGCCGATGGCAAGTTCCAGCAGCCGGCCTTCCTGCATCACCGCCGAACGGAAGAAGCTGAAGAGCGACGCATACTCGCCGAAGGTGATGTCGCCCCGGACCTCTCCTGCGAGCGCGGCCTTCATCGCTTCATCGACCAGCCTGTCCATGTCGTTGTCAAAAGATCCAGGCGGCAGCGATCCTGTCGATTGTCCCAAATGTCGTCGATAACCCGACTGCCGCACCGTCGAACCCCGCTGGTCCCCTTCCGGACGGCGGAAATGCCATCTATCACTTCTCATAGCCCAAGACCTCTTACTAGGTTGCGGGTCAGGCCTTCGTTGGTGCTTCCAACACCAGCGGAGGCCGCTTGCTGTTGCTCCGCAAGCGAAGCACGCGCAATCGATCGGGATCCGCGGCGGATCTCAAACGAAGATCTCAGACATAGTTAACGCAGCGTCGCAATATGGCTGGCGCGACTTGCAAGCGGAAAGCCCGGAGCCTTATTTCCTAGGGAAAGAGGTTTCCGAGTTGTCGCAGTTCGGCTGCCACATTCGGGCCAAACTGCAAATCATGACGCCGACTTTCATTTAGGTCGGTGATCAATGAACGCATGTTTTGCCATTTGCGGCGTCGCAAGCTACCTGCCGCTCGCAGGCCGCGGCCATCGACCAATTCAATGAGTTTGTCTTGCGCTTCTAAGGACAATCCCAACCCATGCGCCGTGTAGAGGAACTGGAGGCCCGTCAGCTTGCCAACATCACTAATGTCCCTGTCCGGCTCAAATTCAGGAAGGAGTTCAGGGATGCCCTGAACAAGTGCCGGATTCAAAATTTCGAATTCGCTCCAGAGGGCTGTTCCGATCGTATCCGTCACCTCCACAATCCAGGGACTGGCCTCACCGTTGAACGACAGGATTAGTTCGCGCTTGGCGCGCGTCATGGCAACATAGAGCTTGCAGGACGCCCGATATGCCTCTTCCACCGGAGCGTCGCGCGGCGGTAGCACGCCGTTTCTGCAATTGAGAATGATCAGCGTGTCGAACTCATAACCTTTCGTCTGTTCTAGATCGCAGAAAACGAGACGGTCAGAACTGGGATCATATGCACCGTCGAGAGCGGTGACACCGCACTTCTTAGCGAAGCCATTCACGTCCAACCCCGAAAAGCCCGCAAAGGCCACGCAAACGGTTTTAGCATCGTTCTGCAGGGCAGTGGCTGCATAGGCGCGCGCGTAGGCAATTTCTTCTTCCAGCGTACCCGCGGCAAGTGCCATTGGAACGGAACCACTGAAATTCGCGAACTGGGGATCGAGAATTTCCAGATCGTCGCTGTCGAACATTTCATCATTTAAGTTATTGCTTAAGACCTCATAGGCAGCCTTCAATATCTCCCGGCTGTTTCTATAGTTTTTTTGAATGCGCTCGCGTGTCACACCGAAGAGGCCTGCCTCAGGCAGCGACCGATGCTTCGGGAGGATGGTCTGAGCGATATCACCGCAGAGAAAAATGTCGTTCGATCCGGCTTTGACTAGCTTTCGAATGACCCGTATCTCGGTGGTGCCGAAATCCTGTGCCTCATCGACAAGGATGTTCGTATACTGCGATTGGATGTCGTCCAGATGCCTCGTCAGCGCCGAGGTCAGGCCTAGATAGTCGACGACGCCCACATCGCGCATTTTCTGCTCCCAGCCGTCCAGCCCCCTAAGGATATCTGACCGGCGATCGGCGGCGATCGGGAACTTTCGTCCCTTACGCTCAAGACTGAGATAGGAAGTGCGCGCATCGGGCGTCACAGCGCTGCGAATCCAGTCAAACTCTTCCCGGAGATACGCTTCACCATTAACACCGCGTGCCGTCATTGATTTCTGCAAGGGCAGCAGCACTTTCGCGGAGTCGTTATTCAGCCACTGACGATAATACTCCCGGAACACCAGGTCGACATGCTCATCGGACTTCCAGGTCACGTCTACATAATAACGATCATTGTGCGGTTCTAACCTATGGAGGAGCTGCTGGGCGAGTTCGAAGAACGACGTGACCTCGATGCGACCTCGAACGGCGTCCTTGGTGCAAGCCGCATCAACAAGCTGACCGAGAAGACCGGCGAGGCTGCGGTTCAGTGTGAGAAGCAACACTCTCGAATCCGGCGCTTCCGCCAAGCGGAGTGCGCGGCGAACGGCGACGCACGTCTTGCCCGACCCTGAAACTCCTGAGAGTTGGGAAGCGCCCGAATAATCGGCCTTCACTACCTTTTCCTGCTCGGGATGAAGATACAGAAACCATTCATACCAGCTGGAACGCTTCTCGAATGACGCGAGCCAAGCCTCGTATTCGGGCGACCCAATGCGGAGGCGGCGGATATCCTCACCGTCGGCCACCTCGAGCATCTCGGCTTCATTGACGTCCTCAAGGAGTCCGATACGGCCCATGCTCAAGTCGACATGAGCCTGTGCGCCTTCGTAGTTACCCGAGAGGAGAAGATTGAAAACAGAGTGGACGAGTTCGGCCTTCTGCGTATTGGGAATCTCGGTGACCAAGGTTTCAAGATCGCTGGTGGTCGAACGGGCATCCAGCGCCTCCAGCTTCCTTGCGACACTGCGCGGAAGGCCGTCCAGTACGTGGTCCGTCGACTCGGGGTCGAGACGCTCGACGACGGGCATGTCGTGGTGGTCCGCTCGGAAGTCGTTTGCATGAACGACCTGCTGGCCGGAACCGGGAACAAGAACAGCCTTCAGTTCCCTTACAGCGGGCTTCATGCCCTTCTGCCTGTCCAACCATTTGTCGGCGTCCTCATGATCGCCAACAAACAGGAAAAGACATGTCTTGTCGGTCTGCTGAGTAATCAGACGCCAACCGTCACCGAGATCATATTTCACAGCGTTCTGGATACGATTTTCGCCATGATTGGTGACCGAAATCCCGACGAACGGATTTGGGTCGCGCAGGCTGCCGAGGATGGCCTTGACCTTGATCGTCTTTTTTTGCAGTTGGCCGCCTCCCAGGAAGGCCCTGCTGAGCGACTTGTCGAATTCCTTTGTAGTGAAGTAGGCGATTTGCCCGACGGCGCTGCCGGCGGCGTCGATGCCTGATGCGATATTCATGAAGTCCCCCATCCTTCCCGTGCCCACTAGTGCTGGGTCACGAGCCCCATCCCAAAACATACAAGCTTTCAGCAGTATTGAAATGCCGTCATCTCACATCAGAACCGCACCAGGTCTCTCACGCACCAGGCTGCCTCGGCGCGCGCTTTGTGGCTTCGAAGAGACGGTCTTGGATCCAGGCTTTGAAGGCCTTGTCGGTGTTGTAGAGAGCATAAAGATCTGTGTGATCAGCCAGGCTACCGAGCAGTTCGTCGTCAACCGCCCGATCATGTTCGATCCGGGCGTTTTGAGGATCGCTGTTTCGTAACGCGTTCTGCACCCGGTCATTTGAGCCGATTTTTTCTGGCAGTTCCTCAAACAGGAAGCGCGTGACTCGATCCTGATCGCGAAACTCCGTCGCTCCAAAACGCTCATTGAAGTCACGGATCACGCTGCTGAGCTGGTCTATTTCCGGCTCGGGGCGACCACCCGAGGCACCCATGGGGACTGGATCAATCACAGCGTCAGCATCGGTCAACGCGATCTCCATCGCTGCCTCGACCTCAACGCGATAGCTGTCCATGTCGATTGTCTCGAGCACATCGATAGGTGTTTCGTCGCCTGCGGGACTGGGCAGCTTCGGGATGAGTAGGGTTAGAAACGTCGATAATTTCTCCCATTCGGGCACCGCGTATCTCAAGATCGCGCCGAGGAATGCGTAGGTCCGAACGAACGCCTTGGCCGCGCCCTTGAAGGCGATCTGATCGTCTTCCGCTAGCTGCTCATACTTCGCCGAGCATGCATCCAGAATTGGGTCGAGTCGGTCGCGCGCCGCAGCCTCCAGGAATAGCGATACGATGGTTCCGACATCCTCATCTGTGTAGATGGCGGCGCCGTCGAGCCCCCGCTTGAGATCGTGGAGCTTGTTGGCGTCAGTCTCTCCGGACAGGATCGTAGTCCTATAGAAATCCGAGAAGGCAGCCTCGATGACGGCCGGATCGTTGCGGAAATCCAGCACGAACGGTTCGGTCTTTCCCGGCCGAGCCCGGTTTAGACGGGACAGCGCCTGCACCGCTTTCACTCCCGCGAGCGTCTTGTCGATGTACATGGCAAACAGCTTCGGCTGATCGAAGCCGGTCAAATATTTGTCGGCCACCACGAGGAAACGATAAGGATCAGCGTCGAACCTCTCCTCCAACTCACTGCTTGGAAATCCGTTGAACGATGCCTCCGAACGTTGCTCACCCGCATCGTCGACCGTACCCGAAAACGCGATGATGGCTTTGTATGGCGAACCCCTCTTAACGAGAGCCGCGTTGATCGCCCGCCAATAATCAATCGCGCGCTCGATGCCGTCCGCCGCCATAATGGCGCGCGCTTCGCCGCCGACCTTCCGCCGGGCGATTACCTGGTCGAGGAAGTGATCGACGACGATCCCAGCCTTGGTGGCGATGGCATGGTCGTGCCCTTCGACGTAGTGCCGCAGGGACTTCAAGGTGCGCGAGACGTCGACTTCTGGATCGTCCGCCGCCGTCTTTGCTAGCCGATAGTAGCTTGAGACTGGCGTGTAATGGGCGAGCACGTCGAGAATGAATCCTTCCTCGATCGCCTGCTTCATCGAGTAGAGGTGGAAGGGCCGGTGCTTGACCACTCCTTCTTCCTCATAGCGCTCGCCAAACAATTCGAGGGTTTTGTTCTTCGGCGTCGCAGTGAAGGCGAAGTAGCTGGCGTTGTCCAGCATCCGCCTACCTTCGATGATCGCTAGGATTCGATCCTCGGTCGTCATCGCATCGTCTTCCGCGCTCGCGCCTAACGCGTTGTTGAGCGCGCCTGCCGCGCGACCGCCCTGGCTGGAATGCGCTTCGTCGATGACAATGGCGAAGCGCCTGCTGCGGTGCGTGCCGCCGATGTCATCTAGAATGAAGGGAAACTTCTGGACTGTCGTGACGACAATCTTCTTCCCGCTCTCGATAAAGGCCCGCAGATCGCCGGACCGCTGGGCATGGCCCATTAGACGCGCAGTTTGCGCGAAGCCGCCGATGGTATCCTTGAGGTTTTTGTCCAGCACCTGACGATCGGTCACCACGATCACGGTATCAAACACCGGTGTGCCTTCGCGCTCCAGTCCCACGAGCTTGTGCACAGTCCAGGCAATCGAATTTGACTTGCCCGATCCTGCCGAATGCTGGATCAGGTAGCGCTTTCCCGCTCCCCGGTCAGTCGCGTCGGCGCACAGCGCCCGCACCACATCGAGCTGATGATACCGCGGGAAGATCGGCTTGCGCGCGGTGATCCTGCCGCGTGCGTCCCGCTCTTCGACGATGCCTGCGAAGTTCTCGATTATGTCGGCGAGGCTGCGCTTTGCGAGTACCGCGCGCCACAGATAATCGGTCTTGATGCCGTCCGGATTGGGCGGGTTGCCCGCGCCATCGTTCCAGCCGCGATTGAACGGCAGGAACCAGCTCTTCTGCCCGGCGAGCTGACTACACATCCGCGCCTCGCGATCGTCTACCGCAAAGTGAACGGCACAGCGGCCGGGGCGGAAAATCAACTCCCTCGGGTCGCGGTCGGTTTTGTACTGCGCCTCTGCATGAGCGGCTGTCTGCCCGGTCAGGCTGTTCTTCAGCTCGAACGTTGCCAACGGTACGCCGTTGATGAACAGGCCGAGGTCAAGGGCGCGTCGCGCTGTATCGAGTGAATAGCCGAGCTGGCGGGTGACCGAGAAACGATTGTCGGCGAAGCGCATTCCCGCCGTAACGTTTCCAGGCGACGGCAACGGATAGTAAAGCCGCACCTCGTGAGGGCCGTGGCGCACTCCGGAACGCAGCACATCGATAACGCCGCGCGCGGTGATCTCGCCGCGCACACGCGCCAGGAATGAGCGCCGCACGGGCGTGTCCGAATCGATCGATAGCGGACCGACAAGATCCGGCTGGGTTGCGTGGATGAAGGCTGCGAGTTGGGTGATATCGAGCGCGTGGACCCGATCGAAGTCGTCGCGATGTCCCTCGACATAATCGTTGGGTCCAATGTACGGGCTGCTCTCTTCCGCGACGGCGCCCACGGGGGATTCGTCCGTTGATGATGCGCCAGTCAACGCGCCAACGATCAAGGATTCCAGCCCGTCTTCGCTGATGTCAGTCGATCGACTCAAGCTCGTCCTCCATGCCTTCCTCGTCGAGGGGAACATCGGCCGCCCTGTTATTTCTTCCGACAGCGGCCTGCGAATCCCGCACGTCGACTTTCCCCACCACGATCGCAGCGATCAGGGAGTCCCGATACTCTAGTATAAGCTTAATTTCGGAATCGATACGATCTTTGGCAACGTCAAGAGGTTTAGTTTCCTCGTGAACTGCATCCAATATCGACTTCTGGGTTTTGGGATCGGGCACTCGAATTTTCATACCCCCCAATCGAGATCCAGATATTTCCTGAAAAGTGGTTCCAGTCGCGAGAACTTTCATTTCAGGGACCAAACGACCAACCGCGAGTGCCAAAAACTCTGTCGAGATCTTGGAACGATCCGGCACCAGCGCCTTGCATCCTTGGTTGGTGGCAAGGGCAACGTCGGCGATAGCGATGTTGCCGACCGGCGCGCGCGATGTGAGGATGACCGAGCCTGCCGGAACGATCGAGGCTGCACAATTGCGCAGCCCCGCCTCGGTCAGCTTGCGGCGTGAGTTAGAAAGTCGGGAGGACGCGCTGATATCGGGGGGAGTAGCCCAGATGATGTCACCATCCCAAAACTCGGTATTAGGAGACGGTGTCGACCCTCCAACGATGCCGTGCAATGCCCGTTTGAGCATCATCTCGGTTGCGGTGCTGACATCATGCTTAGTCAGCACCGATTCGATGATTTGAGCACGCTGTTCATCGAGGATAGCCACTGTTCGGCGCTTGGCGGCGACAAGGTGTTGCACCTGGGTCGTGTAGGCATCGAGGAAATCAGCGATCCGACGCTGTTCGTCGGGCGGGGGAGCCGGAGAAAGCAGCGGCTTAAAATACTGCCAGTAGAGGCGGTTGCGATCCGGGACGATGCCTCGCGAAGCGAAATCCACCTCACGCATATAGGCGACCGTGCGAAACAAATAGGCGTAGAATCGTGGATCGACGCCGTCCTGCGGGCGGGCGACCACATAAGCAGGACTGATAAGCCCGTCGCAAGGTGCAACGCCCACCGCGCCCTGCCACATGCGCATGATATTATAGGCAATGTCGCCATGGACCGCCCGCTTGTATTTCGCGCGGTCTGCCATCTGCTGCTTGCGCCCCCCCTCCATATCCCGGACTCGCACGCCCGTACGCAACGAAACCTCAAGGATTGGTAGGTCGGGGAAGCCAGTTTCGTTCCGCTCGACGAAGAGCCGGCCGTTCCGGACCACACCCCAATGCGCAGGGACACGACCGAGCCAATCGACGCCGCTGTCCCGGTATTCGGGATAAGGTTTCAATCTACCCCTCACGCGTCGACCTCGACCAGCACAGCATCGAGCAGTTCCTGAGTCTGGCGTTCCAGTGCGTCGATCTCTTCCTTGATTTCCGCCAGTGGTCGGGGCGGCTTCGGCTTGTAGAAGTGGCGGGCGAAGGAAATCTCGTAGCCGATCTTCGTCGCGCCCCGGTCGATCCAGGCGTCCTTCGCATGGGGTGCTACCTCACGCTTGAAGAACGCCTCGATGCCGCCGGGTTCGTCGAAGGCGACGATCTCGGTATCCGACAGGTTCTTGTCCGGCTCATAGGCAACGACTGCCGCCTTGCCTTTATGCATGACCGCAAACAGGCCGCCAAGTGGATCCGCGGGCTTGGCGGACAGCCTGTGCGTGGTCTTGACGATCGGCTTGGCCACGGGGGAACGCCAGCTCATCGCCCGCGCAATCAGCCGCGTCTCCGCGGGCTTCAGTGCAGGCGTGCGCGCTTTGGCTGCCTCGAGCACCTTGGCCTCGAACACGCCATAGTCATCGTAGTCGTCCTCGCCGACCGCCTTCATCAAAGCCTCGGCCGCTTGGTGGAGCCGCCGGTCCCGCGCCCAGGTCGACGGATCGAGCAGCTTCTTCACCGTCTTCTTCGGCACGCGCGGCGTCGTTTCGACAGCCTCGGCGGACTCATCCTGATCCTGATCTTCTTCGACCTCGTCGGCTTCGGGTTCGGGCGGATCGAGATGCAGTCTCAACCGCTCGGCCACCGACGCGAAATCATCAAACAGAGCATCGCCGAACTCGGCGTGCAAGGCTTCACGGAATGGCCGGTGCCCACTTTGGAAACGAAGGGCCTCGATCCCTTCGCGGGTGAAGCGCGATGCAAGCCGCAACGGACGCTCGACCACGATCTTCCAGTAGCCGAAGGACTCGTTTGGCAGGACGACCGAAATATCGCTCGGCTTCATCGCAGCGTGAGCGCTCACCACAGTTTCAACTTGCGTGGAGGTCATCTCGCAATTGCGCTTGCCCAGGTTTCGTGACAACGGCTGGAAGAGCTTGGTCGCATCGATCAACTGGACCTTGCCCTTCCGGGCCTCTGCCTTCCGATTGGTCAGCACCCAAACGTAGGTTGCGATGCCCGTATTGTAGAAGATGCTGAGCGGCAGTGCGACGATTGCCTCCAGCCAGTCATTCTCGATGATCCAGCGCCGAACATTGCTCTCGCCGGAGCCGGCTTCGCCCGTGAACAGCGCTGAACCATTGTGAACGTCAGCAATACGCGACCCCAAGGGCGTATCCTTCATCTTCGACAGCTTGTTGACCAAAAAGAGGAGCTGTCCATCGGACACGCGTGGAAAAAGGCGGAGCCGCTTGTCATCGCCTGCGACGCCATCATGCTTGACCACGAAGCGCGGGTCGTTCGCTGCCGCTTTTCCACCCATAGCCGCAAGATCGACCTTCCATGTTGTTCCGAACGGCGGATTGGCCATCATGAAGTCGAACTTCAGCCCATTTCGACCGTGAGCGTCTGCCGTCAAGGTAGAGCCGAAGGCGATGTTCCGCGCCTCGTCTCCTTCGCCTTTCAGGAGCAGATCGGCCTTGCAGATCGCGTAGGTCTCTGGATTGAGTTCCTGGCCATAGAGGTGAATCTCGGTCTTCTTTCCCTCCTTGCGAGCAAGGTCTCGCAGCTTGGCTTCGCCGACGGTCAACATGCCGCCGGTTCCACAAGCGTCGTCGTACAACAGGTATGTTCCGTCGCCGATCCGATCCTTGATCGGACGGAAGACCAACTCCGCCATCAGCTCGACAATGTCGCGAGGCGTGAATTGCTCACCAGCACCCTGATTGTAGTCTTCGTTGAACTTCCGCAGCAGTTCCTCGAAGATCGTGCCCATCGTATGATTGTCGAGTGCCGGAAGCCGAATTCGACCCTGATCATCTCGCACCGGCGTCGGAGCAAGATTGATCCGTTCATCACAGAACTTTTCAATGAGCGCATGCAGGCGATTGTGTTCAGCCAGACGACCAAGTTCCTCGCGGAACTTGAAGCGCGCGATCACCTCCCGCACGTTCTCCGAGAACCCGTCCAGATATTCCTCGAAATCGGCCTTCTGCGTGGCAGGATTAGGCCTTGCAAGAAGCTGCCTGAGGGAGAACGGAGACCGGTTATGGAAAGCTTGGCCTGCCGCCCGATCGAGCGCAGGTCCCTGTGCCGCCTCGGGCACTCCTGCCACGTCCAGTTCGGCCTTCCTCGCCAAAACCGCCGCTCGTGTAGGCTCCAGGACAGCATCAAGCCGTCGGATGACTGTCATGGGCAAGATGATATCGCGGTATTTGGTTCGGTCGTAAACGTGGTGGAGCACGTCATCGGCAATGCTCCAGATGAATTGATTGATATTCATGCGGACACCGGACGCGCGAACGGAACAACATTGATCGCGAGCGAATCCTCTGGAAGGTCGCCAGCGCTCTCATCCGACAAGCGTTCGAGCGGTTGAATGACCGAGCTTTCCCATAGCGATGCAATGATGCCTTCCAATTTCTGATTCAGCTCCGTTCGTTTTTCAAACCAATCTCGTATTAGCCGCTCCACACGACCTTTAAATCCTGGGCCAGCACCCCACTGAGACACGCATTTTGACCAGAGCGCGGCATCTGCTTCCAAGGGTCCCCTGTAGACTTCGACCGCAGCCGTCCGCGCTGCCTCGGCGAAAGCACGACGCCAGCCGGCAGCACTCGTTTCGACTTGTTGAATCGTTTTCTGCGCGAGAACAAGATCAGGGTCTTGCTTCAGGGTATCCAGAACTCCCTGAAGCCTCTCAAACCATGTTTTGCAACGAAGCAATGCGTCTTTTGCCCCACCTGCACCGACTTGATGGCTGACGCTGAAATTCGAATATTCCCCGTTGCGGCGCGTCATCGCCCAAACGGTCGATGCATAACGGATTGCACCCATTGCATCGATCAACTCCTGGGACGGCTGCCTCACGCGTGGAGGCAACACGTTGTGAGCGCTCAGAAAGTGACTTAGGCGATCGGCGACGGCCTGCACCGCTGCCGTGAATGCTTGCGTCTCATGATTCCGTATCACTTCGTCCGCCGCAGCACATTCATCAAACAGCCTCTGCTCGACACCCTTACGAAGACGCACCACTTGATCGATAAGCTGGGTCCGCAGTTTGGAAGGATCGTCCTTTTTTGCATTGAAAAACAGGATTGGAACGCCATTCAATGCTCCATCACCAATGGCAAGCGTACGGAGGATCTGATCTCGCTTGAGGGAATAACCGTCCTCGTCGTCGATGGGCGGCTCGCCAGTGTCGTCTTTAACTGCCATTGCTTCGCCATCACGCGGAAGCGCTAGGACGCAGACTTTACCTTGATCCACGCGCATCCCATGTGCGTTGCGCAGATGGTCGAGCAGGAGCTGAACAGATGTGCTCGGCGCTTGATTGAACGTCGAGCACAGCACAACGTGAGTGCGGGAATCCTTCAGGCGTGCATCCAGATCGCCTCGAACCGCGATCTCGTCCATCCCCTTCGTATCGATTGCGGCAAAAGATACACCTGGAAGCTCCGAACCAAAACCAGGAATCAACAAATCAATCGAGGCAGGCAGCGGAACGTCCGCCAAACGCCCATTATTGATCTCGGTAAAGAGCTTGCGCATTTGCTGCATAGCGCTCTTAACACCGCCATCCTCAATCCAGATTTCGCGCCGCGTGCGGAGTTCCAGCTTCATGCGCTCGATCACGCGAGCTCTGAATTCCTCCTCTGTTTCGCATTGACCTGCCAGTTCTGCCACCTGATTTCGAGAGATGATCCGACCCTCTGCATCGCGTTCGCGTTTAGGGGCGAGACCAGCCATATTGCGCAAAGCCCGCTGCATCTCTTCGCTGACGTTTACACTGTCGTTTTTGTCCACGTCCGTGCCTGGCCTGCGCATCCAAGTCGCGGCGCAAAATTCGCCGACGAAATTTCGGATTTCCTCATCTGACTGAGGTTGAACTACTATGCCGTAGCCCGGACCTCGTCGAATGTTCACTTCACAGAGGGTCGTGTGCCCGCCACCGGTTTCCAGCACAACCCGTTCTCTCAACTCGCCACCCGTCGTGGTCGGATCAAGCAAACCGTAGAGAAAGCTGATCGCCGTCGACTTGCCGACGCCCACTTCCCCGACAAACGCAATCTGATGGGTGATCTTTCCGAGGTATGCTGCCGACACCTCGATAGCAGCACGTTGCCGTTCGATCTGACGCTTCAGCGGCCAGGGCCGCTCTTGCTCGCCCACAAACGTGGCGATCTCGTTTAGCGTGTCCTCGGCTAGCTCCAATGCATTCCGTTGGGGATTCGAGAAATCTGGTCGTTCGATGTACTGCCACTCCCGATTCAAAAAGGACACGTATTCGAGAGCCTGGCCAGAGCCGAGCTCGACAAGGGCAGCGAGAACCTTGTCGATCTCGCTCGCCGATCCGAGTTCACCTTTCTCGATACGGGAAATGCGGCTTTGATCTACTCCCGCCTTTAGCGCGAGCTGAGTTTGCGTGATTCCTGCGTCCAACCGGAATGAAGCGATATCGGAACCGATATTCGTAGTAGCCACTGACATATCCATCTCAGTATCTCCAGATTTCTCCGGCTATGTATCAGGTTGACTTCATATATGCAATTGTGCAATTTCATAACATGGATCGCGCTCGGCGCAGTCAAGCTGACGCGTCCGAACTGGAGCCAACTCCGCTCCAGCGAGAAGTTGGTAGTCTATCCAGGGACGATTCGAAGCGGGAGGGATTGAAAGTGCGTCAGCAGACAATTGATCGGGCTAAAGAGGAATTCGATATCCTTGGCGAACTCAGTGCAAGACTTTCAGAAAGGATTCGTGAAGGCAACCGAGCCAGGCGACCGGAAGTCATCCGGAATATCCAGCAAGTCGAACTGGTAAATATCAGCGACGGCCTGACAAAGGCGTTCGAGGAAGTCGCAAAGCGCGGATATGGACGTGTTGTGTTTGCGGATGAGTATGACGAAAATGGGGATTACGCTGGCGCTACCTATTATCGTGTTTCGCAAGCCAATGCAGGATTTCCTGACAGACCCATCCGCCTCGTGGCTCGCAATTCGCCAGTCGGAAGCCAAATAGCGTCTTGTTCTGTCGGAGAAGAGATCTCCGTTCGTGTCCCGAAGGGAGAGCGTTCGATTGTCGTTACCGGAATTGTCGACATAACCGGTATGAACAATCTTCTCCGCGAAAATCCGGACGCGAAGAGACTCCTGTTTAGGGTTGGCGACGGCCTCACGGACGAAGAGGTATTCAATCTTCGATCGTTCGTCCGCTCATTGCCGCGTCCCGTCCTAACTTCAGATCCCGAAGAGACACGAGCTGAGCCTGTCGTTAAGGACTCGCCAACTGAAGTCGATGGATCTCTATCGATTGCCAGCCATTCAGAAGAAGATGTCGTTCAACTGGTTCCGACGCCAGAGTTCGATGTGTCACCTTCAGACGAAGTATCTGCAGATGCTCGAGCCGATCCTTTCTGGAATATCCGCCGCAACGCTTTTTTGGGTGACGACGTGGAGGTCTCGCTCGGCACCCAGTTCTTCACGCAAACAACAACCAACCAGGAAGCCGGCATCCAAACCGTGCGAGGCCTCCAGATTGTCCATGGCATTGCGGGCAGTGGCAAGACTTCGGTCGCCCTTGGTCGGTTGAAGTTCTTCGCGAACTTCAGATCACTTGAGCATCTCCCTGAGTACGGGTTGCACGAGCGGGACTTCGCCGACTTTGATGCCAGCGGCATGATTGGCTTCGTGCTCAGCCCGAGTCTGGTGTCGTATCTGAAGCAGACGGCTGAGAGCTTGGACATCGGAGCGATGAAGATCCAAGATTTCGCCGAATTCCTGAACGCCGAGCGCACGCATCGTCGCGTATTCATCGGTCGTCCGTTCAAAAAGTCTTCGGAACCCTGCCACCCGGAGCAGAAGTCGGTTCGCTGGCTGAAGATTCTAGACATCGTTGCAGCAGGGTGCGTCGCAGATGGTATGAGAGAGATAGCCGCGGCTCCTCTGGCAAAGCCCGCCGTTCCGGGAGCTGAAAAGATATCGGACCGACGCTGGGAGCAACTCGTTGCAGGTTCCTGGACCAAGGGACCGCTCAGTTCTAGGCTTCATAGCTTAATCAGAAGCTTGGAGGGAGCGCCGGACCTCGACGTACGGACGTTCGTCTTGCGCAAAGTGGCGATCGAGATCGATCGCCGAGTGCGTCTTGGGGAAAATGAAGCTCGCGACCTCGAGTCGGGTGAGCGGCGAATTGTCCGCGAAGCCGTCGAGAACGCTCAACAGCGGTTGTTCAGGCTTCTCAATCCGCAAGACCTATACGTCCGCATATTTACCGATCCTGCGTACCGTACACGGATTGAGCAACTTGCCCTGAGTGTGGGCATCCCGTCCAAAGACGTGGTTGAACCGATAGTCGAGCGCCTTGATCAGAACCTGGTGACGGATGACGACGTCATCTGCGCCCTTTGCCTAAACGCACTGTCTTGCGATCAATTCGAGCGTGACATCCGGGCCATCCCATACTTGAGGACATTTGCGGAGCGGGTTGGGGTCTTCATCGATGAGTACCAGGACTTTAGCGAATTGCAGGTGCTCCTGATGGGCTACAAGGCGCTGTCGAAGTACTGGCTCGTGACTGTTTCCGGGGATGCGAGCCAACGGCTTCATCGCGATGGTCTTGCAGAGGTGCAGCGCGCCTTCCCCCAAATTGCAATGCGTCATGCATCCGTCCTCCTAGACCGCAACATGCGCCAGGTCGGCCCACTTGCGGCGCTGTCAGCATGTTTCCGTTCATTGACGGAGGAAGACGGAGGACGAGCGGTCAACCCCTGCCATGCTCCGCTGGACGTGTACGAGGATCCCGCGGAATTCGCCCGGATGGCGACCGATCGCATTGTCGCGCTTCCGGAGACTGCCAGCGTGGCCGTAATTTGTGCGGACGACCAGGATGTTGATCGGTGGTTCGCGTTGATGCAGGGCGATCTCGATGCGAACTTCCGAAATCCAATGATCTCAGACCATTCAAAGCTGACGATGCGGTTTCACACTCATTTCACGACCCCGGTAGAAGCCAAAGGGCTTGAATTCGACGTGGTTGTGATCCCGAATTTGGCTGCGTACAATGGCTCGGACGCTGTCGGCAGGAATTCGCTCTACGTCGCAGTTAGCCGTCCTCGGCATGCGCTTCTGATGGGTTGTGACTATGAGTCCATCGGCTCGTCAATGGTCGCTGGTCTTGTGGATGATGAACATCTCATACTTCGAACGCAAGAGCCTGCAGGCGACCGTATCGAGCGCGTGGCATAGAGGACGTCGCGACTCTTTGCCCGACGAGGCCCGGCATGGAGGGTGCGAGTTGAAACCTTTGTAGCTTCACAAGAAAAGCTTTTCCGACAAGGACTCATGCCTTGGGTGTGGCAAATTCCACATATGGCGTTCTTGGCTCGTTCCGATCAATGAAACGAACGGCAGCAGCGTCTAGCGAGCTAGGGTTTCCCGATCTCGGCAATGTCATCGTCAGCCTTGCTCAGAATGAGTTGGAAGCACGCATCACACCCACGCCGTTCAGTCGAATAGGCCTGCCCAAGCTGTCAATGACCACGGAATCGGGACCCTGTTTTTTCGAACAAAAGGGACCCCGGCTTTCGGTGTTGAGAGGCACGCCGGTAAGCGCCCGATCAGGCGAAGCTGGTCGGGGTTGCACAGCCCTGATCGGGTGCGACTGATTGGCTTTCGGACTTCAGCTTTGAGAGCGGCTCTTGAAGCGCCAGGATTCGTTGCCAGTCTCGGCGATCTCGCAGTGATGGGTGAGGCGGTCGAGCAGCGCGGTTGTCATCTTGGCGTCGCCGATGACGCTCGGCCATTCCCCGAAGGCGAGATTGGTGGTGAAGATGACGCCGGTGCGTTCGTAAAGCTTCGAGACCAGATGGAAGAGCAACTGCCCGCCGGCCTGGGCGAAGGGAAGACAGCCGAGTTCATCGAAGACGACGAAGTCGAGCCGGGTAAGATGATCGGCAATGCGGCCCTGATGCGACTCTCCATGGGCGGGTTCGGCGTAGAGGCCCGCGACGCCATGCAGGCCCGCGCCGAGTATCTCGCCGACGAAGGGCTCGCCCGCGCCGCCAGGGTCAGCGCATCATCCTCCAGCGCGATTTGCTCAACACGCTGCTCGGTCGCGAGTTGGACGCCGTCGGCAAGAATCTGTCGGAAAAAACCGGCTTGCCGAAGGTGACGGCTACTGCCGGCCAACACGTCTCAGGCACCTATCGCCAGCGCTTGCTACTCTCGTCGGGTCGCTTCGCGATGATCGACAACGGCCTCGGCTTCCAACTCGTGCCGTGGTCCGCTGCACTTGAGAAGAAGCTTGGCCAGCACATCGCTGGCGTCGCCAAGGAGGGAGGCGGCATTGAATGGGGTTTCACCCGAAAGCGCAGCCTGGGACTGTAGTTTGCAATCGTACAAGATGCCCGGGAAGGCTTCGGATCACTGAGGCTGCCGAGCTTCATCATCCGGTTACAAAGGTTCTGTGCGTTCGCCAAAGCGGGCGTTCGAATTGCGGCGGAGTCGAAGCCACCATAAAACGATTGTCGATCGAGCAACGATGTCGATCGGCCGCGCACTTTGCCTGCCGTGGCAAGCTAGTCTGAGTCTAGAGGCAGTAGGCTGGAGTCTGAAAGCGGCGCGGGCTTTTTAGGTCGAGAGGGGTTCCGACCGGATTGTCCGCACGATCCTTCCATGTGAGCACCTGCTCCGCGCCTGGGAGCAAACCCGTCGCATTCGATTTGAGCGCTAAGTAGTCATCAAGGCCGTCGTACACCAAGATCGTCGCCTCGAGCGGCATCGGGTTCGCCAGCTTAAACCAATCTTCCCCTGAGGGACGGCTGTGAAGACGGACGGCAACCTGCCATTTTCCGGGGCAAGGTTCGCTCAACCGCAATCTGGTGCCTGATTCCGTGTTGGCGGCGGTTCTCATGTTTGCCTCACCGAACCAGGAAAAGCCGCTGGCGAAGGCCGACTTCCAGTAGCGTGTTCCCTTCGAGATGAGTTTGCCGGTCGCGGGGTCGACGGTGAAATCCGACGAGGTGAGCCGGATCGGCGGCTTGTCGGCATAGGTCAACTCGATCTCAGCGAGTTCCTGCGCGGCACCCCATCTGAGCCATACCTCCATGAACCGGCCGGAGCCGCCGCTGCCGGCAGCGTTGTTGGCTAGCGGCATCGAAGCAAAAATCAGGAACAGGAAGAAGGTGGCGCCGAAGCCGCCCGAAATGGTGTCAATGAAGCTCAGCGCCAGGTTGCTTTCGGATGGCTTCTGCCGACGTCGGCTCATAGCTCATCGGCCCCATCGAATGGAACGCCTCGGAAAGTGTCGCTCGCAAAGCGAACGATGTTCTGCGGCGTACTCGGATTGAATCTGACGATCGCCTGATCCCACTGCTGCCAAATGGCCGGATTGATCTTGATCGATGGCGACCAGGTGTAGGCGCCGATGCCAATAGTGACGCGCATAACGATGGCTGGGGGCTTGGGCGCTAGGATCCTGGTGGTTTTTGCCGGAAGGCCCTTCTTAAAAACCAACATCTTGCCGCAAAGCACCGTGCCATTCTCGGAGCGGGACGTGAAGTCCCAACTCTCCACCTCATCAGCGTCGCTAGAAAGAGATCTGATTACCGGGCATTCGGACGAAACCAGTTGCACGATCACGGGAGACGGACCCGCAAGCTTTTGGCGCTCCAGCGCCACTGCGAGCCCCGACCGACCCGTGGTGACTACCCGCTGCGCTTCCTGCGCCGGCACCAACTTCACCATGACCACGAAGATCAGAAAGAGGGCGACCGAGCCACCGAGCACGCACGTCAACACGTCGGTGAAGCTTAGGAAGAACGGATTGTCGGGTTGGTCGAAGTTCATGTCGGCGGCGGATCGAATTGGTCGCGGAACAAGGTAAGCGCGGTACGCTCTTCGAACCAGGCTTCAAGCGCCGAGAAGAAGGAGATGACGACACCGAACAGCAGCGCGATCATGGTGGTGGCAAAGGCAAGGCCGAGATTGCCTGACAGAGACGTTATGGCGTCCGCACGCTCCGGCGTGGTGGTTGCCCAGACAATCTGGTCGGCATTGGAGAGCGACATCAGGATGCCTCGCACGGTGCCGATGAAGCCTATCGCAGGCAAGGTGGCAATGGCAAAGCGGACGGGCCAGCGTCCGCTGACAAGTTCATCGGAAAGCTGATCTTTCCAGTAAGTTCGGATGCCCGGGTCTTCGCTCGTTGCTTTGCGATAGAGCCAGCCACGGACAAAGGATTGCAACTCTCGCGCCGCCATGGTGGATGCTGCCTTGTCCGCCCCGCGTATGGTCAAGTCAGCGCCGCGAGCCGTCGCCATCGATGCGAGACCACGCAACAGGATCAGCAGTAGGGCAAAGATGCCGTCGACGATCAGAAAGTACTGTTCGTACCCGGTGTAGTAGGTAAGCTCGGTCGTTGAGGCGCGCACGTTGGGATTGGAACCGATGCGCCCGAGTAGGTACGTGGCCATCTTCTCGAACGCGACCATGCGCAGATAGAAATCGCGCGGGCTGAGAGGATCAAGCGAACACCGCTTCTGCAGTTGGGCGTCGTAGCCGTAGCCGAGATTGTTGAGGGCAGAGGCGGCACCGTCCTTGCTGCGTAGAGATATCTGTGCATCCGAGAGGCGCGTCAGTTCGGAGATGATTTGAACGTCGGAAATGGACGTAGCCGGCGCGAACCGGAAGATAGAGTTCAGCCACCCCCGGAACCCGAAACTGCCAGTCTCGCTCTGCAACATGCCTGCCGTGTCGGTCACCCAAGGCGGATAAACCCCGGCGGCGAATTGCGCGATGCGATCGCGCTTGAATTCGTCTTCGGTAACGGTTGAGCTGTTGCGACACATCTGGCCGGCGAGGCCAATAACAAGATCTATAGTGCCTGCTTTCCGGGGATTTATTGCGTTCTTACCGCCACCTTCACTGGTCAGGTAGTCATAGACGGCCTTAGCAGCTGAATTACTGCTCCACGCGCCCTTGAGTTCGTCGGGCGTCTCGGCTTCGGTCACCTCAATGACACCGGCCTTGATCAATAGCGACCACATCAGTTGCTCACTTTTCGACCGCCCATCGTTGCCCTCGGTGCCGCATCCACCTGGGTCGAGCCCTTGGGTCTCGAAGCAGAGATCGACGATACCGTCGACTGCCTTAACCTCCTTGATCAATTTTGCTCCGTAGTGCCCCTCCAGCGCTGCATAGCAGATCGTTCCCATGACGAGCGAGACGCCGATTGCCACGACCCAGCCAAACCTCGTCAAAGAAAGACTACGATGAAAGAGTTTCCGGCGCATCCGAAGCATTAGGACGAGGAACTGGTCGCCCAACGACCCGTACCTAAACAGCCTGCGCCTTAGCACCTGGAACCGGCGTCGCATTCGAGGCATTGGGCCTGGGCCTGTGCGCCTCGGTTCCTGGATTGCCTTAGAACTCGTGTTCAAATTGTTCATAGTCTGCTCATGGCGAGCACGGGTCCCTGCGAATTGCGATCAGTGGATGGCTGTTGGGATGGTATTTGTCTAACGCGGCGTCGGGATCGGAAAGTATTATGGCAAGATCGGATTCCGATAGCGGGCGAGTGCCAGGCGGCATGGCGGACTGCAACTCCGCCAGCAGGTGATCCACAGTCGGACAGGCGCGGCGGCTGGCGCGAGGCGCTGTGCTAAAATCGCCGGCATGGGAGGTGCTCGACGGGCCCGCGAGGAGATCGAGCAAGACGTGCATGGCTGTTGAAGCCGCTTGGCGTTGCCGCATGACGTAGAGCCTCAGGCTGCTCTGCGGCGCGGCGCCGAGAGTCACTCCCCACGGATCGCCATCGGACAAAAGGGGAATTTCTTCGCGCAGCGCATCAAGAACGTCGCGCCGCGAGGATTTTTCCATGGACGGCGCATTGGCCAAGTCAAGGTCGATCAAGCGGGTCAGTACACCACCCTCCTTTCCCTTATGCAGCCACGTGACGCGGCGCACGTCGCTCTCGGTGCCGCCGAGAGCCAAGTCTGTGGTCTCAAAATCGAAATCGACAGTGGGAGCTTGTTTGGCGTCGAACCACGCGTGGTAGATCGGCTCACGAAAACCTTCAAGCATACTCCAACGCAGAAGCGGGCTATCCGGTGGCAGCAGCCCCGTCACGGTCGATCCATTGGGAGCCTGCATGAAGACGCTGCGGCCGGCGTCGGCGCCCGTCTGATCAAAGATCTGAAACAGAGAGACATGGATAACATTGTTGCCTTCAAGCGGAACATCGAAGCGATCGACCTGTGGCGCGTCAGTTTTGCCGCTTACCAATATGTCGCGGGCCCGGATGTCGAGGAGTTCGTACTCCTGCACGGCCGTTATTGTGCTAGACGCGTCGCCCATCGCGCCAAGCGCCACGAGCCCGGTGTGCGCACGGCAGACGCGGACGAAGAGCGGATCGCTCTCCAACTCCGGCGGCGCGATGCCGGCTACGGGACATTCGACCATTGCATAGAATTGGCTACTGGCGTGCAGTAGGCGCAGCCGCATGTCGTAGATCGTGCCTTCGTTGCTCTTCCAACAGAGAACCGGCTTGTAAGACGTTACCATTTTTGTCTTGTCGGCTGCGTCGTCGCCGACCAAGCTGTTGAGGCCAATGGAGGGCGTGTGGCTCACACAATCCTCGTAGTCGTAGCTCATCTGCCGACCGACGCCGACTCTGGGATACGCGGATGTCGAAAGCGCTCTTACGGGGTCGGTCGCATCGGTGCAGATCGAGGCGGCTGTCACTGAATCGAAGGTCCATTCATGCCATGTCGCGTTGCCCGGATCATCATGGGTATGCCCACCATAAAGACTGACGGACTTGTCGCGTGCGGAGTAGACCCAGAACTGGAAGCGGTCGCCCGGTTCGGACGACCAGGCACCTTTCTGGCCGAAGACCTTCTCGCAATATATTGCAGCGACCTTATCGTCGCCAAAACCCTCGTTAATGCCAGGCACCTGCGGTTCGCGCGGCAATTGGCCCTGACCCGGATCGATCGGCTGGTTCTTGTAACCTTTGGGCGGGTCCTTTTGAGGATCGGGCGCGCCGGGCGCGCTGCCGGGATTATCTTTCTCCCCATCGTCGCCACCACCATCTTTGCCATTTTGGGAACTGACCTGGCCGCTGCCATGCATAAGCGATACAGTCACGTCCTTGAGCTTGAGCTTAAGGAGCGACTTAAGGTCGATGTCGAGGAGGTCCTTAAGTATACCGAGCAGCAGAGCGGGAGTCATCGTGTCCATACTGGGCGTAATAACGGTGACCTTGATGCCTATGAAGCTCAGCGAAGTGACCGTCGATTGCAGCGAAGCATCCAGGCGGGCGCCCGCCGGATGCCAACCGAACAGATCAAGATCCACTTGCGCGCCGACATGTGGTTCGCTGAAATCGAGCCGGCTAGACCCCACGACATCAGCATTGCCAATGAGCAGGTTCTGGTTGACCGAGATCTGCATCGTCTCGTCCGCGCCCTCGGCGCATTGCTTGGCGCAGAGCAGGAGCCGGCTTTCCTGTAGCTTGATGCCGAGGATCCCCAGAAAAGTACGGGCTGCGGCGATTTTCTTCTCACCATCAATCTCGCCGGACCCCTTGATGTCGATGATGGCGTCGACCCCGGGCGCCGTGTGCGCATCGAAGGTGACGCTTGTCTTGGCCAAATCCACGGTGCCGGTCGTGAGCATCAGGTCGATGGAGTTGAGCAGGACCAGCGCAGCGTCCATAGTGAAACGCTTGGAGCGGAGTTCCCGCAGATCGAGCGACCCCTCGAGCTTGATTATGTATCCCAAAGCGGAAGTGAAAGGCGCGACGTCGGTTTCAAGAATGAGTCCCCTTTGGCCGCCCTCGCTTCCAGTGTCGTAAACCACCGTTATGTTGGTGAGCGCAAAATAGACGAACTCAAGATCGATGCCGAGCCGCATCCTGATTTGGCCCGCCAGTTTGACGCCTGAGTCGGAAATCTCGACGCGCCGCAAATCGACCTTAAAACCGCCGCTGTCCCCAAAGCCGAAAGTAGCCGAGATGCCGAACACGATGCCGTAACGAAGGCCCTCGGCACCCAGTCTTTCGACACGGGGCGCGGTGACCTTGACGTTCTCGCCGCCGAACGGCAGCGAGTCACTAATCACGCCAAGAATGTTGGTCAGAAGCGACTCGCGGACATCGATGTCGACCTTCGTACCACCCGGCAGTCCCTTGAAAGGGATGGTCAGTCGAGCGACAGCCTTGACGCCGTGTATGTCGATATCGCCCTTGAGCGTCAGGTGGGCGTCGTTCCCGAACAACACGGCTTCTGTGCCATTGGGCTGCAGGGCAAATTCACCAATACCCGCGAGCGGAACCGGATCTGAGAAGCGTCGTACAAGTTCTTCTGTCACCTTCTGCTGCACCGCCGCCTTGGCCGCTTCGCCGATGAGGCTCGCGGCGTCGCCACCGGAAAGCGCAGCGAAGTTTATCCGGCCCAGCGAAACATCACCCAACCAAGGCAGCTCGCGGATCACGAGGAGCGCGGACGCCGCATCGTCGCCGATCTCGAACTCGCTGATGTCGAGCTTGCCGCCGACCGCAATGAGCCCTCGGATGCGGCATTCTACGACCGACCCGAGCGCCTTCCGACCGTCCTGGTCCAGCTTGGCGAGGTTGATCCGCCAATTTGCGCCATCCGGAACAATCGAGATGCCGGTCAGGCTGCGAACTCGAGCCGCCGCGTCGCAATCGTCCCTGAGCGTTACGGCCAGATCGAGCTTCTGTACTCCCGGATTGCCGGCGAGCTCGGTCGCAAGAGCATTGGCATTGTCGATTGCGAGCTCAATACCGAACAGTGCGATCTTGCGGCTCTCAAGGAGTTTGAGCAGTTCAGTAGCCGCACCTTTGCCTGCGCAAATCGCGATCGCCGCCGGCGTCTGCGCAGCGCTCTGGACCAACTGCTTCACCACGGCGTCCGGATCGCCGAGGACCTCGGGCTTGATCCTGAGCATGACTGGGAACCGGCACCCATAGAGTGCGACATCTGCCGAAATGGCCAGCATGAGTTGGTCATTGGCATATTCGGGAATGACGTTCATCTTTGACAGGGGTTCGACGACGAGGTTGGCGCCTTTGAGCAGCGCGTCCTGGAAGACACGGCCCGCGTCCGGCGCAAAGGTCAGTTGGCGAACCTTGAAGCCGGTGTCCGTCGCGAGGATAAGCGCATCGCCGGTGACTTTAGCCTGCATATAGCCGAGCGTGTAGGCGATCGATCCGGAGAGAGTCTGCCCCTTCCAGTCCAATGCAATGCGTGCGCCTTCCGGCTCCGGTGCGAGCCAGAGCCCCTGATCCCGTGTTCCATAAATAGGCAACCGAAGAGCACTGAATTGGGCGCTGAAATCCAACTCGGCGATCTTTGACTGCACCGCCGTTTCGAGTGCTACTTCGAGATCGGCGATCTTGCCATTCTCAAGTATGGTCAGGACGACCACGCCGGTATCGAGCCCACCGATGTCGGAACGGAAGGACACAGACACGTCGTCGATCTCGGGAGACACTGAGACGTCGAGGTTACCCACATTAAAGACCGAGGGAAGCCCTAGCCGATGCAGCGCCTTGGCAGCAGTGGGGCGATCGAATGAAACATCGTTCTCGCCGCGAGCAGCTGAGGCTTTGAAGCCACCAGCCGCGAGGCGCACGACATTGTGCACGCTGACTCCAAGCGGTATGATTTCAACGCCTGCTCCCCCGGCAGCCGAGTCCGCCACACATTCCTCCGCGCCTTTGGTATTGCAGATGGTCGCGTTGCCACCGCTCAGCGTTCGGCGATACACCAGCGACGCCGTGTAGACTGGCAGACCGTCGGTATCATGACCCGTCATTTCTAGTTTGATGTCGAGCCCGATCCCCGCAAGGCTCGCACTGATATCGAGCGAGGTGTCAGCCGGCTTCTCCGGGCCGAGGGTCACGGTTTCGCGCCCGATCTCATCTTCGGCCGCTGCGTTGCCCGCCTCCGCGGTAACCGGTAGCGGCCCATCTGCCTCATAGAAGGCGTCAATTTTGGCGATCAGAGGCGCTAGTGCGGCTGTTTCCCGCTCAACGGCAGCAATCTGCCCGTCCAAGCTCAGTGCCGTCTCGAGACGCTCCGTTGCGGCAGGATCGTCGGCAACGGGCCCGGCGGTGTCTGCTCCAACTGCGGTACGCGCTGAACGTACAGCACTCAGATCGGCTTCGGATATCCCTGCGCGCAGAGCGGTCACCGCATCGGCGCTGGCTTCGTCCAGCGCGTTGAAGATCGCGAGATGGCGCGCGTGTTCGCTCGCAGCGTTGAGGCTCCGCTTAAGTGCCGAAGCCAAATCGCTATCGCCATTAGCTCTGAGTTCGGCTGAGAGGAACGGAGCGATCTGCGCCGCTTCGACCTTGGGACCCTGGCTCTCGTCGAACAGGAAAAGTCTGTCTTTTTGGCCATCCTCGCCGGCGGTTACAACGGATTGTTTTAGAGCTGAGGCACATTTTTCGCCCGTCTCAGCGGCGAGGGTGCAGTCGAGGGCGACGCGACGCTTGTGGATGGAGCCACAAATCTCTGCAGTATATGGCTCGGGCGGATTCGTCGCACCGTCCATGGCACCGCCCTGCGGCAACAGTTCAAATGCAGCGATAGCGGCCGCAGGCCCGTTCTGCGCTAGGAACTCGACGCGCTTGCCAACGTCGGCAACTTCTTGCGGAGATTGCAGAATGGCCCGACCGGGCTTCATGACATCGCAGTCAAGCCACGACCGGCTCTTTGCATCCGGCGCGAGATAGGCCAAAAGGCCACGCATCAGCTTCGCGCTATCTGACTTCGCATCCGCTGACAGGGCCGGCAATGCCGGAGGGGCACTGCGCAGGCGCTGTAATTCATCGTCGAGCCGCCGTCCGTCCGCAGTTGCCGGGCGACGTTCGAGGTTGCGAAACAGCGCCTTGAGGTATTCGCCGAGCCGCGCGCCATCCCCCTTCCCCTTGTCGAGCTTAACGTCATGTAGCAAAAAAACATAAGCGGAGCCGATAGCGACGCGGTAGCGAAAATCGCCAAAGTCGGCTTTGTAACCGGCAATCGCGCCAGCCTTGTCCACGGCGGCAAAGATGGTGCGCACCCGATCCAGCAAAGCGAAATTTACACCACCTTTCTGCGCGAACGCCTTCTCGATCGTTAGGCCCGGAAGAACCCGGCTCGCAGCGGTCAACTCTTGCATCAGTTGGGGCTTACCGGCGAGGCCGTTCGCTGCGAGGTAGCTGCGGATGAATGATTGTTCCACGACAACCATGCGAAGATCGAAAGCCATGGATTTCGTGAAGGGTGACATCGCGGGATTGCTTGTCCCTAGCGGATCGAAAAGCCTGCCGGGCCGCGCGAAGAGCTTACGCATGACCCTGCGATTCAGCTTGAACAACTCAACGTTGAGGGTGCGGAGCAACTCGCGCGTTTCCGGCGAATACGGCGGCAGTGGGCCGTCTGCGGTGCTTGTCAGATCGGCCATTCTAGCGCCGTCAAAAAGAACCGACCAAACAGTGTCGATGCGGGCGAGTGGGTAGAGCTCGATTAGGTCAACGAAGCCCACACCGAGCGGTCTTGTGACAATGTGTGCGGCTTCGAAGAAGCGCGGCGGTTGGGCTTTTGGGAATTTTTCGCGCTGTGCCTCAAGATATTGGTCGAAAGCGCGATAGACTTGGCTGCGCTCAACGATCGAATTTGGGACTGCTTCGCTCCCCGCCATCGACTGTCGCATCTGGCAGTCGAGGATATCGAGCATGACCGGATCGAAATGCCCGAAGGGCAGCAAATCCGCTTCGTCCTCATGCTCGTTCAGGTACGCTTTCAGCTTGTCAATTGGTTGGTTGAGACCAACGATCGGGCCCCCGACGAGCGTCAGGGCGACGTTAGCTCGATCAGTGAGCCGGCGCAACTCGCGCGCGAGAATGCCCGGCGCCTTAGACGGGTCTGCCCAATCGACACCCTTGAAGGGGTGTGCGATGATGCACCCATCGAGGCTGCCACTAACACCGCCGCTGTTGAGGAGCATCAGGTCGTATAGCCACGAGAGAGGCGAAACGACTTCGCCAGCATTCGGGAATGCCTCGATCGTCTTGCCGTCGCTGACCTCAAGCATAAATTGTGCTGCTCGAAGCACGTCGATCATCGCCCCGACGCCGGCTTGGGCATAGTCGACAAGCGGGTCGCCGTTTGCGTTCTTCGCCGGGGTTGACAGCTTGCCCGAATCCTTCGCCCGTTTTTCCAATACGGCGACCACCGCGGCGCGCTGTTCTGGTGAAACGACGATGCGGTATTGGAGGTCTTCAAGCGGCGTCCCATCTGGCATTCCGGCCGCTGCTTCCCACTTCCGCTGCGCGTTGTAATGCGCTGCAGCCGTCTCGACGTCGCCATCGGAGCCGACCGCGACTTTCCAAGCAAGTTGCGCCGCATCGCCAATGCCAACGGGATCTGGAATGATCGCAAAAGATCGGAACGATGTGCGAAAATGCTCTCTGTCCTCCCAGTAGATTTGTATTGCTACGTGGGAAGAAGATGCCTCAACGATGACCGTTCCCCCATCAATCGCCGCGCCCTCCATCGTGGAGGTGGAGGCTGTGACGGCTGCCAAAACCCGAGTGGTCGAGCACAGAACAATTGCCAGTGCGCAAATCGAGCGAAGGAAACGCGGCCTAAGGTCCCTCATAAGCTTCAACTCTGAAAATCGGAAAAATTCCAGAAGTTTTAGTCGATCCTTATTTCCCAAGGCTATCTCACCCGAGTTGCATCCGTCTTGCTGCAACTCCATAGATATTCGAGCGGACCTTGGCCTACGGAGCCCTCAATCCTGCCATTCACCCACATCCGATGAGAGGGAAATCTCGATCCTGTGACTTTGACTTCGAGCATGGGGTTATCCCCTGAACAAGAAACAACCCCTTCAACCCGGTGCCATATCCAAACGCAACTTCGATAGTCATGCAGGTAGAACCCGGCTAGCGTCGCCGCGTTAGGACGGCCACGCATCTGCCAGCTGAATCGACGTACTTTTTCCGCATCATCGGGCGCTAAATTCATAAGCTGCGCTTCTTGCTCCAACTCGCCTTTGGCCTCCAAGGCAAACAACTCTGTTCCGGCGTCGGTTGAAGCCGAACTCAGGCTCACAGAGGATAGTTTGCCGCCAGAGCATGTCGCATTTAGCTTGGCTTCGCTCCACAACCTATAGTCTTCTGAGCCAAGGTCACCAGCTTGGGGGTCTTCCGAAAAATTAGCGTTTGTAATCGCTTCGAGAACCCCCGCTTCTATCGAATGAACATCTTCAAACTTGGTCGGAGCGATGAATGATTTCACCTGGATTTTGAATTCTTCGGCCGATGCAGACCCAATCAGCGCAACAAGGGAAATCGCGACTAGAAACCCTTTCGCGAATCCCATGGTTCGTCCCCTCTACGCATTGGTCTTCTGGTTTTCTTGCGCTCAAGCTAATATTACAAGTAAGGCGCAACAGAGCAATAGGGAATGTAGCCCCTCGCAGTCGCAAAATTTGAGACGACACTCGTCTCTTATTTGAAGAGATGCGGTCGACTGAAGCAGGCGAAAACCGCTTCGCCGACGAGCGTCAAGAGGCGGAGCCGATATTTGAATGTGGGCTTGCCGGCGCCACGGCGCTCAAGACCTCAAGACCTCAAGACCTCAAGACCTCAAGACCTCAAGACCTCAAGACCTAGAAGATGCCATTCAGGACGCGCCTGTCATCCACGCGCGGGACGTGAGTCACGCTTTCACCGCGCCGAATGGCTATTAATTGCCCCGATCCTTTCCCTGCAAGCCGCGAGGCGCTGCGCGGGTGTTTGGGATCGTATCTGACTGACATCTCGCATCGAGACGGACCAACTGCGCGTGGCAGAACTTGTTCGGCATGACACGACTGTTCGGCATGACACGACTGTTCTTGCGCAACCAATATCAGACGACCAGCAGCGGCAAGGCACGGCGCTCCTGTTTGAGATGAACGCGCTTTTCGAGGAGTATGTCGGACGCTTGGTGACGCGCGCTCTCACAGGGACCGAGTTCCGCGTTACGCTGCAGGGTGGGCGACTGTTCTGTCTGACTTCTCTGGAGGACGCGCGCGCCGCGTTCCAAACAAAGCCCGACATCCTAATTTGGCGCGGAGGACAGGTAACCCAGGTGATCGACACGAATGGAAACGTATATCCGCGCGGATCGATGGTCCGAAGCAGGGGGTTTCTCAAGGTCACGTTTACCAGATGATGTTTATGCCCATCTCTACAAGGCGCCTCGGCTTGCTCTACCCCTATCACGAGGGGCTAGGCGACAATGAGGGCCTCCATGCGCAGTTCCGGATCATAGGCCAAGAGACGATAGTCGAGACTGCCAGCGTCGACGTTACCGACGGGAAGGATCTTGTGGCACGCCTGAGGAAACAAGTTCTTCCAACCTTCATGGAGGAGTGTCTGGTTCTCCAGTGAATCGAAGGTTTGATTGGCGCGCAAACCGGATAAGGTTCGACCCCGGCCTGTTCCCTCTGCCAGTGTCTGGATATGGCCAGTTAAGTCCTTTCAGGAGGACCAGCAGCGGCCAAGTTGAATCCTTGCGTTAACTGAATTTAGCGTGCTGGTGATGCCAATTTAGCTTGTTGCATGACGAGTTCAGCGGCAGGCCGTTTCTGTCCGAGCCTGCTGCTGTTGGAACAGTGGGAGCCTTCCAGACCTAACGTAGGCGCGTGTTCTCCAAAACGCTCTTCCACTTCGACATGTCATCAAGGGCTCGCCAAATTTGGTTCGTACTTTCTCCCGTTCGCTGCACTCAACATTGGGCTTCCCATTCTAGCAGGAGGAAATCAGGACGCGCTGTTCGCTCTCGTTGGCCAGTGTCTGGACACACAGTGAGACAAAATTGAACCCTGCGCATTTGAATACATTGAGAAATTTGGATGTCCCACAAACTTCTAAGCTATTGACGAACAAGGAAAATCACATTCCTGCCGGAAACCCGTACTGGCTTCTGGCGTCCTGCGCTGGCGTCGAGATATGCAAGACGGGGGTGGAAATGACCGGGATCAGCACAAACAGGGTCGACTGGCGCGTATTGTGGGCAAGCGGCGACCTGGCGCGCTTCTGCTTCATCAGCCTCGGCATTCTGCTGCACGCCACCAACGAAACGATGGTGGCAACGGTTATGCCGGCCATGGTCGGCGAACTGGCGGGCGTACAGCTCGTCGGCTGGTCGCTGGCGATCTACGAACTCGGCGCCATCGTTGCCGGCGCGGCCGCCGGACGACTGGTGAGTTATGTCCCCTTGCGCACCAACATGGTGGTCGCCGCGCTGCTCTACGCAACAGGCGCGCTGATATGCGCCACCTCGCCTTCCATGCAGCTGTTCCTCGCCGGCCGCCTGATCGAAGGACTTGGCGGCGGTGCGCTGGTGTCGCTGGCCTTCGTCTCGGTCGAACGACTGTTCTCGCGCGCCATCTGGCCGCAGCTTTTCGGCATCATGTCGGCTATCTGGGGCGTCGCCGCCTTCAGCGGACCATTGCTCGGCGCGATCATGACCGAGCTGTTGTCATGGCGCTGGGCCTTCGGCATCTTCACACTCGGCGGCGCCGCCATGGCGCTGGCAAGCTTCCTCGTGCTCGACACGCCGCAGGCGACGAAAACCAAGACGAGCACGGGCAAGGCACCACCCTTCCCGTTCGCGGCCCTTGGCTGCCTTGCCGTCGCCGTGGTGCTGATCGCCTCGGCCGGCGTCGACATCGCCTTGCTGCGCTCTTCGCTGCTGATGGCCCTCGGACTCATCGGCCTGGTGCTGTTCTTCACCATCGACGCGCTGAAGCCGCGTTCGCGGCTGTTCCCGGCGCGGCTGTTCTCATGGCGCACGCCGGTCGGCGCCGGCATGACCATGGTTGCCGCCTTTTCGGTGGCGACCTGTTCCTTCGGCGTCTACGGACCGCTGTTGCTGACCAGCCTTCACGACATTCCGCTGCTGACCACCGGCTACATCATCGCCGCCGAATCGATAGCCTGGTCGATCCTCTCGATCCTGGTCGCCAACGCGCCGCCGCAGCGCGAGCGGCTGATCATCGTCGGCGGCGCAGTGATGATCGCGGCCGGCATCGCCGGCTTTGCGTATGCGATACCCCTGGGCTCCATCCCGCTGATCCTGATGTGTGCCCTGTTGCAGGGCGGCGGCTTCGGCGTCGCCTGGCCGTTCCTGACGCGCGTCATCGTCGCCTCCGCCCCGGAGGGCGAGCAGACCATCGCCTCGGCGGCGGTGCCGACCATGCAGCGCATCGGCTATGCCGTGGGCGCCGCCCTTGCCGGCATCGTCGCCAACGCCAGCGGCTTTTCGCAAGGTCTGAACCACGACGCGGCGGCGAACGTAGCGTCGTGGTTGTTTCTTGCCTTCGTGCCGCTCGGCATTGTCGGCTGCCTCGCGGCTTTGCGGGTTTCCAGACCGCTTGGCCAGCCACGGGAAGCTATCGGCTAAAACCTGGCCTGCTCATTCGGCCTCGCGCAGGCGGTAGCCGACGCCGGTCTCGGTGGTGATGTAGCGCGGCTGGTCGGGGCTCTTCTCGATCTTTTGCCTGAGCTGCCGGACATAGACCCTGAGATACTGCACATCGGTCGAGTCGCCCCAGACCTGCTTCAACAGGAAATGATGGGTCAGCACCTTGCCGGCGTGCTGCACCAGCATGCGCAGGATGTCGTATTCCTTCGGCGACAGCTTTACCTCCTTGCCCTCGACCTTGACGATGCGCTTGACCAGGTCGACGCTGAGATCGCCGGTCTGGAAAATCGGCTTCTCGCCCTGTTGCTGGAACTTGTGGCGGAGCGCCACGCGAATGCGCGCCACCAGCTCGTTCATGCCGAAAGGTTTGGTGACATAGTCGTCGGCGCCGAGTTCCAGGGCCTGGACGATGCCGGCCTCGTCGGTTCGGCTGGACAGCATGACCACTGGAATGTCGAGACCATCGTCGCGCCATTTGCGCAGCAACTCATGACCGCTCATGCCGGGCAGCCCAAGGTCGAGCAGGACGAGGTCCGGCTTCTCCGCCTCCATCAGCTCGATCGCCACCTTCGCGTTCGGCGCCTCGCTGACCGCATAACCTTGACTGCCGAGCCCGACGCGCAGCAGCTTGCGGATCGGCGGCTCGTCATCGACGACCAATATCCTGACGTTCGAGTTTGTCATGCCAGGTCACCCACGTCGTGGTCGTCGGTATTCGAAGCGTCGAAATTGGGCGGATTTGCCGGCCTGGGCATTTTGATGGTGAACACCGCGCCCGAACCGTCGGTCCGGTTTGCCGCCATGATGGTGCCACCCATCGCTTCGACGAAGCCGCGGCAGATCGACAGGCCGAGCCCCGTACCGGCGCGGATCTGGTCCCCCTTGCGCACTCGATAGAACGTGTCGAAAATCCGTTCCAGATCGCCGGGAGGAATGCCTGGCCCTTCATCCATGATTTGCAGCAGGACGGAGCCATTGTCGGTCCAACCCTGCATGCGAATCGTCGAGCTTGCCGGGGCATATTTCGCCGCATTGTCGAGAAGATTGAACAACGCTTGCTCGAACAGCACCGGGTCGACCTTCAACATCGGCAAATCCCTGGGGATGTCGGTCTCGATCTTGTGCTCGCCAATGATTTTCCTGGCCCTTTGCAAGGCGGAGCCGACGATGTCGCCGACATAGTGAAAGGCGTAGTTCGGCTCCATCGCGCCGGACTCGATCTTGGTCATGTCGAGCAGATTGGCGATGAAGCGGTTCAACCGCTCGGATTCGTCGAGCACCGTCGACAGCAGTTCGGCCCGGTCCGGTTCGGGAAGCGCTGCTGAAAAATCCCGCAGCGTGCCGGCCGCGCCCATGATGGCGGCGAGCGGCGTTTTCAGATCATGGGAAATGGAGGTGAGCAGCGCCGAGCGCAGCCTGTCCGCCTCAGCGGCGAGCTTGGCGCGGTCGACGTCGGCAACCAGTTGTATACGCTCGATGGCGACCGCCGCCTGGTCGGCCAGTGCGTCAAGCAGCCGCTGCTGCTCGGGCGTCAGCAGCGGACCCTGCTTGTCGTTGTCGAGGCCGACGACCCCGATGGCCGTGCGCCCCGTCCGCAAGGGCAAATAGAGGCGCCGGGCGCCCGGAAGGGTGTCAGCGCCGCGACCCGCGGCACGATTGTGCTCCCAGGCCCAGCGGGCGGCGGCGATGTCGGCCTCGGCCAGCGTGTCGTCCGGCGGATAGCCGGCCTTGACGGTGATCGTCCCGTCTTCCGGCAAAAGCAGCACCACGCGCAGCTTCAGCATCGAGGCGATCTGGAAGGCCGTGGCCCAAAGGACGTCGTCGAGCGTACCGGCGCCGGCGAGCTTCTTTGAAAAGAGGTAGATGTCTTCCGTGGCCCGCGCCCGCGAGCGGGCGGCGACCGCCTGGCGCTGCACGCGCGCCGTCAGATTGCTGGCGATGACCGCAACGACGAGAAAGACGCCGAGCGCGACGATGCTCTCCGGATCCCGGATCGTCAGCGTATAGCGAGGCTCCAGGAAGAAATAATTGAAAGCAAGGGCGCTGGCGAAACAAGCGTACAGAGCCGGCCACAGACCGCCGGTTACCGCCGATGCCAGTACGCCGATGAGAAGAATGATCGCCAGGTTGCGAACGTCGAGAAACTGGTCGAGAACGACGGCGAAGGCGAGCGAACCGATGACAAAGGCCGTGGCCTTGAGATAGGGCCAGATCTCGAACTGCCACTGCTCGTCCGCCGCCTTGACGCTCCTCGACGTCACCTCGGCGTTGCGTTCGGTTCCTGAAATCACATGGACGCTGATGTCGCCGGCATTGCGGATGAGATCGTAGGTGAGCGAGCCTTCGATCAATTCCCGCCAGCGCGACCGGGTCGGCCTGCCGACCACGATATGGGTGAAATTGTTCGCCGTCGCATGGCGAACAATGTCCTGCGCGATGTTCTGACCGGGAATGGTGGTCACCTCGGCGCCGAGCTGCTCCGCAAGGCGAAGGTTCGTCGCGAGCCGATCCTTGTCCGCTTCGGGCATGCTGGCCGAGCGAGGGCTGTCGACATGCAGCGCCGTCCACGGGGCACGGAGCCGGTCGGCCAGCCTGCGCGCGTAGCGAATACGCGCCGCCCCGCCCGGACGCGCGTCGACGCAGACGAGAACCCTTTCCCCCGCGGCCCACGGTCCGGGAATGGCGTGGGCCTGCATATGGATCAGCAACTGGTCGTCGACGCGCTGCGCGGTGCGCCGCAGCGCCAGTTCCCTGAGCGCCGTCAGATTGCCCGGCGAGAAATAGTTCTCGATCGCGCGCTGCGCGGTGTTGGGGAAATAGACCTTGCCTTCCTCGAGCCGCTTGATCAGGTCGTCGGGGGTGAGATCGATGATCTCGACATCGTCGGCCTGGTCTATGATGGAATCGGGAACCGTCTCGCGAACCCTGACCTTGGTGATCTGGGCGACGACGTCGTTCAGGCTTTCGACATGCTGGATGTTGAGCGTCGTGTAGACGTCGATACCGTGCGTCAGGATTTCCTGGACATCGAGATAGCGCTTGGGATGGCGGCTGCCGGGCGCATTGGTGTGGGCGAGTTCGTCGACAAGAACCAGCGCCGGGCGCCGGGCGAGGATGGCGTCGATATCCATCTCGTCGAGGATGCGCCCCTTGTAGTCGACCTTGCGGCGGGGAATGACCTCATAACCCTCGACCAGGGCCAGTGTCTCCTTGCGCCCATGCGTCTCGACGACACCGATCACCACATCCACGCCGTCGGTCAGCCTGGCGCGGCCCGACATCAGCATCTCGTAGGTCTTGCCTACGCCGGGAGCGGCACCCAGGAATATACGCAGCCGGCCGCGACCTTCCCGCTCGGCATGGTCAAGCAGTGCGTCGGGAGAAGGTCTGGCGTCGTTGTTTCTGTCGTCCGGCATCGGGACCGATCATGGATGGCGCGGGGGATACTGTCGATCCCCGGCCCGCACCATTCACTGTTTCGCAGCGTCCAGCGCAAGGTTGAGACCGAGCACATTGACCACAGGCTCGCCCATGAAGCCAAGCTCCCTGCCCTCGACTTGGGCATCGACAAGCGCCTTGACCTTGGCTTCATCGATCCCCCTGGCCTTGGCCACCCTGGCGGCCTGGAAGTAAGCTGCTTCGGGACTGATATCGGGATCGAGGCCACTGCCGGACGTCGTCACCAGGTCCATCGGGACGGGCTGGTTCGGATTCTCCGCCTTCAGTCTTTCCGCGTCGCCCTTGATGCGGTCGATCAGCTTGGGATTGGTCGGGCCGAGATTGCTGCCGCTCGAGGCGGCGGCGTTGTAGCCGTCGCCGGCGGCCGAGGGGCGGCCATGGAAATACTTGTCGCTGGCAAAGCCCTGGCCGATCAGCTCGGAGCCGATAACCTTGCCATCCTTCTCGATCAGGCTGCCATTGGCCTGGCGCGGGAAGATCGCCTGGGCGATGCCGGTCATGCCCAAGGGATAGATCAGGCCGGTCAGGACCGTGAAGAAGACGATCATGATGATCGCGGGTCTTATCTGTTTGAACATGAGCGTAATTCCTTAAGCAAGGCCAAGCGCGGTGACGATCATGTCGATCGCCTTGATGCCTACGAAAGGCACGATGAGGCCGCCGAGGCCGTAGACGAGAAGATTGCGGCTGAGCAGCGCGCCGGCGCCGATGGCGCGATATTTGACGCCCTTCAGCGACAGCGGGATCAGCGCGATGATGATCAGTGCGTTGAAGATGATGGCCGACAGGATGGCGCTTTGCGGCGTCGCCAGATGCATGACGTTGAGTGCCTGCAGCGGGCCGGTCGTCTGTCCCGGTGCGACGTAGAAGACGGCGAACATCGCCGGAATGATGGCGAAATACTTGGCCACGTCGTTGGCGATCGAGAAGGTCGTCAGCGAACCTCGCGTCATCAAGAGCGCCTTGCCGATCTCGACGATCTCGATGAGCTTGGTCGGATCGCTGTCGAGATCGATCATGTTGCCGGCCTCGCGGGCGGCAACCGTGCCGGTGTTCATGGCGACGCCGACATCGGCTTGTGCAAGGGCGGGTGCATCGTTGGTGCCGTCGCCGCACATGGCCACCAGCTTACCCTTGGCCTGTTCGTCGCGGATCAGCTTCAGCTTGTCCTCCGGTGTGGCCTGCGCGAGGAAGTCGTCGACGCCGGCTTCCGCGGCGATAGCCGCCGCCGTCATCGGGTTGTCACCGGTGATCATCACCGTGCGGATGCCCATGCGGCGCAGTTCGGTGAAACGCTCGCTGATGCCGCCCTTGACGATGTCCTTGAGGTGGACGACGCCGAGCAGGCGCCCGTCGCGTTCGACCGCCAGCGGCGTGCCGCCGGACTTGGCGATCTCGTCGGCGATGGACTGGAGATCGCGGATGGATTCGCTGCTTGGGCGCGTGCCATGGGCGGCGGCTGCCGACTGGTTGACATGGGCAAGCACGGAATCGACGGCGCCCTTGCGCACCGATGAACCATCGATGTCGACGCCGCTCATACGGGTCTGCGCTGTGAAGGGCACGAAAGTGGCGTGCAGCGTTGCCATGTCGCGGGCGCGGATGGCGTATTTCTCCTTGGCCAGCACGACGATGGAGCGGCCTTCCGGCGTCTCGTCGGCGAGCGAGGCTAGCTGAGCCGCGTCGGCCAGTTCCTGTTCGGTGACGCCCTTGACCGGGCGAAACTGCGTCGCCTGGCGGTTGCCGAGTGTGATCGTGCCGGTCTTGTCGAGCAGCAGCGTGTCGACGTCGCCTGCGGCTTCCACGGCGCGACCCGACATGGCCAGCACGTTGAATCGCACCAGACGGTCCATGCCGGCGATGCCGATGGCCGAAAGCAGCGCGCCGATCGTGGTCGGGATCAAGGTGACGAACAGCGCCACCAGAACGGTCACCGAGATATAGCCGCCCGAGTAGGAGGCAAAACTCGGGATCGTCGCGGTGGCCAGCACGAAGATCAGCGTCATGCCGACGAGCAGGATGTTGAGCGCGATCTCGTTCGGCGTCTTCTGGCGCTCGGCACCTTCGACCAGCGAGATCATGCGGTCGAGGAAGGTATGGCCGGAGGCGGCGGTGATGCGGACGCGGACCCAGTCTGACAGCACCTGGGTGCCACCGGTGACCGCCGAACGGTCGCCACCGGATTCGCGGATGACCGGCGCCGATTCGCCTGTTATCGCCGCCTCATTGACCGACGCGACGCCCTCGACCACTTCGCCGTCCGACGGGATGATGTCGCCGGCCTCGACCAGGACGGCATCGCCGACCTTGAGGCTGGTGCCGGGCACGAGTTTGTATTTGGTGCGGTCCTCACCGGTCAAGAGCTTGGCCTGGGTCTCGGTGCGTGCCTTGCGCAGCGAATCCGCCTGCGCCTTGCCGCGGCCTTCTGCGACCGCTTCGGCGAAGTTGGCGAACAGCACGGTGAACCAAAGCCAGATGATGATCTGCAGCGTAAAGCCGAGATTGCCGCCTCCGGTGACCAGGTCCTTCACGAACAGCACCGTGGTGAGCGCCGAGACGACGGCAACGACGAACATCACCGGGTTCCTGGCCAGCGTGCGCGGATCGAGCTTGCGGAAGGCGCCGCCAATGGCGGGAACCAGGATGCGTGCATCCATGATGCTTGCTGATTTCGAGTTGCTCATTTTGAAGCTCCGGCTTCGGTGTTGTTGGACGGCACCCGATGATTGGATGCCGAAAGGAAATGCGGCGGCCCGTAGGCCAGCAGCCAGAGGACGAGCATGACTGCCGCAAGGCCGAGAAACGTCGACAGGGTCGGGAAAGGAGGAGGTCTCTCCTCCTTTCGGTGATCGTCCCTGTGGCCGACCTTGCGGCGCATGGCATTGAACCAGGACATGACGGTCTCAGAAGGTCTGCCCGTGAGCCATCGCCAGGTGCTCGATGATCGGCCCGACGGCGAGCGCCGGGAAGAAGGTGAGGCCACCGACGATCAGGATGACGCCGACCAGCAGCCCGACGAACAGAGGGCCATCGGTCGGGAAGGTGCCGGCGGAAGCCGGAACCGTTTTCTTCGCCACCAGCGAGCCGGCAATGGCCAGCGCCGGGATGATGACCAGGAAGCGGCCCATCAGCATGCCGATGCCGATCGTGATGTTGTACCAGGGCGTGTTGCCGCTGAGGCCGCCAAAGGCCGAACCGTTGTTGGCCGCCGCCGAAGTGTAGGCATACAGAACCTCGGAGAAGCCGTGCGGGCCGGCATTGCCCATCGACGCCACGCCGGTCGGCAGCACGACGGCGATGGCCGTGAAGATCAGCATCGCCAGCGGCAGGCACAGTATGGCCAGCATAGCCATCTTGACCTCCTTGGCCTCGATCTTCTTGCCCAGATATTCGGGCGTGCGGCCGACCATCAGGCCGGCGACGAAGACGGCGATGACGATGTACATCAGGATGCCGTAGAGACCGGCGCCGACACCGCCGACGATAACTTCGCCAAGCTGCATGTTGATGATCGGGATCATGCCGCCGAGCGCGGTGAAGGAGCCGTGCATGGCGTTGACGGCGCCGCAGGAAGCGGCCGTGGTGATGACGGCAAACAGCGCCGACAGGGCGATGCCGAAGCGGCTCTCCTTGCCCTCCATGTTGCCGCCGTCGATGCCCAGCGCATGCACCAGCGGGTTGCCGGCGGCTTCCGCCCAGTAGCAGATGGCGACACCGGCGATGAACATGACGCCCATGGCCGAGAGGATCGCCCAGCCCTGGCGCTGGTTGCCGATCATGCGGCCGAAGACATTGGTCAAGGCGGCGCCGATGGCGAAGATCGACACCATCTGGATCAGGTTGGAGATCGCGTCGGGGTTCTCGAACGGGTGCGCGGCATTGGCGTTGAAGAAACCGCCGCCATTGGTGCCGAGCATCTTGATGGCCACCTGCGAAGCGACCGGGCCGACGGCGATGGTCTGTTGCGCGCCTTCCAGCGTCGTGGCGTTGACGTAGGCGCCGAGCGTCTGCGGCATGCCGAGCCAGACATAGACCAGCGTCAGCACGATGCAGAACGGCAGAAGCAGATAGAGTGTGGAGCGGGTCATATCGACCCAGAAATTGCCGATCGACTTGCCGGACGCCCGCGCAAAGCCGCGGATCAGCGCGATGGCGATGGCAATACCGGTAGCCGCCGAAACGAAGTTCTGCACCGTCAGTCCGGCCATCTGCACGAGATAGGACATCGTGCTCTCGCCACCATAGTTCTGCCAGTTGGTGTTGGTCATGAAGCTGGCGGCGGTGTTGAAGGCCAGCCCTGGTTCAACCGCTGTCATGCCGGCAGGGTTGTAAGGCAGGCTGCCCTGCAGACGCTGCAGCGCATAAAGCACCAGGAAGCCGGCGAGATTGAAGAGCAGCAGGGCGACCGCGTAGGTGGTCCAGTGCTGTTCCTCGCGTTCGCTGGTTCCGCAAATACGATAAAGCCCACGCTCAAGCGGGCGAAGGAACGGCGAAAGCAGCGTGCGGTCGCCGTTGAAGACGCGGTGCATGTAGCCGCCGAGCGGCTTCACCAGCAAAACGACGATCCCGCAATAGACCAGGATCTGTATCCAACCGTTCAGTGTCATGGGTGTGGCTTTCCGTGCCTTCAGAAGCGTTCTGGACGAACGAGGGCGTATGTCAGGTAGGCGAGCAGGAACAGCGTAACGCCGCCACCGAGAATATAGTCGACGATCATTTTTTCAGCCTCGCTCTAGAGCGCGTCACAAGCTTTTATGTAGGCGAAACAAAGGGCAAAGAACAAAATTCCGATTCCGATAACGGCCATATCCATTGTGTTTATTCCTTTTGTTCTTTTGTACTTTGCGAATTTGACAGGAGAGTTCGCAATATCTCGAAAGTGTCCCGTCGCATCTTTGGCGACTGAACCGGTTGTATTTTCTAAAAGGAATATGGACCCGATCGCCATAAAGGTTCGAGACGGGGCGCAGTGGAAAGAAATAGGAATTTCATAAAGATTTTTGCGCGGGCTCTTCCCGACACTCCACGCAGGGATTGTCGCCCAAGACACACGGCTACAGGATTGCGATTTCCTTGCGAGCTGCCGGAAACGCGAAAGCCCGGCTGAGGGCCAGCCGGGCTTTCTATGGTGGTGTGGCTTTAGCCGCCACGGAGAACATCAATCTTCAGGCGGCGTAGCCGCCATAGCCACGCGCAACGGCGTGCACGCCCGCCACCGGCTCGAGGTCCGGCCACAGGATGCCGGCGGCTTGCGCGAATTCGAGCAACGCCCGGCGCGCCTGCTCGACGCTCACATAACCTGGAACGGCCAGATCACATGTCTCCACCGCGTTTCGGTAAAGCGGGCCGCGGCGGGAGGTCGTCCAATTGGTGAGGAAATCGTGCATTTCGGCCAGCGAGGCAATCTCGCGCTTGAAGCCGAGGCCGACCGACAGTGCGACCGGTGAATGAAACAGCTTGTCGTGCATGAAGCGGGCTCCTGGTTTTTCGCGCGCTTGGAGAGATATCCGGGCGAGTCCGCGAACGGGACGCCGTGAAACGCGCAATGAGGCCGGAGGTTCCAGCTTGGGACTTGGCGATTTTTTTGATTGTGCCTGGTCGGCGAAGTTATCAATTCGCAGCGCAACGACCGGGTGCCGGCCGCTCAACGGCTCCGCAGCCCCCTTGGCGACGGCAGGCTCTCCAAAATCCCGAAGGAGCCATCGAGATCGCTTGCCGCCTTGAGGCTCACGCCTTCTTCACGAACTCGGTCTTGAGCACCAGGCCTTTCACTTGCTTGGTATTGCATTCGATCTCGCCGGGATTGCCGTTCAGGCGGATGGCCTTCACCAACGTGCCGCGCTTGATCGTCTCCGAAGTGCCTTTGACTTTGAGGTCTTTGATCAGCGTTACGGAATCACCGTCATTCAATTGAGCGCCATTGCTGTCGCGCACGATTACATCGTTCGGCATGCCATCTCCTGTGATTTGGATCCCACTACCAGATCAGGTGAGAATCCCAAAACCGATGACGACCGGCAACCGTCAACATTTCAGGCGGCCATCTGGTGGCCGACGTGGAACATGTGCGCGAGAAGCGCGCAGCGCATAAATCTCTAAGCCTTCGACGCCCATGGTGGATGAAATGCTTGCGCGGGAAGGTCGGGCATCGTCTGCAGGTACCGCTGCCAGATCTGATCCATGACCGTGGTCAGCGTGGCACATCGAAGCCGGCGCCGCCGACAACCTCCTCGATCTCCGCCACCATGCGTGAATCCATCGCCTGCCGCATCTCGGCTTCCGGTCTGCGCCATCGAGCGGATTGGTATTTCGATAGCTACGCCCGCTTGTCGTCCGGATGGCCAAGCTCGCAGAACCACCCGCCCAGATACTGCACCGATGGCGCCTTGGGATCCGGAATCTGCGTCTTCCCCTCGACCGCTGCGCGGAACGGCTCGGCACTATCCTGCGGAGAAAACCCCAGATGGTTGGCGCCGCTGTTGTCGACCGTTTTCACCTTGTTGTCGGAAAGGCCGAAGGAGATCGTATGGCCGACGCGCGGCGCGGTGAGAGCTGCCTCGACCAGACGCACACAATCGGCGAAGGAGAGGTATGACCACAGCATGCGACGGTCCGCCGGTTCGGGGAAGGACGAAAAGATGCGCAGGCACGCCGTCTCGATGCCGAACTTGTCCCAGTAAAGCCGGCTCAGGCTCTCGACGAAGTTCTTCGACACGCCATAGAGGCTGTCGGGACGCACCGGCGCGTCGACGCCGATATGCGCCTCGACCTCGTGATAGCCGACGGCATGCACGGAGGAGGCATAGATGACTCGTTTCACCCCGTGTTTCCGGGCGCCCTCGTAGATGTGATAGGAGCCGCGGATGCTGGAATTCAGGATGGTTTGCCATTCGCATTCGAGTGGTGCGCCGCCGAAATGCACGATCGCGTCGCAATCCTTGGTGGCGGCAATCGTCGCCTCCATATCGGCGAGGTCGAAGACCGCTTCTTCCTCGTGTGGAGCAAGATCGCCGAACGGTTCGCGGCCGGCCAGGCGGATCGTTTTTGCCAGCGGCACCAGCCCCTTTCGCAGTTCCGAACCGAGGCGGCCGGCCGCGCCGGTGATCAGGATGCGTTCGTAATGCGGCATGATTTACTCCACTTGCGCGACGGCGGCGTTGATGCGCGCGATCGCTTCGGTCAGCACCTCTTCGCCGGTCGCGGTCGAGATGCGGAAATAGGGGGAAAGTCCATAGGCGGCGCCCGGCACCGAGGCCACGCGCCCTTCGTTCAGGAGATAATTCGCCACTGCCGTGTCGTCCTCGAGCACGACGCCTTTTGGGGTCCTGCGGCCGATCAGGCTGGCGCAGCCGATATAGGCATAGAAGGCGCCTTCCGGTGGCGAAAGCGTAAGACCGTTGATCCGCCTGATGCCGTCGACGACAAGGTCGCGGCGCGCCTCGAACGCCTGCCGAAAGCGTGCCACCTCGTCCTGGGGGCCGTTGAGCGCGGCCACCGTCGCCGCTTGCGCGATCGAGCAGACGGACGTGCAGGACTGGCTCTGGATGATCGCCATCGCCCTGGTGAGCGGCGCCGGCCCGGCGGCATAGCCGACACGCCACCCGGTCATCGCATAGGATTTGGAGACGCCGTTGACGATCAGGGTGCGGTCCCTGAGTTCCGGGCAAGCCTTGCCGAAGGAGACGAAGTCGCGTCCGTCGAACAGGATGTGCTCGTAAATCTCGTCGGAAAGCACCAGCACCTGCGGATGCCTTGCCAAAACCGCTCCGAGTGCCCGCAGGTCCGATTGCGAATATATGGCGCCGGAGGGGTTGCCGGGCATGTTGAGGAACAGCCATTTCGTCCTTGGAGTGATGGCTTTTTCGAGCAGCTCCGGCGTCAGCCGGAAGCCCGAAGTTTCCGGGCACTCGATGAGGACAGGCCTGCCGCCGAGCAGCTTCACCATCTCGGGATAGGAGACGAAGTAGGGCGCCGGCAGGATCGCTTCGTCACCAGACTCCAGCGTCGCCATCAGCGCGTTGAAGATGATCTGCTTGGCGCCATTGGCCACGACGACGTCGTCCGCCGTGTAGTCCAGTCCGTTTTCGCGGCGGAACTTGCCGGCCACGGCTTCGCGCACCTCGGCCGTGCCGGCGGCACCCGTGTATAGCGTCTGGCCGGCCTTCGCGGCGACATGCGCCGCTTCGATGATATGGCTCGGTGTCGGGAAATCCGGCTCGCCCAGGCCAAGATCGATCACGTCGACGCCCTTGGCGCGCAGGGCCCTGGCTGCCTGCGAAGCAGCCATGGACGCCGACGGCTTCACCGCAGACAGGCGCGAGGCAATGTAGCTCATTTGCCGTTCTCCGAAATGTATTCCTTGGAGCGGTCGTTCGCCCGCGCCTCGGTGCTGCGCTTGGACGGATCGCCATAGCCGCCGCCGCCCGGCAATTGGAGGATCAGCCGACGGCCGGCCGGAACATGCTGCCAGCCTTTAGGTCGCATCTGCGTGCCATCGTCCAGCCTGACCACGCCGGCCACTCCAGGTCCGCCGCCGTTGCGCCCGTGGGCGGGATGATTGACGCGGTCGAACATGGCCGAAAAGTCGAATTCATGGCCCTCGATCGCCTCGATTTCGATAACCTGCCCGAGCCCGCCGCGGAACTCGCCGTCGCCGCCGGAATCGGGCCGCAGTTCCTTGCGCCAGATCACGATCGGGCCGGTGTGCTCCGTTGCCTCGATCGGCATCGTATGGACGCCGGAGGGGAAAGCCGTCGCCGACAATCCGTCGAGACCGGGGCGCGCGCCCATGCCGCCGGAATTGAACATCAGCACCTCGGCGCGGCGGCCCGAACCGCCGGAGACCGGCCGAACCGAGATATGGATGTTCCACAGTGCGCCGGCGCCCTCGGCAAGGATCTTGCCGGGCATCGCCTTGGCGATCGCGCCGAGCACCAGATCGGGAACCATATGGCCGAAGATGTGCCTGAGCGCCACCGGCGCCGGCCGCACGGCGTTCAGGATGTTGACCGGAGACGACACGGTGAAGAAGGCGAGCGACGCGGCATTGTTAGGAATATCGGGCGCCACCACGCATTTCAACGCGTAGCAGGCATAGGCCTTGCTGTAGATGATCGGGCAGTTGATGCCCCATCGGCTCATCGGGTCGGTACCGGTGAAATCGACCTCGACGCCGGCGTCCCGAACAGTGACGGTCGCCGCGAGTTTCACCGGCTCGTCGTAGCCGTCGGTCACCAGCGCGTTCGACCAGCTGCCTTTGGGCATCGCCTTGATGCGTTCGACCATGGCGTCGCGGGTGCGCGAGAAGATGAACTCGCCAAGCCCGTCCAGCGATGCCAGGCCGATCTCCTTCATCATGTCGACGAGGCGTCGGTGGCCGACTTCGTTGCAGGCGGCGAGTGAATAGAAATCGCCGACGACCTGGTTCGGCTCGCGGACGTTGGCGCGCAGGATCCTGACGAGATCGAGATTGACCTTGCCCTTCTCCGCGAACTTCATGATCGGGATCTGGATGCCTTCCTCGTAGACCGACTTGCCGTCAGCGCCAAAGCCGCGCCCACCGACATCGACCACATGCGCCGTGCAGGCGAAGAACGCAACCAATTCGCCGTTCAGGAACGACGGCGACACCATGGTGATATCGTGCAGGTGGCCCGTGCCCAACCAGGGGTCATTGGTGACGTAGGTGTCGCCCTCGAACATGGTTTCGCGCGGGATTTCGTTCATGAAATGCAGCACCGCCTCGGCCATGGTGTTGACATGGCCGGGCGTTCCCGTCACCGCCTGTGCCAGCATCTGGCCGCGGGGATCGAACACGCCCGCCGACAGGTCGCCGGATTCGCGCACCGATGTCGAGAAAGCCGTGCGCAGCAAGGTGAGGGCCTGCTCCTCGACCACCGAGATCAACCGGTTCCACATAACCTGCATGCGGATTTCACTGATGTCGCTCATGCCTGGCTGCCTTTGCGGATCAGAAGGATCGCTCCGTCGCTCTGGATGACGGCGTCGAAGCTCGTGGTGACGACGGTGGACGTCTCGCGTTCGACGATGATGACCGGGCCCGCCACCCGATCGCCGGTGCACAGCCCCTCCCGTTCGACGATGCCATAGGTCCGTGGCGCACCGCTGGCCGGATCGAACACCGCGCGGCTTGTTGCCGGCTGAGTGGTCCGCTTGCCGGTGATCAGCTCGTGCCTGGCGACAGCAGGCCGGACATCCGTCGCCTTCACGGACCAGGTGACGATCTCGATTTCCAGGCCGCCAAGTCCTTCGATGGCGCGGCCGAAGAAGCGTTGGTAATTCGCCTGGAACAAATCCTCGAGCGTGGTTGCGGCATCATTGCCGAACGGCTCGTCCGGCAGCGGCACGGGGATTTCCCAGCCCTGGCCGGCGTAGCGCATGAAGGCGGTGATTTCGCATGTGATCGTACCGTTGGCCCCTGCCCGCACGAAGCTTTCGGCTGACACTTTGAGGTCATCGAGCAAAGCATTGGCCTCGGCCGGCTTGAACTGCGACAGCCGCGTCAGCCGGGATGCCAGGGCTTCGTAGCCGAACGGAGCCTTGAGGAAGCCGATCGCCGATCCGACGCCCGCGCCCTTGGGGACGATGCACTGGTCGATGCCGAGTTTCTCGCAAAGCCTTGCGGCGTGAAGCGGGGCCGCGCCACCGAAGGCGATCATCACGTTGTCGGAAATGTTTTTGCCGTTTTCGACGGCATGGACGCGGGCGGCATTGGCCATGTTCTCGTCCACCACCTCGCAGATGCCGAAGGCCGTCGCCATGGCATCGAGCGACAGGCGTTCGCCGACATCGCGCAGGATCGCCTGTTCGGATGCGGACGTGTCCAGCCTGATGGCGCCGCCGGCGAAATTGTCGGGATCGAGCTTGCCGAGCACCAGGTCGGCATCTGTGATGGCCGGGCGCCTGCCGCCGCGGCCGTAGCAGGCCGGGCCAGGTTCCGATCCGGCACTTTCGGGACCGGTCTGGATGCGGCCCATGGCGTCGACCCAGGCGATCGACCCGCCGCCGGCGCCGATCTCGATCATCTCGATCACGGGAATGGAGATCGGCATGCCGGAACCTTTGCAGAAGCGATAGGTACGCGCCACTTCGAAGGTTCTGGCGGTGCGCGGCGCATAATCCTCGATCAGGCAAATCTTTGCAGTGGTGCCGCCCATGTCATAGGAGACGACCTTTTCCAGGCCGAATCGCCTGGCGATGTCGGCGGCGAAGATGGCGCCGCCGGCCGGGCCGGACTCAACGAGGCGCACGGGAAATTCCGAGGCCGTCTCCACCGAGATCAGACCGCCGCCCGAATGGATCATGAAGACCGGGCACTCGGCGCCCATCTCCTTCAAGCGGGTCTGGAAACGCGCGAGATAGTCCGCCATCTGCGGCCGCACATAGGCGTTGGCGCAGACCGTGTTGAAGCGTTCGAACTCGCGCATCTGCGGCGAGACTTCGGCGCTGATCGAAATCGGGATGGTAAGCTTGCGGGACAGGATAGCGCGTGCCCGGCGCTCATGATCAGGGTTGGTGTAGGCATGGATGAAGCCGATCGCCACGGAGCCGAAACCGCCGGCCGCGATCCGGTCGGCAATGCCTTCCAGGGCGGCTTCGTCGAGCGGTTGAAGCTCCTGGCCTTCCGCACCGATCCGGCCCTTTACCGTGAAACGGTGCTCGCGCGGGATTAGCGGCGCCGGCAACTGCAGGTCGAGGTCATACTGCTCGAAACGGTTTTCGGTCCGCATCTCGATGACATCGCGGAACCCTTCGGTGGTGACCAGCGCGGTCTTGGCGCCACGGCGTTCGATGAGCGCATTCGTCGCCAGCGTCGTGCCGTGGATGATGATGCCGATCTCGGCAAGCGCGATACCGGCATCGCGCGTGACGACGGCAATGCCGTCCAGGATCGCCTGCTCGGGCGCCGCATAATTGGTCAACACCTTGGTGGAGAAGATCGTTCCCCTGAGGTCGAGCGCGACGTCGGTGAACGTGCCGCCGATGTCCGCGCCGAGACGGATGTCGTCTTTGGAGGTCATGCCTTGGCCTTCTGGGAAGCGAGCGCGGCGTCACGCATCTGGGAAAGGGTCTGTCGGGGCGTCAGCGCTTCGGGAGATATGGCGATGTCGAGGACCGCTCCCGTCACGGATCCGAGCGCCCGATCGAACGCCGCCGCGAAATCGCGCGTCGCCTCGACCCGCTCGGCATGGAAGCCATAGGCCTTTGCCAGTGTCACGAAATCAGGGTTTTCGAGCGACGTGCCCGAAACGCGCGCCGGATAGTGGCGCTCCTGATGGGCGCGGATCGTGCCGTAGATGCCGTTGTTGAGGATCAGCACGATCGGCTGCGCGCCAGCCTGCATGGCGGTTCCGAGTTCCTGGCAATTCATCTGGAAGTCGCCGTCGCCGGCAAAGCAGACGACCGTGCGTTCTGGAAACGCAACCTTGGCGGCAATTGCCGCCGGCAGGCCGTAGCCCATGGCGCCAGACTGCGGGGCGAGCAGCCGTGCGTCCGGCCCGAACTTGAAGAACTTGTTCGGCCAGACGGTGAAATTGCCGGCGCCGTTGGTGAGAATGACGTCGGCAGGCAGGTTTTCGCGCAGCCAGGCGCTGACCTCCACCATGTCCACCGGGCCGGGCTGGACGGGCGCGCCGAATGTCCCTTCATAGGCTTTGCGGGCCGCGGCGCGCCAGTCCGCCCAGCCGCCTTTGACGGGCGTCAACGCCCGGGCAAAAGCGTTCGGCCCGGCATGGATACCGATGGCCGGCACATAGATCTTGCCGATCTCGCGATCGGAGCCATGGACATGGATCAGTTTCTGGCGCGGCACCGGCACGGACAGCAGCGTATAGCCATCCGTGGTCATCTCGCCAAAACGCACATTGACGGCCAGGATCACGTCGGCCTCGCGGAGCAGGGCTTTGACATGCGCCACCATGCCGACGCCGGCCTCGCCGACAAAGACCGGCGAATGGTTGTCGAACTGGTCCTGATAGCGAAAGGCCGCCACGACAGGAATGTCGGAAGCCTCTGCGAAAGCCTGTAGCGCCGCGCGTCCGTCCACGGTCCAGTTGGCGCCGCCCATGAGCAGGACCGGCCTCTCGGCCTTGGCCAGCAGCTTGAAGGCCGAAGCGATCGCTTCCGGCGCCGGTGCCGGCTCGAAAATGGCCGCCGGTGCGCTGAGCGGAGCCGCTTCAGTCATGGTGGTCAGCATGTCCTCGGGCAGCGCGACCACGACGGGACCAGGTCGTCCGGTCAATGCGGTCGTCCATGCCCGCGCCACAATCTCGGGCAGGCGCGCGACATCGTCGATCTCGACCGCCCATTTGGCGACCGTGCCGAACACCGCCCGGTAGTCGATTTCCTGAAACGCTTCGCGGCCCTTCATGTCGGTGCCGACCTGGCCGACGAACAGGATCATCGGCGAACTGTCCTGCATGGCCGTGTGAACGCCGATGCTGGCGTTGGTGGCGCCTGGGCCGCGCGTCACGAAACAGATGCCTGGCGAGCCGGTCAACTTGCCGTAGGCCGAGGCCATGAACGCCGCGCCGCCTTCATTGCGGCAAAGCGTGTAGTCCAGCTTTCCCTGCGTGTCGTGCAGCGCGTCCAGGACGGCCAGATAACTTTCTCCGGGCACGCCGAAGCTCCTGGTCGCGCCAAGCCCGATCAGGCACTCGACGAGAAGGCGGCCGCCATTGCGGATCATGCTTCGACATCCTCACTTTGGCGGCAGGTCGATCGAGCCTGCCTTCGGTTCATAGGTGCACGCAGGCGGTTCGGGGCGAAATCAAGAAATGCCGTCTATTCGAAAGTTTTTCTTTGCCGAGCAGCGTGCACCAGCACGCCCGGATTCATCGTGTCCCGTGGATCGAATGCATCCTTGAGCCGCGCCATGAGTTCGCGTTCCAATGGACTGCGGTTTCGGTCGGCCATGGCGATCTTTGCGCGGCCAAGTCCATGCTCGGCCGCGAAACTGCCGCCCATTTCCGTGGCGAGCGACGATAGCGCCTCGGCGAACCGCTCGGCCTTGCCGTCAAAATCGGCGCGGCCTTCCGGCGGCGACAGATTGTAGTGGATGTTGCCGTCGCCGAGATGCCCGAACGGGTTTATCCGCACGCCGGGAAGAATGTCGTCGCAGATCTCTGCGCCGGCCTCGACGAAACGGGCGATAGCGCCCGGAGGCACCGAGATGTCGTGCTTCAGCTGCTCTCCTTCCAGCCTCTGTCCTTCCGGCTGCTCCTCTCGCAGCCGCCAGAATTGTGCGCGATGCGCGCCCGTCGCCGCCAATGCTCCGTCCAGCACCAGGCCTTGCTCCATGCCCCACTCCAGCGCCGAAGCCAGTATCTCGTCGAGCGGAACGCGGGGGGCGCCCGATGCCAGTTCGACCAGCACATAGACCTCGCCGCGTGCCTCCAACTGGTAGGCGAGGTCGGGCAGGTGTTTGAGGGCCAGTCCCAGCCCGATGTCGGAGAAGAACTCGAGCCCGGTCAGGAATTCCCCCACCTCGCCCCGCAGAAAGGTGCCAAACGAAACCGCCGCGGCGAAATCGGACATGACGACAAGCGCGCTCGCCTGCCGCCGCGGCATCGGGTAGAGCCGCAGGATCGCGCGCGTCACGATGCCAAGCGTTCCTTCCGCGCCGCAATAGAGCTTGCGCAACTGGTAGCCGGCATTGTCTTTCTGCACCGCGCGCAGCCCGTTCCATATCGCCCCGTCAGGGGTCACGACCTCCAGGCCAAGCACGAGGTCTTGCATCATGCCATACCGGAATGCCTGGCTGCCGCCGGCATTGGTGCCGACCAGGCCGCCGATCCTGGCGCTGCCTTCCGCGCCGAGATGCATCGGAAACATCAGGCCGTGCGGTTCCAGCGCCTCGTGCAACGCGGCAAGCACGGCTCCCGCCTCGACGAGGATCGAGCCGCTGTCCAAGTCCGGTTTGCCGATCGCCGTCATGCGCGAAAGCGAAACGATCACCGCATTCGGCCGATCGGCGACGGCGCCGCCGCAAAGCCCGGTGTTGCCGCCTTGCGGCACGACCGCCAGGCCGGCCGCGTGGCATGTCTTTACGACACTGGCTACTTCGGAGGTATCCGCAGGCCTGGCCACGCCCAGAGCCGCGACGCCGTAGCGATCGAGCCAATCGCGCTGATAGGGCCTTGCATCGCTGCCCGAAAGCCAGCCTTTCGGTCCGAGCATCTCGCGCAAGGCGGTGACGGGATCAGTCACGGACATGGCTGCGGCCTGACGCGGGATCGTTGCATCGATCAGTGACCAAGCACCTGCGACAGGAACTGCCGCGTGCGCTCGTTGCGGGAGGAGGTGAAGAATTCATCGGGAGGCGCCTGTTCGACGATCTCGCCTCCATCCATGAAAATTACCCGGTCGGCAACCCGGCGCGCAAAACCCATCTCATGCGTGACGCAGATCATTGTCATGCCTTCAGAGGCGAGCGTGACTATGACGTCGAGCACTTCCGCGATCATTTCCGGGTCGAGCGCAGAGGTCGGCTCATCGAACAGCATGATCTCGGGCTGCATGCAAAGGGCACGCGCTATCGCGACCCGCTGTTGCTGGCCGCCGGACAACTGACCGGGATACTTCATCGCCTGTTCGGGAATGCGTACCTTCTCCAGATAGCGCCGGGCGGTCGCCTCGGCATCCGCGCGCGGCACCTTACGCACGATCATGGGCGCGAGCATGCAGTTCTCCAGCACCGTCATGTGTGGAAACAGGTTGAAGTGCTGGAACACCATGCCGACTTCCCGCCTGATCCCGTCGATGTTGCCGACATCGTCGTTGAGCTCGGTGCCGAGCACGGTGATCCGGCCGCCATTGTGCTGCTCCAGACGGTTGATGCAGCGGATCATGGTGGACTTGCCGGAGCCGGACGGGCCGCAGACGACGATCCTCTCGCCGCGATCCACGGACAAGCTCAACTTTCGCAGCGCCTGGAATGTCCCGTAATATTTGTCGAGATTTTCGATCAGCACCGCGGGGCCGCTGGATCGGGGCGAGTTTCCTGAAAGCACGTAAACGCCCCCTATCGTTCGCCGACCGACATACGGCGCTCGAGAAAAGCGCCATAGCGGGACAGGCTGAACACGAAGATGAAGTAGATGAAGGCGATGAAGGCATAGACCTCGACATAGGCGAAGCGCCACTCGCCGGTGCCGTAGGCGGCATTGCCGGAGGCCAGGATCTCGAAGAAGCCGACGATGATCACCAGCGAGGTTTCCTTGAACGAGATCACGAACTGGTTGATCGTCGCCGGCAGCGCATTGCGCATGGCCTGCGGTAGAAGAATGCGGCCGACGCGCTGCCAATAGCGCATGCCAAGCGCCATGGCTGCCTCTTCTTGCCCACTGGGAACGCCCTGCATCCCACCCCTGACGATCTCCGCCTGATAGGCGGAAAAAAACAGGGCCGAGCCCAGGATCACCCGGTACAGCTTGTCGCCCACCAGCCATTGCGGCAGTGCGAACGGCAGCACGATGGCGAAGGTGAACAGGATCGAGATCAGAGGCAATGAACGCACCCCGTCGATAATGAGGCCGGAGGTGCGGGAAATCCATGGCAGGCCGGAGCGGCGCAGCAGCGCCAGGCAGATCGCCAGCGGGAAGCCGATCAGGCAGGTGGTCACGAAGATGAACAGGGTCAGCGCCAGTCCGCCCCAGGCCTCCTCGCCGACATAGGGCAGACCAAGCACGCCGCCCTTCATCAGCACGTAGAAAAGCGCCGTTCCGGCTCCCCATACGAGTGCGATGCGGCGACCCGACCAGAAGGCTGGAACGCAACTTAGCACCGTCATGACCACGACGATCAGGCAAGCCAGGGCCGACCGCCACTGCTCGTCATAGGGATAGAGGCCGAACAGGATGATGCGCCATCGCGCGGCAATGACCGACCAGCAGGCTCCCGCCGCCGCCTGGCAGGCTTCGGGTCCGCCGCTCGTCGTGAAGACAGCCGAGAAAACCGCCCAATTCAGGAGCTTCCAGGCCAGGAAGACCATGACCGCCAGGGAAGCCAGCGACAGCAATGCCTGCAGGGGCGTCGCAAAGAAGCGCCGCCTCAGATCCTCGATCTTGCCAATGGCAGGAGGGGCGACAACGACCATTTCCATCCCTCACCCCCTCAACTGGTTGCCCTTGAGGGCGATTGCTTTGTTGATGCGGTTGAAGATGGCGGCGAGGCTGAGGTTGATGACGAGGAAGCCAGCCATCAGGATGCCGATCGCTTCGATTGTCTGGCCGGAATGGTTGATCGTCAGCGCCACGATCATGAAGAAATCGGTGAAGCCCACCGCGATGCCCATTGTGGTCGCCTTCATCAGCCAGACATACTGGTTGGCGAGGATTGGCAGCATGGCGCGTAGTGCCAGCGGCAGCCGCACCAGCATGAAGACCCGCCACGGGCCGAGGCCCAGGGAAAGAGCCGCCTCGACCTGGCCCTTGCCGACAGCCTTGAACCCGCCGCGCACGATCTCGGCGATGTAGGAGCCGCCATAGATGGCGATCGCGATGGCCAGTGTCGCAAACTCCGGCGGAATGCGCAGGCCGCCTCGCAGATTGAGACCTTGCAGCGCCGGAAAATCGAGTAGCGGCGAGTCGGCCAGGCGGCCGGCCACCAGAACGATGGCCGCGCAGGCAAGTGCCGCCGCCGTGCCGGCAAGCTGAATGCCGCCACGCTGGCCGACCGGCAGGCTGAGGCGCGATGTCCTGCCCAGCCAGATCGGCAGCGCGATGGCGGCAATCACAGCCAATGTCGCCGCAGCGAGCGCGGCGCTGCTGACATTGGGGAACGGGATGTAAAGCCCCCGGCTGGTGAGGAGAAAGCCCCATCCCTCATGCGCGGCGCGCGGCGTCGGCAGATGGGTGATGACGGCATACCAGAAAAAAACCTGGAGGATCAGCGGGATGTTTCGGAAGATGTCCACATAGGTGCGGCCGAGCAGCCGGGCCAATTCGTTCGAGGATGTCCGCGCCAGGCCGACGATCGTTCCGACGATCGTCGCCAGCGTCAGGCCGACGGTTCCCAGAAACAGCGTATTGATGATCCCGATGAGGAAGTACCACCAATAAGGGTCGTTGGCCGTGGCGGGCAGCAGCGAGAAGTTCAGGTCCCAGCCCGTCGACTTGAACAGGAAGTCGAATCCGGAGGTGATCCCCTGCGCCGCCAGGTTCTGTCTGGCGATCACAATGCCGGCAAGCACCATCGCGGCGATCGAGCCGACATACAGGATCTGCAACAGTGCGTTGCGGACTTTTTGATTTCTCAGCAGGCTGACCATTCAGAAATCCTTCCCGAATTGCCGCGCGGTCCCGCCCGGCGGGAGCCGGGCGGGACCTGGAGCGGGATGCGTTCAGAACGGATCAATCAACAACCAGCGGGAACAGGACACCGCCATTGTTCCACAAATTGGTCAGTTCGCGATCCATCTTGTAGGGCGAGTCCTTGCCGAGATCGCGATCGAAGATTTCGCCGTAGTTGCCGACGTTCTTGATCACCTTGTAGGCCCAGTCGTCGGAGAGCCCGAGACCCTTGCCCATGCCTGGCGTGACGCCGAGGAATTTGGCGACCTGCGGTGAAGTCGGCTTGGCCTTTATCTCGTCGACGTTCTTCGATGTGATGCCTTCCTGCTCGGCAAAGATCAGCGTGCTCAGCGTCCAGTTGGCGATGTCGACCCAGTTGTCGTCGCCTTGCCGCATGATCATGACTTCAGGCTCGACGGCGAGCACGTCGGGCAGGATGACATGGTCGTCGACCTTGCTCTTGGCGATGCGCGCAATGGCCAGTGTCGGACCCCACTGCGCATAAAGATCGCAGCGTCCCGAGAAATAGGCCTGCTCGAGCTCCTCGGTCTTCTCGATGAGCACCGGTTCGAGCTTGATGCCTAGCTTGGCAGTATAGGCAGCGACCTGCTGTTCCTGCGAGGTGCCGGCGGGAATGCAGATCGTGCCGCCGGCGGCATCCTTGAGCGACTTGAGGTTCAGCTCCTTGTGCGCCATCACCTTGGTGGTCCCGAGATAGTAGGACATGGAGAACTGCAGCCCAAGTTCGGTGTCGCGGCTGAGCGTGCCGCCCGAGGCCTTGACGATGATGTCGACATCGCCGGACTGCAGGGCCGGCCAGCGCTGGGCCCAGCTGATAGGAACGACTTTCAGCTTCGCAGGGTCGCCGAACACGGCCGCGGCCACCGCCTTGCAGAGGTCGATGTCCATGCCCTTCCAGTTGCCCTTGTCGTCCACCTCGGCGAAGCCGAGATAGGAGCCGTCATGGCCGGTGCAGTTCAGCATGCCGCGTGCCTTGACGGTTTCGAGCGTCTTGCCGCCAGCGGCTTCCGCCGGCGCCGCAAAATGCACGAGGCCAAGGGCCAGGGCCGAAGCCCCCCATTTGATCATTTTCATGTTCCGTCTCCACTGTTGAGGTTGTTTGGTTTCTTGTTGTTGGAGGCCCGAAAGGCGTCTTTCAGGCCTCGGTCTCGAAGCCGCTTCTAGTCGGAAAGCGGGGCCGGTTTCGGTAACGAGGAAATCGTGAGGTCGCCGCGCCAATCCTGCTGAGCCAGCCATCGGTGAAGTGCCGCGACCGCCTTCACGCGCAGATGTCCGCGTGGGACGACAAGATAGAAGCCCGGGACTTCCTCCGGCTTCATGTCGGCAATGGCGTCGCGGCCGATCGGCGCGACCAGCGTGCCCGCCCGGAAATCTTCCTCGGCATCGATGACGGAAACCAAGCCCACACCTATGCCTTGCAAGGTCGCCCGGCGCATGGTCGCGGCGTCGTCGAAGCTGATGCTGCGGTCGCCATCCGTCAGTTCCACGCCAAGGTGGCGCAATATGTCCGGCCACAGACGCTTCGACTTGACGGTGTCGAGCAACGTGAACTGTGTCAGATCATGCGCCGACTTGATCCTTTCGCCGATCGCCGGCGTGCAGCAGATGATCTTCGGATCCGGCACCAGCAACGTGGTTTCATAGTCGGACCAGTTGCCGTAGCCCCACTGGACCGTCATATCGATATCGTCGCGCCCGAAATCGGGCAGGTCGACCATGGTCGTCAGGCGCAGGTCCGCGCCCGGCAAGATTTCCCGGAACAACGAAAGCCGCGGCAGGAGATAATGCGTGGCGAAGTATGGGCTCGCATTCAGGTTGATGCGGTCCCGATAGTTCGACTTGGTGACGCGGCGAACGCCTTCGGCAAACTCGTTGAAGCCGGCTTTGACATAGTGCGACAGAAGAATGGCCGACTCGGTCAGTTCGATCGACCGGCCCTTACGCTCGAACAGCGTTACCTGGAGCGTATCCTCCAGAAGCTTGATCTGCTGTCCGACGGCCTGCGGCGTGACCAGCAATTCATCCGCCGCCTGCCGAAAGCTCTTGTGCTGCGCGACCGCGTGGAACACGCGCAGAGCATTCAGCGAGGGAAGGCGCAGCTTGCCGGTCATCGAAAATTCCGTTCCTTTCCCTGCTTGTGGCCCGGTCGGTCATGCACTGCCTCGGTCATGCACTGCCAGAGTTCAGTCGCCCGCGGCGAAAGAGACTTAGGCGTATATGTAACCACCTGAAACAATTACGTTTTCACCGGTCATGTAAGTGTTCTTGGGGCTGCCCGTCATCAGCACCCATTCGGCAATCTCCTTTGGCTCGGCACCGCGGCCGAGCGGGCTCGCCTTGGCCAGTTCCTCCAGGAAGCCGAGCGCTTTCGCCTTCTCCGTCGCCATGCCGGCCGGCGCCACCGAATTCACCAGAATGCCGTCCTTCGCCACGTGATGGGCAAAGGATCGGGTAAGGCTGACGACGGCGGCCTTGGTCGCCGCATAGTGAGCGTTCTGCGGATGCGCCTTGAAGGCGTCGACCGAGGTCAGGTTCACGATCCGGCCGCGGACGCGGCTCTTCGGCTCCTGCGATTGCATGTGGCGAACCGCCGCCACCATCATGTGGTAGGTGCCCTTGATGTTGATGCCGTTGGAGGCATCCCAGTCGGCGTCGGTGATTTCGAGGAGCGGGCGGCGAGGGTAGATCGCGGCACAATTGATCAGCGTGTCGACGCGCCCGAGTTTCGAAACGATCGCCTCGAATGCGGCGTGGCACTGTGGGCCTACCTGGATGTCGCAAAGGGCGGTCGCGGTAGGCAGTCCGCTGGCCTTCGCGGTCGCCAGCGCGGACTCGGCGGCTTCCTGGTTGATGTCGATGATGCCGATCTTTGCCGCTCCGGCCTCGACAGCCATCTCGGCTAAGAGGGCACCGAGGCCGGCACCACCGCCAACGATCAGAACGGAAAGATCTTTCATCCCAGTTTTCCTTACTTGGTACCGCTTGGCGAGGTTGGCCAAGTCGGCATGATGTCGAAACGGGTAACGTCGGCCCACGCGGGGAGCCCAAGCACAGCGACGACCATCCTGGCCACGTCATCCGGCTGCACCACTTTGCTGGCGTACATGGCTGCGCGCGCGTTGGCGTCGAGGATGTCCTGGTAGAGCTGCGTCTCGACACGGCCGGCAACGATCTCGGTGACGCGTACGCCCGATGGGGAGAGGTCGGCGCGCAGCGCTGCTGCAAAGCCTGATATCGCCGCCTTGGTCGCTGAATAGACGGCAATGTTGGAGTATGCCGCGTGGCCCGCTGTGGAGCCGGTGAACAATACATGCCCGGACTGCCGCTCGCGCATTTGCGGGACGACGAGGCGCGTGAGCAGGATTGCCGCGCTGAGGTTCACCTCGAGCGTGGTGTCGATGTCAGCGATCTTCATATCGGCGAAGTTGCCGAGCGGCGGCATGACCCCGGCATTGTTGATCAGCACGTCGATGGTGAGATCCGCCAGGGCCGCTTCCAGGGCCTCGCGGTCGGTGACGTCGACGGCAATCGGCACGATGCCGGGCCGCTGTGCCTGCAGCTCCTTGAGCGCGGCCTGGCTGCGCCCGACCGCATAGACGTCGTAGCCGGCGTCGCTCAGCGCGATCGCGATGGCCCGCCCTATGCCGCTCGTCGCACCGGTGATGAAGGCTGTCGTCACGTGGGCTTTCCTGATTGTCTGTTTTCAGTTTGCGGCCCGGGCCGATGCCGCGAAACCAAGAAAACCAGCAAAAAGGAAAGATAAACTTTCGAAAATTTCGGATGCTTCCAAAATCCGTTGGGGTGTTCGGATAACCGCAGCAGCCGAAAACCCAAGGAAACGCTGGCAAGCTGGCGCCTTCAGCCCTTGGGAAACCCGCGCAGCCGGTGACGGAACAAAAAACACGGCTTTCGCAATGGATGTCTAATTTTCGGCCCAGGCGCGCCGATGCGATCGAATTCGCGAGGCCTCATGCGCCTGTCGAGGCAGGCCTTTTCATGTCGGTGAAAAGTGAGGCCGCCGCCGCCTTCTGCTCGGCTTCGATTGCCTCCACGCCAGAGGCTCGGGCCAGGGCGCGCACCCGCCCGAGACTGTTGTGCAGGTGCTTGCGCATGGCCTGGCGGGCGGCGCGGCCATCCTGCCTTTCGATGGCGTCGACGATTGTCTTATGTTCGCTGTGTATGCGCGCGTAGTAGCTGTCCTTGAGTTCGGGCGTGACCAGATAGCCGAGCTGGAAGCGCGGCACGATCATCGGCCCGAGATAGCTTAGGAAACCGTGGATGAATTCATTTCGTGCCGCCTTGGCGATCGCCAGGTGGAAATCATAGTCGTAGTGGATCTGGACGACGGCGGGATCGGCCTGCTGGGCGTCGACCTGTTTCATCAAGGTGCGGATCGCGCTGGCTTCCGCATCGGTGCGCCGTTCCGCGCACAATCCTGCCGACTCCACCTCGACGCTCAACCTCAGCTCGAGCAGCGCAATGGTTTCCGGCAAGGTCCTGAGCGCTTCGTCCGGTATCGAGAAGTTGCGCGGCGCCGGCGTCTCGCTGACGAACATGCCGCGCCCCTGCTGCGGCACCACCAGGCCTTCGGAACGCAGTCGCGCCACAGCTTCCCGCACCACGGTGCGGCTGACATCGTACTCGGCGCAAAGCTCCGCCTCAGTCGGCAATTGCGCGCCGGGCAGCAGCTGTCCGGAACGGATCTTCTCGGACAGGCTCTCCGCCACGACGGTGGAAAGCGGCTTGCGCTTCGTCATCAGTCTCCCTCTCGCCAGATTCGGGATGATGCCCGAACCGGCAGGACCATTCAAACCGCCGCGGTGACGATCAGCTCGACCAGCATTCCGGGCTTCGCCATCCGTCCTTCGCCCGATGAGCGCGCCGGTGCGTGCTCCCCGGGCATCCAGGCGTCCCACACCGCATTGACCTCGTCGAAATCCCTGATGTCGTCCAGCCACATCTGCACATGAAGGATGCGGGTCTTGTCCGTGCCCGCCTTGCCAAGCAGCGCATCGATCTTGCCGAGCACCTCGCGCATCTGGTCGGCCGCGGACTGGCCGGGCCTCGCGACCTGGCCGGTGAGGTAGAGCGTGCCGTTATGGATGACGCCATGGTGGATGCGGGTATCGAAGTCGAAGCGCTGGATGTCGCTCACTGGCGGGATATTGATCACTGGATTATCCTTGTCAGATAGCCGGCGTTTGCCGGATGGGATTTCCCTGCAGATATTGTGCGTAAGGCGCCTGAACCAGCCAGCCGGCGTCGACCGGCAAGGTGACGCCGGTAATCGAAGCAGCGCGCTCCGAGCAGAGGAACAATGCCGCCTCGGCGACATCGCGCGGCTCGACGAAGCGTCGCAGTGCCGTGGTGGCCTGTATGGCTTCGGGGTTGCGTTCGCCCCTGGCGATCTTGGTCTTCAAACCATCGGAAAGTGTATAGCCAGGGGCGACCGCATTGACGCGAACGCCATGCGGGCCGAGTTCGGCGGCGAGGATCTGGGTCAGGGCCAGGACCGCATGCTTTCCCGGCGTGTAGGCCGGCAGCGACAGCGGCGCGAAAGAGGCGAGCGAGCCGACATTCAGGATCGCGCCTCGCCGGGCGGCCGACATCAGCCGGCCAAACACCTGGCACCCCAACAGCGTGCCGCGATAATTCACCCGCCACATCTTCTCGTCCTCGTCCAGATCCTGAAGAAGGACGTACTTGCCGCTCTGCAAGATGCCGGCGCAGTTGACGACGACGTGAGGCGTGCCGAACCCGTCGCTGACAATCCGTGCCAGAGCCTCGACTGAGCCGCTATCTGCGACATCTGTCTGGACAAACAGCGCACGCGGCGCGCCCGCCGCCTGACAGGAGCCGGCCGCCTCATTGCCCCTCGTCGCATCCCGGCCGGAGACGACCACATGATAACCGTCTTCTGCGAAGCGCTGCGCGATAGCGCGTCCGATGCCGGAGGTGCCGCCGATGACGACGGCAGTCGGTGTCTCAGCCATGGCCGCGGTCCTTGCCTTCGATGTCGAAGAATTCGGACATCGCCCGGACCTGGAAATCCATCATCGGGCGTCCCGGTTGAACGCGGCAGCCGATCCCCTTGGCCGCCCGCAGCAGAGCGGTTTCCGCAGGCTCCATGATGATGTCCACGACCGTCATATCCGGGGTCAGCCGGCTGACGTCAAGCGGCAGCGGATCGCCGGCATGCATGCCGACAGGCGTGGCGTTGATCGCCATATGCATGCCGGAAGGCTCGGCCTCTCCGACCTGGATGCGGCATTTCGGGAACGCGCGGCCAACCAGCGCCGCCAGTTTCCCGGCGCGCGCCGTATCGATGTCGGTAAGGCGGATTTCGTCGGCGCCGGCTTCCGCGAGACAATAGGCGAGCGAGGCACCGGCGCCACCGGCACCGACTTGAAGAATGCGGCGGCCGGCGATCTGATGTCCGTTCGCCTTGAGCGCATCGATGAAGCCGACGCCGTCGAAATTGTCGGCATACCAGCTGCCATCCGGCAGCCGTCGCACCGAGTTGGCGCTTTCCACCCGCGCGGCGCGGTCATGCGCGGCGGAGCATTTGTGGTAGACCGCAACCTTGTACGGCACCGAGATGATCACGCCCCTGATATTCTCGGCTGCCGTGATGCCGGCCCAGAAGGTCTCGAAATCCTCCGGGCGGCAGCTCAAGGGCACCATGAGGCTGTCGAGGCCCTTCTGCTCGAAGATCTCGTTGAATATGCCGGGACTCTTGGCATGGGCCACGGGATGGGCCAGCATCACGAAGATCTCGGCCTTGCCGGTTCCGCGCATCGGTTTTTACTCCTTTTCTTTTGACAGTTCGTGGCCGCCGAGGATCTCCAGCGCCCGGACGAGAGACGAGTGATCGGCCTCGGCGCCACCTGGATGGGCCGAACAGGCATTCATCAGTTGCTGCGCCATGGCGGTGTTCGGCAGCGCCACGCCAAGGGCGCGGGCACTGTCAAGGGCCAGGTTGAGATCCTTCTGGTGGAGCTTGATGCGAAAGCCTGGGGCGAAGGTCCGGTCGATCATGCGCTGGCCATGCACTTCCAGGACGCGGGAAGCGGCGAAGCCACCCATCAGGGCGCCGCGAACCTTCGCCGGGTCGCACCCGGCCTTGCTGGCGAAGACAAGCGCTTCGGCCACGGCCTCGATGTTGAGCGCAACGATGATCTGGTTGGCGATCTTGCAGGTCTGCCCGGCGCCATTCTGCTCGCCGATCAAAGTGACGTTCTTGCCGAGTGTCTCAAAGATCGGCAGCGCCCGCTCGAACTCGGCGGCCGGGCCGCCGACCATGATGGTGAGGCTTGCCGCCTTGGCGCCGACCTCGCCGCCCGAGACCGGGGCGTCGAGGTAGCCGGCTCCCTTCTCTCGCAGTTTCGCCGCGAACGCCGCCGTGGCGATGGGGCTGATCGAGCTCATGTCGATGACCAGCTTGCCGGCTGACAGTCCTTCCAGGACGCCGTCCTCGCCCAACAGGACGCGTTCGACGTCAGGCGTGTCGGGCAGCATGGTGACGACGATCTCGGACCCCCGTGCCACTTCGGCGGCGGACGCGACCACCGATGCGGTCAGGCCCTGCGGCAGAGGGGAGCGATTGAGAACGGTGACGATCTCATGCCCGGCATCGGCCAGGTGACGCGCCATCGGTGCTCCCATGACGCCAAGCCCGATGAACCCGATCCTCATTCTCCAGCTCCCATTCGAAAGTCCGTACATCGCATCTTGCAGCGTTTTGTAGCCATATGATATAGGACATCATACAAATTTCAACCAGATGATTGGAGACGATCGCAAGATGCAAGAACGCCTCAACACGCTGAAAGCCGCCACCGCGGCTGGCCGGGCTCACATCGGCATCTGGTGCTCGCTGGCTTCGGCGCTCACCACGGAGATCGTCGCCGGCTCTGGAGCCGATTGGGTTCTGATCGACGGCGAGCACAGCCCCAACCATCTGCGCAGCATCATGGCGCAGCTTCAGGTGATGGGCGGCTTCGACAGCGAGGCTGTCGTCAGGCTGCCCTCCGACGATCCCAATCTGATCAAGCAGGCGCTGGATATCGGCGCACGCAGCCTGATGATCCCCAATGTACGAACCGCCGATCAGGCCCGCGCCATCGTCGCGGCCATGACCTATGCGCCCGGCGGATTTCGCGGCTTCTCGGTCGGTCACCGCGCCAACGCCTTCGGCCGCATCGCCGGCTACCACGCCAAGGCGCGTGAGCAGCAACTTCTCGCCGTGCAGATCGAGGATCAATTGGGCGTGGCGAATGCCGCCGAGATCGCGGCGGTCGACGGCGTCGACGTTCTCTTCGTCGGTCCCGGCGATCTTTCCACCAATATGGGCGCGATGGGCAATCCCGGCGCGGCACATGTCCAGGAGGCAATCTCGTCCGTGCGCAAGGCCGCGACGGCGGCAGGCAAGGCAAGCGGCATCCTGGCGCCGGCGAAGGCCGATGCCGACCGCTACCTTGCCGAAGGCTTCACCATGGTTGCCGTCGGTTCGGACCTTGGCCTTCTTGCGCGGGGCTCGGATGCCCTGATCGCTTTGTTCAACCAGTAGCTTGGAGTCGGAGCCATGGGGATCCCGCCTTACAAAGCGCCATCGCGCAACGCCTACGACATCGTCATCGTCGGCGGAGCGGTTGTCGGCTCGTCCACGGCCTACTGGCTGAGCCAGGCGCTGGGCAGCGGTGCCTCGATCCTCGTGGTCGAGCGCGATAGCAGTTACGAGTTTTCATCGACGGCGCTGTCCACCAGCGCGATCCGGCAGCAATATTCCAATCCGATCAATGTGAAGATCAGCCAGTTCGGCATCGAGATCATCCGCGGATTTCAGGAGCGTATGGCACCTTTCTACAAGGACGAACCGGCGCCCGACCTCGGCTTCAAGGAGCATGGATATCTTTACTGCTGTTCACCCGACGGCGTCGAAGCGGCCCGCGAGCGCGTCGATCTGCAGCGCAGTTTTGGGGCCCACACAGTGTTCCTCGAGCCGGGCCCGCTGAAGGATCGCTTCCCCTGGCTCAATGTGGAGGATCTCGGTGGCGGTTCCTGGGGGGCTAGGGAAGAGGGCTGGTTCGATTCCGTGGGGCTGATGAACGGTTTCCGCCGCGCCGCCCGCGCCAGCGGCGTCGAGTATATCGACAATGCAGCGACAGGGCTGGATATTGCCGATGGACGGGTCATCTCGGTGCGCCTCGCGACCGGACAGACGGTTCGTTGCGGAACATTGGTCAACGCCGCGGGCCCGCGCGCGCAGCAGGTGGCAGCCATGGCCGGCCTGTCGATCCCGGTCGCGCCCTACAAGCGCTACAGCTTCGTCTTCGCCAGCGCCAACCCGATCCCCGGCCGGATGCCCAATGTCATCGACCTTTCCGGAACATTCGTGCGTCCCGAAGGCGAGCTTTTTCTCACCGGCAACACGCCGCAGGGCGACGGACCGGCCGGCTACGACGACTTTGAAATGCATCATGAAGAGTTCGACGACCACATCTGGCCGGCACTCTGGCACCGCATTCCGTCTTTCGACGCACTCAAGGTCCAGACCAGTTGGACCGGCCACTACGAGTACAACATGCTCGACCACAACGGCATCGTCGGCTTCCACCCGCAGGTGACCAATTTCATGTTTGCCAACGGCTTCTCGGGGCACGGGCTGCAACAGTCGCCAGCCGTGGGCCGGGGAGTTTCAGAACTTATCGTTCACGGGGCTTTCCAGACGCTCGATCTGTCGCCATTCTGTTACGAGCGCATAGAGCGCAACGAGCCGTTCCTCGAGGAAGCGGTGATCTAGGGCGAGACGATCGACCACCCCGTTTTGATTTGGCGATGCAATTCACTACGGGACGTCGGTCGTGTTCGAGATTGCACCAAGCACAAGTGCCCCGGTTGTCCTCCTGGCCTCGAGATCGCGATGAGCGTCGGCAGCCTGCGCCAGATCATATTGCCTGGGCGCGCCTATCTTGATCACACCTAGGTGCAAACTGGCGGAGAGAGCGGGATTCGAACCCGCGTTACGGTCTCCCGTAAACACACTTTCCAGGCGTGCGCCTTCAACCACTCGGCCACCTCTCCGTCCATGCATGTCGCGTCGGCCGGTTTTGCCGCGCGGATTGGGGAGATGCACCTCCCTTGGGGCAAGGCGGAACTTCCGCCGTCGGCGCCGCCAACCAGCGAACGCCCTTCCCCGCACCTGAGCCGTCGAAGCAACAGGCGCGGGGCTCATCTAGTCGATCCGGCGCCGAATGCCAAGCCATAACGGCAGTCTATTCGCTTTGCCGGCCACACAGTGTTTCACAACGCGGCCGGCATGCCCGTTTTTACGGGCGCCGCCGCTGCAATGGTGTGCACAGGCACGACCGCCGGGCCGGCCGCCCTTGACTTCCCCCGAAGTTGCCTGTCGGGTGCCGAGGCTTTGCGGGGGCATCGTGCGCACATGACATCGAGCAATGGACAGACGCCAGTCAGGCGGCCGGACAGCGGGCTTTCCTTCGTGCCGGTGGGCTGGCTCGTCTTCGTCATGGCGTGGTCGGTCTACGGCCTGATCTCCGTCTGGCCCGCGGTCGGCGCCACCGGCCTGCCAGACAGCGTGTTTTACCTTGTCTATGGCGGGCTCGCCGTCGACATCGTCACCATCCTGTGGGGGCTTTACCTGCTCGGCCTCGCCTTCGGCCGCTCGGCCCGTTTCCCGCGCCAGTTCACCATCTGGCAGGTCGCCACAATCATCTGGCTGGTGGCCTGGCAGGCCTGTGCACTGACGATTTCGGATTTCGTCTTTTCGGGCCAGGCGCTTGCCATCACCGCTGCTCAAATCGCCATCGGGTTCCTCTGCATCTATCTGCTGCGCCGTGGATCCGAAGCCGATGCCGTTTATGTCAATCCGGAAACCGAAAGCCCGCCTGTCTTCGTCTCGGTCGTCGCCGCGCTGCTCGGCATCGTCCTGGGCGCGGTCATCGGCGCCGTGGGCGGATTCGCCATCGGCTCGGTGATCGCTGATGCCACCAAGATGAGCTGTTTCGAGGGCGCCTGCGGCTATTTCGCCGTGTTCACCGGCTTGGCCGGCCTGGTGATCGGCGCCATTGGCGGCGGCGTTTTCGCCGTCTGGCGTGTCCATCGGCGCAAAAGGAAGCCGGCCGCATAATTCGCGCAGAGCAACGAATCCGGGTTCACCCGGTCTTTGAAGACTTGGCCGGCACGTCGGTTTGCGAGGCACCAAACGCAAAAACCCGCCTGTGCGGCGGGTCGTCGGCGCAAGTCAGCACCATGTCGAAATTGTTAACATAGCTGCCCTCACATGTCAATGAAAAGCTACCCGACCGACTGTCGTCCGGCCTTCTGTTGACCTGAGTTTGGAGTCTGCAAATTCGCGTATGGCGATTGCGATCCAGCCATGCGCATTCTATCTCTGAAAGGCCCCTCGGGAGGGGACCAGCCCGGAGGAGGGTTCTGATGTTTCGCTTCGTCTTTCGTCTTGCCGCAATGATCGCGCTGTCGATTTCCGTCATCATGGCGGTGCTCGACGCGACACGCACCGTGGCGGCCTCCGTGCTGGTGCTGACCCCGCTCAACACCAGTTGGCTGGCGGTCTCGCCTGACACGAGGGCCGCCTTCGAAACCTTCATCCGAACCAAGGCCAGCCCGCTGCTGTGGGACGGCGCCGTCGCCTGGGTGCTGAACCAGCCGGGCTTCGCCGTGTTCGCGGTGCTGGCTTTCCTGCTCTATGCGATAGGCTACAGGCGGCCACCGCGTGCTGGGCAGTTCGCCGCCACCTAGAGCATCGGACCCAAAAGCGGTTGCCGGTTTTGGGAATCCGATGCTCAAACAAAGCCGCCGTCATGCGGCTTCTTGCGTTTCACCCGGAGAGGAGCCGCGCATGTTCTTTCTCAGCGACATGCTGAACAAGAAGCTCAATCTGCCGAAGCCCTCCGAGGCCCTGCCGGGCCGCGCCAGGGCGATCCCGACCGCATCCAGGCACAAGGTCTTGAAAAGATCGCTCAAGGGTCCTTATCCCGAGAGGCTGGAGACGGCGATGTTCGGACTGGGCTGCTTCTGGGGTGCGGAGCGGCTGTTCTGGCAGATCGAAGGCGTCTGGGTCACGGCCGCCGGCTATGCCGGCGGCTTCACGCCCAATCCGACCTATCAGGAGACCTGCACCGGGCTTACCGGCCATGCCGAAGTGGTGCTGGTGGTCCATGACCCCGAGATCGTCTCCTATGCTGGGCTTCTGAAGCTGTTCTGGGAAAGGCACGACCCCACGCAGGGCATGCGCCAGGGCAATGATGTCGGCACCACCTATCGCTCCGCGATCTACACGAGCGACGAGGCGCAATTGCGGGCGGCGAGCGCCTCGCGCGATGCGTATGAGACCTCGCTGCGCGGTGCCGGCCACGGCAGGATCACCACCGAGATCGCGCCGGCGGCCGAATTCTACTTCGCAGAAGCCGATCACCAGCAATATCTGGCGAAGAACCCTTACGGCACGTGCAACCTCAAAGGCACCGGCGTCGCTTGCGTCATCCCTGTCACCGCGTCCACGTAACACTTGGCGCAAGGACAAGCTGCGGTGCGGCTTGCCCGCATCAAGCTTTTCCAAAAGGTCAAAATTCCGCGTGAATTTTGTTTCGGGCCATGCCAGATTGCCGCCGAGCGGGAGGGAGTACACTCCTGGCTGACGTCGTATGCCTGCCGGAGAACCGGGCAGGCATGCGGTGCATAACGGAAAAAATAACCGACAGGGTGTGGATCACATGAAACGTATCGTTCTCGGCCTCCTGGCCGCAACCGCAATGGTTCTTCCGGCTTTCGCCGCGGATGTCCAGCCGGCCATCCTCTATGATCTCGGCGGCAAGTTCGACAAATCCTTCAACGAGGCTGCCTACAACGGCGCCGAGAAATTCAAGACGGAAACCGGCACGGCCTACGTCGAATTCGAGGTCTCCAATGCCTCGCAGCGTGAGCAGGCGCTGCGCCGCTTCGCCGAGGACGGCCGCAACCCGATCGTCATGGCCGGCTTTGCCTGGACGGACGCGCTGACCAAGGTCGCCGCCGAATATCCCGACCTGAACTTCGCCATCATCGACGACCAGGTCGATCTGCCGAACGTGCGGTCGCTGAAGTTCAAGGAACAGGAGGGCTCCTACCTCGTCGGCATCCTGGCGGCGATGGCCTCTAAGTCCAAGAAGGTCTCCTTCGTTGGCGGCATGGATATCCCTCTGATCCGCAAGTTCGAATGCGGCTATGTCGGCGGCGCCAAGTCGGCGGGTGCGACTGATGTCATCCAGAACATGACCGGCGACACGCCGGCTGCCTGGAACGATCCGGCCAAGGGCGGCGAGATCGCCAAGACGCAGATCGACCAGGGCTCCGACGTGATCTACGCCGCGGCAGGCGGCACCGGCGTCGGCGTGCTGCAGGCGGCGGCAGATGCCGGCAAGCTCGGCATCGGCGTCGATTCCAACCAGAACGGCCTGCAGCCGGGCAAGGTGCTGACCTCGATGCTGAAGCGCGTCGACGTCGCCGTCTACACCGCCTTCATGGACGGCAAGAACGGCACCTTCAAGGGCGGAGTCGAGAATCTGGGCCTCAAGGAAGGCGGTGTCGACTACGCCATGGACGACAACAACAAGGCGCTGGTGACGGACGAGATGAAGGCGGCCGTCGAAAAGGCCAAGGCCGACATCATTGCCGGCAAGACCGAAGTGCACGACTATACGGCTGACAACGCTTGCCCCTATTGAGCGGCACGAACACACAGGCATGATCTGCAAACCGCCGGGCGCCAGCCCGGCGGTTTTGTCTTTACCGGATCGAGCGAAACGTTCGCTCCGTGCCGGCCACCGTTTCGGGATACAGATGCAGCCGAAGATCGCACCCATGGGCGAGCACGACGTAGCAGCGGTAGCCCAACTGCGCCTGGCCACGTTTTTCGAGGGAACCGGAAGGACGCTCGGGAAGATGCGGCAGGGCTTCGTGGCTTGATTGCCGGTGACGGCTTCGAGGCGGCATTCGTTGCCCGGATCGGCGACACCCCGGTCGGGACATGCCTGCTGGTCCGCCACGAGCTGGAGCCCGTACATGATCTGACGCCATGGCTGGCCGGGTTGGTCGTCGATGCAAGGTATCGACGCCGAGGCATCGCCACCGCGCTGGTCAAGGCAACGGAAGCCCATGCGGCGTCACGGGGCGTCGAGATGCTCCATCTCTACACATGGGATGCGCGTGATTTCTACGCGGCTCTCGGCTGGAATACCGTTGAGATAAGCGGCTCGGACGGCGAGAAGATGGCGCTGATGTCGCGCCGGCCTCGCCTATAGCAGCTTCGCGACGAGACAGCCCAGCGCGAACGCCACCATCAGCCCGGTGGCAACGACAACTCCGCGCCGGCCGCCAAGCGCGTGCACGCCAATGCCGTATGGTGGCCGGGACAGGCTTCGGATCACCGTGCGCGGTTTGACCTCATTGCCGCCGAGCTCGACGCTGCGCATCTGAGGTAACTCGGCTAGGCGTTGGGTAACCAGTTCCCAATGCCTGCCAGGCAGCAGGTCGCGTTTTCCGTAACGGTCGAAGAAATACATCTGCTCGGCAAGTCGCGCGACCGCGTCGCGGAAGGCGGGATCGACCTCCAGGTCACGTTCGGCCCGTTCGCGGTCTTTGTCGTTCATAAGACCGAGCACATATTCGCCGGCCCGCGCGATGCGATCGCTTTCACTGACCAAGGCGTGCACCTTCCCTTTTTCCTCACCAGTGCGGTGGCTTGGTTACCGGCACTTCATCTCCTGTCTGCTCCTCCAGCGCCAGGAAGCGATCCGTCAGCGCGTCGAGCTTGCGCTGCATGCGCTCGATCACCTTCCACTGCTCGGCGATCTGGCCGGACAGTTCCTCGATGGTCTTCTCCTGCTCGGCGGCGCGTATTTCCAGCGTCGTCAGCCGGTCGGCGGGCGTGATCATGTGAATTCCCCAGTCTCACCGCGATGTCGTTCACCGCGATGTCTTGCGCCGTGATGCGAATTTCGGCGCCGTCATACTAGCGAATGTGAAGGCCCCGGCCACGTTGCAAATTGACAAGCGCACCGGGATTTGTCGAGAGTGAACCGGCTCCGCCAATTGGCACGGGCGGAGCGTCATGCTAGGCGTTTTGACCAAGCGATAAAAAAATAAGAGTGGGACAGGCTGCATGGCGCAAGCCGCAATCGAGTTGATCGGCATCAACAAGAGTTTTGGTGCGGTGCGCGCCAACCGGGACATCAATCTTGAGATCGGTCGCGGCACGATCCACGGCATTGTCGGCGAGAACGGAGCTGGCAAGTCGACGCTGATGTCGATCCTCTACGGCTTCTACCAGGCCGACAGCGGCGAAATCCGCGTTGGCGGCCAGCCGGCCTCGATCAAGACCCCCAATGACGCCATCGCGCTCGGCATCGGCATGGTGCATCAGCACTTCATGCTGGTCGACAATTTCACGGTGCTGGAGAACGTCATCCTCGGCGCCGAAAGCGATGCGCTCTTGAAGAAGAGCATCGCCAAGGCACGCTCCGAACTGGAGCGGCTTGAGCGCGAATACGGGCTGGAAGTCGATCCCGATGCGATCATCGAGGAGCTGCCGGTCGGCCTGCAGCAGCGGGTGGAGATCCTGAAGGCGCTCTATCGCGGCGCCGAGATCCTGATCCTCGACGAGCCGACGGGCGTGCTGACGCCGGCCGAGGCCGACCACCTGTTCCGCATCCTCGGGCAATTGAAAGACCAGGGCAAGACGGTGGTGCTGATCACCCACAAATTGCGCGAGATCATGGCCATCACCGACACCGTGTCGGTGATGCGCCAGGGCACGATGGTGGCGACGCGCGAAACCAGGAAGACCACTGTCGAGGAACTGGCCGAGCTGATGGTCGGGCGGCGCGTGCTCTTGCGGGTCGAAAAGGGCGAGGCCGAGGCCGGCGCCGTCAAGCTCGCGGTCAAGAACCTGACGGTGAAGGATACGCGCGGCGTAACCATGGTCGACGACATCTCCTTCGATATCAGGGCCGGCGAGATCGTCGGCATCGCCGGTGTCGCCGGCAACGGACAATCCGAACTGCTCGAGGCGATTTCCGGCATCAGGCGTGCGGTGTCCGGCTCGGTCATGCTCGACGGCAAGCCGATCGACCTGACCGGTGCGGCCGACCCGGGCGAACTGCGCGACCGCGGCCTGGCGCATGTGCCGGAGGACCGCCATCACGTCGGCCTGGTGCTGGCCTTCGAGGAGAACGAGAATTCGATCCTCGGCTATCACGATGATCCCCGCTATTTGAAGGGGCCGTTCCTCAACATCGATGCCATCCGCAACGATGCCAGGGACAAGATCGCCAAATACGACATCCGCCCGGCCGACTGCCGGCTGAAGACCGCCAATTTCTCCGGCGGCAACCAGCAGAAGATCGTGCTGGCGCGGGAGATGGAACAGGACCCTGGTGTTCTGATCGTTGGCCAGCCGACACGCGGCGTCGATGTCGGCGCCATCGAATTCATCCACAAGCGCCTGATCGCCATGCGCGACCAGGGCAAGGCGGTGCTGGTGGTGTCGGTCGAGCTGGACGAGATCCGTTCGCTGTCCGACCGTATCCTGGTGATGTTTGCCGGCCGCATCGTCGGCGAGCGCGGTCCCGAAGCGACCGAGGGCGAACTCGGCCTGCTGATGGCTGGCATCGAGCACCAGGAGGCAGCACTTTGAGCGCGCCTTACGCCAAACTGCCGGCCTGGGCCGACTATGGCCTGATCCCGCTGATCAATCTGTTCGTCGCCTTCGTCGTCGCCGGCTTCGTCGTGCTTCTGGTCGGCGAGAATCCGTTGCGCGCAGCCGTCATCCTGGTCGAGGGCGCCTTCGGCAAAGGCACAGGCATCGCCTTCACCCTCTTTTATGCCACCACCTTCATCTTCACCGGGCTTTCGGTGGCGGTGGCCGCGCATTGCGGCCTGTTCAACATCGGCACCGAAGGGCAGGCCTACATCGCCGGCCTCGGCATCGCCATCGTCTGCCTGAGCTTCGACAGCACACTGCCATGGTGGCTGACCTTCCCGCTGGCGATCATTGCCGCGGCGGCGGTCGGCGCATTGTGGGCGCTCATCCCGGCCTATCTGCAGGCCAAGCGTGGCTCGCACATCGTCATCACCACCATCATGTTCAACTTCATCGCCGCCTCGATCATGGTTTACCTGCTGGTCGGCCCGTTGAAGCCAGCCGCCTCGCAAGCGCCGCAGACGCGTAACTTCCTCGCCGGCGCGGAATTGCCCAAGCTCAACTGGATCATCGAGCTGTTCGGCGCCAAGATCCGTTCGGCGCCGCTCAATGTCACCTTCCTGCTGGCGCTGGTCATGGCCTTCCTGGTCTGGCTGCTGATCTGGCGCACCAAGCTCGGCTATGAAATGCGCACCTACGGTCACAGCCCGAAAGCGGCACGCTATGCCGGCATCTCCGAAACCCGCATCATCATCACCGCCATGATGATCTCGGGCGGGCTGGCCGGCATGATGGCACTCAATCCGGTGATGGGCGATCAGCACAATGTCGCCATCGACTTCGTTTCCGGCGCCGGCTTCGTCGGCATCGCCGTGGCGCTGATGGGCCGCCTGCACCCTGTCGGCATCGTGCTGGCGGCGATCCTGTTCGGCATGCTCTACCAGGGCGGCGCCGAACTCGCCTTCGAGATGCCGGCGATCAGCCGCGACATGATCGTCATCATTCAAGGCCTGGTGATCCTGTTTGCCGGTGCCCTCGAGCACATGTTCCGGCCCTACATCCAGGCGCTGTTCGCCTCGTTCAGTCCGCGATCGGTGGGCATGGAAGCGGTCAAGGGGAAAGGTGCCTGAGATGGATGTGTTCAACGCGATCATCCAGACACTGGACTCCACCATCCGCCTTTCGGTGCCGCTGCTGCTTGCCTGCCTCGCCGGCCTCTATTCGGAACGCGCCGGCATCTTCGACATCGGTCTCGAAGGCAAGATGCTGGTCGGCGCCTTCGCCGGCGCGGCCGCCGCTTCCGTGTTCCATTCGGCCTTTCTCGGCCTCGGCATGGCCATCCTGATCTCGGTCGCCTTTGCCATGATCCACGGCTTTGCCTCGATCACCCATCGCGGCAACCAGATCGTCTCCGGCGTGGCGATCAATTTCATCGCCGCCGGCTCGACCATCATCCTCGGCCAGGCCTGGTTCCAGCAGGGCGGGCGCACGCCGGCGCTGCAACCGGGCGAGCGCTTCGAGGCCATCACCTTGCCGGGCGCCGAGGCCATCCGCGGCGTTCCGATCATCGGACCGATCTATGCCGAGCTCCTGTCGGGCCACTCGATCCTGGTCTATCTTGCCTTCCTGATGGTGCCGTTCACCTGGTGGGTGCTGTTTCGCACCCGTTTTGGCCTCAGGCTGCGCGCCGTAGGCGAGAACCCGGCCGCCGTCGATACTGCCGGCATATCGGTCGCCTGGCTGCGCTACAGGGCGCTGATCTGCACCGGCATCCTCACCGGCATTGCCGGCGCCTACCTGTCGATGGTGCAAAATGGCGGCTTCGTGAAGGACATGACCGCCGGCAAGGGCTATATCGCGCTGGCAGCCTTGATCTTTGCCAAGTGGAAGCCGGTCAACGCCATGTTCGCCTGCCTTCTGTTCGGCTTCCTGGACGCGGCGTCGATCCGCCTGCAGGGATCACCGCTGCCCATCATCGGCAAGGTGCCGGCGCAGTTCATGCAGGCGCTGCCCTACATCCTCACCGTCATCCTGCTCGCCGGCTTCATCGGCAAGGCAATCCCGCCACGCGCCGGCGGCGTGCCTTATGTCAAGGAACGTTGAGCGACGGGTCGGCTTTGCGCCGGGTTTTGAACACGATCATCGGAGAGAACACCTGAATGTCGCATGATCTGTTCGAGGCCGCCAAGGCCGCCATGGCCAAGGCCTACGCGCCCTATTCTAAGTTTCCGGTCGGCGCTGCCTTGCGCACCGAGGACGGGCGCGTCTTTACCGGCGCCAACATCGAAGTCGCCTCCTATCCGGAAGGCTGGTGCGCCGAGACCACGGCGCTCGGCCACTACATCATGGGCGGCGGCGGCAAGATCGTGGAAATCGCCGTCATCGCCGAACGCATGGCGAAATGCTCGCCTTGCGGCGGCTGCCGGCAGCGGCTGGCCGAATTCTGCCAGCCGGAAACAAAGCTCTATCTCTGCGACAATGCAGGTGTGGCCGAGACCGTGACCATGGGCGACATGCTGCCTTACGGTTTCCGCGGCGATATTTTGAAATGAACAACGGGCTCAAATGAACAGCTGGCAGCGATGACGGAAAAAACCCTGGATCATCTCGTCGAAAGGCTGGACGGCTTGGCGCCCGCCACGGCACTGGTGCTCGGTTCGGGCCTCGGCGGTCTGGTCGACCAGATCGAGGGCCCGATCCGCATCTCCTATGCCGACCTGCCCGGTTTTCCCAGAAGCGGTGTCACCGGGCATGCCGGCGAGGTGGTGGCGGGGCTGTTTGCCGGCGTGCCGGTGCTGATGCTGTCGGGCCGCGCCCATTACTACGAGCACGGCGTTGCCGCGGCGATGCGGCCGGTGCTGGAAGTGCTTGCCGGCATCGGCATCACGAAACTGATCGTCACCAATGCCGCCGGTTCGGTCGATCCGGACATGCCGCCGGGCTCGGTGATGCTGATATCGGACCACATCAATTTCTCGGGCACCAATCCGCTGATCGGCGAACCAAGCGACCGGCGTTTCGTCGGCCTGACTGAAGCCTATGATGCCGGCATCCGCCAGGCCATCGAGCGGGCGGCAAATGCGACCGGCACCACCCTGCACAAGGGCGTCTATATGTGGTTCTCCGGCCCATGCTTCGAAACGCCGGCCGAGATCCGCATGGCGCGCATCATGGGCGCCAATGCGGTCGGCATGTCGACCGTACCGGAGGTCATTCTCGCCCGCTTCCTAGGACTGCGCGTCGCCGCCTGTTCGGTCATCACCAATTTGGCGGCCGGCATGACCGGGGCCGAGCTATCGCACCAGGAGACCAAGGACATGGCACCGGTAGGCGGCGCGCGGCTCGCAACGATCCTGCAGCGCGTGTTCCACGACGGACTGCTGGAGACCTGATGCTTCCCCAGGAAATCATCCGCCGCAAGCGCGATGGCCTCAGGCTGTCGGAAGAGGAGATCGCCGGCTTCGTCGCGGGCGTGACGTCGGGCGCCGTCACCGATGGCCAGGCCGGCGCCTTCGCCATGGCGGTGTTCTTCAACGGCATGAACCGCGACGAGGCCGTGGCGCTCACGCTGGCGATGCGCGATTCCGGCGATGTGCTCGACTGGTCGGACCTGCCCGGCCCGGTCACCGACAAGCATTCGACCGGCGGCGTCGGCGACAATGTCTCGCTGATGCTGGCGCCGATCGTCGCCGCCTGCGGCGCCTATGTACCGATGATCTCGGGCCGCGGCCTCGGCCACACCGGCGGCACGCTGGACAAGATGGACGCCGTCCCCGGCTACATCAGCCAGCCCGACGTCGCGCTGTTTCGCAAGGCGGTGCTCGAAACAGGCTGTGCCATCATCGGCCAGACCGCCGACCTCGCGCCCGCCGATCGACGGCTCTATGCGATCCGCGACGTCTCCGGCACGGTCGAATCGGTGCCGCTGATCACCTCTTCGATCCTGTCGAAGAAGCTGGCGGCCGGGCTGCAATCGCTGGTGCTCGACGTCAAGGTCGGCAACGGCGCCTTCATGGAAAAATCGCGCGACGCCACCGCACTCGCCAACAGCCTGGTTGAGATCGCCAACGGCGCCGGACTAAAGGCTTCGGCGTTGATCACCGGCATGAACGAGCCCTTGGCGTCGGCCGCCGGCAACGCCGTCGAGGTGCGCAACGCCGTTGATTTCCTCACCGGCCGGTATCGTGACCGTCGGCTCGAGGACGTGACGCTGGCGCTGGCCGCCGAAATGCTGCAGTCGGCCGGGCTGGTGTCGTCCAACCAGGATGGCATGCGGCGCGCCACCGAGACACTCGCCAGCGGCCGCGCCGCCGCCACCTTCGCACGCATGGTGGCCGCGCTTGGCGGCCCCGCCGATTTCATCGAGAAACCGGAAAAGTATCTGCCGGCGGCGGCGATCGAATTTGCCGTCAAGGCGACCGCAAACGGCTTCGTCACCGGCATCGCCACCCGCGATATCGGGCTCGCCGTGGTCGGCCTGGGAGGTGGACGCACGCGGCCGGACGACAAGATCGACCCCGCGGTCGGCATCACCAGGCTGTTGCCGGTCGGTGCGGAGGTTGGGGCCGGCGAGACGCTGGCGCTGATCCATGCCCGCTCATCGGCCGATGCCGAGGCCGCCGCGGCTACCGTGCTTTCGGCCTATACGGTCGGCGCCTCGAAGCCGCCCGCCGACAAGTCGGTCATCCGGCGGATTCTGCCGCGCGGCTGAAGCAATTCCAGGAAAAGTGGTGGACCGGTTTTCCCGGGAAAGCGCATAGCGCTTTCCCTTGGAAATTGCGGAAAACGAATAGCCTTACTGGACGAGCAGCAGCGTGCCGTTCTCGACCTGGTATTTGTCGAGCCGGTTGAGAAAGCTCATGCCGATCAGATTGGTGCGCAGCGCCCTGTCGTCGAGCACGATGGTCTGGACGTCATTGACCGTGATGTTGCCGATCTGCAGGCGGTCGATCATGGCCACGGCCGCCTTGATGGTGCCGTTGGCCGTGTTGACCTCGTGGCTGAAGTCCGAAGCATTCAGCGACAAGCCGATTCGGCGTGCCGTCGACATGTTGATGGCGACCAGCGTGGCGCCGGTGTCGATCATGCCGTCGACCTGGCGCCCGTTGAACTTGAAAGCCGATGAGAAATGTCCGCGCTCGTCTGCCGCGACGACCACCTTGCGGCCCATCGGCAGCGGGGCCGCGGGCTTGTTGGGCACCGATGCCAGATTGACGTCTGGTTGGGCTTCGACCGTTTGTTTGCCCGGCACCGCCGACCTCAGCAGGTTTTCGACGAGTTGCGGATTGGACTGATACACGATCGGTATCGATGCCGATGAACCGGCGAAAACGGCGAGGATCAGAAGTTTGCGCAGCATGGATCGGCCTCGCCGCATGACCCCCGGAAATCGGGATCGATTTTCGGAAAGGCTCACGCGCAAATCAAAGTGCTACAGCGTCCTTTGCGCGTCCGAAATGGACGCGCGGCGCCGTAGTGACAGCCGATCGTTAGACCCGGATGGTGTTTGCCGCTTTAACGCGCGTCAAAACCGCGCCTTTGCGTAAACGTTTGGTAAATCGCACCAGGTGACTTTGCCTGGTATTACTTGGTCCCGTACATGCGGTCGCCGGCGTCGCCGAGGCCGGGCATGATGTAGCCCTTCTCGTTGAGTTGGCGGTCGATCGAAGCGGTGAAGACGGGAACGTCCGGATGCGCCTTGAGAAAGCGTTCGATGCCTTCGGGCGCCGCCAGCAGGCAAAGGAAACGGATGTTGGTGGCGCCGCGCTCTTTCAGCTTGTCGATCGCCGCGATCGCCGAATTGGCGGTGGCCAGCATCGGATCGACGACGATCACCAGCCGGTCGGCGAGATCGCTCGGCGCCTTGAAGAAATATTCGACCGCTTCCAGCGTTTCGTGATCGCGGTAGAGACCGACATGGGCGACGCGGGCCGCCGGAACCAGGTCGAGCAGGCCTTCCAGCAAGCCGTTGCCGGCGCGCAGCACGGAGGCAAAGACCAGCTTCTTGCCCTCAAGCGTCGGCGCTTCCATGGTTTCCATCGGCGTCTCGATGGTCGTCGTCGTCAGTTCGAGGTTGCGGGTGACCTCGTAGCCTAGCAGCAGCGAGATTTCGCGCAGCAGCCGGCGAAAGCCGGCCGTCGAGGTTTCCTTCTTGCGCATGATGGTCAGCTTGTGCTGGACAAGCGGGTGGTCGACGACGGTGACGCCCTGCATGGTGTTCTCCTGATGCCTGCGCCCGAAAATGCGCGCATGGCCCTTTCGGACGCGCCGCGCTTCAAGCTGCCTGAGCGAACCCTAGCGGCAATGCGCCGGCCAAGGAACCGCTGGCCCGCACCGACCACAGCTTTGTCGGCGGAAATCAGCGTGCCGCGCTGTTCAACCGGGCAAGAAGCGCGGTCTTCGTCTTTCTATCGACAAAAGCGGCTTCGATGGCGGTGCGGGTGACGGCGGCCAGCGCCTTTTCGTTCATCGAGAAATGCTCGGCGGCAATGTCGTATTCCCGCTTCAGCGAGGTCCAGAAATAGGGCGGATCGTCGGAATTGAGCGTCACCTTGCAGCCGGCCGCCTGCAGGGCCGGAAATGGATGATCGGCGAAACTGTCGAACACTTTGAGCGCGATGTTGGAACCGGGGCAGCATTCCAGCACGACGCCCTCGTCGGCGATGCGCCGGACGAGGTCCGGGTTCTCGATGGCGCGCACGCCATGGCCGATGCGGGACGGACGGATATGATCGAGCGCCGCCTGGACCGTCTCCCAGCCCGTCAATTCGCCGGCATGGATGGTGATGCCGAGCCCGGCCTCGCGGGCGATCTCGAAAGCCCTGACATAGTCCTCCATATCGCCGATGCGCTCATCGCCGGCGACACCGAAACCGGTGACCAGCGGATGCCCGCAGCGCGCCGCGAAGCGCGCCGCCTGCTCGATCGACTCGACGCCGACATGGCGCACGCCGGTGACGATCATGCGGCCCTCGATGCCGGTCTTGGCCTTGGCGCGGGCCATGCCTTCGCCGAGCGCATCGGTATAGGCCTTGGGCGACAGGCCGGCCTTTTTCGCGTGGTCCGGCGAGGTGAACACCTCGGAATAGATGGCGCCGTCGCGAGCGAGACTGGTCAGATAATGGTCGGCCAGCCGCGCATAGTCCTCCTCGGTCCGGAACAGATCGGCGGAAAAATCATAAGCCGCCAGGAAGGAGGTGAAATCATGCCAGACGAAGGAACCGTTCTGGATATAGGGCGAGGTGTCCTTGCCGTATTTCTGCGCCTGGCGGATGACGAGTTCGGGCGCCGCTGCCCCTTCGATGTGGCAGTGCAGTTCCGCTTTCAAAGGCATTCAACCATCCCGTCGATCCGTCCAGGTCTCGAAAACCCGCCACCTGGAAGCGCGGCTGAACACCGCGCCTTAAACAATAGCGCCCGCACCATCGATCGGCTATGGTCCCGCCGGTTTTATGACGGATCAAAAAAATGTCAGTTGAGAGAACCACGGCCGCGGGCGGCATGGAAACCTCCTATGGTTTCAAGCGTGTCGGGGCTGGCGACAAGCAGTCCCTGGTCAACGATGTTTTCCACAAGGTCGCCAACCGCTACGACCTGATGAACGATCTGATGTCGGCCGGCCTGCACCGGCTGTGGAAGGACGCCATGGTCACCTGGCTCAATCCTCCCAAAAGGATCGGCTGGCGCGTGCTGGACGTTGCCGGCGGCACCGGCGACATCGCCTTCCGCATCGTCGATGCCAGCCACGGCAATGCCCATGCCACCGTGCTCGACATCAATGGCTCGATGCTGGCCGTCGGCCGCGACCGGGCCGAAAAGAAGGGCCTGTCCGGCAACACCGATTTCGTCGAGGCCAATGCCGAGGAACTGCCCTTTGCCGATGCCACATTCGACGCTTACACCATCGCTTTCGGCATCCGCAACGTGCCGCGCATCGAGGTGGCCTTGGGCGAAGCGTTTCGCGTGCTGAAGCCCGGCGGGCGCTTCCTGTGCCTGGAGTTTTCCGAGGTCGAGATGCCGCTTCTCGACAAGGCCTACGAAGCCTGGTCGTTCAACGCCATTCCAAAGATCGGCAAGATGGTCACTGGCGACGGCGAACCCTATTCCTATCTGGTCGAATCGATCGCCAGGTTTCCCAATCAGCAGAATTTCGCGACGATGATTTCCCGCGCCGGCTTCGACCGCGTTTCCTTCCGCAACTACTCCGGCGGTATTGCAGCGCTTCATTCGGGCTGGAAGCTTTGAAGCCGGACCGCATTTCTCACAATCTACACGTGCTATGCCGGTTCAAAGAGCCGGCAGGATTGGCGCTGCCATGAGCAATGTCAGTGCAGGATTCCGGCTCGTAAGGGCCGGCTGGGTGCTGGTCCGCGAGGGTGTCGTCGCCGCTCTGCCGGGTGAGGAACTGTCCGGCCTGCCGAAGTTCGGATGGCGGATGGCGCGGCTGTTCACCCGCCGCCGCGCGCTGGCCTATGAGCGCAGCGACCGGCTGGCCAAGGCGGTCGTCCGGCTCGGTCCATCTTATGTAAAGCTCGGCCAGTTCCTGGCGACACGGCCCGACGTCGTCGGCAACGACATGGCGCTCGATCTCGCCACGTTGCAGGATAAGATGCACACCTTCCCCCGGGCCGAGGCCATCGAGGCGATCGAGGCTTCGCTCGGGCGCAAGATCGGCGATCTCTATACGCAATTCGGCGACCCGGTCGCCGCCGCCTCCATCGCCCAGGTCCATGCCGCCGACGCTGTCCATGACGGCATTGCCACCAAGGTGGCGGTCAAGGTGATCCGGCCCGGCGTGCGCCGCCGTTTCTTCCAGGATCTCGAAAGCTATTTCCTCGCCGCTCGCCTGCAGGAGAAATACATCCCCTCGTCCCGCCGGCTGCGGCCGGTCGAGGTCACCCAGACGCTGGCGCAGACCACCAAGATCGAGATGGATCTTCGCCTCGAGGCGGCGGCTCTCTCGGAACTCGGCGAAAGCACCAGGGACGACCCCGGCTTTCGCGTGCCGTCCGTCGACTGGGAGCGCACCGGCCGCGACGTCTTGACCATGGAGTGGGTCGACGGCGTCAAGATGAACGACATTGCCGGCCTGGAAGCCGCCGGCCACGATTTGAAGGCGATCGCAGCCAACCTCATCCAGTCGTTCCTGCGCCACACCCTGCGCGACGGCTTCTTCCATGCCGACATGCATCCGGGCAATTTGTTCGTCGAGGCAAACGGCACCATCGTTGCCGTCGATCTCGGCATTGCCGGCAGGCTCGGCAAGAAGGAGCGCCGCTTCCTCGCCGAAATTCTCTACGGCTTCATCACGCGCGACTATCTGCGTGTCGCCGAGGTCCATTTCGAGGCCGGCTATGTGCCGCGCCAGCACAATGTCGCAGCCTTCGCGCAGGCGATCCGGGCGATCGGGGAGCCGATCCATGGCCAGCCGGCCGAGACCATCTCGATGGCCAAGCTTCTGACGCTGCTGTTCGAGGTCACCGAACTCTTCGACATGGCGACGCGGCCCGAATTGATCCTGTTGCAGAAGACCATGGTGGTGGTCGAGGGCGTGGCGCGCACGCTCGACCCGGCCTTCAACATGTGGAAGACGGCCGAGCCGGTGGTCGGCGACTGGATATCAGGCAATCTTGGGCCGCGTGGCATGATGATCGATGTGCGAGACGGCGCCAGGGCGCTGCTCACGCTGGCCCGTCAGGTGCCCGAGCTTGCGGCGCGCACCGACCGGCTGTCGCGCGAGATCGACCTGATGGCCGAGCACGGCCTGCGCTTCGACGAGACCACCGCCGACGCCATCGGCAAGGCCGAGGCGCGCTACAGCCGCTCCGGCCGTTGGGCACTCTGGGTGATTGCGTTGACGCTGGTTTATATCGCCTGGAAGTTGATCTGAGTGCAGGCAATGACAGCAATGCTGTCATTGCAGTCGGAAATCGAGATCGCTATATTCTACGTAGGAGTGTGCATATGGCGAGGATTACCGTCCGCAATCTGGAAGACCATGTCATGCGGCGGCTACGCGAGCGCGGCGCCGCGCGGGGCGTTTCCATGGAGCAGGAAGCGCGGGACGTGCTCGCCGCATCCGTTGGGCTGCCGACCACAAAAGGGTTCGACCGAACGGGTTTGGCATCTGGGGAAAAACCCAAGGATCAATCAATCGCAAGAATGCAGGAATAGCCATGGGCACCCTAACGATCCGCAATCTCGACGAGGATTTGAAGCAAAGGCTGCGCGAGCAGGCCGCCAGACATGGCGTGTCAATGGAGCAGGAGGCAAGAACCCTGTTGTTGAAGGATGTAGCGGCAGTCAACAAGCACGACGACGATGTCGTCACGGCAGAGGAAATCCTCGAATTCGGTCGACGATTGCGAAAAGTGGACTTCGACCAGAAAAAACTAACGGATGAGCTCTGGTCCTTCATCGAGGAGGACTGACTGTGGTGATCGACACCTCCGCGATTTTGGCCATCCTCAAGCAGGAGCCTGATGCACCGGTGATAGCCCAGCGCCTCGCCGGAAATCAGCTGATGTTTATGAGCGCCGCGACCCTGATGGAATGTGGCACGGTCGTCGTCGGACGTTATGGGGCGGCCGGCACAGCTGAGTTGAGAGGCCTTCTAGAAAGACTGAAAGTCACGATCGTCGCTCTCACTGCCGAACATGCACAGGCCGGCATTGAAGCCTATGCCCTCTATGGCCGCGGCACTGGCCATCCCGCCAAACTCAACATGGGCGACTGTTTTTCCTACGCTCTCGCCAGGACGCGAAACCTGCCGCTGCTTTTCAAGGGCAATGATTTCATCCATACCGATATCGAACCGGCGCTGAAGCCGGCATGACACTCGATAAGAACTGGTCTTGGGCATGAGCCTCTCCGGCAAGCGCATCCTGCTCATCATCGGCGGCGGCATCGCCGCCTACAAGGCGCTCGATCTCATCCGCCGGCTGCGCGAGCGCGGGGCCGCGGTTCGGGTGGTCATGACATCGGCCGCGCAGGAATTCATCACCACGCTGTCGGCCGGCGCGCTCTCCGCCGACCATGTCTTTACCGAACTGTTCGACCGCCAGGACGAGCACGATGTCGGCCACATCAGGCTGTCGCGAGAGACCGATCTGCTGGTGGTGGCGCCCGCCACCGCCGACCTGATGGCCAAGCTCGCCAATGGCCACGCCAACGATCTGGCCTCCACGGTGCTCATCGCCACCGACAAGCCGGTGCTGATGGCGCCGGCCATGAACCCCAGAATGTGGGCGCATCCGGCCACCCGCCGCAACCGCGCGACGCTGCAGAAAGACCGCGTCACCTTCGTCGGTCCGGCCAGGGGCGAGATGGCCGAAAGCAATGAAGCCGGCGAAGGCCGCATGGCCGAGCCGCTGGAGATCGTCGCCGCGATCGAGGCACTGCTCGACGTCGGCCCGAAGCCGCTGTCGGGGCGCAGGATCATCGTCACCTCCGGCCCCACGCATGAGCCCATCGACCCGGTGCGCTACATCGCCAACCGTTCGTCCGGCAAGCAGGGCCATGCCATAGCGGCAGCACTGGCCAGGCTCGGCGCCGATGTGCACCTCGTCTCCGGTCCTGTCGGCATTGCCGATCCGGCTGGCGTGAAGACCATCCATGTCGAACGTGCGCGAGAGATGCGCGACGCGGTGGAACAGCTCCTGCCCGCAGACGCGGCGGTGTTCGTCGCCGCCGTTGCCGACTGGCGAACCGAGAATTCAGCCGGTGAGAAGACCAAAAAGGTCGCCGGCGAAGGGCCGCCGGTGCTGCGCATGGTCGAAAATCCCGACATTCTCGCCGGCGTCGGCCATCACAGCCAGCGACCCGGCCTGGTTATCGGCTTCGCCGCCGAGACGCAGGATCTCCTGCGCAACGCCGAGGCCAAACTCAAGAAAAAAGGCGCCGATCTCATCGTCGCCAACGACGTGTCGCAGGGAAGCGGCGTCGGTTCTTCGGGCGTGATGGGCGGCGATCGCAACCGGGTGCGGATCGTGTCAAAGGCTGGCGTCGAGGAATGGCCGGAGATGAGCAAGGACGATGTGGCGGCGCGGCTCGCCGCCTTGATCGCCGAAAGGCTTAAAACCATCATCGTTTGAACCGACGCAGAGACGTTCTGAGGCAGTGACGCACTGCCCTGCCGCGAGACGACATTTCAGGCAGCGCTTTAAGTCCTGCGGCTCTACATCAATTGGTCAAAAGCTGCGCGGTCCGGGCAAGCGCGCCGGCGAAGCCGTTGAGCGGAATGGAAAAGTTCACCGCTTGTCCGGTATCTGCCGCGAAAGCGTCGATCTTCAGTGTGGTGCCTGATTTCAGCAGCGGCGTGACAGTCGCATCGAACACCACCGGCACCAGACAGCCGACGACCTGGCAGGTGTTGAACGCCAGGCTGCCGTCCAGCTTCTGATCGTCGATGGTCAGGCTGACCCCCTTGGCCAGCGCCAGGCCGAACGGCAACGCAAGCGTGCCCGTGGCATCCTCGCCGGTCTTGCTCGACAGCTCGATCGCCAGCAGCCGCTGATTGCTTTGCTTGTTGAATTGCTGATGCGACAGGCTGCAGGTCTTGGCCGTGCCCGATATCTGGCAATTGACCGTCCAGTCGCCGTGGGTTTCAGACAGTGCCGACGCGCCGCCGGGCAACTGCGGCGCATCCGCGGCAGCGGGTGCCGCGACCGCCTTGTCGCTCTTGGTTTGCGCCGCCACGGCCGCCACGCCGACGGTGCAGGCAACACCCAGCATCGCCACGAAATACGCGTACTTCCTCATCAAGATCCCTCCCGCCCGGCTCCGCCTCGGACCAGCTAGAAACTGACCTTGAGAGACGCGCTGATCGCGTTCTGTTTAACCGTTTCGCCGAAGGCGCCATTATATCTGACGGACATGCCGACGCCATTGACGCCGTTCAGCTCAAGGCCGGCGCCGACCCGATAGAGCGGCGAATCGACGGCCTCCGTCAAGTGCAATGCGGGGTTGCCAGGCAGATTCTCCGCCGCCGCGAAGCGACCTTCGATTTCCCACTCCTTGTCGGAAAACTCCACGCCAGCCTTGCCGTAGACGCGAAGGCTGGCAATGTCGCTGAGTGCAATGTCGGTACCGATCTCGAAAGCCGGCGTCGCCGAATAATACATGTTGGCGCTGCCGTCGAAGTTGAAGGCGGCAACCGAGCCCACTTCCTTGCCGGAAACACGCAGCCAGCGCGCGTCGAACTGCAGGGTCGGCTGCAGGTAGAAAACACCCATCTCCTGCGTTATGCCGAGCCGCGCCGAACCGCCGAACTGGGCGGTTTTCTGCGTGTAGGTGACACTGTTGCCGATGCCAGGCAGCAATGCCTCCGGCAGATAATCGCCGATCAGCGTTTCGCCCGGAATGAAGGCCACCTGATCGAGATGCGTATCGCGCTCGCCCTTGAAGGAGCCGGTGCCGCCGCCGAGTGCGAAGTCGATGAAGTAGTTCTTGTCGGCATATTTCGCCAGCGCATACGCCTGCCAGGATTCGCCTGTCGTGGCCGACAGCAATTCGCCGTTGAAATCGATCTTCGAGTCGAATTCGGTCCGGCCTATCGTTGCGCCGAGCGACCAGTGCTGGCTGACCTCGCCAATGCCGCCAAGCGACATCGTCTTCATGACGTCGTCTCGGCTGGTGGTGCCGGCCCCAGCGTCGCGGCTGTACTCGGCTTGCGGACTGATCGACGCCCAGACACAACGTCCGTCGGGATCCTTGTAGGCGGGAACGCCGGTGCATTCGCGCGCGGCCTCCAGCATGATGTCCGTGGAGCGGTTGATCATCTCGAATGTGTGCACGGCATAGTGCGGCGTCAGCCGCGTCAGGGCCGAGCCGAGCTCCATTTCATCGGGCAGGAAGCGCAGCATGTTGATCAACAGCGCCATCGGATTGTCTGGGCTCGAAGAAGCCTCGACATCATCGAGATACTGCGCCATCTGGAAGACGCCGGGATCGGTCGTGCCGGAGTTAGGATCCTGTGCCAACTCCAGGAAAGTCGGATTGTCGGCATAGAGAACCAGATCCGTTCCGCCGACCACCTTGGTCAGGAAATTGAAGCCGACCGCCGGATGCAGCGTCGTGGGCGTGATGCCGGAATCGGTCATCGCCGATCCGGTGGCCAGCACATATTCGGCGAACAATTTGTCGATCGACAGGAAATTCAACGGCGCCTCACCATCGAAGTCTCCGGCCACCGTTAGTGCCAGGGCATCCGTGATCTGGTTGTTGAGATCGACGTCGGTGACGAAGTCGCCCGAGAATATCTGCGTGAAGCCGCCCGTGACATCCACTTTGGCCACGACGCCGATGCCCTGGTTGGTAAACAGCCCGTCATTGGTGAACTTGCCGCCGCCGAGATCGATGGTCTTGAGGCCGACCATCGAGGCGTCGGCGATATTGTGGAAGCTGTTCGTGCCGCCGCCGAGGTCCATGTTGCCGATCACCCGTCCGAGCGTGTCGGCAATCTTCGAATTCTCCACATGGTCATCGCCCGATGTGCCGGTGATAGCCAGTGGGCTGAAATCGTCCAGAAGCGATTCCAGGATCGCATTCGTCGGCACGACGGGACCGGGCGCCAACAGGAAGGCTTGGAATGCCTGAAATTGCGACGCCTGGATGGTGAAACTCGGCGTTGCCCCCATCGCATAGAGCAGGCTGTGGTTGTTCAACGTGTTGTCTGCGCCCCCGACAAGCATCGCCGCCACGCCGGTTCCGGCACCGCCGATCGTGTACTGGCCATTCAGGTTGATGGTGATGTTGCCCTTGGCGCCCTTGGCCGTGCTCTCGCCATAGACAGCCACGGAATCCGCACCTTGCGCGAACAGGCTGTCACCCGCCGTCAGATCGACCGCATGGGCATTGCCGTCGCCTGTCGCGCTCTGGCCGAACATCGCATACGAACTTGCGCCCTTGACCCAGACCTGGCTGTCCGTGCTAGCGGCCGACGCCGCAGCGTCGCCGATACCACCTTGCGAGCCGGCCGCCGACTGGCCCATGGCCAGCGAATCCATGCCGCCGGCGCCACCGCCACCGCCCACCGCCTGGGCAACGACGCCGTGGCCACGGTCGCCATCGGTCTCAATGGCGCCGGACTGGATGATGGTTACCTTGCCGCCGGTGCCCTTGGTGCCACCAGGCGTGTTGAAGCCGATGGCGTTTGGCCCGCCGCCGTCGTCGTCGGCGCCAAAGCGGCCGAAACCGGCACCACCGATGCCGCCGCCGCCACCGACCGACTGCGCGATGATGGCGATGGAATCCTTGCCCGTCGTCGTGATCGTGCCGGTGCGGATGACGGTAACATCGCCGCCATCGCCGCCATCGCCGCCATTGCCGCCGAGACCGCCAATGGCCAACGCATTCGAGCTCTTGCCCTTGGCGTCGCCGCCATAGCCGCCACCGCCGCCGACCGATTGCGCGACCACGCCATGCGCGCGCTCGCCATGGGTGATGATGGTGCCGGAAACCGTGACATCGACCTTGCCGCCATTGCCGCCATTGCCGCCGAAGCCGCCAAGCTGCAGCGCAACCGACTCGTCTCCCGCCGTGTCGGCCGATACCACGCCGCCATAACCGCCGCCGCCGCCGACGGACTGGGCGAAAATGCCGAGCGCTCCATCCTTCCAGGTTTCGATGATGCCGTCATTGTTGACCGTGACATGGCCGCCATTGGAGCCGTCGCCGCTCGGCAGAGAAATCGCGCCGCCGATCGTCATGTCGGCCTCCGAAGCGTTGGCCGCGGCACCCGAAGCACCGCCGCCACCGCCTACCGATTGCGCGAAAATGCCGTGCGAAAGAAAGCCGAGCGTGGTGATCTTGCCATGATTGTCGACGATTACGTCGCCACCGCTGCTGCCCCCACCGCCCAGCCCGCCGATCGCCAGCGTCACCGACGTTTCCGCGCTGCCTGTCTCGGTCGAGCCGGCGCCCGCCGCGCCACCGCCACCGCCCACCGATTGCGCGAAGATGCCGTGCGAATTATCGCCCTTGGTCAGGATCTCGCCCGACCCGAAATTAGTCACATGAACGGTTTCGCCACTCTTGCCGCCGGTGCCGCCGGCGCCGCCGAGGCTCAAGGTTATGGCCACATTGGAGTCCTTGGCCGAGGTGCCCGAAGCGCCGCCGACGCCGCCGCTGCCGCCGATCGACTGCGCCAGTATGCCGTGCGAATAGGCCTTCTCGGTCAGGATCCAGCCGCTGTTTTCGACATTGACCTTGCCACCGTTACCGCCAACGTTGCCGGACCCGCCCAGTGACAGGTTGACACTGACTTCCGATTCATCGGTGTGACCGGTGCTTTCGCCGGCGCCACCGGCGCCACCGCCGCCACCCACCGACTGTGCGAAGATGCCGATGGAACGCTCCTGCTGGGTCCAGATGCCGGCCGTGGCGAGATTGAAGACGTCGACTTGGAAAGCGCTGCCACCGCCGCCGCCTGCCCCGCCAAGCGCCCCACCGATCGCATATTTACCCAATACGCCCGATGTCGCCGAGCCGCCGACACCACCACCGCCGCCGATCGAGTTGGCGCTGATACCATACGAATCGGCGCCGTCGGTCACGATCAGGCTCCGGTTGGTAACAGAGACCGTGCCGCCATTGCCGGCACCACCCGCGGCGAGGCCGATCGCCGCGCCGATGCCGACGGACGTCTCGCCTTCGCTGCCTCCGCCAACGATCTCCTCGTCGGTCGAAGCCGCGCCGCCGCCGCCGCCGCCGCCGCCGACCGACATCGCCAGGATACCGATGGAATTGAAGCCCTGGGTCCGGATTACCCCGGAATTGTCGACATGCACGCCGGCGCCGATGACGTTGTTGCCGTCATCCAGGCGGAACAACGCCGCATCGTTGCCGGAGCCGCCCGAACCGCCAATGCCGACATTGACGGTGACACTCGTCTCGCTGGTGCCGCCAAGGTGGAACGCCTTGGCGTTGCTCGATCCGCCCATGCCGCCGCCGCCGCCCAGCGATTGCGCGACGATGCCTGAGGAGAAATCGCCCTTGGTCGTCAAATTGCCGGTGTTGATCACGTCGACCGCGCCGGAGATATTGCCGGTGCCGCCCCCGCCTCCGACGGTCACGTTGGCCGCAACGTTGACGCCTTGGCCGCCGCCCAGATCGGCGGTCGCACCGTTGGTCGAGCCGCCATTGCCGCCGCCGCCGCCGATCGACTGCGCAAGGATCGCCGCGCTCATGTCGCCATCCGTCTGCACCGTCATGGCATTGTGGACGAGCACATCGTCGCTGACATTGCCGTCGCCGCCGCCACCGCCGATGCTGACGGTCGCGTTAACGCTGACATTGACGCCGTAACCGCCAGCCGCCGCCCAGGAATCGCCGCCATTGCCGCCGCTGCCGGCAACCGACTGGGCAAGAATGCCGCCAGCCTGGTAACCCTTGGTGACGATGCTGCCGCCGCCGCTGAGGCCGGTATCGACGATCACCAGGTCGCTCCTGCCACCGTCGCCGCCCCAGCCGCCGACAGTAACGCCGAGGCTGACATTGACGCCGTTGCTGACCGAGCCGGCCATCGTGGCCGCACGGCCACCATTGCCGCCGCCGCCGCCAATCGACTGTGCCACGATGCCGCCCGAGCCGACCGCGTCGGTGTCGGCGATGATGTTGCCGTCCGCCCTGACCGTAACCTTGCCGCCAGGGCCGCCATCGCCGCCCTCGCCGCCAACCGAAACGCCGACCGCTGCCGATGCGTAGAAACCGGCGCTGAAGGCTCCGGAATAGGCATTGCCGCCATTGCCGCCGCTACCGCCGACCGATTGCGCCAGGATGGCCTTCGCGCCCGCGCCGCCGACGTGGATGTCGCCCTTGTGGGTGACGGTAACCTGATCGCTCAGGTTCGCATCGCCGCCGCCGCCGCCGATCGCGACGCCAGCCGCACCGAATATACCAACCGCGACCGCACCGGCGCTGCCGCCATTGCCGCCGCCGCCGCCGACCGATTGCGCCAGGATGCCGTGCGCGAGCGCGCCTTTGGTGGTTATGTTTGCGGTGTTTTTGACCTCGACCTGGCCACCTGCCCCGCCAGCGCCGCCCTGGCCACCGACAGCGACGGCCGCAAAGGCACCACCGGCGCCCGCCAAGCCTCCATCACCACCTGAACCACCGACCGACTGCGCGAAGATGCCGATCGAGAGGTCCCTGTCAGTGGTGATCCGAGCCGTATTTTCGACATAGACTTTCTGGCTGCCACCACCGGAACTGCCATTGCCGCCCAGCGAGAAGGAAGGTCCGCCAACCGTCACCGCAAAGCCGCCGGAGCCGCCGCCGCCGCCGACCGACTGCGCCATGATGCCGTGCGACTGAATACCTTCGGTCTGGACGACGGCGCCGTTGATGACATCAACGGTCTTGCCGCTGCCACCGCCGGCGCCCTTACCACCGATCCCGATGCCGAGGCCCAGGTTCAGTCCTGCGGAACCGCCGCCCGTGCCGCCGCCACCGCCGATGGATTGCGCGATAATGCCCGTCGAGCGATCGCCGATCGTATGGATCAAGCCGCCGCCAATTGTGGCCCTGACCGTCTCGGCCTCGCCGGCCCCTCCGCCTTTGCCGCCGATGCCGATGGTCGCAGCGATAGCGCCATTGAACGAAAAGCCGCCATTGCCGCCGCCGCCGCCGATCGATTGAATGATCAGGCCAGCGGAGTCGGCGCCGTGGGTTGTGATATTCGTGGTGGTGGAGTTGTAGACGACCTTGCCCGCGGCGCCGCCGCCCGCGCCACTGCCGCCGATGCCGACGGTCAGGCCAAGGCCGACACCGATGACGCCGCCGCCATTGCCGCCGCCGCCACCGATCGATTGCACGATGATACCGGCCGACCTTTCCTTGAAGGTTTCGACCGAACCATTATAGGTCGCATCGACTGCCTTGCCCGCGCCTGCCGCGCCGCCGCCACCACCGATGCCCAGATTGGCGATCGCGCCAAACGTGCCGACGAAGCCGCCATTGCCGCCACCGCCGCCGACCGACTGTACGACGAGGCCGATCGAGTCGGTGCCGCGCGTGATGATCGATTGCTGGCCGCCATTGGCGGTGCGGAAGAACACGTCGCCGCCATCGCCGCCGCCGCTGCCCTTGCCGCCGATTCCAACGCTCGCTCCGAAGAGGGCGCCTTCTACGACAAAGCCGCCATTGCCGCCGCCGCCGCCAAGCGATTGGACGACGATGCCTGCCGACCGGTCCTGCAGGGTTTCGACCGAGCCGCCGGTGGTGACGTCGACTTTCCTGGCGAAGCCGCCTGAACCAGCCGAGCCGCCGACGCCGACAGCCACGAGACCCGCGCCACCGAGAGCGAAGCCGCCATTGCCGCCGCCGCCGCCCACCGACTGGGCGAGGATGCCGATGGAATCGGTGCCGCGCGTCGTGACCTTGGCGTTTGCGATGTTGTAGGTGACCTCGTCTCCGTTGCCGGCCGCGCTGCCGCTGCCGCCCACCGAAACAGACACGATGCCGCCAAGCGCAAAGGCGCCACCGCCATTGCCGCCGCCACCACCCACAGACTGTGCGAGGATGCCGATGGCCGAACGACCGTTGGTGTCGACCGTCGGACCGGTCGCGGCCTGGTTGACGTTGACGGCTCCGGCATTGCCGCCGGTTCCGCCGCCGCCGCCGATCGCGACAGCGACTGCCGGGGCGACCGACAGGGCAAAGCCGCCATTGCCGCCCCCACCACCGACCGACTGTGCCAGAACGCCATGCGCGCCATCGCCGCTGCCGTCAGCGCCAGTTGTTATCGTGCCGCCGACATTGGCGATGACAGTCCCGCCTTTGCCGCCGCCGCCGGCTGTGCCGCCGATCGACACGATGCCGGCTGCCCCGCCGCCGTCACCACCGCCGCCGCCGACCGATTCGACCAGCATGCCAATAGCACCCCGACCATCGGTGGTGATGTTGCCGGTGTTGGTACCGGTTGCATTGGCGCCATCATTGCCTGCGCCGCCGGTGCCACCGCCGCCGAACAGGCCGAAGGCGTCGCCGCCGCCACCACCGCCGCCGCCGACCGACTGGACGGCCATGCCGCTGGCGAAATCACCATGCGTTATGATGCCGCCCGAATTGCTGCCCGTGGCATTTCCGCCCAAAGTGGCGCCGCCGCCATTGCCGCCGCCGCTGACGACCCCGACGCCATCGGCGCCATTGCCACCCACACCACCTGCCGACCGCACCAGCATGCCATAAGAGGCCAATCCCGATGTTTCCACCTTGCCGGCGTTGCTTGCCGATGCGGTGCCGCCGGAAGCGCCATCACCGCCGTCACCAGCATCGACGCCGAGACTGACGATGTTGTCACCGCCCTGGCCGCCATTGCCGCCGCTGGCGTTGGAAAAGATGCCGTAGGAGAAGTCGCCCGTCGTCGTGATGTCGCTGGTGCCAGACGCAACGGCGTTGGCGCTGCCGCCGGTGTTGCCGCTTCCGGCGTCGCCGCCGAGGTTCGCGATCGCCGGAAGGGCGCCGCCGCCACTGCCGCCATTGCCACCGACCGCAGAAGCTTCGAAGCCATGATGTCCCGTGCCGATGGTCGAAATCACAGCGTTGTTGAGAATGTCGACGGATCCACCCACGCCGCCATTGCCGCCCTCACCACCATTGGTTTCAATGGGCGTTCCAGCCAGGCCTTCGCCGCCGTCGCCGCCATCGCCGCCATTGGCAGTGCCGACAAATCCAGATGCGTTGACGTTTATCTGCGGGGTGTTGTTTACGGCTCCAGGAGTCGCATTTGTAATCGATCCGCCGGGATCGCCATTATCGCCATCTGCGTCAAAGCCACCAGGTCCCCTGTCCGGAGCATCCGGGCCGTTCTCGTCTATGACGAACTGAGCATGCGCCGCCGGTATCGGCGGAAAACCCACCAGCGCGGTGGCGCCGAGAAGGACCATCAACCGTCCGGCAATCACACCTGGCCGGCGACGGCGACCCGAGCCAGACGCTTCTTGCGCACGTGCCACCGGTCCAAGTTTGAACAAAGTCCACGCTTGCGCCGCACGAAGCGAACAAGGCGAACTGCCGGGCAGCGCTTGGCGGGCAAGCCCTGCTTGCTGGGATACCTCTGCCACATGGGCATTGGCAGCGTCGATACCGGAACCCGGAACCGCGAATGCGCGTTTGATGGCAAAGCCACCACGCTTTGAAAACAAAGCCATGCACTTACCCCCCGTTTTACGGGGGCGCGCCTCAATGCCTGCTTAAGGCGACGCCACCGCTATGCTCATGCAATTGCAATAAGGATGCCGGCACTGCGCAATAAGGTTCAATGCATTAAAACAGAGCATCCGCATTCCCACTTGCGGAGCTCTGACTCAATTAGAATGCATTAACTTATGCCGGATGAAACCGAAAATTTACGTGCGGACACTGGCCAAAGCCACCGACGTTTCATAGTCGTCATATGACGACTATCTGCGGTTCGCAGCGGGAATCGCAGAACAAAGCGATCGGACTGCCCGATTTCGTGATGCTCGACCCGCTGGCCATGGCATCGCCGCGCAAACATCCTATATCAGTGGGCAGAGTTTTTTCGCGGGAATGAGCGAATGTCGGCACTTCGGCCATCAACGATCTTCACAGTGGCAATGCTGGCCACGGCAGTGCTGGCGGGCGTTTGCCTGCCGGCTTCCGCGCAGGCGCTCAATTCCGCTACCGGCAACAATGCGCTGATCCGGCAGAACGACCTGCAAATCCTGCAAAACAGGATACAACGGCAGCAATATCAGCAGCAACAGCAGCAGTACCGCGCCCAGGACCGCCAGATCGTTCAGCAGCCGCCCCCGGTCGTGCAGCAGCTCAAGCCAAGCTGCCAGACCCAGATAATCGGCACCACCGCCGTGAGCAATTGCCGCTGACATCAAGGCCTTTTTCGTTTATTTAGCCGACTTAAGTATTTCGAGTGTCTTTCGGCACATGCGAAAGTTTTGGTTTTGCAACGATGCCTTGTCGCGCTATGCGGCATTGCATCGACTGGATTGACGAATGGCAGCCACCAAGAAAAAGGCCGTACGCAAGGCAAAAAAGGGCGAGAGGATCCGCCAGGTGGCGGCTATTCCCTTTCGGCTGACCGCGCGCGGCGACATCGAGGTCATGCTGGTCACGTCGCGTACCACCAGGCGCTTCATCGTCCCCAAGGGCTGGCCGATGAAGGGCAAGAGCGGACGCAAGGCGGCCACCATCGAGGCACAGGAGGAAGCCGGCGTGCTCGGCAAGACGCTGAAGCAGCCGGCGGGCACCTATTCCTACTGGAAGCGGCTGGCCAATCGCTTTGTCCGCGTCGACGTCATCGTCTATCTGCTCGAGGTGAGCGAGGAACTGGCCGACTGGCAGGAAGCCAAACGACGCCAGCGGGCCTGGCTGGCGCCAGCCGACGCAGCCATGCTCATCGACGAGCCTGATCTTTCAACGTTGGTGAAGACGCTGAAGCTTCCTCAGCCTTTGCAGGTGGACCAGGCGTAAAGCCTCACTCGCCGGGCTCATCGCTTTCGGGAAACGGCCGCACCGGCGTGCCGGTATAGGTCCACAGCCATTCGCGCGGCAGCGGCCCTTTGTTTCGCTCGGCCTGCTGCGACTGCTCCCAGGCATGCGCAAGGATGCCGACCGAGCGCGACAGCACGAAAAGCCCTCGCGTCAGCGCTGGCGGAAAACCGAGTTCGCCATAGATGACGGCGGTAGCGCCATCGATGTTGAGCGGTATTTTTTTCCTCTTGCGTCGCGCGACGTCCGCCTCGATCGCTTCTGCAATATCGGCGAAACGTCCGTTGACGGCACCGCGTGCGGCAAATTCGCGGGTCAGTTCCAGCAAGCGCGGCGCGCGCGGGTCGACGGGATGGAAGCGATGTCCGAGCCCCGGCACATAGCCCTTCTCCTCGGCGAAGAACCGGTCGAGCCGTGTCGAGACCGCTTCATTCAGCGTCATCCCGGCATCGATTGCCACGGCAATGTCACCATAGAAGGAAAGCGCCTGCTCGCCGGCGCCACCGTGCACGTCGCCGAGAACGTTGATGGCCGAGGCCATGGCGCTGTTGATACCAACGCCGCAGGTTGCGGCCATGCGCGCGATGGCGATCGATGGCGCCTGCGGTCCGTGGTCGACGGCGGCTCCCAAGGCAATGCCGAGCAACTCTGCCTGGTCCTCGCCGGGCAGTTCGCCGCGCAGCATCAGCCAGATGACAGCCGGGAAGCTGACGCGGCCGATCAGATCCTGGATCTCGTAGCCGCGCAGCCGGATGACACCAGGCCGCATCTCGATGATGTCGGTCTGCCACCATTCCTCGCCGCGCTCACGGCCCGTCTTCTCCGTGTCGCTCATGCGCGTGCCTTTGTCTTGGCGCGGGGTGGCAGGTCGGCGAACACCTCGCCCATATGTTCGCCGAGCGCCGGCGGCGGCTTTGTCGGCAACGGCGCCTCGCCATCGACCATGAAGCCGCCGCGCAGAACGGTCAGCGGCTTGTCCATGCCGGCCACATCATCAAAATTCGCGGTCACCCGGCGTTCGATCACTTGCGGCTCGGCCAGCACTTGCGGGATCGTCAGCACCCTGCCGGCAGGCACGCCGGCGCGATTGAGCATCTCTTCCCAGGCAGCCGCCGAGGCGCCCGCCAGGGCGTCCTCGATTTCGACTTTAAGCGCCGCACGGTTGCGCTTGCGCGTCTCGCGCTCGGCAAAGCGGACATCGGAGGCCAGTTCCGGCCGGCCGATCAGCCGGCACAGCGCCACGAACTGCTCCTGCTTGTTGGCGGCGATGTTGACGAGCCCGTCGCCGGTGCGAAACGTACCGGAGGGTGCCGCCGTCATGTTCTCATTGCCCATCGGCTTGGGGTCGATGCCTGCGGTCAGATAGTTGGAAACCGGCCAGCCAAGCGCGGAAAGTGTGCATTCGAGCATCGAGACGTCGAGAAAGGCACCCTCGCCGCTCGTCTTCTGCCGCACCAGCGCCGAGGTGATGGCGAACGCGCCGACCAGTCCGCCAAGCGTGTCGGCCACGGGATAGCCGACCCGCAGCGGCGCCGTTTCCGGTGTTCCGGTGATGCTCATGATCCCCGACAGGCCCTGGATGATCTGGTCATAGGCGGGATTGTCGCGCATCGGCCCGGTCTGGCCGAAACCCGATATCGCGCAATAGACGAGGCCTGGACGGACCGTCTTCAGCGCCTCGTAACCAAGCCCCAGCCGATCCATCACGCCCGGGCGGAAATTCTCCACCAGGGCGTCGGCGCTGGCCACCAGATCGAAAAAGCGCTCGCGATCGGCTTGCTGCTTGAGGTCGAGCACCACCGACCGTTTGCCGGCGTTCTGCGCCAGGAACGATGCGCCCATGCCGGCGCTGTTCAGCTTTGGCGAGCCGCCGAGCTGGCGGGCCAGGTCGCCGCCTTGCGGCGCCTCGACCTTGATCACATCGGCGCCGAGCAGCGCCAGCTGATAGGCGCAGTAGGGACCGGCCAGCACATTGGTCAGGTCGAGGACGCGAATACCGGAAAGCAGTTCTGTCATGGCGTCATGGATCGATCAGGCATCGCCGGGCACATGCTCCGGTCCGCGCCGACGCCGATGCTCGATGAAGGCCCAGATATGCGGGCCGGCGAGGCCGATGAAGGCGAGCGTCAGCAGCGTCAGCGACAGCTTGTGGGTGTAAAACACCGACCAGTCGCCGTTCGAGATGGTCATCGCCCGGCGGAACTGGGTTTCGGCGAGCGGTCCAAGGATCATGCCGATAATGACGGGCGCGGTCGGGAAATCGAAGCGCCGCATCAGGAAGCCGGCGGCCCCCAGGAGATAGAGGATGACGAGGTCGATGGGCGATTGCGAAATGCCATAGGTGCCGACCGTGGCGAACACCAGGATGCCGGCATAAAGCTGCGGCGCCGGGATTTTCAGCAACCGCACCCACAGCCCGATCAGCGGCAGGTTGAGGACGACGAGGATCACGTTGGCGATGAACAGGCTGGCGATCAGCCCCCAGACGAGGTCGCCCTGGGTCGTGAGAAGCAGCGGCCCGGGATTGATGCCGTAGCTCTGGAAGGCCGACAGCATGATCGCCGCGGTCGCGGAGGTCGGCAGGCCAAGCGTCAGCATCGGCACCAGCACGCCGGCGGCGGAGGCATTGTTGGCGGCCTCGGGGCCGGCAACGCCTTCGATGGCGCCGACGGTGCCGAACTCCTCCTTGTGCTTCGACAGCTTCTTTTCGATGGCATAGGACAGGAAGGTCGGGATTTCGGCGCCGCCGGCCGGCATGGCGCCGATCGGGAAGCCGATCGCAGCGCCGCGCAGCCAGGGTTTCCACGAACGCCCCCACTCGGCCGCCGTCATGTAGAGCGAGCCCTTCAGCGGCACGATCTCGTCCTTGCCGGCATAGCGGCGCGAGGCCATGTAGAGCGTCTCGCCGACGGCAAACAGGCCAACCGCGGCAATGATGACATCGACGCCATCAAGCAGTTCGTTCGTGCCGAAGGTGAAGCGTGGCTGGCCGGTCTGCAGGTCTACGCCGATCATGCCGATGACGAAGCCGGCGAACAGGCTGGTCAGGCCGCGTACGGAAGACGAGCCGAGCACCGCCGAAACGGTGATGAAGGCCAGCACCATCAAAGAGAAATATTCGGCCGGACCAAAGGCCAATGCGAATTTGACCACCACCGGCGCCAGGAAAGCGACGCCCATCGTGCCGATCGTGCCGGCGACGAACGAGCCTATCGCGGAGGTGGCGAGTGCCGCGCCGCCGCGCCCGGAGCGCGCCATCCTGTTGCCTTCCAACGCAGTGACGATGGTGGCGCTTTCGCCGGGCGTGTTGAGCAGGATCGACGTCGTCGAACCACCATACATGGCGCCGTAGTAGATGCCGGCGAACAGGATGAAGGATGCTTCCGGCGCCACCTGATAGGTGATCGGCAAAAGCAGCGCGATGGTCAGCGCCGGTCCAAGACCGGGCAGCACGCCGATGGCGGTACCGAGTGTGGTGCCAAGCAGGCACCACAGAAGGTTGACCGGGGTGAAGGCAACCGAGAAGCCATGTGCGAGATGTCCGAGCGTTTCCATGGCGTCAGCCCCTCAACATGGTGATGAACGCATCGATGACCGTGTTCAGCTGGTTCTCGATGAAACCGGCACCGATGTTGACGCCAAGCGCCCTGGCGAAGCCGAAATAGGCGGCCAGCGCCAGGATCAGGCCGAGCACTGCGTCACGCAGCGTGCGCTTGCTGCCGAAGCCGTAGCAGACCAGAACGAACATGATGACGGATGCCGCCGTGAAGCCGAGCGGCCGGATGAGCAGCAGATTGGCGATCAGGCCGATGACGACGAAGCCCATCGCCTTCCAGTCGGTCGGCGTCTCCTTTTCCTCCTCCGGCTGCCAGCCGCCGCGAAGCGCGGCAAGGATGAGCAACAGCGAAAGAACCACCAGGCCGAACATGGTGAGGTAGGGAAAGACGGTCGGGCCGACCTTGGAGTAGAGCGGCGACACCGGGATTGCCAGCGTCTGCCAGGCGACGGCGCCGGCGCAGGCCAGGAGCCCGATGCCTATCAACAATTCCGGCACGGCAAGGCGCAACGGCGCCGCCTGCTGGTCGCTGGTGCTCATCGGTATCCTCCCAAGATGGCCGGCATCCTCCAGCCGGCCGCATCCGCAGTTTCGCCGCATCATATGTCCATGCGGCAGGCGAGATGGGAAGGGGGCGGCACTCTAACCGCCCCCTGAAGACATCAGGCGAGGCCGAGATCCTTGAGGATCGCGGTGATGCGGGCCGTGTCCTCGGTGAGGAATTTTGCGTAGTCGTCGCCAGTCAAAAGGATGGGCGTCCAGTTGCGGTTTTTGCATTCGGTTGCCCATGCATCGCTCTTGGCCATGGTCTCGATCATTGTGACCATCGCCGCCTTGTCGGCGTCGGAAACGCCGGGCGGTGCGAAGACGCCGCGCCAGTTGAACAGTTCGACATCGATGCCGGCTTCCTTCAACGTCGGTGCGTCGATGCCGTCCTGACGCTTGTCAGCCGAGATGGCGAGCAGCCGCAGCGCGCCCGCCTTGACCTGCTCGGAGAACTCGCCAAAGCCGGAGATGCCGGCCGCGACCTGGTTGCCGAGCAGCGCCGACAACGCCTCACCGCCGCCGGCGAACGGCACGTAGGACAGGTTTGTCGCCGGCACGCCGACCGTCTTGGCAATCAAGCCGAACAAGATGTGATCCGAGCCGCCGGCGGAGCCGCCGGCGAGGGGAACCTTTGTCGGATCGGCCTTGAGCGCGGCGACGAAATCAGCGGCCGTCTTGAACGGTGACTCCGCCGGCACGACCAGGGCCTCGAACTCGCCGGTGAGGCGGGCAATCGGGGTGACTTGCGTCAGATTGTTCGCGGCCTTGTTGGCAATGATGGCGCCGACCATGACCATGCCGGCAACCATCAGGGAATTGCCTTTGCCGTTCCACTGGCTGATGAATTGCGGCAGCCCGACAGTCCCGCCGGCGCCGCCGACATTGGTGATCTGCGAACCCGAGATCAGCTTTTCACTGCGCAGCACCTGGTCGATCGTGCGCGCCGTCTGGTCCCAGCCGCCACCCGGTGCGGCAGGCACGAAGAGCTGTATCTGGGGCGCGCCTTCGGCGTAAGCGGGAGAAAGATGCGACGTCATCAGCCCGGCACCCACGGCTGCGGTGCTCATCAAAAATCTGCGTCTGTTCAGCATGGGGATTCCTCCAAATCACGACACCTCCTCCGGTGCCCGCCAAAACGCGCCTGCATCCAGACCCGTCATCGATTTCAAGCAGATGTTACGGAGTTCTGTCAACGGAAACGATATTCTACTGGACAGAACGATTTGGCGGCGCGACAGAGTCGCGTCGCTCGGCTTTCTTCAAACTGGAACCACCATGGACTCGCCAAGCAAATCGGCAGATGGGGAAATAGATCGCACCTCGGCGGACGGTGTTGCCGCGCTTGATCGAGCCATTGCCATCCTCGATGCCTTCACCACGGATGACCGGTCGCTCAGCCTGGCCGAAATCGCGGCGCGCACCGGCCTCTACAAGAGCACCATCCTGCGGCTTGCGAATTCCCTCATGCGCGGACGATTGCTCGAGCGCCTCGACAATGGGCGCTACCGCGTCGGACCCGCGACCTTTCGGCTCGGTGCGCTCTACCAGCGTTCGGTCGTGGCGGTCGATATCCTGCTGCCGATCATGCGCGATCTTTCCGAGCGAAGCTGGGAGAGCGTTGCCTTCTATGTTCGCTCGGGCGACGTCCGCACCTGTCTCTACCGCGTCGAATCCAAGCACCCGATCCGCTACACGATACGCGAAGGCGACGTATTGCCTTTGCTGCTCGGCTCCGGCGGCCGCGTGCTTGCAGCGTTTTCGGGCCAGCAGGGCGAACCGTACGAGACCATCCGCAAGACCTGCAACTGCCTCGCCGTGGGCGACCGCGACCCCGAGACGGGGGGCGTGTCGGCGCCGGTGTTCGGCCCGGGAGGCGTCCTGCTCGGCGCCTTGACCCTGGCTGGACCCAGCACGCGCGTCGACGCGGCATTTCTGCAGCGCATGAAGCGGCCGCTGCTCGAGGCGGCGGCCCGCGCCACCCGCGCCTTCGGCGAGGACGCCTCCATGCTCGAGCGGGCAAGCCTGGCAGCGGACGCCATGCCGTAGAACACGTTCTCGTTGGAAGCCCCGCTCAAGTCAGTTTGACCAGACCACAGCGGTTCTTGGCGCGGCCCGCCTCGTCATCATTGCTGGCGACAGGCGCCATCATGCCGGCGCCGGCAGCTGTCAGCCCGCGGCTCAGGTCACCGCGCCAGCAGGATGGTCGGAGTGTCGTGATAGGTGGTCTTCACCACTTCCCGGTAACCGCACTTCGCAGCCACCCTCAGCGACGCGCCGTTTTCCGGATCGATGATGCAGACGGTCTTCTCGCGCCCGAAAATCTCTTCGCTCCACGCCAGGATGCGGCCAACCACCTCGGTGGCGAAGCCCGCCCCGTGCACGGCCGGAACCAGCGCCCACCCGGCCTCGGGAATGCCTTCGATCGATGGTTCCATGTCGCGCTTCAGGTCGTGAAACCCGGCCTCGCCGATGAAGCGTCCGGTCGCCTTCTCCTCAATCGCCCAGAAGCCATAGCCGAGCAGCGACCACAGGCCGGCGTGACGCAGGAAGCGCATCCAGCTTTCTTCGCGCGTGCGCGGCTTGCCGCCGATGAAGCGGGTGACGACGGGATCGGTCCACATCGCGGCATAGGTGTCGAAATCATCCAGCCGGTGTGCCCGCAGGATGGTGCGCTTCGTTTCGATGACAGGGGCGCTGGTCGCTTGTGGATTGTTCATGGGATCTGCCTCGTACGGATCGCCAGCGCTTAGCAAATCGCCGGTGCGGCGCAAGGGGCCAGCGCAACACGGCCCATCATCCAGGCGCCGCTATGGGAATTTTGCGAGACGGTGTTATTTTTTCACGGCAGGCCGATTCAACGCCTGCCAGCGCGACCTTTCAGGCGCGCATTGCTGCCGTCAACCCCAGGGAAAGAGCATGGACACCACCGATCTTGTGCTTGCGATCTTCCATCATCTGCTGGTTTTTTCGCTGGCGGGGATCATCGGCGCCGAATTCGTCCTGATCCGCGGCGATCTGGGCGCTGCGACGCTCAAGAGGCTCGCCGGCATCGACCGCCATTACGGCATCATTGCCACGCTGATCATCGTCGTCGGCATCGGCCGCGTCTTCTATGGCCTCAAGGGCTGGGAATTCTACGTCTACAATTGGGTGTTCTGGGCCAAGATAGCGGCGTTCGTCATGGTCGGCCTGCTGTCGATCATCCCGACCGTCCGCTTCATATCCTGGAACAGGCAGGCGAGCGGCAATGCCTCGTTCCAGGTACCGGCGGCCGAGCTTGCGTCCGTGAAGACTTACATCCGCGCCGAAGCTTTCATCTTCCTGCTCATCCCGGTCTTCGCCGCGGCGATGGCGCGCGGCTACGGCTATTGAGGCCGAACTCTATTCGCAAGGTGGTCTCGATTATAAACTAGCGGCAATCTCCTGGATAAAATCCAGAAATGCTCTGACCTTAGCCGGCGGCAGATGGCGCGATGGGTGATAGGCGTAGAGCGGATAAAGTTCTTCCGACCACTCCCGCAGGATCGGCACGAGGTCTCCCCGTGCCAGGAACGGCGCAAGGCCGATGGCGAGGCTTTGGAAAATGCCTTGGCCCGCTACGCAGGCTGTGACCGCGACGGAAGGATCATCCAACACCAGGCGGCTTGAGATCTTGACCCTGACGATCTCCCCGCCCCGGAGAAACTCCCATGGAAAAGGAAGGCCGGTTTGAGGATCACGGAAGAGAAGCGCCTCGTGATGGACGAGGTCGTGCGGCGACTGTGGCTGGCCGTGCCGTTCGAGATAGGCCGGCGCCGCAACTGTCAGGATCGGGGTTTCCAGGAGCTTGCGTATGATGAGGGATGAGGCATCGGGCGGCCCGAAGCGTATCGCCACGTCCACGCCGGTCATCATCTCCTCGCGGTAGTTGCTGGTCGAGAAATCCAGCATCAGCAGCGGATAGCGGGCGAGGAACCGCTGCAGCCCGGCCGCGAGCACCATGCGTGCGAACCACGGGTCCACCGATACGCGCAGCCGGCCGCGTACGAGCGCCGCCGCGCCCGCGGCCTCGGCAGCCGCCTCATCCAGGCCTGCAAGAAGCGGCATCACTTGTGCGTGGAAGCGGCGTCCTTCCTCGGTGAGGGTGACTGCACGCGGATTGCGATCGAACAACCGCACGCCGACCCGCGCCTCCAGACGCGCGACGGCCCGGCTTACCCCTGAAGGCGTCAGGCCGAGCATCTCCGCGGCGCGAGCGAAATTCCCAGCCTCCGCAACCGCTGCCAGAACCCCGACGCCGGTCAGAAGCCGCGTGTCGAAAACCATTCGATTCCCCTTCGCCTCCGAGGCGAGCAATAGTGAATCTGAGTCACTGTAACATTGATTCTAATGCGCGTGAATCATGTCATGGCACGACTTACAAGTGACGTCCTGGCAACATTGCGGGCGAGCGGCCGGGAAAATCGGATTTCCCTCGATCCAGAAAGGAGTTGGTCATGAACCAGATCACACGCAGAACCATGCTTCAGCGCGGAGGAATGCTGGGGGCCATTCTGGCTCTCGATACGGTCAGCCCCGCCTTGGCCAAAAGAATGCCAGCCGGCTCGTCAGTGCAGTTCAAGGCGATCGACGCCGCCTTGCAGGCAGGCGTCTCAAACGACGACGTAGCCGGTGTCATCGCCGTCGCGGCGACGCGCAAAGGCATGGTCTACGAAGGTGCCTTCGGCAAGGCCAACGTCGCAACGGGCGCACCGATGACGCTCGACACGGTATTCTGGCTGCTGTCGATGACCAAGGCGTTCACGGCGACGGCCTGCATGCAGTTGGTCGAACGGGGCCGCCTGCATCTGGACGATGATGCGTCGAAGTACCTGCCGGAACTGGCCTCTCCACAAATCCTCGACGGCTTTGCCGAGGATGGAACGCCGCGACTGCGGCCGGCCAAGCGCGCGATCAAGGTTCGCCATCTGCTGACGCATACCTCCGGCTGCACCTACTCGATCTGGAGCGAGGCTCTGACCCGCTACGAGAAAGTGACGGGCATGCCCGACATCGCGACCTGTAGGACCGCCGCCTTCACCGCCCCACTCGAATTCGAGCCCGGCGAGCGATGGGAATATGGCATCAGCATGGACTGGGTCGGCAAGCTGGTCGAGGCGGTGTCTGATCAGTCGCTCGAAATCTACTTTCGCGAGAACATTTTCGCGCCGCTCGGCATGAAGGATTCAGGCTTCCTGATCGGGACCGAGCAGAAGCGGCGTGTCGCCAGCTTCCATAGCCGCCGCGCCGATGGCGGGCTGGAGCCGGCACCCTTCGAGATGCCGCAGCGGCCGGAGTTCTTCATGGGCGGCGGCGGCGCCTTCTCGACGCCGCGCGACTACATGGCCTTTCTGCAGGCGCTGCTGAACGGCGGCACGCTGCATGGCGAGCGAATCCTGCATCCGGAGACGGTCGCCATGATGATGCAGAACCAGATCGGCGAGCTGAACGTCCAGGAGATGCATTCGGCGCAGCCGTCCTATTCCCGCAGCTTCGACCAGTTCCCGGGACAGCCGCATAAATGGGGTCTGTCTTTCGACATCAACATGCAGGCAGGACCGAACGGGCGCTCCGCCGGCAGCATCTCCTGGGCAGGTCTGCTCAACTGCTACTTCTGGCTCGATCCGGTGAAGCATGTCACAGGCGCGCTCTTCACCCAGGTCCTGCCCTTCTACGACGAGCGGGTCGTCGCGCTCTACGGCGCGTTCGAGCGCGGCCTCTATGCCGGACTTGCCTGAACCCAGGCGATCGACATCAACATCTGGAGAACCATCATGTACGCAATCACCGGAATCACCGGCAAGGTCGGCGGCGCACTTGCGCGCAGCCTTCTCGCCGGGGGACTACCCGTCCGCGCCGTTCTGCGCGACAAGGCCAAGGCGGCGGAGTGGAGAACCCGGGGCTGTGACGTCGCCCTGGCCGAGATGGACGATGCGGCAAGCCTGACTTCAGCGTTTCGGGGTGCCACGGGCGTCTTCATCCTGCCGCCCTCCGAGTTCGACCCGGAGCCCGGCTTTCCCGAGGCCAGGCGCGTCATCGCGACCGTGGCGGCGGCTTTGGCCGAGGCGCGTCCCGGCAAGGTGGTCTGCTTGTCGACAATCGGCGCTGATGCTCCGCACGAGAACCTGCTGACCCAGCGCATGCTGATGGAACAGTCGCTGGGGGAGATCGGCCTTCCGATCACCTTCCTGAGGCCCGGCTGGTTCATGGAAAATGCGCTCTGGGACGTTCCCTCGGCGCGCGATGAAGGCGTGTTGCGCAGCTTCCTGCAGCCGGCTGACAGACCGTTCCCGATGGTTGCGACGCAAGATGTCGGGCGCCAGGCCGCCATGCTCCTCCGTGAGGACTGGAGCGGGACGCGGGTCGTCGAGCTGGAAGGGTCCGCACGCGTCTCACCCAACGATCTCGCCCGCGCCTTCGCCACGGTGCTGGAGCGCCCGGTCAGGGTCGAGACAGTGCTGCGTGAAAGCTGGGAGGAGATCTTCCGTTCCCAGGGCACGCAAAATCCGTCACCCCGGATCCGGATGCTTGACGGCTTCAACGAGGGCTGGATCGAGTTCAGCGACCACGGCCGATCAGCGGTGAAGGGCACCACGACACTTGAAAGCGTCATCGTCGAACTCGTCAGGGCGTGCCAAGGCAAGACAGCCGCCTGATGGGATCACGACTTACCGCATGGACTCCCGAACCAGCGGCGGCGCGAAGCGGCGGGGCGCGCGTGTAGCCCCGCCGCCACATCCGCGAAAGGACACCATCATGGAATCATCACCACACAGGGCGTTGTGATCCCACGCCTCGGCTTCGGTACGTTCCGCAGGCCAGGAGGCGACGCCCAGCCGATTGTCGAGAGGGCGATGGGATGCCGCATGAAATTGCAGGCGCATCTCGCGATCAATCGCCAGCTTTGTGAACCCAAACTCTGAGAACCTTTTGAGTGCGGATATCTGCGGATATCGGCAGTTTGCCGTTTGAGCCCGGTTGCTATTTGCTAGCTTGCCCTAGTTGTTGCTTCATGCGCAGCCGGTGTTGAGAGGAGTTCCGCGCAGCGGTTGGAGATTCATATCCCGGGAGGAGATCACGATGAGAAGATTTGTCGCCACTCTGGCTGCTGCCGCGGCCGTCGCGCTTTATGGGTTCACTGCCGGCGCGCAGACCTATCCTGAACGCACCATCACCGTTGTGGTGCCGTTTGCAGCCGGCGGCCCGACCGACACGGTCACGCGCCTCGTCGCGGAAGCGATGTCGAAGGATCTCGGCCAGCAGGTCATCGTCGAAAATGTCGGTGGCGCCGGCGGCACGCTGGGTGCCGGTCGCGTCGCCAACGCCGAGCCTGACGGCTATACGCTGCTGCTCCATCATATCGGCATGGCGACAAGTGCGACGCTGTACAGAAAGCTCGCCTACGACACGCTGAACGCCTTCGAATATGTCGGCCTCGTCACCGAGGTGCCGATGACCATCGTCGGCCGCAAGGACCTGGAGCCGACCGATCTCAAGGGGTTGGTGGAGTACGCCAAGGCCAACAAGGATTCCATTACCGTCGCCAATGCCGGCATCGGTGCGGCCTCGCATCTATGCGGCATGCTGTTCATGAGCGCCATCAAGACGCCGCTGGTCACCGTGCCCTACAAGGGCACCGGCCCGGCCATGACGGATCTGCTCGGCGGCCAGGTCGACATCATGTGCGACCAGACGACCAACACCACCAAGCAGATCCAGGGCGGCACCATCAAGGCCTATGCCGTCACCTCGCCGGAGCGCCTCGATGTGCTGAAGGACGTGCCGACGACGGTGGAAGCCGGCCTTCCCGATGTGCAGGTCGGCATCTGGCATGGCCTCTATGCACCCAAGGGCACGCCGGCCGGGATCACCGAACGCCTGTCGAAATCGCTGCAGGTCGCGCTGAAGGACCAGAACGTCGCGGCCCGCTTCGCCGAACTCGGCACCAAGCCGTCGCCCGAGGCCGATGCGACGCCCGCCGCACTGAAGGCCAAGCTGGAAAGCGAGATCGCGCGCTGGAAGCCGATCATCGAAGCCGCCGGCCAGTACGCCGACTGAGGTTTGAATAGGGGCGCCACCAGCGCCCCTATTCCGCTCGGCATCCGCTACCCACTGCGGGCTTGGGAGAACCATCATGAAACCTTTCGCGATCGACAGGGCCAACGGCCTGTGCGCCGCCCTGTTCATCGGTTTCGGCGCATGGTTCGCGCTGCAATCGCTCGGTCTCGAAATCGGCACCGCCTTGCGCATGGGGCCAGGCTATTTTCCGCTGGTCCTGGCGATCGTACTGATCCTGCTTGGCGCCGTCATTCTCGTCCAGGCCGTACGCGTCGAGGGCGAAGCGATCGGGCACATTGCGTGGCGCGGCATGCTGCTCATCCTGCCTGCTCCGATCTTCTTCGGCCTGACAGTGCGCGGCCTCGGATTCATCCCGTCGATCTTCCTGACGGCGCTGATCGCGTCGTTTGCCAGCCGCCGCATGAAGCCATTGACCGCGCTCGTGCTGTCGGCCGGCCTGACGTTGTTTGCCTTCCTCGTCTTCAGCTACGCGCTCGGCCTGCCGTTCCGCCGCTTCGGCCCGTGGCTGGCCCCAGGGTCGGCATCGTGAGGCGATGAGCATGGATCTCCTCGACAACCTCGCGCTCGGCTTTTCGACGGCGACGTCGTTGACCAACCTCGGTTTCTGCCTGATCGGCGTCCTTCTCGGCACGCTGATCGGCGTCCTGCCCGGCATCGGCGCCACCGCGACCATCGCCATGCTTCTGCCCATCACCTTCCAGATCGGCGACCCGGTCTCCTCCCTCATCATGCTCGCCGGCATCTATTACGGTGCGCAATATGGCGGCTCGACCACCGCCATTCTCATCAACATGCCGGGCGAATCCTCGTCCGCCGTGACCGCGATCGACGGCTACCAGATGGCCAGGAACGGCCGCGCCGGAGCGGCTCTCGCGATCGCGGCCATCGGCTCGTTCTTTGCCGGCACGGTGTCGACGTTCCTCGTCGCCATCTTTGCCCCGCCGCTGACGGCGATCGCGCTGAAATTCGGCGCGGCCGAGTATTTTTCGCTGATGATCGTCGGCTTGGTTTCGTCCGTCGCGCTCGCCCACGGCTCTATCGTCAAGGCGCTGGCCATGGTCGTGCTCGGCCTGCTGCTCGGCATTGTCGGCACCGACATCTACACCGGCACGCCGCGCTTCACGCTTGGAATCCGGGAATATGCCGACGGCTTGAATTTCGTTGCGGTGGCGGTCGGCGTCTTTGGCGTCGCCGAGATCCTGCGCAACCTCGAAAACGAGGATGAGCGCTCCGTGATGATCCGCAAGGTCACGGGCCTTATGCCGACCCGCGAGGACTTTCGGCGCATGGCAGCGCCCATCGTGCGCGGAACGATCATCGGTTCGGCGCTCGGCATCCTGCCGGGAGGCGGCGCGATCCTGGCAGCTTTTGCGTCCTACACGGTCGAAAAACGCGTCTCGAAAAACCCGCAGGAGTTCGGCAAGGGCGCCATCGAAGGCGTCGCCGGACCGGAATCGGCCAACAATGCCGGTGCGCAGACCTCCTTCATCCCGATGCTGACGCTCGGCATTCCAGCCAACCCGGTCATGGCGCTGATGATCGGCGCCATGATCATCCAGGGCATCGTGCCCGGCCCCAATGTCGCTACCGAACAGCCGGCGCTGTTCTGGGGTATAATCGCCTCGATGTGGATCGGCAATCTGATGCTGATCGTCCTCAACCTGCCGCTGATCGGGCTTTGGGTGAAGCTGCTGACGATCCCCTATTACGTGCTTTTCCCGATCATCATGGCGTTCTGCTCGATCGGCGTCTACAGCGTCAACAGCAACGTCTACGACCTCTATGCCGTCGCCTTCTTCGGCTTCCTCGGCTATCTCCTGACCAAGCTGCGCTGCGAACCGGCGCCGCTGCTGCTCGGCTTCGTGCTCGGCCCGCTGCTCGAGGAAAACCTGCGCCGCGCCATGATCCTCTCGCGCGGCGACCCGAGCACCTTCGTGACCAGACCGATCAGCGCCGGCCTGCTGCTCATCGCGCTCGCCGTGCTCGTCATCGTCTTCCTGCCGGCGGTCAAGAAAAAGCGCGAAGAGGTGTTTGTGGAGGAGAGTTGAATTACGCCGTCGCTCCGCTTCGGTCCTGAATCTCTTCGACAGGGTCGAGCGGTGCGATCGGCACCAGCGGTGCCGGCACATCGGTCGTCTTGACCTCGGCCTTGCAGATGTCGGCGATGACGCAGGCCGGGCAATCCGGCTTGCGCGCCTTGCAGACGTAGCGGCCATGCAGGATCAGCCAGTGATGTGCATGGCGCATATATTCGTCCGGAATGATCTTCAACAATCCTTGCTCGACCTGTTCCGGCGTCTTGCCGGGCGCCAGCCCGAGCCGGTTGCCGATGCGGAAAATATGCGTGTCGACAGCCATCGTGTGCTGGCCGAAGGCCATGTTGAGCACGACATTGGCAGTCTTGCGCCCGACCCCGGGCAGCTTGACCAATTCATCGCGACTGTCGGGTACCTCGCCGCCATGGTCGCGGATCAGCGCCTGCGACAGAGCAATCACATTCTTCGCCTTGTTGCGCCACAGCCCGATGGTGCGGATATATTCGCCGACCCTTGCCTCCCCCAGCGGCAGCATCTTGTGAGGCGTATCGGCGGCCTTGAACAGCGCCCGCGTCGCCTTGTTGACGCCGGCATCCGTCGCTTGCGCCGACAGCACCACCGCCACCAGCAGCGTGAAGGCGTTGACATGTTCGAGTTCGCCCTTCGGCTCGGGCCTCTGGACGGAAAAGCGCCGGAATATCTCGTGCACTTCGGCCGGGCTGTAGCGCGAGGTGCGCCGCACCGGCCGCGGGCGTGGCTTGGCGTTCGACCCATCGCGCCGTGCGGGCAACAGCTCTTTTTTGGACATGGAAGAATCTTTGGACTTGGGGCTCGCCATTTCCCTCCTATAATATCCCGCCATGAGCGACACAAACGCCTCGTTTCAGGCCGACGAGCCATTCTTTCAGGCGCTACTGACCCCGCACCGGTCGCTGGGCCGGACAGGCTTCTTCATCCTGATGGGCGCGCTGCTGTTCGGCTGGCTGGTGACAGGCGCGTTTTTCCTGTCGCGCGGCGCCTGGCCGGTGTTCGGCTTCTTCGGCCTCGACGTGGTCGCCGTCTACATCGCCTTTCGCATCAACTATCGTGCCGCTCGCGCACGCGAGGAAGTCTCGGTCTCGCGCACCAGCCTCGACATCCGCAAGACCGCCCCCTCGGGGAAATCGGAAGCGCATCGCTTCAATCCGTTCTGGGCGCGGTTTTCGGTGGCCCGTCACGCCGAGATCGGCATCACAGGGATGACGGTGGAAGGCCAAGGGCAGAACGTGCCGATCGGATCGTTCCTGGACCCCGATTCCCGCGAGAGCTTTGCCACCGCCTTTTCGCGGGCGCTGGCGACCGCCAAGGCACGCTGAGCCTGCCACGAGCGGTTCCTGGGCTCGAATTCCGTGTCCATCTGGGTATGCGCCGCAGGAAGGCAAGTTTCGGGTGGCGATCGACGCCCCGAGGGGCGATATTCCGGCTCAAGGAGACAGTTCCATGAGCACACACACCGCGGTCCTCAAAAAGGATATCACGCCTGAAGGCAGCGACTACGAGATCGTGCGCCGTGCCATCGAGAAGATCAGTCTCGACTATCGTGACCAGCCTTCCCTTGAAGAGCTGGCCGAGGAGGTCGGCGAGACGCCGACCGGCTTGCAAAAACTCTTCACCCGCTGGGCCGGCCTGTCGCCCAAAGCCTTCCTGCAGGCGGTGACGCTGGACCATGCGCGCAGGTTGCTCGATTCCGGCATGCCGCTGCTCGAGACCTCGTTCGAACTGGGCATGTCCGGCCCGGGCAGGCTGCATGACCTGTTCGTCACGCATGAGGCGATGTCGCCGGGCGACTACAAGACACGCGGCGCCGGGCTCGCCATCCGCTACGGCTTCCATTCCTCGCCGTTCGGCACCGCCCTGATCATGGCCACCGAGCGCGGGCTTGCAGGCCTGGCCTTCAGCGACCCCGGCGAGGAACGCGCCGCCTTCGCCGACATGTCCAGCCGCTGGCCGAACGCCGTCTACGTCGAGGACATGACTGCTACCGGTCCCTATGCCGCCCGTATCTTCGACCCAACGTTGTGGCGCCCCGACCAGCCGCTGCATGTCGTCATGATCGGCACCGACTTCCAGGTTCGCGTCTGGGAGGCGCTGCTCAAGATCCCGATGGGTAAGGCCCGCACCTATTCCTCGATCGCGGCCAGCATCGGCGCACCGTCCGCCAGCCGTGCGGTCGGTGCGGCCAACGGCGCCAATCCGCTCTCTTTCGTGGTGCCTTGTCACCGCGCCATCGGTAAATCAGGCGACCTCACCGGCTATCACTGGGGCCTGACCCGCAAGCGCGCCATTCTGGGCTGGGAAGCCGGGCAGGTATCGTAATATCGATTTTTCTCGAAATTCTGAAGAAAAACATAGGTATATCGGCGTTATTAAGTATAAGCGCAATTTCCACTGTGGTTTCCGCCTTTGCAACCGAGAGCAACCTCCGGTTCCTGTAATTGTTATTTTAAGCCGTTATTTTAGGTAACTCTAAATTAACCACGATAAAGTGATGATGCCCTCATATTAATCCGGACGATCCGGCTTGATAGGAGGTCCCGATGACATTGTTTCGCGCCGCCTGCGGCGCAGCTCTGCTGGTTGCCAGCATCGACGAGGCCGCGTTGGCCGCGACGCAGAATGTCATCTTCAATGGCACGATCGCGCCCACCTGCACGCTTGTCGTTGCCACCAACGGCACGATGACGGCCAGCCCCGATCTCCAGTCCCTCAGTTCCCACAACAGCGGCGGCTCGGCTGGGACCGTGACGCTGACGACGACCGGAGGTGTGTCGCTCAGCGTCGATCCGGTCACCACCATGACGGTGCCATCGGCAGACAGCACGTCGACGACCTGGACGCCGACCTACTCCGCCACCGGCGCGCATGCCATCGTCGAGACCGGCTCGGCAACCAGCATCACCACACCCGGCGCCGATCTCGTCTCGGTTCACCTCGCCGGAATCAAAGGCGGCAGCAATCGCTTCGCCAACGGCAATTATCAGGCAACGGTAACGCTGCGCTGCGAATGACGCGCAGCGAAGGAGGGGTCGTTGAAACATGTTCGAATCCTGGCGACGGCACTGGCCATCGGATTGGCGCCCATTGCCGTCAAGGCACAATCGATGTCGCCGATGCGTGGCGAGATCAACAGCTTCACCGACGTCTTCGCGGTCCGCATCTTCCCTGCCAATCCCTACGACAGGAAGATCCGGGTCGAAATCCACGTCTACGATCAGGATTTTCAGCCGGTAGATGCCAGAATCTCTCCAAATGTCTTCCAGCTGGCTTCCCAGGCTTCCCGTTCTGTCCTTGTGGTCGTGCCCTTTGATGGCGCCGGCGAGCGTAAAGTGCGTATCTGTACCGAAAGCATTCCCTTTCCCAATCAACAAACGCAGATAAGGGCACAGATATGCGGAAAGTTCTTCGGGCGCCGCAAGTCCTGACACTGGCGCTCGCGGCTGCTTGGGCGGGTGCCTCGCCGGCCGGGGCCGAGGACGTCTATAACCTCAACCAGAATGAGAGCGGCTTCAACCTGCCCGGTGTCACCTTGCCTCAGGGCCAGGACGAGGTCCGTGCCGCGGACGGCACCACATGCCGTTCCGCCGTCTCCGGCTCCGGGGCCTATGTCGATCTCGGCGTTATCAGAGGCAACAGCCAGTCCGACAATGATGTCGCCACTTACGGCCGGGTGGTGATCCCGATCGGGCGTACGCCGAAGCGCGTCGATTGCAGCCGCCTCTACGAGCTTGAGGTCGAGCGCCTGCATCTGGAACTGAAACTTCTCAAAATGGGCCTCGGCGCCGACGGCCAGACGGCCAGCGTAGCCGCCACCGCTCCCGCAGCCGCATCACCGGGGTGGGCCAACGAAGGCTGGAGCATCAGGACCGGAAATGGCGATGGCAAGAAAAAGAAGAAGCAGTAGCCGCGCGCTGTTTGCGATGGCTGCACTTGCCGGTTCCTGCCTTCCGGTGCAGGCAGCGATCATCGGCACCTGCACCATCATGGTCGGGGCGTCCGGAACGATGAAGGCCAATCCCGCCATCAACATACTGGGCTCTAAACAGGCAGGCGGATCGAGCGCCAGCGCCACCGTGGTGGCAAGTTCCCTGTTGTGCTCGATACTTAACTTGCTTGACTGCTATTCGGTTTCGGCGCCGGCGCCTGCCGCATTCTCCTCCGCACCGAGCGGCGGCGGCACCAACGTGATCTTCGCTTCAGTCTTCCGCCTCGATGGCTCGGGGGTCGATGTCAACGGAAGTGTGCCGCAGAGGGTTGCCAACGGCACCCACGCGATGCAGGTCGACCTCACCGCCACCAAGTCGAGCGGTATCTTTCCCGCCGGCAATTATCAGGGCACGGTCACCGTGCGCTGCGAATAAGGCCACGACACCTCAAATCGGACTGGACCATGCGCGTGGTCTGGCAAGCCGCGGCCTTACGGGTTAGCTTCCACGCAATCGGAACGATCTGCGTTCGCCCGGATGCACGAAGACGCTCCGACATTTTGAAGTTGCGTTGCCAGGAGGCCCTGCTTGATTATCGTCATCGGCTCGATCAACCTCGACCTTATCGCCAAGGTCGACCGCTTGCCGAGCCCCGGCGAGACGGTGGGCGGCTCGGCCTTCACCACCGCGCCCGGGGGCAAGGGCGCCAACCAGGCGCTGGCCGCCGCACGCGCCGGCGCCTCGGTGCGCATGGTTGGCGCCGTCGGCAGGGACAGCTTCGCCGCCGAGGCACTGGCATTGCTACGCGACGGCAAGGTCGACCTGTCCGGCGTTGCCGAGACTCACGCCTCGACCGGCACGGCACTGATCATGGTCGCCGACGACGGCGAAAACATCATCGCCGTGGTGCCGGGCGCCAACGCTTCCGTGGTCCCCGGCGATCTCTCCAAGGCCTTTCTGAAAAAAGGCGACGTCGTGCTGCTGCAAAATGAGATTCCGCTGGCCACCGTCGATGCCGCCCTCGACCAGGCAAGGGCGGCCGGCGCCATCACCGTGCTCAACACGGCGCCTTTCCAGGGGCAGGCAGCCGGCTTTCTCGAAAAGGCGGACTATATCGTCGCCAACGAAACCGAGTTCGACCTCTATGGCGAAGCGCTGTCGCTGCAAGGCCGCGACCGGGCGGCCCGCATGCGCGACTTTGCCGGAAAGACCGGCCGCATCGTCGTCGTCACGCTCGGCGGCGACGGCGTGATGGCGGCGACACCGACCGAGTTCCTGGCCGTTGCTGCGCGCAAGATAACGCCTGTCGACACGGTCGGCGCCGGCGACACCTTCTGCGGCTATTTCGCCGCCAGCCTGTCGTCGGGCCTCGCGCTCGAACAGGCGCTGGCGCGCGCCGGCGCGGCCGGTTCGCTGGCCTGCCTGAAGCCTGGCGCCCAACCGGCGATCCCGCTCGCCAAAGACGTCGATCAGGCGCTGCAGGAAACCCATTAAAATGCTGCGTCCTCAAACGAAACATGCCGTGCCGCCGGCAGGCGACATCTGCCGCCTGTCCGCGGTCGAACTCGCCGGCGCGATCCGGGAGAGAGAGCTTTCCGTGCGCGAGGTGGTGGCGGCATTCCTCGATCGCATCGAGGCGGTCAATCCGCAGGTCAACGCCATCGTCTCCTTGCGCGATCGCGCCGATATCCTGCGCGAAGCCGATGCGGCCGATGCCAGCCTGTCGCGAGCCAAAGCTGCGGGTCCGCTCTTCGGCCTGCCCATCGCCATCAAGGATCTCGCCTCGACGACGGGCCTCCGGACCTCCTTCGGCTCGCCGATCTTCGCCGATTTCGTGCCGCAGGAAGACGATTTCTTCGTCGAGCGCATCCGCAATGCCGGCGCCATCATCATCGGAAAGACCAACGTCCCCGAATTCGGGCTCGGCTCCAACACCTACAACGCCGTGTTCGGGCCGACGCTGAACGCGTTCGATCCGGCCCTGACCGCCGGCGGCTCGAGCGGCGGCGCGGCGGTGGCGCTGGCGCTCGACATGGTGCCCGTCGCCGATGGCAGCGACTTCGGCGGCTCGCTGCGCAACCCGGCCGCCTGGAACAATGTTTTTGGCTTCCGCCCGTCGCAAGGACTTGTTCCCGGCGGACCGGATTTAGAGATCTTTCATGCGCAGATGGGCGTCGACGGGCCGATGGGCCGCAACGTCCGTGACATGGCACTGCTGCTCGATGTGCAGGCCGGTTACCACCCGCACGCGCCATTGTCCTACGAGAAACCCGGCTCGTTCCTCGAAGGGCTTGGAATACCGGCAACTGCTGGCCGCATCGCCTGGCTCGGTGACCTCGGCGGTCATCTGCCGGTTGAAACAGGCATTCTCGGTCTGTGCGAGGCGGCACTCGGCCGCTTTGCGGAAGCATCCTTCGCGACTGAACCGTTGCTGCCGGATTTCGATTTCGAAGCGCTGTGGCAGGCCTTCGTGACGCTGCGCCAGGCCAGCAGCGGCTGTGCGCTCAAGACCCACTATGACGATCCCGCGAAGCGCCGCCTGCTCAAGCCGGAAGCCATCTGGGAAGTGGAGAACGCAATGCGGCTGACGGCGCCACAGATCCGCGCCGCCTCCGTGACCCGGACATCCTGGCATCGCACGCTGCTGTCGATCTTCGATCGCTATGATCTGATTGCGCTGCCGACCGCGCAGGTCTTCCCCTTCGATGTCGATACGCATTGGCCGCGTGAGGTCGCCGGACGCGCAATGGACAGCTATCACCGCTGGATGCAGGTTTCCGCCTTCGCGACCTTGGGCGGCTGCCCGGCGGCCAACGTGCCGGTCGGCTTCGACGATAGGGGCCGACCGATGGGCATGCAACTGATCGGCCGGCCGCGCGGCGACCTCGCCGTGCTGAAGGCGGCGGCGGCCTATGAGGCAACGCTGCCTTGGCAGACCGGCGCCTGAACCGGGCGGACTGGCGTGTCGCAGGGCGCTAGTTAGCGGCTTGCACCGGCTGCGCTGCTATGCATTGATTGTCCTCAAGCCGCGCCGCATCGGCGGCATTCCTGGGGAAAAGTCATGTCGCTGGAACTCTACGCCGCCTATGTCCTCGCTTGCATCGTCATTATCCTGGTGCCGGGCCCAACGGTCACGCTGATCATCGCCAACAGCATCCGCCATGGCTCCCGCGCCGGTCTCGCCAATGTCGCCGGCACGCAGGCAGGGCTTGCCGTGATGATCGCCATCGTCGGCATCGGCCTCAACACACTGATCTCGGGCATGGGCCACTGGTTCGAGTGGGTGCGGCTGATCGGCGCCGCCTATCTGATCTGGATGGGTGTGCAGATGTTCCGTTCCAAGGGCACGCTGAACGCCGATGGAACGGCCAGGAAACCGCGCGGCGGCTTCTTCCTGCAGGGCCTGCTGGTGGCGCTCAGCAACCCCAAGACGTTGATCTTCTTCGGCGCCTTCTTTCCGCAGTTCATTTCGCCGCAAGGCAACTACTCGCTGCAGATCGCCATCATGGGCCTGACCGCCATGATCTTCGCCGCCTTCTCGGATTCGACCTATGCGCTGGCCGCCGGCCGCGCCGGGCGCCTGCTGTCGGCCGGCCGCATCAAGCTTTTGTCGAGGATCAGCGGCAGCTTCATGGTCGGCGGCGGCCTGTGGCTGGCGTTTTCTAAGGCGAAGTAACAGCTCGCCGAGAGCCGGGACGAAAAGAGTTGCAGCGCCTTGGAATGGCAACAGATTGAAAGTGTGCTCTCTCACCACCACATGAATATGTGTTGAGGGACTCATGTCTGTCTTTTGGACTTGGAATGGTTTGAAGAGGAACGCGCCTGGCGTGATACTCTTTATCGGTGCGTTTGCGATTATGATCATGTCGGCGGCAAATAAATGGGCCAACGACGCCAGCCCGATCCGATCGGTCGACACATTCGACGCAAACGTCGAAAGTGTCCAGTTGGACCATGGCCGCGGCATATATCTGGTTTCTATCGAGAACGGTTCGTCTGTCCTTATCGATGACGATCGCCCGCATCTGATCGGCTCGCGCACAAGCATTGAACGCGTCACGCGCGACAATGGCTTCGTCTTCTACCGATTCGTGAATTGAACCATGGCGACAGCATTTTCTCTCAAAAACCGCCTGCTTCTGTTTCAGGCAGAATACTGCGATGCGGTTATTGGTGTCACTTTCTTCTGCACACTGCCTCTGGCGGCGCTGATCCCAATTGCGATGAACCAGGACAATCCGGTTGTGGCAACTCAGCGTGTGATGGGCACCGTCGAGTATGTCAGGTTAATGCCCATCAATCCGAAGATGGCCGCCGGGCGTGGGCTGTATTACACATACGACGTCCGCCTTGATGGCAGCAACGCGGTGACATCCATCGACGATGAAGTGGGGATGCCGCACCTCGTCGGTTCGGTCATCCCCATCGAGCGGCAACATCATAAGCGCGGCGGAGACACCTATCGGTTTCTCAATCGGTGAAGACGCGTGCTCACAAGTTCAGTTCTGTTCTGACGATCAGTTAAGCCGCCCCAACCTATCCACCAGCAACGCGAAAAAACCGTCATGGTCGATGTCGCGCATCACCATGGCGTTCTTTGGCCGCTTGGTGACGCCCCACCAGTCGATCACTGTCATGCCCATGGTCAGTTCCGAGGCGGTTTCCACGCTGACGTTGCAGTTGCGGCCCTTGAACAGGTCAGGCTTCAACAGATAGGCGATGACGCAGGGGTCGTGCAGCGGGCCGCCGTCGGTGCCGTATTTCTCCTCGTCGAAGCGCTCGAAGAATTCCAGCATCTCGGCGGTGGCGGTGCCGACCTTGGTGCCGAGCGCGCGGAAGGTTTGCGTGCGCTTGGCGGTGGTCAGCGCCTTATGGGTGACATCGAGGGGCATCATCACGATCGGAATGCCGGATTTGAGCACGACATCGGCGGCCTGCGGATCGACATAGATGTTGAATTCGGCGGTCGGGGTGACATTGCCGCCTTCGAAGAAGCCGCCGCCCATCAGCACGATTTCCTTGATGCGCGGTGCAATGCGCGGCTCGCGGATCAGCGCCAGCGCAATGTTGGTGAGCGGGCCGAGCGCACAAAGCGTGATCGTGCCGCTTTCTTCCCCCATCAGCGTCTCGACGATGAAATCGACCGCGTACTGGTCCTGCAGTTTCATCGTCGGTTCGGGCAATTGCGGTCCGTTGAGGCCGGTCTTGCCATGCACTTCCTCGGCGGTGACCAATTCGCGCATCAGGGGCCGGATGGCGCCGGCATAGACCTTGATGTCCGGACGGCCAGCCAACTCGCAGATCTTGCGGGCATTCTTTTCGGTAAGCTTCAGCGGCACGTTTCCGGCAACGGCTGATATGCCGACGATCTCCAGTTCGGAGCTGCCGAGCGCCAGCAATATGGCGACGGCATCATCCTGACCGGGATCCGTGTCGATGATGATCTTGCGTGATTGGGGCATTTCAATTCCTTGTTTGGCGAGGTCGTGGGCTTGAACCGATCCGATCGAAACATCCAAATGACGCCGAAGCGGTCGCGAGCTGCCATGTCGAACCGCTCGACCGGGAAAGACAATTCCCGACCTGCGCGCTTCTCCTTGCATCTGCTCGCCGTTTCAAGCGCCATGTGGGTCATTCCTGTGAGTCCACGCCTGGTCTTTTTGAGCGGGTCTGTTGACGGCTTGAACTTGGTCGCGGGGCGGACCATATCAAGGCCATCGGGAAAAATGCCATCTGGGTTTTTCCACTTTATGTCGCTCTTGAGAGGACAGTGTAACATGAGCCGAATGACGCCCTTTTCCAGCCCGCTTCTCCTTGGTTTCGACGCCATGGAAAAGACCCTGGAACGCCTGGCGAAATCCGGCGACAGCTACCCTCCCTACAACATCGAACGCCTCAGCGGCGCCGACGGCAAGACCGAAAGGTTGCGCATCACATTGGCGGTCGCCGGTTTCGCCGAAAGCGATCTCGATGTCACCACGGAGGAAAACCAGTTGGTCGTGCGCGGCCGTCAGACCGACGACACCGAGCGCGAATTTCTTCATCGCGGCCTCGCCGCACGCCAGTTCCAGCGCTGTTTCGTGCTGGCCGACGGCATGCGGGTGATCGCGGCGGAGTTGAAGAACGGTCTTTTGTCGATCGACCTCGATCGGCCTGAGTCCGAACGGCTGGTACGGAAAATAAACATATCGGTGAAAGACTGATCTTTACCACTGCATCGGCCGGAAATCGGCTCCGACTTTCCGAAAGCACGATGCAGCAAATTGAAATGGCTCTCATGCGGGATGGCCTTGAGCGGCGTCCTCGCGCCAAGGAGGCTTTGAAATGACCAGAACTGAAAACATCACCATGACCAATGGCGAATTCGCTCATCTCGGCGAAGGCTCGGTCGCTTATCTCAGAAAGGTCTCGAGCGACGAATTGCTCGGCCGTTTCCCCAATCTCGGCGAAATCGCCCCCGGCATGGAACTGTGGGCCTTGTTTGCCGCCAATGGCCAGCCGATCCTGCTTTCCGATGCGCGTGACCGCGCTCTGGCCGGCGCCATGGAAAACGACCTGACCACGGTCGCCATTCACTGAGAGCGATTCCGGCTGAAACGGAAAAGGGCCGCCCATGGCGGCCCTGTGGCAATATCATCCTCGAAGTTTAGGCCGCGTGCGAAGCCTGGGTGTCCGATAAAAGCGCGTGGATAGCGGAGGCGTCGCGCGTACCCCTGATCTTGGCCACCGTGTCGGCATCGCGCAGGACCCGCGCGATGCGCGACAGTGCCTTGAGGTGGTCGGCGCCCGCCCCTTCCGGCGCCAGCAGCAGAAACACCAGATCGACGGGCTGATCGTCCAGCGATTCGAAATCGACAGGCGTCTCCAGCCGGGCGAAAACACCTGCAATGCGCTTCACGCCGGCCAGCTTGCCGTGCGGAATGGCGATGCCGTTGCCAACGCCGGTCGAACCCAGCCGCTCACGCTGCAGGATGGTGTCGAACACCTCCCGCTCCGGAATGCCGGAAATCGCCGCTGCCCGTTCGGACAGCAGTTGCAGCAGCTGCTTCTTGGAGTTCGCCTTCAACGCCGGCAGTATCGCCGGAACGTTGATAAGATCGCTCAGATCCATGCTAGAAAATCCCTTGTTCGCCTGCCGTCACCAGTCCCCACCCCTCGTGCGGCCGGCTCTTATTGCCGTGCGACCCTTGTCGTCACCGTGCGACCCTTGTCGTCACCGTGCGACCTTTGTCGTCACGCTTGCGCGACCTTGGTCGTCGACGGGTCGATCCAGCCGATATTTCCATCGGGCCGGCGATAGACGATGTTGAGATGGTCGGTTCCCGCATTGCGGAAGACAAAGACCGGGCTGTCCTTGGTGTCGAGCTCGATGACCGCCGACGCCACCGACATGGTCTTCAGCGTCATGGTTGATTCGGCGACGATGGCGGGCGCGAAATTCTCCGGAATGTCCTCGTCGTCATCGGCAAGCGGCGCCATCACCGTGTAGGCGATGTCGGTCGGCTGGCCGTTGGCGGCGCCCGAATTGTGCGATTTCAGCCTGCGCTTGTAGCGCCTCAGGCGGGTTTCCAGACGGTCCGCCGCCGCCTCGAAGGCTAGCGTCGGATCCTGGGCATCGCCGGTGGCCTGCAGCGAAGCGCCGGAATCCAGCCGGATCATGCAGTCCGCCGAATAGCGCGAGCCCGATTTGATGACCGTGACATGTCCGGCAAAGCCGCGATCGAAATATTTGCCGATCGCTTCGCCGACGCGATCATTGATGCGTGTCCGAAACGCATCGCCGATATCCATGTGTTTTCCCGATATGCGCAGATTCATCTGAAAACTGACCTTCCTTGCTCAGGCTTCAAACTGGCCCGAGTTTATACTCGTGATCCGTGCGCACAAGCTTTGCGGCGTCACTTGCGCCGATTTTAAATCCAAACTTTCCGGTTGATCACAAGCCGCCCTTTGACCGTCCCGAGGCCAACGTCGTGACGGACCATCCGCATGCAGGCTTCTAGCCCTTCTCATGCGGGCGGGCTTCTAGCCACTTCACCGCGGCTTGTCAATGAAGTGCCGGCCTGTGGAAATCGACCCGCCTCAGCGCCCGGCGCTGGCCATCGCCCGTTTCTCGCGTCGGCGCTGCACCGAAGAGGGGATATTCATGCCTTCCCGGTACTTGGCGACCGTACGTCTTGCAATGTCGACGCCACTTTCGCGCAACATGTCGACGATCGCGTCGTCGGAAAGCACGTCGACGGGTTTTTCCTCGTCGATCAACTGCTTGATGCGGTCACGCACGGCTTCCGAGGAATGCGCATCGCCGCCGCCCGACGCGGCGATCGAGGCGGTGAAGAAGTAGCGAAGCTCGAACACGCCGCGCGGCGTCAGCATATATTTGTTGGCTGTGACCCGGCTGACCGTCGATTCGTGCATGCCGATGGCGTCGGCCACCGTGCGCAGATTGAGCGGCTTCAGCTGGCGCACGCCATGGACGAGGAAGGCATCCTGCTGGCGAACGATTTCCGAGGCGACCTTGAGGATGGTCTTTGCCCGCTGGTCGAGGCTGCGCGTCAGCCAGTTTGCATTCTGCAGGCATTCGGCCAGAAAATCCTTTTCCGCCTGGTTCTTGGCCTGCGGTGAGACCTGGGCGAAATAGATATGGTCGACCAAAACCCGCGGCAGCGTTTCGGCATTGAGTTCGACCGTCCAACTGCCGTCATTGGCCGCGCGCACCTCGACATCGGCGACGATCGCGTCGCTGGCGCCGCCCGAAAACGCCATGCCCGGTCGGGGATCGAGCGCCCGGATCTCCGCCAGCATGTCGAGCAGATCCTCCTCGTCGACACCGCATATCCGTTTCAATGCATGAAAGTCACGTCGTGCCAGGAGTTCGAGATTGGCGACCAGCGCCTTCATCGCCGGATCGAGCCGGTTGCGCACCGCAAGTTGCAGCGACAGGCATTCGGCCAGGTCGCGGGCAAACAGGCCAGCCGGCTCGAAGGCCTGACACACCGCCAGCACCTTCGCCACGGCAGCGGCATCCGCACCGAGACGAGCGGCGATCTCGGCCAGGTCGGCACGCAGATAGCCGGTCTCGTCAAGGCCGTCGGCGAGTTCGGCGGCGATCAGCCGTGCAGCCGGATCGGCGAAGGCTAGCGCCACCTGTTCACCGACATGGTCGCGCAACGTGATCGCAGCAGTCGCCATATCGCCGGCGTCAAACCACTCGGATGAGGAACCCGCGCCATTGCCCGAAGCCGATTTCCATTGTGCCGTCAGGTCGGGACCGAGCCGCTCGCTGGTCCCCGGGTCGTCGGGGAACAGGTTTTCCAGCGACGTGTCGAGCTTGTCCGAGATCGCCTCGGCGCTCCACTGCGTCTCGTTTTCGAACCAGTCGCCTTCGGCGGTGGCTTGCGGCTCCGCCTCGATCTTCTGCGCCTGGTCGCTGGCGGCATCGTCCTGCGGCTCGGCGCGCTCCAGCAGCGGATTGCGCTCGATTTCCTCGTCGATGAAATGCTCAAGCTCGACATGGGTGAACTGCAGCAGCCGAATCGACTGCATCAGCTGCGGCGTCATCACCAGCGACTGCGATTGTCGTAGCTGTAGTTTGGCCGCCAACGCCATGGTTCGGTTTCAAACGCCTCGTCTACGCATCCCGACTTCCGGGCAAGAATTTTGCAGCCGGCCATAAAAACTGGCCCGGCTTTTGCTTGTCAAGGCAATTGGTAGCAAAACGCGCTTACCGGAGCGTTATCCCGGAGCAAAATCGAGAAAAAAGCGCCGCTCGAACCGGAAAAATCGTGTCAGGAAACAAATTTCACGCTCAGAGCGTAAAACCCTCGCCGAGGTAAAGTCGCCGCACATCCGGGTTCGCCACCACTTCGTCGGCCCTTCCATGGGTCAGCACCTGGCCGGCATGGATGATGTAGGCGCGGTCGATGAGGCCGAGCGTTTCGCGCACATTGTGATCGGTGATGAGGACGCCGATGCCGCGCGCCGTCAGGTGGCGCACCAGTTGCTGGATATCCGCGACGGCGATCGGATCGATGCCTGCGAAAGGCTCGTCGAGCAGCATGTAGGCCGGACGCGTCGCCAGCGCTCGCGCGATTTCCAGGCGTCGCCGCTCGCCGCCCGAAAGCGACATGGATGGCGCCTTGCGCAGATGGCTGATGTGGAATTCCTCGAGCAGTTCGTCGAGATTGCGCTCGCGCACCTTGCGGTCCTTTTCGACCACTTCCAGCACCGCGCGGATATTCTGCTCGACATTGAGGCCGCGGAAGATCGACGCTTCCTGCGGCAGATAGCCGATGCCGAGGCGTGCGCGACGGTACATCGGCATCGACGTGACGTCGAAGCCGTCGATCTCGATCGTGCCTTCATCCACCGGCACGAGGCCGGTAACCATGTAGAAACAGGTCGTCTTGCCGGCGCCGTTGGGGCCGAGCAGCCCAACGGCCTCGCCAGCGCGCACGCCGATGGTGACGCCGCTGACGACCTTGCGGCCCTTGTAGCTCTTGGTCAGCCCCTTGGCGATCAGGGTTCCCTTGAACTTTCCCGCATCTACGGTCACCGTGGCCGGCGCCGAAAGCTTGCCGGCGGCCCGTCCCGGAAGACGCGCCGTCAGCGACGACAGGCTGGCCATCAGGGGTTCGTCGCTCCCGATTTCGGCGGCGGCGTGATCGACATCTGGACGCGTTGCCCAGCGCATGGATCCACCTGAGCCAGCCCGCTTTTCATCTGCACGGTAAGCTTGCAGCCCACCAGAATGTTGTCGTTTTGCGACAGAACGACCTTTTTGCCCGAAAGCACCAGAACCTGGCTCTTCATATCGAAGCTGCCTTGATCGCCTGTCGCGACCTGCGCATCCGACTTGATGTAAACCTTGTCGGAGATCTCCAGGTGATCGATGTTGGCCGAGCCCGTCATCGCCGCACCCGCGGCCTCCGTGCCCTTGGCAGCGGCGTTGGGGTCCTTGACGTAGTAGACCGTCATCTTGCCGGCCTTCATCAATGTCGGCCCCTGGACGACGCTGACATTGCCCGTGAAGATGGCGACACTGTCGGCCTGGCGGACTTCCAGCTTGTCGCTCTCGATCTGGATCGGCTTGTCGCCGGACAGTTTGAGGCCTGATTGACTGGTCGTCTGCGCCCATGACGGCACGAGTCCGAGCAGCAGCAACGCTGAAGTTGCAGCCGCGAGCCGCGTCGAACTACTGAGCCGCATTGGTTTCTCCGCTGTTTCCCTGTGCCGCCTTCAAGGCGGAGGAATCGATGTTGACGCGCACTTTGTTCTCGAAAACCAGAACCTTGCCATTGTCCTGGACCGACATCGTATCCGCTGTGATCCGCGACCCGCCACGGCTGACATCGACGGGATCTCCCGTCTTCATAGTGCCTTTGCCCATGTCGAGGAAGACCGATTTGAACTTGGCCTGCATGCCGTCGGTCGTGGTGATCGTCACGTCGCTGGTCAGGTTCATCGTATTGCCGTCGCGATCGTAGGTGCCGTGCGAGGCCTTGACCGCCGCCACATTGTCGGGCGCGATCGGCACCTTGGCGTCGATGCCTTCCAGCTCGATGATGCCTTGCGTGCTGACATCCTGAATGGCACGCAGCGCCGTCATCGAATAAGGCTGCTTCTGCTTGGTGAAACCGTTGAGCTTGGGATTGGCCATCACCAGCTTGCCGTTGGAAAAGGCAGTGCCTTCCGCCTGAACCTTCACGGCGACGGGTGCGGCGAGATAGGAATAGACCGGGAAAGCGACCGCTATCAGTGCCGCGGCCACCGGCACGGCAAATTTGAGAACGCGCACGCGGCGCGAATGACGCTGTGCACGGTCGAAAGCGTCGCCGCGCGTCCGGCCGTCCGCCGGGGGAGCCAACACCGCCTCGGCGTTGGTCGGTTCAATCGGTCGCGCTAACATTCACTGCTTTCTTTAACCCTGCCCACCCTTGAGCACCGCCTATAGGTGGGACGCCGGCGCTTTCAAGCAAGCACAAGCGCACGAAAACTGCAAAAATGTGACAGCCGCCTTTGTACAGACGAAAACGAGGTCCGCACAACTGCGTGTTCTCCATAGCAGAAACAGACACGCGGCGTAAAATTTATCCGCCGTCGGTCTCGTCGCCGACCTGGGGCGATTGCACAAACATGTGAGCAGACCAATACTTGTAGAGCGCCCAGCCCGGGCCGGTCGACTGTCGACGGAGATGGCCACCTCACGTCCAGGTGCTGACTTGTCTCGCCATACGCAAAAGAGAACTGCTTCCAGATGGGCGGATCATGGTCTAAAAGCGTCTCCTCCCGCCGACTGAAAGGCTGACCATGGCACTGAGAGCCGACGACCTGATCGACCGCCGCCGTTTGCGGCGCAAGCTGACATTCTGGCGCGTCGTCGCCATAGGCATCGTAGCCCTTGGGGTGATTGCGCTTTCAACCTGGTTCTATGGCGACGATTTCGGTGGCTCGACGGTCGACCATATTGCCAAGGTCAAGATCGAAGGCACGATCACCGAGGACGAGGAACTGATCAAGCGGCTGGAAACCATCCGTCTTTCATCGAAGGTGAAAGGCGTGATCCTGTCGATCGATTCGCCTGGCGGCACCACCGTCGGTGGTGAATCGATCTATGAAGAAGTGCGCAAGCTGGCCGCCGACAAGCCGGTGGTGGCGGAAGTCGGCACGCTCGCCGCATCGGCCGGCTATATGATCGCCAGTGCCGCCGATCACATCGTTGCCCGCAAGACCTCGATCGTCGGCTCGATCGGCGTGCTGATCCAGTATCCCGACGTCAGCGGCCTGATGGACAAACTCGGCGTCAAGCTGGAGGAGGTGAAATCCTCGCCGCTGAAAGCCGCACCCTCTCCCTTCAAGCCGACCAATGACGACGAGCGTGCCATGGTTCGCAAACTCATCCTCGACAGTTATAACTGGTTCGTCGACATCGTCGCCGAACGCCGCAAGATGACCCGCGAACAAGCGCTGGCGCTTGCCGACGGCTCGATATTCACCGGGCGCCAGGGCGTTGCCAACGGGCTGATCGACGCCGTCGGCGGCGAGGCGGTAGCGGTCGACTGGCTGGCGACCAAGGGCGTCGATGCCAAGCTCAAGGTCGTCGAGTGGAAGGATACCGAACAGCGCGGCGGCTTCCTGTTCTCGAAAGCGATGGCGCAAACCATCGGCAGTGCGCTCGGCCTGCCCGCCTACAGCGGCGACGTCATCCATGAACTCGGAGCCGACCGCTTGTTTCTTGACGGTCTCGTTTCCGTCTGGCACCCTTGAGACGCCGTTTGGGGCAAGTGAAAAAAGCAAATAAAATCATCCTCATAATTTTGACCGCACTGCTTTCACGGGGACCCGTCTCATGATCAAGTCCGAACTTGTGCAGATTATTGCCACGCGCAATCCGCATCTTTTCCTGCGCGACGTCGAAAACATCGTCGGCGCCATCTTCGATGAAATCACCGACGCCCTTGCCGAAGGCAACCGGGTCGAGTTGCGAGGCTTCGGCGCTTTTTCGGTGAAGAATCGTCCCGCCCGCACCGGTCGCAATCCGCGCACCGGCGAATCCGTCGAGGTCGAGGAGAAATGGGTGCCGTTCTTCAAGACCGGCAAGGAACTGCGTGAAAGGCTGAACGGCGGCAAGTAGGCGCGACGTCAGCGCCTGACGGCCTTTCGGACAGGCCAGCTTCCGACGGAAAACATCATGTTCAATCGCTTCATGCTCATCGCGATCTTCGTGCCCCTGGCGATCATCCTGATCGCACTCGCCGTTGCCAACCGCGAACTGGTCGCCTTCACGCTCGATCCGTTCAACCCCGGCAATCCGAAGCTGACCCTGACTTTGCCGCTGTTCATCTTCCTGTTCCTGGCACTCGCCATCGGCATGATCATCGGCAGCCTGGCAACCTGGGTCAAGCAGGGCCGCTATCGCAAGCTGGCGCGCCAGCGCGGCGTCGAAGCCGAGAACCTGCGCCAGGCGGTCAGCCGTGCGCCGGCGGTACCGCAAAGCCAGGCCCCAGGCTCCGCCCAAGGGTCCGCCCAAGGGTCCGCATTGCCGAAGCCGACCGCTTGAGCCGCCCGTCGGCGGTTTTGTCCCCACGGAGTTTTTCATGCTGACCATTTCGGCCGCAGAGGTCGACCATGCGCTGAGCTTTGCCGGGCTGGTCGAGACGCTGCGCACGGCGTTTCGCGACGGTGCGGTGCAGCCGGTCAGGCATCATCATACGATCGAGCGGCCAGATGGTGCCGCCTCCACACTGCTTTTGATGCCGGCCTGGACCGATCTCAACGCGGCGGGCACATCGACCGGCGGTCACGTCGGCGTCAAGATCGTCACCGTGTCCCCCGACAACAACGCCATCGGCAAGCCGGCGGTGATGGGACTCTACCTTCTGCTTAACGGCGCCACCGGCGAACCTGAAGCCTTGATCGACGGCCAGCGGCTGACACAGTGGCGGACCGCCTGCGCTTCGGCGCTCGCGGCCTCCTATCTCGCCCGCGACGATGCCTCGCGGCTGCTGGTGGTCGGCGCCGGCGCGCTGTCGCCCTTCCTCGCCAAGGCGCACTCGGCCGTACGGCCGATCAAGACCATCCGCATCTGGAACCGCACCCCGGCCAATGCCGAGAAAGTCGCCGCCGACCTGCGCGCCGAGGGTTTTGCAGCCAGCGCGGCGAGCGATCTCGATGCCGAGCTTGGGCAGGCCGACATCGTCTCCTCGGCGACGATCACGACGACGCCGCTGATCAAGGGCGCATTGTTGCGGCCGGGAACCCATGTCGACCTGGTCGGAGGCTTTACGCCGACGATGCGCGAGAGCGACGACGACGCGATCAGGCTTGCCCGCGTCTATGTCGACACCCGCGCCGGCGCCACCAAGGAAGCCGGCGACATCGTCCAACCGCTGGCCTCCGGCGTGCTGAAGCCGGAAACCATCGTCGCCGATCTGCACGAATTAGCGCGCGGCCAGAAGAAGGGTCGCGAGAGCGCTGGGGAGATCACGCTGTTCAAGTCGGTCGGCGCGGCGCTCGAGGATCTTGCCGCCGGCATTGCCGTCTACAAGGCGCTCACGGCCTAGTTCGCCGGTACAGCCATTTTGGCGCTCATCGCGTCGGCGATCACACGAAAATCGTGATCCCCGATTTCGAAAAGGCCAAAGCGAAGCTGATAACCCCAGTTCGACTTGGCCATGGTGAAGTCCAGCCTGTCGAGCAGCGGCTTGATCGGCGCTTCCTCGGCCTTGGCCCACGCCACATCGCGGCGGAAGGGCGTGAAGCCGGCGCCCATATCGCCCTGATAGGGCTCGCCTTCCCGCACGATGCCGATCGCGGTGAAGGCCCGCAGGCCATCTTTCTCGCCCAAAACAGTGTTCGGCGAGTAGTAGACGATGCCATCGCCTGGCTTGACGCGACGCAGCGGTGCCGCCTTGCCGTGGTTGACCTGCATGAAGCCGGCTGCGCGACCCCGCCGGACATGTTCGGCCGATGCCACCGCGATCCAGTACGCGCTCATTTCTGGTCACCATTGGCCTGTTCGCCATCGGACAGCCAATAGACGCGCAGGCGATGATTGTCGGGATCGAGCGCGACAAAAGTACGGCCGAAATCCATGTCGGTTGGCGTCTGCAGAATTGTCAGCCCGCGCCCGGACCAGTCGGCATGGGTGGCATCGACCGCATCGGGCGTATCCAGCGCAAAGACGATTTCGGCGCCACCGCCTGACATGGCGGCTGCCGGCTCCACCGTATGGCGCGACCACAGGCCGAACTTGAAGCCGGCATCGAGCACGAACAGCACGAAGGTCGGCGAACTTTCAACCGGCTCACGGCCGAGCAGCGCGCTGTAGAAGGCGCCGCTCTCAAGCGGCTGGTCGACATAGAGGATGACGAAATTCGGGATGGCCATATCTGCTCTCCAAGGTTCGGTGCTTCGACTTGGCGACCATAAGATGGGCTACTGTCAGATTATGGCAGCAGTCATCTCGAACCACGCGGCTTGTCGAGCGTTGCCCGCCATTCCTTGAGCAGCGCCTGGCGACGACGCGGATAGCGCGTGTCCGTTGCTTGGAGTTCGGCGATGCGATCGGCGCGAAAATGCCGGAAACCGTGCCGCATCTCGCACCACGCCACCACCACCCGCACCTTGTCGAAGAAGCCCAGCGCAAATGGCCACACGACACGCTCGGACGCAGCGCCGCCGGGGGCGCGGTAAAGAAAGCCGAGCTTGCGCTCGTTGCGGATGGCTTGCCGTACGAGGCCAAGGTCGATGGTCTCGATGGCCGTGGCGGGAGGGCCGACCAGCAGTGTGCTCGCGTCGAGATCCTCGCGCAGATCGTCCGGCAGGACCGCCGCGATCTTGGCCAACGCGTTGGCGGCGGCGGCAGAGAGACGCTGGTCGGGCTGCTTGGCGACCCAGCGCGAGCCGAGCACGATGGCTTCGATCTCCTCGTCGCTGAACATCAGCGGCGGCAGCATGAAGCCGGGCTTGAGCACATAACCGACACCCGCCTCGCCCTCGATCGGCGCGCCCTGGCCCTGCAGCGTCGCGATATCGCGGTAGAGCGTGCGGATCGAAACGCCCATCTCGTCGGCGAGCATGTGCCCGCTCACCGGCCGGCGATGCCGGCGCAAGCACTGTATGAGGTCGAGTAGGCGTTCGGAGCGGGACATCCGCTAGATTTGCCTGTTTCCTTGACATTGGTCCACCACGGCCAACCTGAACCGGAGAGGCCGACCTGTCGGAGTTGGTTGCGAAGCCGGTTGCCCTATGTCAAAAGCGGCCACGCCGTTCGGAGTTGCCCCCGCTTGAAGTCTTTTCGCGACAAACGCCGCGACAACCGTCCACATCCATCCGCGAAGGGTGCGGCGGACGTGTCACGTCCGCGTCCCGGCCAGGCTCCTGCCAGACCGGAAGCACCACCGCGCGAGCGCCATGAGTCGAAGACGGAAAGTCGTTCCGAACCGAACTCGGCCCCGCGCATCCTGGCCCGCCGCGAAGGCGCCCTGCCCACCGAACATCTTCCCGTGATCCTGGAAGTGGCGCCCAATGCCGATTATGCGCTGCTCGACAGCGGCACCGGCCAAAAGCTCGAACAATATGGCCCCTACCGTATCGTGCGGCCCGAGGGCCAGGCGATCTGGCAAAAGGCCTTGCCGGCAAAGGAATGGGAGCGGGCCGACGCCGTCTTCACCGGCGACACCGACGAGGAGGGCATCGGCCGCTGGCGTTTCCCCAAGCTGCCGCTCGGCGAGACCTGGCCGATGAAGCATGACGGCATCGACTATCTCGGCCGTTTCACCTCGTTTCGTCATGTCGGCGTCTTTCCCGAGCAGGCCTCCCATTGGGATCACATGGCCGGGCTGATCGCGGCGGCGAAGCGGCCGGTCAAGGTGCTGAACCTGTTCGGCTATACCGGTCTCGCCTCATTGGTGGCGGCTCGCGCCGGCGCCGAGGTCACCCATGTCGATGCCTCGAAGAAAGCGATCGGCTGGGCCCGTGAAAACCAGGAGATGGCCGGCCTCGGCAGCAAGCCGATCCGCTGGATCGTCGACGACGCGGTCAAATTCGCCGAGCGCGAGGAGCGCCGCGGCAGCCGCTACGACATCATCCTGTTCGACCCGCCGGCCTATGGCCGTGGCCCTAAGGGCGAGGTCTGGCAATTGTTCGAGGACCTGCCCGATTTGACCGATCTCTGCCGGGCGATCCTGACGCCGAAGCCGCTTGCCGTGGTGCTGACCGCCTATTCGATCCGCGCCTCCTTCTTCGCCATCCACGCCTTGATGCGCGATACCTTTGCCGGCATGGGCGGCAAGATTGAATCGGGTGAGCTGATCATCCGTGAAAAGTCCGCTGGCCGGGCGCTCTCGACCTCATTGTTTTCGCGCTGGGTGGCTGAATGAACGAGCGGCATGCAGGCGCACCTGGCCAGGTGAAGGAGGTCACCAGCCTCGCCAATCCGCTGGTCAAGGACATCAAGGCGCTCGCTCAGAAGAAATTCCGCGACCAGCAGAACGCCTTCATGGCCGAAGGGTTGAAGCTGGTTATCGATGCGCTCGATCTCGGCTGGCAGATCAGGACATTGGTTTTCGCCAAGGCCGGGCGCGGCAACGCGGCGGTGGAGAAGGTGGCCGCACGCACGGTTGCCGCCGGCGGCATGGTGCTCGAAGTGTCGGAAAAGGTGCTGGTCGCCATCACCCGTCGCGACAATCCGCAAATGGTGGTGGGCGTCTTTTCGCAAAAATTCCTCGCCTTGAAGGATGTCCGCGCCGACAATGGCGACGTCTGGGTGGCTCTCGACCGGGTACGCGATCCCGGCAATCTCGGCACCGTCATCCGCACCGTCGATGCAGTCGGCGCCAAAGGCGTCATCCTGGTCGGCGATACCACTGATCCGTTCTCCGTGGAAACGGTGCGCGCCACCATGGGTTCGATCTTTGCCGTGCCGGTGGCCAAGGCGACAACCGAGGCTTTCCTTACCTGGCGAGGCGGCTTCTCAGGGCTAGTCGCCGGCACCCACCTGAAAGGCGCCGTCGACTACCGCTCGGTCGATTTTTCACGCGGGCCCGTGCTGCTGATGATGGGCAACGAGCAGCAGGGACTGCCCGAAAGCCTGGCTGCGAGCTGCGACAGGCTGCTCAGGATTCCGCAAGCCGGCCGTGCCGATTCGCTCAATCTGGCCGTTGCCACCGGCATCATGCTGTTCGAGATCCGGCGCGGCGCGCTCAAGCTCGAGCCAATCCTGGACCAGCAATGAAGGTTGCCCGCCCGTGAGATCATGGTCTCCCTACGCACTGCTCGTCGTCGCGGCCATCGCGCTCGACCAGTGGGTAAAATACCTGGTCGAGGCCGATCTGCCTTTTCAGGAGAAGGTTGATCTGCTGCCCTTCCTGGCGCTGTTCCGCACCTACAATACCGGCATCGCCTTCTCGATGTTCTCGTCCTTCGGCGACACCGGGCTGATCGTCATCTCGCTTGTCGTCGTTGCTTTCGTGCTGTTCCTGGCGACGCGGATCGCGCCGTCCCAGATCCTTGCCCGCACCGGCTTTGCGCTGATCGTCGGTGGCGCTCTGGGCAATCTGATCGACCGCGCCGTCTACGGCCACGTCATCGACTACATCCTGTTTCACACGCCGGTGTGGTCCTTCGCCGTCTTCAACCTTGCCGACGCCTTCATCTCGGTGGGCGCGGCACTGGTCGTCTTCAACGAGCTGTTCGGCTGGGGACGCGAACCCAAAGCCAGGCCTTCCAAGGATTGACCCCGTGCGGCCATCGCCGCACAGTTCATGTCGCCAAACAAGATCGCGGAGAAAGACATGTCCGAAACCTTCAAAGCCATCCTCGTTTCGCGTGACGCCGAGAAAAAGCAGTCGGTCAACGTAACCGATTTCACTGAGGCCGACCTGATGGAAGGCGATGTCACCGTCGCGGTCGAGGCAACGACGGTGAACTACAAGGATGGCCTGGCGATCACAGGCAAGGCGCCGGTGATCCGCCGCTGGCCGCTGGTGCCGGGCATCGATTTCGCCGGCACCGTCGTCTCGTCCTCGCATCCCGACTGGCGCACCGGAGACAAGGTCATTCTGAACGGCTGGGGCGTCGGCGAAACCCATTTCGGCGCCTATGCAGGCCGTGCCCGCGTCAAGGGCGACTGGCTGGTGCCGCTGCCGCAAGGCATCAGCACGCATGACGCGATGGCCGTCGGCACCGCAGGCTACACCGCCATGCTCTGCGTCATGGCCCTGGAACGGCACGGCATCCTGCCCGATCGCGGCCCGGTGGTGGTGACGGGGGCGGCCGGCGGCGTCGGCTCGGTAGCGGTCTCGATCCTGTCCAGCCTCGGCTACCATGTCATTGCTTCCACCGGCCGCAATGCCGAAAGCCCCTATCTGATCGACCTTGGCGCCGCCGAAGTGATATCGCGCGACGAGCTTGCCCAGCCGGCCAAGCCGCTGGCCAAGGAGCGCTGGGCCGGCGGCATCGACGCCGTCGGTAGCCACACGCTGGCCAATGTGCTCTCGATGACCTCCTATGGCGGCGCGGTCGCCGCCTGCGGCCTGGCCGGCGGCATGGACCTGCCGGCCAGCGTCGCGCCCTTCATCCTGCGCGGCGTCTCATTGCTCGGCATCGATTCAGTGATGGCGCCGAAAGCAGTCCGCCTCGAGGCATGGCGCCGCATCGCCACCGACCTCGATCTGCAGAAGCTCGCCAGCCTGTCCAGCACCATCGGGTTCGACGGCATCGTCGATGCCGCGCGCGACATCGTCGACGGCAAGATCCGCGGCCGCGTCGTCGTGGATATGTGACTCCGCCCAACTGCCGGAAGGGATGGAATCGCCAGATCTGGTGGCAAACCCGCCGCGCCTCGGCAAAAAGCGCTCATCCGCTAAAATTCGAACGATCCGCCGCAATTTTCCATAATCTCTGTCTGGCAAGGATTTCGCATGATCGCGGAATCCGGCAGCCAACAGGCGGACACTGGCGACGACGTCGATGCGGTGCTCCCGCCGGCGTCGACGCGGCGCTTCGTCGCCGCGCCGCCGCTGGTGCCCGAGCCGGAATTCTCCAGGCGCGAAAGCCTGCCCTTTCTGACATTCGTCGCCATCGTGTTGGTGGCCGGGCTGGCGCATCTGACCGGGGCACCGATCTTCATCAGCGTCGCATTGCTGGCAACCGGCCTTGCCGGCCTTGCCCTGCATCTGCGCGCCAGGCGGAGCGAACATCGCACCTCCGCCCTTCTTGACGAAACCACTGCCCGCAGCCGCGCCGAGATAGAGACGCTGGCCGACCGCATGTGGGAGATGCAGGAGAGCGACGAGCGCTTTCGCGGCCTGATCGACGCGCTTGGCGATCTCGTCATCCATCGCGACCGCGACGGCTACATCGTCTATGCCAACAAGGTCTTCGCCGATCTCGTCGAGGTCGACCAGCGCGACCTTGCCGGCAAGACCCTGGCAGAACTGGGCATCGAGGTCGGCATGGTTCCCGATGCCGCCTTTTCCGACCATGAGTGTCTGAGTTCCACCGATGTCTCCATCAGCACGCCGAGCGGGCAGCGCTGGTTCTCTTGGATCGAACTGTCGGTGCGCGACAAGGACAGCGGCGCCGTTTCACACCGCGCCATCGCCCGCGACATCACCGCCCGCAAACGCGCCGAATCCTCGCTGATCACCGCGCGCGAACGGGCCGAATATGCCAGCCAGGCCAAATCGCGCTTCCTCGCCACCGTCAGCCATGAAATCCGCACCCCGATGAACGGCATCATGGGGATGGCCAGGTTGCTCGCCGACACCAGCCTGTCGCCGGAGCAGCAGACCTATGTCGGCGCCGTCTCGACCTCGGCCAGCGCATTGCTTGCCCTGATCGAGGATCTTCTCGACTATTCCAAGATCGAAGCCGGGCGCTTCGATCCCGAGCCGCAGCCGATGTCGGTGCGCGAGATCGCCGACAACATTATCGAATTGCTGGCCGCGCGCGCCTTCGCCAAGGATATCGGACTGGGTTGCCATGTCGAACCCGACGTGCCGCAATTGATCACCGCCGATCCGGGCAAGGTCAGGCAGGTGCTTCTCAACCTCATCGGCAACGCCATCAAGTTCACCGACAGCGGCGGCGTGCTGGTGAGCATAGCACGCGCACGCACCGAAACCAGCGACCGCATATGCTTCACCATCGCCGATACCGGTCCGGGCCTTCGTGATGCCGACCTGGAGCGCATTTTCGAGGAGTTCGAACAGGCCGACGGCACGTCGACACGCACGCATGGCGGGGCCGGCCTCGGCCTTGCCATCTCCAGGCGCCTGGTGGCCGCCATGGGCGGCACGATCTCGGTATCCAGCCGGCTCGGCCAGGGATCCGAATTCGTCTTCGAAATCCCTGCGATAGCGGCCACCGAAGCGCCACAGGGCCACCAGAATGCTCTCTCGGGCAGACGCGCGGTGATCCTGTCGAAGAACGCTGTCGAGGCCGACGCCATCGCCCGCACCATCCGCGCCAATGGCGGCGCGGTCGACATCGCCACCACTGCCGCACAGGCCGCGCCTTTCGCCGCCGGCTGCGATGCGATCCTGGTCGATGCAGCGATGGAAGAAGGCGACGGAAGGCTGCTCAAGCGCCTGCGCCAGAGCGGTTTCTCCGACTGTGAGGCGATCACGCTGATCGCCCCGACCGATCGCGGCATGCTTGGCGAGTTCCGCGCCAGCGGCTACGCAACCTTCCTGGCCAGGCCGGTGCGTGGCGGAACACTTCTGCGTGTTCTGCTGAGCAGCCATGCTCCGAGCCTCGGCCCGCCGCCGCCGGAAAAGCGCGGCGCACCGTCGCTGCGGGCCGTCGGCAACCGCCAGCGCGGCCTGTCAGTGCTGATCGCCGAGGACAATGACATCAACGCCATGCTGGCCCGCGCCACGCTGCTGAAGGCCGGGCATCGCGTCAAGGTGGTCGGCAACGGCAAGGCCGCCGTCGAGGCTGTCACCGGCGCCGCGCACAAGGACCGCTTCGACGTGGTCTTGATGGATCTGCACATGCCGGTCATGGACGGGCTGGACGCGATCGCCGCCATCCGCCGCCATGAGGAAGAAAGTGCCGTGCGGCCGGTGCCGATCATGGTGCTGTCGGCCGACAGCCAGGAAAAGACCCGTCATGCGGTGTTGGCCCATGGCGCCAGCGGCTTTGTCACCAAACCGCTCGACCCCGAAGCGCTGGTCAATGCCGTCGAGGGGCAGGTCGTCGCGGCCTGAGCTTTCCACCGCCATTCGGCACAGGCGATCACTTAAACGTAGCCGGTTGATCGTATTCGCCAGCCGACGAAGTATTGCCCATGACGTCGTATCACGGTACTGTCACAATCCTGTTGCACCTACACCGTATCCCCGTGCCAAGAGGGATGGCTCGAAGGAGAATCACTCGTGCATACAGTTATGCCGGAATGTGACACTCGGCCGAACGCCAGCAGCGCCTTGCTTGCCGGACGTAACGTCGATTCCGTCATAAAGGGCGCTGCGCTGGGCCGTATAGGCAATCTTGAAGTGCGGCTCGCTCGCAACGAGGCCGAGATCGCGGCCGCGCAGGAAGTGCGCTACCGGGTGTTCTACGACGAACTTGGCGCCAGGAAGGACCTGTTCCAGGCCCATGACCGCCGGGACGCCGACCGGTTCGATCCGCTCTGCGACCATCTGCTGGTTTTGGACACCACGCTTTCCGGTCCCGAACATCGCCGCATCGTCGGCACATATCGGCTGCTGCGGCAAGAAATCGCGGCCACGGCCGGTGGCTTCTATTCCGAAGGTGAATTCGAGCTGACCAAGCTCATCGCCCGCCACCCCGGCCAGCGTTTCCTTGAACTCGGCCGCTCCTGCGTTTTGCCGGAATACCGCTCGAAGCGCACCATCGAGGCGTTGTGGCAAGGCATCTGGGCTTACATCAATCATTACGAAATCGGTGTGATGACCGGTTGCGCGTCCTTTCACGGCACCGTGCCGGCGGCGCATGCCGAAGCGCTCACCTACCTCGCCCACCACTGCCGGACGAATTCGGCCTGGGACGTGCGCGCTGTGTCCGGGCGCTATTGCTCGATGGATCTGATGCCGATCGAGGCCGTCAATGCCAAGGCGGCGATCGCCGCGATGCCGCCTTTGGTCAAGGGCTATCTGCGCGTCGGTGCCCGCATCGGCGATGGTTGCGTCATCGATCGCGAATTCTCGACGGTCGATGTATTCGTCGTGATGCCGGTCAAGGAGATCGGCGCACGCTACGTCAACTATTATGGCGGCGAAGCCCAGCGCTTCGCTGCGTGACGCTGGCGAATAGAGAATAGCGGGAGCTATCTCGCTCAACCCCTATTCGCTACTCTCTATTCGCTATTCGCTTCCTTTCACAAAATATCTTCCGGCCGCCTGCCGGGTCGGCTCTTGTAGGACGGAAATGACCAGCCGAATTTGAGCGCACCACCGCGCACGAGGAACGCCGCCGCAAAGCCGGCGAGGTTCGAGGCGAGCGGCGGCAGTCCGGCAAGATCGCCAAGCGTGTAGAGGCCTGCACCCGCAAGGGCCGCCGTGACGTAGATTTCGGGCCTGAGCAGCACCGATGGCTCGCCCGCAAGGAGATCGCGCAAAATGCCGCCGAAAGTGGCGGTGAGCACGCCGGTGATGACGGACACGACCGGCGAGCCGGTAATCGCAAGCCCCTTGGCCGCGCCCATCACCGAAAAGGCGGCGAGCCCGATGGCGTCGAGCCAGAGCAGCCACTTCCAGCGCGATTCGACACGATGCGCGCTGAAGAAGACCAGCACCGCAACCGCGGCGCAGACCAGCACATAGCCGGAGTTGGCGACCCAGAAAACCGGCAGGTTGAGGATAACGTCGCGAAGCGTGCCACCGCCTATCCCGGTGACGCTGGCCAGGAACAGGAAGCCGATGATGTCGAGTTGCTTACGCGAAGCCGCCAGCGCCCCGGTCGCCGCGAAGACGGCGACACCGGCATAGTCGAGAAGCGCGATGGCATTCATGCAGACCAGGGGAGTAAGGGAAGAGGAGAATAGGAGAGTATGTTTATCACAAAGCCGCACCGTTGGTACGCTTCCCTACTCCCCTACTCCCTTACTCCCCTACTCCCTTACTGCCCTAACTACGCATCTTTCTCAGCCTGCTCATTCACCGGCCCCGGCTCAACCGGTGCTTCAGCGGCGGCGAACTTCGGACCACCCTTGGCGACGCCGACCATGGCCGGGCGCAGCACGCGGTCGCCGATCGAATAGCCCGGCTGCACGACCTGGACCACGGTGTTGGCCGGGACATCCGGATTGGGCACTTCGAACATCGCCTGGTGGAAATTGGGATCGAACTTCTCGCCTTCAGGCGCGAGCTTCTTGACCCCATGCCGTTCCAGCGCCGACAGCATGGCGCGCTCGGTGAGGTCGACGCCTTCGATCAGCGCCTTGAAGCCGGCGTCACCCGATGCCTTGGCCTCGGCGGGAATCGCATCCAGCGCGCGGCGCAGATTGTCCGACACCGACAACATGTCGCGGGCGAAATTCGCGACCGCGTAGGTGCGCGCATCGTGCACATCGCGCGCCGTGCGGCGACGCAGGTTTTCCATCTCCGCCGCCACGCGAAGCGCGCGGTCCTTCAGCTCCTCATTTTCCTTCAGCAGCCGCACAAGGGCTTCATAGTCGCCGTCGGTGCTGCCTTCCGTGCGCTCGGCTGCGGGCTCGGTCGCCTCGACTTCGTCGGGCGCGCGTTCGTCTTTTGCCTGGTCGCTCATCGCCGTTTCCCGTCAATCTCGAATGATGTGGATTTTGTGCCCGATATCGATGTTTGGCGGCCAAAAATCAAGGGGTAAGCGACTATGGAAGCCGCCGGCCAAGGCCGGACAATGACAGGCAAGACATTTCGACTTTAATTCAAATTTTACCTTAACCGCGGGCTTTGCTTGCCATACAGGCATGATGGGGGAACCATTCTCTTGCTGCAGGAGTTTCGAAGCCGACACAGGATTTTGAGATGATGACCCGCAACATGGGCGAAAAGGCAGAGGGGCTGGCCATCGAGATCAGGCGCCAGTTCGGCGCCGAGGCGGTGACCCGCTTTCTGCGCACCTTGCCGGCCTTCCGCACCGAGGCCGACATCCCCGATCGGTTCAGAGAACTGCTCGACCGCCTCGATGGGGCGGAGCGCGGTGACATCGGCTGGCGCCGGCCGTAACGCAACAATCGATCTTGGCAGCAAACCTCCTATCGGCAATAGCCGGGGAGAGCCGAACCATCTAAGGATAGATGTGTTGTGGTTCAATGGAGGACGTAAATGCGCAAGGTTTCGATCACCTCATCGCTGATAGCGTTTGTCGGCCTCGGCGCCCTCACCTTGGCGGCCTTTCCGGCACAAGCAGACAATCTTCAGCTGCAATTGGGCAAACATGGCCCGCGGCTGAAGCTCATGGAAGATTGCGACCCCGCCTACGACGATTGCGAAGGCCCCCGTCGCGACGATCGGCGCGACCGCCGTCAACGAGGCTGCACGGAAGACCGGGCTCTCGACAAGGCAGACCGAATGGGCATCCGCCGCGCAAGGATAGAGTCCGTCGGCCGCCGGGAGATCACGGTCCGCGGCAGACAGGGCGGCGACCGCGTGCGCGTGACTTTTGGCACCGAGCGCGGCTGCCCTATCCTCGATCGCGAATAGCGATCGACCAGCGGAAAACCGACGCTCAGAGCCATCAGCAGGTCGATTTGGCGGGTTGGCAGGCTCGATCGCCAAGCCACGCGACAATTACGCACAGTAATTTTGCGTGATGTTGCCTTGCGGCGGCGAGGCGCCCCGCCTATGCTTCCTGATGAACATGATTTCCCCTGAGGCGGTCGCCAACAGCAAGCGCGCCTGGTTGAAGATTCTCGCCCGCTACAAGAAGCCTGACAGGCGGCGCAGCGCCGTCGAACTCGCCATCACCCTCATTCCATTCGCCATACTCTGGGGGCTGTCTTCGGCGGCTTATGCCTATGGCCATTGGTGGGGACTGGTCCTCATCCTCCCCGCGGCCGGGTTTCTGGTGCGCATCTTCATGATCCAGCACGATTGCGGCCACGGCTCCTTCTTCGCCAATCGTTACGCGGACGACTGGATTGGCCGCGCGCTCGGCATCCTGACGCTGACGCCCTACGATTGCTGGCGGCGCGCCCACGCGACGCACCACGCCAGCGCCGGCAATCTTGACGAACGCGGCATGGGCGACATCCGGACGCTGACCGTTGCAGAATACCGGCAGATGTCGTGGCGGGGCCGCCTCGCCTATCGTCTCTATCGCCATCCGCTGGTGATGTTCGGGCTCGGTCCGATCTGGCTTTTCATCTTCGAGCAGAGGCTACCCGTCGGCATGATGCGCGGCGGCCTGACCCCTTGGGTGTCGTCGATGACCACCAACCTTGGCATCGCGGTCGCAGCAGCCGTCCTTATCTGGTTCGTCGGCCCGGGCGCTTTCCTGGTGGTTCACCTGCCGATCGTCATCCTCGCCGGTTCGGCCGGCATCTGGCTGTTCTACGTCCAGCACCAGTTCGAGGAAACAGAATGGGCGAAGGATGCCGACTGGGAATTCCAGCACGCCGCCTTGCACGGATCGTCGTATTACGATCTCCCGCCGGTGCTGAACTGGCTCACCGGCAACATCGGTGTCCATCACGTCCATCACCTCTCGGCCAAGGTGCCGTGCTACCGGTTGCAGGAAGTGCTGCGGGATTATCCCGAGTTGCGCGACATCGGACGGGTTACGCTGCTCGAAAGCTTGCGCTGCGTCAAACTGGCATTGTGGGACGAAAACCGCCGCAAGCTGGTGTCGTTCCGCGAGGCACGGGCGGCGGCTTAAGCAATTCCAGGAGAAGTGTGAACGGTTTTCCAGGGAAAACGCGTAGCGTTTTCCCTGGGCAATTGCGTCACAACAAAAAGACCGCCGCGCCATGGGCGCCGCGGCCTGGAGCTCCGATCAGGCAGCCCTGATCATGTCGGCGGCCTTTTCGGCGATCATGATGGTTGGGGCATTGGTGTTGCCACCAATCAGTGTCGGCATCACCGAGGCGTCCACGACACGCAAGGCTTCAAGCCCGCGCACCTTGAGTTGCGGATCGACCACCGCCATCTCGTCGACCCCCATCCGACAGGAGCCGACCGGGTGATAGACCGTGTCGGCGCGGGTACGGATATGGGTCATCAGATCGGCATCGCTCGGCTCGCCGGCGATGTGCATTTCCTTGTGCCGGTAGCGCGTCAGCGCCGGCGAAGCCAGCACCTGCCGGGTGATCCTCACGCCTTTCAGCAGCAGTTCCGCATCGCGCTGGTCACCGAGAAAGCGCGGATCGATGCGTGGCGCGGCAAGTGGATCGGCGCTGGCCAGCCCAACCTCGCCACGCGAGTGCGGCCGCAATATGCAGACATGACAGGAAAAGCCGAAGCCGTAGTGCAGCGTGCGCGCATGGTTTTCGACCAGGCCGATGACGAATTGCAGCTGCAGGTCAGGGCGCTCAAGCGCCGGGTCGGATTTGACGAAAGCGCCGCTCTCGGCCGACGGCGAGGCGATCAGCCCGGTTCCATCCCGCCGCCACTGCGCGATGTGCCTGAGGAAACCCCACGCGCCGCGCGGGCTCATACCGAGCATATCGGTGTCCTTCGATCTCCAGCCGACGATAAAATCGAGGTGGTCCTGCAGGTTCTTGCCGACGCCCGGCAATTCGTGGACGACGGGAACGCCATGCACGGCAAGTTCGGCCGCCGGGCCGATACCCGACAGCAACAGAAGCTGCGGCGAACCGAAGGCACCACCGCAGAGGATCACCTCGCGCGACGCCTGTGCCACTGCCTCGCCTTTGCGCGTCCGGTAGCGGATGCCGGTGGCGCGCTTGCCGGCAAGGACGATGCCTGTGGCGTGCGCCCGCGTGATCACGGTCAGATTGGTCCGCTGCATCACCGGATGGAGATAGGCGGCGGCAGTCGAACAGCGCTCGCCATTACGGGCGCCACCGGCAAACTGGGTCACCTGGAAATAGCCGGCGCCCTCTTGTTCCGGTCCGTTGAAATCGTCCGAGGCGCGAATCTGGTTTTCGGCACAAGCCTCTATGAAGGCCTTGGCGATCGGCCTCGGCGAGCGCTGGTTCGACACTTTCAGCGGGCCGTCCCCGCCATGCAAGGCATCAGTGCCGCGCTCATTGCCCTCGGCGCGCCGGAAATAGGGCAGAACCTCATCCCACGACCAGCCCTCGCAGCCCAGATTTGCCCATTCGTCATAGTCGCTGTGATGGCCCCTGACATAGAGCATTGCATTGATGGCGCTGGAGCCGCCCAGCGCCTTGCCGCGCGGCTGGTAGCCCTTGCGGCCGCCAAGACCTTGCTGCGGCACGGTTTCGAAGGCCCAGTTGTTGATCCTGGGCCGGCCGGAAAGCATGCCGATAATGCCAGCCGGAGCACGGATCAGCATATCCCTGCCCTCGCCGCCAGCTTCGATCAGGCAGACCGTTTTCGATGGATCTTCCGAAAGCCGCGCGGCAAGCGCACAGCCGGCGGACCCACCGCCGGCTATGACATAGTCGTAACGCATGAAGACCCCTCCCCGATCGTTCCACGGATTTTCCATCCGGATGATCAAGAGAAGGCCTGAACACGGCTGATGTAAAGACGCGCGGAATTACCGCAACGTCAGCTGCTGCGAACGCGTCGCCAGGAGTATTTCGGGCCTTTTGGTTCCGGCACGGCGGCTGGCTGGTAGTAGAGCCCCAATCCGCCGGTGCGGCCCTCCTCCAGGCGCTTCAACAGCACCGCATTGGAAATCTCGAACTCGTCGAAGCCCAGCCGCAGCATATGCGGCAGTTGGTCCACCAGCACCTGGCCCGTGGCGCGAACGGCACCTTCGAAATGGTAGCGGCCGCGCAGCAGTTCTCCCTTGGAGAAGGAGCGGCCGTCGCTGAAGGCCGGGAAGGCCAATGCCACCAGCGACAGCTGGTCGAGCAGGTCGGCAATCTTCTCGAGCTGATCACCAGGCTGCAGCAGGACGCCGAGCCGTTCCTTGGCCGAGCGGCGCACCTCCGGATCCAGATCGAGGAAGACTTGCAACGGCAGGATGAAGCGGCCGTTGCCGGACAGCGCATCGGCGCTTTCGGCATGCGTCCACTCATCGTCGTGAAAACCCGCAGGGGTCCAGAGTCGGGTCTCCGGTGTCGTCGGTTCAGTCATCAAAAAGTTCCTAAATAGTCAAACGAACCAAGGATGTGTTGAGATTCAGGTCAGGCTGAGTCGAAAATGGCAGCTTCCGAGAACCGGAGCGGAGCGTACTTGAAGTACGTGAGCACCGGAAGCGCAGGAAGCTGCCGTTTGCAGGCCAGCCTCACCTGAATATCAGCATATCCTAAAGGGATGCGTCGGTCAGCGACTTCTCCAGCCCCGACAGGTGAATGCCGCACTCGGTCTTGGCGTGACCGGCCCAGCGGCCGCTGCGCGCGTCCTCGCCCGGCTGCACCGGCTGCGTGCACGGGAAGCAGCCGATCGACAGATAGCCATAGGCGACCAGCGGATTTTCGCGCAGCGCATGCGCGCGCATGTAGTCCGCCTGGTCCGATGTCGTCCAATGCGCCAGCGGATTGATGCGGATGCGCGGACCGACCGCCTCGAACACCGGCAGCGCCGCCCGCGTCGCGGCCTGAAAACGCTTGCGGCCGGTGAGCCAGGCACGAAATGGCGCGACACCGCGCGCCAGCGGCTCCACCTTGCGCACGTCGCAGCAGGCGTCGGTGTTGCTCTGATGCAGATTGCCCGTCGGATCGATCCGTTCGAGTGCTGCTTCCTCGGGTTTGATCACCCTTATGTTGGTCAGCCCGAAATCGGCGGCGAGCGCGTCGCGATAGCCGAGCGTCTCCTCGAAATGCTTGCCGGTGTCGAGGAAAATGACCGGCAGCGTCCGGTCGATCTTGGCGATCATGTGCAGCAGCACAGCCGAATCCGCGCCGAACGACGACACCGCCGCGATCTCGTCGAGGAACAGTTCGCGGGCCGAGCGTTCGATGATCTCGATCGGCTTCAGATGACCATAGAGCGCATCGAGCCCCGCCGCTTTGGCGGCGATACCGTCATCGACGTCTCCGATACGGTCAAGCGGCCTTGGCTTCGCCAGCATAGAGCGCCTCCTTGAACGGCGCGGGACCGACTCGGCGGTAGGCGTCGATGAATTTCTCTTGCGGGTCGAGCCGGAGGCCGAGATAGGTCTCGACGATCTGCTCGATGGCGTCGGTGATCTCTTCCGACGAGAAGCCGCGGCCGATGATCTCGCCGACCGAGGTGTTTTCGTCGGCCGAGCCGCCCAGCGTCACCTGATAGAGCTCAGAGCCCTTCTTCTCGACCCCGAGGATGCCGATATGGCCGACATGGTGATGACCGCAGGCGTTGATGCAGCCGGAGATCTTCAGCTTCAGTTCGCCGATCTCGCGCTGCCGCTCAAGCGAGGCGAAGCGGCGCGAGATTTCCTGCGCGATCGGGATCGAGCGCGCCGTGGCCAGCGCACAGTAGTCGAGGCCCGGGCAAGCGATGATGTCCGATATCAAATTGGAATTGGCCGTCGCCAGGCCGATGCCGACCAGCGCATCATAGACCGCCTTGAGGTCGGCGCGGGCCACATGCGGCAGGATCAGGTTCTGCTCATGGCTGACGCGCAGTTCGTCAAAGCCATATTTCTCGGCGATGTCGGCGATTGCTTCCATCTGGCTGTCCGAGGCGTCGCCGGGCACCTCGCCGATGCCCTTCAGCGAGATCGTCACCGCCGCATAGTCGGGATGGCGGTGCGTCACGACATTCTGATCGAGCCACTCCGAGAACCCCTTGGAATCGAGCCGCGCCAGCTTGACCGCTTGGTCGCCTTCCGGCCGTCCGGCGAGCACCGGTGGCGCGAAATAGGCCTCGATGGCGCGGATGTCGGCTTCCGGCAGCTTCAGCTCGGCGTCCTTCAACTCCTGCCACTCGGCCTCGACCTGGCGGGTGATCTCCTCGACGCCGGTCTCATGGACGAGGATCTTGATGCGCGCCTTGTACTTGTTGTCGCGGCGGCCATAGAGGTTGTAAACGCGCAGGATCGCCGTGCAGTAGGACAGAAGGTCGGCTTCCGGCAGGAAGTCGCGGATCTTGCGGGCAACCATCGGCGTGCGGCCCTGGCCGCCGCCGATATAGACGGCGAAACCGAGTTCGCCGGCGGCGTTCTTCTTCAGGTGCAGGCCGATGTCGTGGGTCTGAATGGCGGCGCGGTCGCGCTCGGCACCCGTCACCGCGATCTTGAACTTGCGCGGCAGGAACGAGAATTCCGGATGCACCGACGACCACTGCCGCAGGATTTCCGCGTAGGGACGCGGATCGGCGACCTCGTCGGCGGCAGCGCCGGCGAAGTGATCGGCGGTGACGTTGCGAATGCAATTGCCGCTGGTCTGGATGGCATGCATCTCAACGCTCGCGAGATCCGCCAGGATCGCCGGAATGTCCGACAGCGCCGGCCAGTTGAACTGGATGTTCTGGCGGGTGGTGAAATGGCCATAGCCCTTGTCGTATTTGCGGGCGATGTGACCAAGCATGCGCAACTGCTTGCCGTTCAGCGTGCCGTAAGGCACCGCGATGCGCAGCATGTAGGCATGCAGTTGAAGATAGACGCCGTTCATCAGCCTCAATGGGCGAAACTGGTCCTCGGTGATCTCGCCGGCAAGACGACGCTGCACCTGGTCGCTGAACTCGGCGACGCGGGCCTGGACAAAATCGTGGTCGAACTCATCGTAACGGTACATGCTTGGTCTTTCAGGGCGCGTCCGCCCATGCCTGGTGTCTTGGTTATGCTGCCCGCGCAGCCTGCTTGCCGAGATCGTTGCGGATGGTCGGGCCGGCGGCGCGGATCTTCTCGCGCAGCCGCACCGGTTGGACGACACCGTTGACGACTTCAGCGTCGATCAAATTGACGTCGACCACTTCGTTGGCGGCATAGGCCTTGGCGCCGATCGCCTCGAGCCTGTCCTCGGCTGCCTTGTCGTGGGCGAGGTCAGCATGGTCCACCGTCTCGGCCCAGCCGCCGTCGGCGTACCAGACGGCAATGCCGTCGGTGAGGCGGTTGGCGGTCAGTATCTTCATTGCTGAACTCCTTCGGCGATCGAACTGGACGCACCTTCATGCCTGTGTGCCGCCAGCGGCTCGGATCGCTCAAAGTTGGCGCCGGCGACCGCATCGCCGATGATGGTCATGACCGGGCCGGAAAGATCGGCGCGCGCTTCCAGCGACGGCAGGTCGGCAAGCGTGCCGTGGAAGCGACGCCGGTTGGCGAGGCTGGCATTCTCGACCACGGCCACCGCGGTGTCCGGCGACAGACCGGCCTCGATCAGCCGTCCGGCAACCTCGGCGGCCACCGAGCGGCCCATATAAACGGCGACGGTGGCGCCGGAAATGGCGAGCTTGGCCCAGTCGGGCAGCGAATTGCCCTTGAGGTCGTGGCCGGTGGTGAACACCATCGACGAGGAGACACCGCGCAAGGTCAGCGGCAGTTCGAAATCGGCGGCGGCGGCAAAGGCCGCGGTGACACCCGGAACCACCTCATAGGCGATGCCGGCATCACGAAGTGCGGCCATCTCTTCGCCCGCCCGGCCGAACACCAGCGGATCGCCTGACTTCAGCCGCACGACACGCTTGCCTTCACGGCCAAGCTCGACCAGCAGCGCATTGATCTCAGCCTGGCTCTTGGTGTGGCAGCCCTTACGCTTTCCGACCGGCAGGCGCTCGGCATCGCGGCGCCCCATGGCAACGACCGCCTCGGGCACCAGCGCGTCATGGACGATGACATCGGCTTCCATCAGCAGACGATGGGCCCGCAAGGTCAAAAGATCCTCGGCGCCCGGACCGGCGCCAACCAGCGCGATGTGACCGCAAGCGGGCGTGTCCGACAGCAGAAGATCGACGGCAGCGTCATGCGCCTGCGAAAGCTGGCCGGCTTCGGCCGCGCGCGCAGGAGCGCCAGAGAAGAAATCATTCCAGAAGCGGCGGCGGGCATTGCCTTTCGGCAGCAGCTTCTCGGCAGCCCCGCGAAACGACGCCGCAAGAATTGCCAGCGGCCCGAGCGACGGCGACAGCATGCGGTCGATGCGGCCGCGCAACATCTGGGCAAGCACCGGGCCTGCACCTTCGGTGCCGATGGCGATGGCGACCGGCGCGCGGTTGACCAGCGCCGGGGTGAAGAAATCGCAAAGCTCAGGCCGGTCGACGGCATTGACCGGAATGCCTAGGCGGCGCGCATCCGCAGCCACCCGACGGTCGAGTTCCTCGTCGCCGCTGGCGGCAAACACCATGATCGCGCCTTCGAGCTGCGATGCGTCGTAAGCGGCGGCAAAATGGCTCGCGCCGGCCTGGGCGATGAAGGCGAGCAGGTCGGGCTCGGCGTGTTCCGCGATGATCCGCAGGACCGCGCTCGACTGTCCGATCAGCCGCGCCTTGGCCAGTGCCTCTTCGCCGCCGCCAACGATGGCCACGGCTTCGCCCTCGACCCGCATGAACACGGGGAAGGCGCTGAGCTTGGGAGCAGTGTGCGACATGGACGCGAGCGGAATCCTGAATGAGCTTGCAGTTCTACGCGCGGGCGCGAGAAACCAGAAGGAACGCACTCGCGCATCCCTTGTCGGGATGCAATTGCTTTTCTGAAAGCATCCCAGCCAAGAGAAAAATATTTCTCGTTTGCAGATGGAGCGGATTCAAGCTGCTGTCGCAGGCCTTGTTTTCCGGGTCTTTTAGCGCCCGGGGAGAAAAGCCGCAAAACTGTTTTTTCTAAATTCTACCAAATTAGTAGATTAAAGCCGCGAACTCTGGATAGCCAGAATGTTCAACGCTGACGCGGCGGCCGACTGGAACATTAGTGGCTCGGGGCGCGTTCTCAAAAGGCCTGTCATATCGGATCGAAACCCCGGCTGCGGAACGCCACGAAAGGCCACCACGCGGCTGAAAAGGAGCCTGTCATCATGAACACAATCATACTCAAGCACGGTATCTGGGTCATGGTGGCCGATGGCGAGAAGGCGCTTTTCCTCAGGAACGCCGGCGACAACAAATATCCGAATCTCGAGGTGGTGCAGGAAATACAGCAGGACAACCCGCCCACCCGCGAGCAAGGCAGCGACAGCCCGGGCCGGTACAATGATGGTCCCTCCGTACACCGCAGCGCAGTCCAGGATACGGACTGGCACCGCATCGGCAAGGAGCGTTTCGCCGATGAAATCGCCGCCCGGCTCTACAAGCTCGCGCATGACGGCGAATTCAACGAGATCGTGCTCGTCGCACCGCCGGTGGTGCTTGGGACAATGCGCAAAAAGCTGCACAAGGAGGTCGAGGACAAGGTGACCGCCGAAATTCCCAAGACATTGACCAACCATGCCATACCGGAAATCGAGGCCCTGCTGCGGGCAGGCTGATCATTGTCGATCGGCCCTGACGGATCGAGACGAATAGCACCGCACAAATTCCGATCCGGCCGGCAGCTTCTCAGCTGCCGGTCAAATTTTTGCGGCAGCGCCGTCGATTTCACGGATTCGCGGGTTGCATCGCCGACATACCATCCACCATATTGCCAAACAGGCGGCGGCTTTGGGCGGCGCTCATCCAACATCGCTGTTTTTGAAAGGCGCTCCATAGACAATGCCGCATGACACGCCCCTTATCGCCACCATCGTCGCCGGTCTGGGGCTGGCTTTCATCTTCGGGGCTCTCGCCAACCGCTTCCGTATCCCGCCGCTGGTCGGTTATCTCGTAGCCGGCGTGCTGGTCGGGCCGAACACGCCTGGCTTCGTCGCCGATGCCGGCCTTGCCAACGAACTGGCCGAAATCGGGGTCATCCTCCTGATGTTCGGCGTAGGGTTGCACTTCTCGTTGAAGGATCTTCTGTCGGTGCGCGCCATAGCCGTGCCGGGCGCCGTCGTCCAGATCGGCTTTGCCACCGCACTCGGTGCCGGGTTGTCGTGGATGCTCGGCTGGTCGATGGGCGCGGGACTGGTGTTCGGCCTGGCACTATCGGTCGCCTCGACGGTCGTGCTGCTGCGCGCTCTGCAAGAGCGGCGGATGATTGAGACCGAGCGCGGCCGCATCGCTGTCGGCTGGCTGATCGTCGAGGACCTGGCCATGGTGCTGGCGCTGGTGCTGCTGCCGGCGCTGGCCGGCGTGCTCGGCGGCCAGGAGCAGACCGACGCCCATGCGAGCGGGCTGCTGTCGCTGCCGGCCAGCTACGGCATCTGGGGCGTCGTCGGCATCACGCTGGCCAAGGTCGCCGCCTTCGTCGTCGTCATGCTGGTGGTCGGCCGCCGGGTCATCCCCTGGATCCTGCACTATGTCGCCCACACCGGCTCGCGCGAGCTCTTCCGGCTGGCGGTGCTTGCCATAGCGCTCGGCGTCGCCTTTGGCGCGGCCAAACTGTTTGGGGTCTCACTGGCGCTGGGCGCATTCTTCGCCGGCATGATCATGAGCGAATCCGAACTCAGTCACCGTGCCGCCGAAGAATCCTTGCCGCTGCGCGATGCCTTTTCCGTGTTGTTCTTCGTCTCGGTCGGCATGCTGTTCGACCCGTTCAGCCTGATCAGCAATGGCTGGCCGATCCTGGCAACGCTGGCCATCATCGTCATCGGCAAATCGCTGGCGGCGTTCGTCATCGTCGTTGCCTTCGGCTATCCCCTGGCCACCGCATTGATGATTTCGGCAAGCCTTGCCCAGATCGGCGAATTCTCCTTCATCCTGGCCGAGCTCGGCGTCGGGCTGAAACTGTTGCCCGAACAAGGTCGCGACCTCATTCTGGCCGGCGCCATCCTGTCGATCGTCCTCAACCCGCTGATGTTCCTGGCCATCGACTGGATGAAGCCGTGGCTGGAACGGCGCGCCGCCAGGACGGCACCGCCGGTCGAAGCAAAACCGGTTGGTCCGGCGACGGAGCCGGGCCAGGTGGCCTCTGTCGCGACAACGGCGAAAAGGGAGGACGGGCCGCCGCCAAAGACGGCACTCACCGGCCATGCCATCCTCATCGGCTACGGCCGTGTCGGTGGCCTGGTCGGCTCGGCGCTGAAAGACGCGGCACTGCCCTTCCTGGTCATCGAGGACGCCGACAAGACGCTGGCGAGGCTGAAAGCGGACAGCATCGAGACCGTCGCCGGCAATGCGGCCAATGCCGAAGTGTTTGCCGCCGCCAACCCCGAAGGCGCCAGCCGGCTGATCCTTGCCATCCCCAATGCCTTCGAAGCCGGTCAGATCGTGCTCCGAGCCCGCGCCGCTAATCCCGGTATCAACGTCATCGCCCGGGCCCATTCGGATGCCGAGGTCGAACATCTCAAGGGTTTGGGCGCCGATACCGTGATCATGGGTGAACGCGAGATTGCGCGCGGGATTGTGGAAGAAGTTCTCGGTTCCAAACCGGAGTTGAGGCGCGAAACCGCCGAGCCATCGGTGGCCTGAGTCCCAAGCCCAAGCTGCACTCTCGCGCGCTGGCAACGCGATCGGCTCGACCCAGCCTTCAAGTGAGCATTACGCCACGAATGCAGAGCCGCCATTTTGCGCGATACCACTGAGGTATTTGGCCGGCGGCTTCCCAAGCGCCTTCTTGAACATGGTGATGAAGGCCGTGACCGAACCATAGCCGAGATCGCCCGAGACTTGCTGGACACTCTTGCCGGAAGCCAGTTCCCGAATTGCAACAATCAAGTGCAATTGCTGGCGCCAGCGCCCGAAACTCAGCCCTGTCTCCTTTGTCACAAGGCGGGCGAGGCTGCTCTCGCTGAGCGCCATGCGCTTGGCCCAGTCCGCCAGCGTGCTGCGGTCGGCAGGGTCTTGCGCCAACGCCTCGGCGATCCTGTTCAAGCGCGGCTCGGATGAGATCGGCAGGTGCAATTGCTGGACAGGCATGCGTGGCAATTCGGTGAGCAGCATTTTGGTCAAGAGTTCGCCCCTCGCCTCGTCGTCCTGCAACCGATCGGAAAGCTCGATGATCAATTCGCGCAGCAGTGGCGAGATCGAAAGCGTGCAGCACCGCTCCGGCAGGTCGGCCGCTCCCGGCTCTATGTAGACGAAAAAAATCCGGGCGTTGGCGGTTGCGACATTGCTGTGCTCCATGCCGCCGGGGATCCACACCCCGCAATGCGGCGGCACCATCCATAGACCGCTTGGAACGCGGCATGTGACGCCGCCGCCGAGCGCGAAGACGAGCTGGCCTTTGCGGTGCCGGTGGGCGGGGACTTCCGCTCGGGTGTCGGGGATGTCGACGCGCACGGCAATCGCCAACGCGGAAGGGTCATCCACATCGAGATCAAGCCAGGGGTAGCTGAGGGGCCGTCTCATGATTGACTGCTATTAGCGATGAAACGCCATGATAGCTAAATTCTTTAACCGCGGAAGTCGATAGGCTCCGGTTCGCGCAGGGTTGATCTCGTGACGCTGCGCGCCATCGCCGGTATGGCTCGCTACCTACGTGGGTACTCAGCTTGCCGTGCTTTCCAACGCAAGCTGGCACCGACAAGCCAGCAACAAGGTACGCCATGCTCGCCCTGGTCATCTCTCCCGAAAGCGCGACCGGGTTGAGGCTCGCCGACGTCGCCGAGCCTCAACCGGCCTCGAATGAAGCGCTTGTCTCGGTCCACGCGACTTCGTTGAATCGCGGCGAACTGCGCCTGCTTGCCATACGCCCCAAGGGCTGGATACCCGGCCAGGACATTGCGGGGATTGTCGAACGAAGAGCAGCCGATGGTTCCGGGCCAACCGTCGGCGCCCGGGTTGTCGCGTTGGTCGACGAGGCTGGTTGGACCGAACGCATCGCAGTCCCAACCGACCGTCTCGCCGCCCTGCCGGATGACGTCAGCTTCGTTTCCGCAGCCACGCTTCCTGTCGCCGGTACGACGGCGCTGAGGACTCTACGCCATGGCGGGGACCTCGCCGGCCAGCAGGTCTTGATCACCGGCGCAAGCGGTGCGGTCGGTCGTTTCCAGATCCAGCTCGCCCGCCATCAGGGCGGATTCGTGACCGCTGTCGCCGCCGCCCGGCATGCCGACGATCTCCGCGATCTGGGAGCCAGGCAGATTGTCGAAGCAATCGAGCTGGCCGAGGGGCCGTTTTCGCTGATCACGGAGTCGGTGGGCGGCAAAAGCCTCGCTCACGCGATCGAGCGCGTCGCACCTGGCGGGACCATCGTCATGTTCGGTTCGAGCAGTGGCGAACTGACGCCCATTGGATTTCGCCAGTTCGTTCCGGATCACGAAGGGGCGAGGCTTCAGACTTTCGCGTACTACACGTCCGGTCCAGGCATTGGCGAGGACATCGCCTCGCTGCTCGCTCTGGTCGCAGCCGGCCGGCTCGAAACACGTGTGGCCTTGACCGTGCCATGGACAGACATCGCCCAAGCGCTGGACGCACTGCGACAGCGCAGCTTCAGCGGCAAGGCCGTTCTCACCATAACAGGATGAGCATCCTGTTTTGTCACACGTGCTGGCCGCCATTGATGTGAATTTCCGAGCCCGTCACATAGGACGCCTGCTGCGAACACAGGAAGAAGATGATGTCGGCGACTTCGGCCGTGGTGCCAAGGCGCCTGAGAGGAATGGTCTCGACGATCTTGTCAGTGCCCGGCGACAGGATCGCGGTGTCGATCTCGCCGGGCGCAATGGCATTGACGCGGATGCCGTGCGGGCCGAAATCATGTGCCATCTCGCGCGTCAGCGAGCCGAGCGCCGCCTTCGATGTCGCGTAGGCCGTGCCGGCGAAGGGATGCACGCGGGTTCCGGCGATCGAGGTTACGTTGACAATCGAGCCCTTGGCCGCCGCCAGCTCCTTGAACAGGCCGCGCGCCAGCATGATCGGCGCGAAGAAATTGACCTGGAACACGTCGCGCCAGACATGCATCGGCGTGTCGATCGAATCCATGCGGCTGTTGCCGTCCTTGAGCTTCGGCGAAATGCCGGCATTGTTGACCAGCGCATGCAACTGGCCGCCATGCGCCTCCAGCCGGTGGCGGATTTCGGAGACGGCGATGCCGACATCCTCCTGATCGGCGAGATCGACCTTGATGTGGTCTTCCGGCCCGGCCGGCCACGGGCAATCCTCGGCGAAAGCCTGCCTGGAGCAGGTGATGACGCGCCAGCCCTCGCGCGAAAAACGCTTGACGGTGGCGTGGCCAATGCCGCGGCTGGCGCCGGTCAGCACGATGGTCTTTCGGGTGTCGAGCTCAGTCATTTCAAGGTCTCCGACCGGCAGATGTAGCCGAACGCCGCCGAGGTGGCGAGAGGCCGAAATGTCACCATTCGCCTCGATGAGGGAACTGGCGGGCCCGCTCGCCGTTGGTCCGTGAATGCGGAAAGGGCGCGGGGTTCTGAATCAATCAATCGGGACAGAGCCATGACACAGACAGCACCCCTCGACATAGCCACCGCCTTCACCAAGGCGTGGACAAGCCACGACCTCGAAAAGGCAGCATCCCTGGTCGCCGACGACGTCGTCTTTGATGGGCCGATGCAGCAATCGACCGGCAAGAAACCCTATCTCGAGGGCCTGACCAAACTATCACAGGATGTGACCGGTGTGCGCATGATCGCGGCCTTCGGAGACGATCATCAGGCGCTGCTGATGTATGATTTGGTGACAAAGTCGTCCGGCGCGCTTTCCTGCGCCAAGCACCTCACCATCAGCGATGGCAAGATTCACAGCGACAACTGACCTTTGACAGCAAGAAGTTGGGCAGCGCCAAGCCACGGAATTAGCGGATCGGATCAGCCGCCAAGGAGGTCGAGGATCGAGGTCTGCCGCTTTTTGCGCGGACCGCCGACGTCGCCTGGCGGCACCGGGTGCTTGATCGATGCGGTGGCGCCGTCATCCTCCGGCATGGAAGGGCCGTCGGCATCGACCGTTTGGGCGGGACGGGCCGCGCGGACCGGCGCTTGGGCAACCGGCGCTGCTGGCCGCGCTGGTGCCTGCTGACCGACCGACGTCGACGGAACCGGCGCCGTGTTGTTCGCCGCGGGTATCTCGTCGGGGATGATTGTGTCGGCCGGCGTCGATTTCCAGGTGCCGGGCAGCGGCCGCACCGGCACACCTTCGTGGGCCGCAACCATGAACTCGTGCCAGGCCTGCGCCGGCAGTGCGCCGCCGGTGACCTTCTTCATCGCGCTGCCATCATCATTGCCGAACCACACACCAGTGGTGAGGTTGGCGGTGTAGCCGACGAACCAGGCGTCGCGCGAATTTTGACTGGTGCCGGTCTTGCCGGCCGATGGCCAGGCGAAAGCCGCTTTCCGGGCAGTGCCGATCTCAACCGTGCCCGTCATCATCGAGTTCATCATGCCGACGATCTCAGGCTTGACGACGCGCGGCGCGCTGCCGCCGCCGCTGTCGTAAAGCACTTTGCCCTCGGTGGTCGTCACGCGCCGGATGAAATGGATGTCCGGCTTGTAGCCGCCATTGGCAAAGGGGACATAGGCCGAGGTCAGCTCCAGCGGCGTCACTTCCGAAGTGCCGAGCGCGATCGAGGTGTTGGCTATCAGGTCGGACTGGATGCCCATGCGGTGCGCCGCCTCGACAACCGCGTTCGGCCCGACCTCCATGGTCAGTTGCGCCGCCACCGAGTTCAGCGACTTGGCCAGCGCGGTGGCCAGCGTCACCTTGCCGAAATACTTGCCGCCGTAATTGTCGGGTGTCCAATTGCCGATCTTGATCGGCGCATCGTTGCGGATGCTGTCGGGCGTGCGACCGGCTTCGAGCGCGGCCATATAGACGAACGGCTTGAACGCCGAGCCCGGCTGGCGACGTGCCTCCGAAGCACGGTCGAACTGGCTCGTCGAATAGTCGTAGCCGCCGACCATGGCACGCACCGCACCGGAATCGTCGATCGACACCAGCGCGCCCTGTGTGACGTTGAGCTTCTTGCCGCTCTCGTCGATCAGTCTGCGGATCGACTGTTCGGCGAGCTTTTGCAGGTTGAGGTCGACGGTGCTGTCGATGACGATGTCGCCGCGCACATCGCCGATCAGGTCGGGCAATTCCTCCATGATGGTGTCGGCGACATAATTCTCCGAGCCGGTCCAGTAGGACGGCGCGCGCGTTGCCGGCGCGCTCATTGCCGAGGTCATTTCCTTGGCGCTGATCTTTCCCTCGTCACGCATGGCGGCAAGCACCAGTTGCGAGCGTTCCTCGGCGGCCTTCGGATCGCGTGCCGGGGACAGCCGCGACGGCGCCTTCAACAGGCCGGCAAGCAATGCGGCTTCCGACAGGGTGACGTCGCGCGCGCTCTTGCCGAAATAGCGGCGCGAGGCGGCCTCGACGCCATAGGCGCCGGAACCGAAATACACCCGATTCAGGTACATTTCGAGGATCTGGTCCTTGGTGTGCTTGTGCTCCAGCCACAGCGCCAGCAGCACTTCCTGCACCTTGCGTTCCAGCGTGCGGTCGGGTGTCAGGAACAGGTTCTTCGCCAATTGCTGGGTCAGCGTCGAACCGCCCTGCGAGAAACGCCCGCCCAGCACGTTGGTGACCATGGCGCGCGACAGACCGATCGGGTCGATGCCGAAATGCGAGTAGAAGCGCCGGTCCTCGATGGCGATGACGGCTTCCGGGATATAGGGCGACATTTCATGCAGGCCGACGGCCTCGCCGCCGCTCATGCCGCGATTGGCGAGCAATTGGCCGTCGGCAGAGACGATCTTGATGTTGGGGGCGCGGTCGGGAATCGACCAGGTCGTCGCCGCCGGCATCTTGGCGCCATAGTAGACGACGATGCCGGCCACCGCGATGCCGCCCCAGATGGCGAACACGAAGCACCAGTAGAACAGCCGGCCGAGCACACCGAACAGGCCGCGCCGGCTTCTGCCGCGCTTGGCCCGCGACGATTTCCCTTTGGCCGGCTTGCGTTTTGCGGAGGCTTTGCGATTGCTCGGCACGACGCGATCCTCCTCGTTCACCGAAAGACCCGCCGAGGACCGCGCCTGCGGCGGCCCCTCGAAACTGGGTTCGATGCGACTGTCTCTGCGGTTCGCCATGCGCTGTGCTTGATATCCCCGATGCCTATGGCGTTCGGGTTGAAGAGTAGATGCGGCGGTTTAAAGGCGGGTTAAGTCGTGTTCGATTGCCGGCCCTGGCGTTGGTCAACGATGTTGATGCTCGCTAGAGACCCGCCGCCTTCGCCAGATAGGGCGCCAGCGCCAGCGCATAGGTGGCCGTCATATGGTGATAGTCGCGCCAGACGATGATGTTGCCGACCACGGCCGAACAGCTGTCCTTGCCACATAAGGCATCGTTCATGTCAACGACACGGACCCCTGGCAATGCCCCTGCGGCGAGGGCGAAGACATCGCTCGTCTCCACCTCCTGTCGCGCGTTGACGCATTTGTCGGGATCGGCGGTCAGGCAATCACCGGGATCGAACTTGACGAAAGGCGTGTTCCGAATGGCGATAATGCGCACGCCCGTTCTGTTCAAGTCGCTCCAGATGCTGCGCAAACCGTCGATCATTGCCGGCTCCGGTGTGTCGGAATAGCGAGACTGGCTGGTGAACATCAGGTCTGGCCGCAATTTCCTGATCTCGGCGAGAACGTTGTCGCGCCATGTTGCGCAGGCCTCATACGGCTTACCGTCATCCGTCACAGCGGCAAGGGTGAAAGGGCATGCAGCCTTGGTGAAGGTGACCAGTTTCCACTTGCGGTCCCTGGCAATCTTGTCGATGGCCGGGATCCATTGTGCTGCGTGTGAATCGCCTGCGACGACAATGGTCCTGGTTCCCTGGGGATCGCCGAGCTGGCAGCCCACAGCTTGCGTGCTGTCCTGCTCCTGATGGCATTTCAGTCGATAGACGATCGGTACGTCACGCCTGAGTTTGCCGAGGGATGGCAGCAGTTGCACGTCGCGCGGAACCGAAGCGTTGGCAAGCAGCGCTGCCGGCCCTGGATAATTCGGTGTCCCGATCAGGCTGATATCGACGTCTTGCCTGTCGAGCGCATAGCCGAGCCCACCCGACACCATCACGCAGACGGCAACGGCGGCAGTGGCATAGGCCAGAGGTTTCCGTTCCGTATCCGACCGCGGCTGCCGGTAGCGCTGTTCGACATATCGGTAGGACAGATCCGAGATTGCCAGCGTCAGGGCGATCAGCACGACACCTGCAAGGAGCCCGGCGGCGGGGCGATGCGCCGAATAGAAAACAACCAGCGGCCAATGCCAGAGGTAGATCGAATACGACCGGTCGCCGACATAGCAAAGGATGCTGGCGTCAAGCCCGCGAAACCGGCCTAGTTTGATGCCGCCGGCGGCAATGATGAGCACCGTCCCCAGGGTCGGCAGCAACGCAAGAGCGCCAGGAAATGACGTCGAGGCGGAAAAGAAAAGCGCTGAAAACCCGATGGCGCCAATACCGGTCATCGCCATTGCGGCGCGCAATGGCAGCCCTGCCCTGAACCGATGGACCGTCAGCGCCAGCAGGCCACCGAGCGCCAGCTCCCACAGACGGGTATGGGTTACGAAATAAGCGGCGGCCGGATCGCTCCGGGTGATGACAACCGAGCTGATCAGCGATCCGGCAAAAACCGCGGTCAGCCCCACGAGGAATACGTCTTTCGCTGGCCGCCCGAGACGGCGCGCCAGCCAAAGGCCTGCCACCATCAGCAATGGCCAGACGATATAGAACTGCTCCTCGATCGATAGAGACCAGTAATGTTGCACCGGGCTCGCCGCCTCCTCGGCGCCGAGATAGTCGACCGCCTGCCAGGCAAGCCGCCAGTTCTGCACATAGAGCGCACTGGCAGAGACCTGGATTGCCGTCTCTTCCCAACGTGCCATGGACAGGAAGACCAGCGTTCCTGCGAGCGTGGCAAGAAGGGCCAGGATCGCAGTCGGCAGCAGTCGCCGCACTCGCCGCGAATAAAAGGCCATCAGCGAGATGCGACCATCGCGCAACGCCATGCGGGCAAGCAGACCGGTGATGAGATAGCCCGAGATGACGAAGAACACATCGACCCCGACATACCCGCCAGGAAGAACCCCGGGCCAGATGTGGAAAACCACCACCAGGGCAACGGCTATGCCACGCAGCCCCTGGATTTCAGGCCGCAATGCAACAGGCCCCTCAGCGTCTTCTGTCAACACCACCCGCCTCAGACCTGATTTCAGATGGGCTCGAACTTCACATCCGGCTGGTCGGGACCGCCGGCTTGCCGCAACAGCGCGAGAATGTGTTCGCTCCTGTCAACCTGCTGTCGCCTCCAGTTCGAGGCGTTAGTCACGTGCAGCCAGCCATCGACCACCATGAAAAAATCCTCGGATTGATCATGTCCCGCGCCGAAGCGAAGCGATTTGTTTTCGGCGAACCGAACCAGCGCCGGATCGATCGACCTGTAGAGCACCGGCCAGTTGCCGCCGCCGGAATCCATATGAAACTTGTAGCTCGGGGCGAAATCCAGCCGCCGCCGCAACAGGCTTCCATGGAAAAAACAGAAGCCGGGCCACAGGAACCAGCCGCCTGGTGTCGGCGTATCGCGCCGCACGCTGCCGTAGAGGCTCTTGCCCTCCATCCGGTCGCGGATCGAAAATGGCTCAGTCGGAAAGATGTCATGATCGATGAAGCCGAAAAGCTTCGGCCCGAACCCAGGCAAGAAATTCCGCACGATCCAGTTGAGCGCTTGACCGTGCGATCTGCTGACGACCAGCCTGTTCTTCGGCAAGGCGACATAGGGGACATGCTGGCGACGGCAGAGATCGCGGATTGCTTGCCTCGCCTCGTCCTTCTTGCTGTTGTCGAAGACGATGTAGCTCTCGTGCTCGGCCAGGTATCGGCGCACCAGGTGGATCTGCCATTCGATCATTTCGGGCCGGTTGAAGGCTACGGTGGCTATGATCGTATCGCGGAAAGCCTGCTCTCGCCCCTGCAATTCGCTGACCGGCGCGGATGTCCTCAGGAAGCGAAACACCCGCCAATGATAGCGCAGCAGCGCCTCGCGTCTTGGCGGCCTGTTCAGCCTCTCCCATTCCGCAACGGTAATTCTGGGCTGATCGACGTCTTCCGGAGCGTCAGAAGCCACCATGTCGTGCTCCTGCATGTGCCGTTCGACGGCTCAGTTCTGCTGGATCGAAATGCCCTTGTCGTCGATCTTGAGCTCGACGCCCTTGGGTTTGGTCTGCTCGCGATAGACGTAGATGCCGAGCGCAATGACCACGACGACGAGCGCGCCAATGACGAGATAGAGCGTATTCTGTTTCATGGCGCGCTCTTTGCGTTGTCGAGCCTCAGGCTCGTTTCAGGACCTTGACCAGCACCAGCAGGATAATGGCGCCGATGGTGGCATGGATGATCGCGGCGAGAGTGCCGCCGCCGATGGAAAATCCGATCCTCGGAAACAGCCAGCCGGCGATGAACGCGCCGACGATGCCGACGATGATGTTGCCGATAAGGCCGAAGCCGAAACCGGAAACGATAAGACCGGCGAGCCAGCCGGCGATGGCACCGATGATGATGAAGACGAGCAGGCTTTCGACACCCATAGAGAGTTCCTCCGAGCAAGAGGGCGACGGCGGAACGGAAAGCTCCGAATCGGCCTCGATATCAACGGCTTCAGGCTATTCGAAAGCGGCCAGCCTCACCAGCGGCGCACTCACTAGAGCAATTCTAGGAAAAGTGTAAAGCGGTTTTCCGTCCAAAATTGCGTCAAAACAAAGAGTTAGAGCAGCTCGCCGTTTCCGTGAAACGGTGAACTGCTCTAGTCGTCATCGTCGCTTGCGGCAGGGCGCCAGCTGGTCGGCTCGACCTTCTTTTGTGTGTGACTGTCGGTGTAGACCCACCAGCCATCGTCGCGATATTGCGCGATGGATTCGTTGATCACGCCGTCGCTATCCTTCCACGTGACGGAGACCTTGGAGCCGTCTGTCGGCGCGGTCACAATCGGCTTTCTGTCCGCCATGTCATCATCCCCCAATTGCACCGACAAACTGAGCCGACAGAACGCCGCAGCCCGCATCCGGTTCCAGCCGGTACCGGCTGCGCGATGTGCTGGCCGGACGACCGTCAGCTGTGGGCAAAGATATCCTCTTCGTCCCAGCCCATCAGGTCAAGCTTGGCACGCGTCGGCAGGAAGCGGAAGCAGGCATCGGCCTCCTTGGTCCGCCCATCGCGCGCCAGGCGTCCGGCGAGCACATCGCGCAAACGGTGCAGATAGAGCACGTCGGAAGCGGCATATTCGAGCTGTTCGGGCGACAGCGTCTCGGCCGCCCAGTCCGACGATTGCTGCGCCTTGGACAGGCCGACGCCGAGAAGCTCGAAGCAGATGTCCTTCAGCCCGTGGCGGTCGGTGTAGGTGCGGGTCAGCCGCGAGGCGATCTTGGTGCAGAACACCGGCTCCGGCATCACGCCGAACGCATTGTAGAGCACGGCAAGATCGAAGCGTCCGTAGTGGAACAGCTTGGTTACGCCACGGTTCCGCAGCAGGCTGACGAGATTCGGCGCCTTCTTCTGGCCAGGCGCGATCTGGATGACGTCGGCCGTGCCGTCGCCGGGCGAAATCTGCACCACGCACAGCCGGTCACGATGCGGATTGAGCCCGAGCGTCTCGGTGTCGATGGCCACTGCCCCGACATTGTAATGCCAGAGGTCGGGCAGATCATGCTTGTGGAAACGGATATCGGCCATTGTCTTCTCCGGTCGAGCCCTACAGTGTCCCCTGACCCGCAAGGGACGCTGCAGCGCTTTGTCTTGTGGTTCGTCCTCGCCGCGATCCGCTGAAAAATCAACAGGAAAACAGGGGTTCCGCCGCTCAGCGCGTCAAGGCATCGAGAATCCGCGCCCAGGAGCGCTGGCCCTTGTGGAAGGAGCTGAGCTCGTATTTCTCGTTGGGCGAGTGGATGCGGTCGTCGTCGAGGCCGAACCCGACCAGCAGCGATTCCATACCGAGATAGGTCTGGAAATCGCCGACAACCGGAATGGAGCCGCCGCTGCCCGTCGTCACCGCCGGCTTCGGCCATTCGTCGGACAGCGCATTCTTGGCCTTGGCCAGGAAGGGCGAGTCGTAGGAAAGCTGGATTGCCGGCGAGCCGCCATGCGGATGGAATTCGACTGAACAGTCGGCCGGAATTCGCTCCTTGACGAATTTCTGGAACGCGGCCCGGATTTTCTTGGGATCCTGCTTGTGCACGAGGCGAAACGACACCTTCGCCGAGGCTTCCGCCGCGATCACCGTCTTGAAGCCCTTGCCGGTGTAGCCGCCGATGATGCCGTTGAACTCGGCCGTCGGCCGCGCCCAGGTCAACTCCAGCACGGAGCGGCCCTTTTCGCCCGACGGGATCGACAGGCCGACCGGTCCCAGGAACGTCTCGGCGGTCTCGCCGAGCGTCTCCCATGATTTCAGGATCTGCGACGGTGTTTCCTCGACGCCGTCATAGAAGCCGGGGATGGTGATATGGCCGTCCTTGTCGTGGATATCGGCCAGCACCCTGGCCAGGATCCGGATCGGATTGGCGGCGGCACCGCCATAGAGGCCGGAATGCAGGTCGCGATCGGCCGCCTTCACCGTGATCTCCTCGCCGACCAACCCGCGCAGCCCGACGCAGATCGACGGCGTGTCGCGGTCCCACATGCCAGTATCGCAGACAAGCGCGAAATCGGCCTTGAGTTCGTCGGCATTGGCTTCGAGGAACGGCTTCAACGAGGGCGAGCCGGACTCCTCTTCGCCCTCGAACAGGATGGTGATGCGGCAAGGCAGATTGCCGTGCACCTGTTTCCAGGCGCGGCAAGCCTCGACGAAGGTCATCAACTGGCCCTTGTCGTCGGCCGACCCGCGTCCGGTGATCACCTTGTGATCCGGCCCGACCTCCTTGACAGCAGGCGCGAACGGATCGCTTTCCCACAATTCGATCGGATCGACCGGCTGAACGTCATAATGGCCGTAGAACAGCACATGCGGCGAACCGGCCGGGCCGTCATGGTGCGCAACCACCATCGGGTGGCCTGGTGTGTCGCGAACGCTGGCGTCGAAGCCGATCAGCTTGAGTTCGGCCACCAGCCATTCCGCCGCCTTGCGGCAATCGGCGGCAAAGGCCGGATCGGTGGAGATCGACTTGATCTTGAGCAAGCCGAACAGGCGCTCGAGGCTCTGGTCGAGATTGTTGTCGAGACGGTCGAGGACGGGGGAAATTGCGGACATATGTGAAGCCTTTCGATTCAGAACCCGAACCGTAAAGGCAGGACAGGAAAACGAAAAGCCCGCGATCATTGGACCACGGGCTGCAAACGTCTGTCTGGGATAAAAAAGACCGCCGTGGTGGAGGGGGAACCACGGCGGCCTTCTACTCGAAACGATGCGGCAGCCCGGAGAGGGGGGATAGGCTGCCGCAGGTGTCCGGGATAGGCGGGGGACGGGCCTTGCTCCGGACTCGGCGAAAACTGCCGATGACGTGTATTTGGGTCTCTGAACGTGGCGATTCAAGGGCACGAAAATTACAGTTTTGTAACATAGGCGTGAGCAGGGTGACGGCGATCTGTCAGGGTGTTGCCGGAACCGATAGTCGACGCTGCCTTTGGCATGGACCAAGCCGCCGCGCCGCGCTATCCCTGCCGGCATGAAAAAAGGCGATCATCTCTTCCTTGTCGACGGCTCCGGCTACATCTTCCGTGCCTATCACGCGCTGCCGCCGCTGACCCGCAAATCCGACGGCCTGCCGGTGGGCGCCGTTTCCGGCTTCTGCAACATGCTGTGGAAGCTGATGCTCGACGCCCGCAACACCGATGTAGGCATTGTGCCAACGCATTTCGCCGTCATTTTCGACTATTCGTCGAAAACCTTCCGCAACGACCTCTACCCCGAATACAAGGCCAACCGCTCGGCACCGCCGGAAGATCTGATCCCGCAATTCGGCCTGATCCGCCAGGCGACTAGGGCGTTCAACCTGCCCTGCGTCGAGATCGAAGGCTACGAGGCCGACGATCTGATCGCCACCTATGCGAGGCTCGCCTGCGAAGCCGGCGGCGATACCACCATCATCTCCTCCGACAAGGACCTGATGCAGCTGGTTGGCGATACGGTCGCCATGTACGACCCGATGAAGGACCGCCAGATCGGCATTCCGGAAGTCATAGAAAAATGGGGCGTGCCGCCGGAGAAGATGGTCGATCTGCAGGCGCTGACCGGCGATTCGGTCGACAATGTGCCTGGTGTGCCCGGCATAGGGCCGAAGACGGCGGCGCAACTGCTCGAACAGTTCGGTGACCTCGACACGCTGCTGGCCCGGGCCGGCGAGATCAAGCAGGACAAGAGGCGCGAATCGATCATCGCCAATGCCGACAAGGCGCGCATTTCTCGTCAGTTGGTGACGCTGATGAACGATGTGCCGGTGACCGAGGGACTGGAGGATTTCGTGCTGCACGCGCCGGACGGTCCGAAGCTGATCGGTTTCCTCAAGACCATGGAATTCACGTCACTGACCCGCCGTGTGGCGGAAGCGACCAGCACCGAGGCCGGCGACGTCCAGGCCGTCGCGGTCACCGTCGAACGCGCCGATCATGCTCATGGCCCAGATGTCGGGGCCGGGTTGCCGCCGGTTGCCCGAAACGCGTCCGGCACTGAACCGGACGAAGCCGGCGGGACGGCGGAGACGTCAAAACAAGGCGATACCCCTTCCCTGCTCGCGGCACTGCGGCTGGAGCGCGCGGCCACCGGCAAGATCGATATTTCTGCCTATCATTGCATTCGCGATGTCTCGACCCTGAAAGCCTGGGTGGCCGAGGCACGGGAGGCGGGCATCGCCGCCTTCGATGTCCGGGCAACATCGGCTGATCCGATGCAGGCCGAACTCATCGGCATGGCCATCGCCACAGCGCCCGGCCGCGCCGCCTACATTCCTTTTGCCCACATGAGCGGCAATGGCGACCTGCTCGGTGGTGGCGCGCTCGAAAACCAGATTCCGCTGCGCGAGGCGCTGGCCGTGCTGAAACCGCTGCTCGAAGACCGATCGGTTCTCAAGGTGGCGCAGAATCTGAAATACGATCTTGTGATCATGAGCCGCTACGGCATCGATGTCGCGCCGTTCGACGACACCATGCTGATCTCCTACGTGCTCGATGCCGGCACGCCCCATGGTCATGGCATGGATGCGCTTGCCGAAAAGTGGCTCGGTCATACCCCTCTCCAACTCAAGGATGTGACCGGCTCGGGCAAAAGCTCCGTCGGTTTCGATCAGGTCGACATCGACAAGGCGACGGCTCATGCCGCTGAGGACGCCGATGTGACGCTTCGGCTCTGGCTGGTGCTGAAACCGCGGCTTGCCGCCAAGGGCCTGGTGTCTGTCTATGAGCGGTTGGAGCGGCCGCTGGTGCCGGTGCTGGCGCGCATGGAACAGCGCGGCATCTCGGTCGACCGGCAGATCCTGTCGCGGCTCTCCGGCGAACTGGCCCAGGGCGCCGCTCGCCTTGAAGAGGAAATCTACCAGCTCATCGGCGAACGCATCAACATCGGCTCGCCAAAGCAGCTCGGCGACATCCTGTTCGGGCGCATGGGCCTGCCCGGCGGTTCCAAGACCAAGACCGGCCAGTGGTCGACCTCGGCGCAGCTTCTCGAAGATCTCGCTGCCGAAGGCCACGAACTGCCGCGCAATATCGTCGACTGGCGCCAGCTGACCAAGCTGAAATCGACCTATACCGATGCGCTGCCGGGCTTCATCCACCCCGACACCAAACGCGTCCACACGTCCTACGCGCTGGCCGCGACGACGACGGGCCGGCTGTCGTCCTCCGACCCGAACCTGCAGAACATCCCGGTTCGCACCGCCGAAGGCCGCAAGATCAGGACCGCCTTCATCACCGACAAGAGCCACCGCCTGGTCTCGGCCGACTACAGCCAGATCGAGCTGCGGGTGCTCGCCCATGTCGCCGAAATCCCGCAATTGCGGCAGGCTTTCGCCGACGGCGCCGACATCCATGCCATCACCGCGTCGGAGATGTTCAACGTGCCGGTCGAAGGCATGCCTTCGGAAGTCCGCCGCCGCGCCAAGGCGATCAATTTCGGCATCATCTACGGCATCTCGGCCTTCGGTCTCGCCAACCAGCTGTCGATCCCGCGCGAGGAGGCAGGCAACTACATCAAGAAATATTTCGAGCGCTTCCCCGGCATCCGAGACTATATCGAGGAGACCAAGGCCTATGCCCGCGAGCATGGCTTTGTCGAAACGATCTTCGGCCGCCGCATCCATTACCCCGATATAAGATCGTCCAATCCCTCGCTCCGCGCCTTCAACGAGCGCGCCTCGATCAACGCCCGCCTGCAAGGCACCGCCGCCGACATCATCCGCCGTGCCATGATCCGCATGGAGGAGGCGTTGGAAAAAGCAGGCCTTTCGGCACGCATGCTGCTGCAGGTGCATGACGAATTGATCTTCGAGACCGTCGAGGCGGAAGTCGAGGCAACGATCCCGGTCGTGCGTCACGTCATGGAGAACGCGGCGATGCCGGCGGTCTCGATGTCGGTGCCGCTGCACGTCGACGCGCGGGCGGCGAACAACTGGGACGAGGCGCATTAGCGCCAACGCAAGGTGTGTTGAGATTCATGTCAGGCCGAGCCGAAAATGGTGGATTCCGAGAACCGGAGCGGAGCGTACTTTTCGTACGTGAGCACAGTTCTACCGCGACGCGGTAGAACGGGGAAGCGCAGGTATCAGCCATTTGCAGGCCGGCATCACCTGAATATCAACACACCTTAGGCCGCTTCGGCCAGGCACTTGGCACACGTCCCGCGAAATTCGATCACCGCCTTCTTGGCGGCGAAGCCGGTGGAGCGCACCCATTCGTCCAACTGGTGGCCGACATCGTGGTCGGACATTTCGGTGACCTGCCCGCATGTGTCGCAGATCGCGAAGGCGGTCATCGAATGGCTGTGGTCGTGCGGCTCGGCGCAGGCGACGAAGGAGTTGATGCTTTCGAGCCGATGCACGAAACCTGACTTCACCAGCGTATCGAGCGCGCGATAGACCTGGAGCGGCGCGCGAAAACCGCGCTCGCGCAATTGGTCGAGCAAGGTGTAGGCACTGAGCGGTCCGCTGGCGGTCTCGAGTTTCTCGAGCACGCACAGCTGGTTCTTCGTCAGCACATCCCTTGCCGCCATGATCCTGTTTCCAACTCGCCTTGCGTCGCTTGTGCCGCGCACAACGATCCATGTCCCATCCAGATAGCGACGAACAGGCATTTTTGCTACTGTTTCCAGCATTCTGCCGAGGCGGTCGAGAACATCGATCGGAGCGGGGCAACAGGCAGGTTGCTCTGCGATGTGACGTTCAAAATACTGACAATATCTTCGGCAAGGATTGCCGCGCTTGGAAATTCGGTCGGGCTTGGGGAAGCAATCATGATCAAATTGACGCGGCGGACGCTGCTGGTCGGCACGTCCGCCTTGACCATGGCCGGCATGGTATCGTTCCGGACCATGGCCGCATCGCGCACCTACCATGCGCTGCTGGTCGCCTGCACCGAATATCCCAACCTGCCGCAGAGGAACTGGCTTGTCGGGCCGAAGAACGATGCAGCCCTCGTCCGCGACTATCTCCTGAAGAATGTGCCCGACCCCGTGCGCTTCGCGCCGGAAAACGTCACGCTGCTCGCCAAGGATGTCCCCGGCGCCAGTGGCCTGCCGACCCATGCGGCGATCAAGGCTGCATTGGCCGACCTTGCCGCCAAGGTCCAGCGCGACGATTTCGTCTATCTGCATCTGTCCGGTCACGGTGCCCAGCAGCCGCAGATGGTCAAGGGCGACGAAACCGACGGGCTCGACGAGATCTTCCTGCCCGTCGATATCGGCAAATGGATCAACCGCGATGCCGGCGTGCCCAATGCGCTGATCGACAACGAAATCGGCGCGGCACTCGACGCCATCCGCGACAAGGGTGCTTTCGTCTGGGTTGTGTTCGACTGCTGCCATTCCGGAACCGCGACACGCGCCGTCGAGGTCGATGACGAGCTGGAGCGCAAGGTCGAGTTCGCCGACCTGGTCGGCGGCAACGAGGCCGAGCGGGCTGCCGCGATCAAGGCCTATGACGAGGTGATTTCGGTCGCCGGCTCGCGCGGCATCGACGACAATGGCACGCGCAAGCCCGCCTTCACCCTGACGCCGACCGGTGGCGAACCGATCACCAAGGGCAAGCTGGTCGCCTTCTATGCCGCGCAGACGGTGGAGACGACGCCCGAGATGCCGTTGCCCAAGGGCATCGCGGATGCGCCGCGCTTGGGCCTGTTCACCTTCACCATCCTGTCCAAACTGGCCGAGAATCCCAACGTAACCTATCGCCAGCTCGGCCAGGCCGTGCTGCAGCAATATTCGGCCGACAGCCGCACCCGGCCGACACCGCTGTTCGAGGGCGAACTGGATGCCCGCGTCTTCGGCACCGACAAGACCGATGCACTCATGCAGTGGCCTGTCGTCATCAAGGACGGCGAAGCGACGATCGGCGCCGGGCTGCTGCATCGCCTCACCCCCGGCAGCAAGCTCGCCATCCTGCCGTCGGCGTTATCGCCGCTGTCCGACGCGGTCGGCTATCTCGAAGTGCAGTCGGCAAAAAACCTGGAAAGTCGCGTCAAGCCGGTCGAGTTCGACAAGAAGCCGGCGCTCGAAGTCGCCGACATTCCCGCCAACGCCTATGCGCGGGTGGCGGAGATCGCCGTCGACTACAAGCTCGTCTTGGCGCGGCCGGCCATAGCCAAGGGACTTGAGAAGGAAACCGCTCTGGTCAATGCGGTTCTCGACGAACTGGCCACAGCCAGGGAGACCGGCTTCAACATCGAGCTGGTCGAGCCCGGCAAGAGCGCCGACCTTCGCCTCGCGGTGATGCGCGAGAATGCCGTTCCCGGCGTCAAGGATGCGACCGACAAGCCGGCGCTGTGGTTCCTGCCGGCGTCGGGCGACGTGAGCCTGAAGGAGGGCGGCAAACCGCCGCTGATCATCATTCACGACCGCCACAAGCTGGCCGATGCAACGGCCAGGAACCTGCGCACCATCTTCCGTGCCACCGGGCTTTCGCGGCTGGCGGCGGCCTCAGACTACAAGCCCGAGGACGTCGACGTCCAGTTCCAGGTCAAACGTCGCGACAAGGATGGCCTCGAACCGCTGCAGGCTTCGGTTGTGCCGCGCGTCTCGCCGGGCGACGAAGTGCATGTGCTGGCCAAGAACGGCTCGGACCTGCTGGTCGACATCAACGTGCTCTATGTCGGCAGCGACTATTCGATCACTCATATCGTTGCCGAACGCCTCGCCCCGCAGGCCACGCTCGAAGAGGGGCTGCTGGCTTTCACCGACACCAGTTTCGGCATGGAGCGGATGATCGCTGTTTTGACCGAGGCGCCGCCGGAGAGCGAGAAGCAGGATCTGAGCTTCCTGGCACAGGACGGCGTCGCCTCGGCGACGCGTGGAACGGGCTCCGCCGGCTTCTCCGACATGCTGACCGATCTCGGCATGGCGCCGGCCACCCGCTCGGTGATGCGGCTTGCCGACAAGAGCGGCCCGAAAGGCGCGGTGATGATCTTCCCGATGGAAACGGTGCCGCGCGCCTGAGCGGATGTCGGCGACCAGGGCCATATGGCTCTGTGGCGGCTCTTGCGCGATCGGCGCGATATGAGAACATTCCCGGCCGCGTCCTGGCGCATGACGGCCGGATGAAACGGATAGGATCGATTGTGAAGAATTCTGTGTTTTCCTGGCGTGGAACGGTAACCGGCCTTGCCGGCGGCCTGTTGCTGATCGCCAACGCTTCGGCGGACGAGGCCTGCGGCCTGTGCGTCAAGCAGATCGTCACCAACTCGGAACTGGCGACGTGTTTTCTCGATCAGTACGACCAGTTCGCCAAAAGCGGCAGCGACGCGGTTATCGTCGATCTCAGCAACTGCGCCTCGCGCGGCGTCGTCGAAGCCTTGCCGTCCCCCAACAAGGGGGCGGCGGAGCCCGACGTACAGTTCATGATTTCGCGCCTGCAACTGGAATGCCTGAAACGGAAGCTGGAGACGCCGGGCATTGTGCTGGATCCCTCCGCCACCATTGAACTGGACAGCTGCGGATGAAGAAGCCAACGGGCAACACCAGGCAGACGGCAGTGACCGCACCAGCAAAGGCGCCGGCCGGCAAAACGGCGCTGCCGGAAACCACCGAAGGTTTCCCTTGGCCAAGCGCCCACGAGATCAAGAAGGAGAGCAATCCCTTCACCGACCCCGACTGGCGCATGCTGGTCTATGCCTGGTCGGGCATGGCGGTGCGTCTCGCCATCATCTTCACCTTGATGTTTTCGATCTATCAGTTCCTGGCCAACCAGGAACAGAAGCGCGTCGAGCAGACCATGTCGCTTGTCGAACTCTGGGAAAACAAGGACTACCAGCAGGCGCAGCGCGCGCTGAAAGATCGTCTGACGGGCCTCAACGCCAAATATGATAATCTGCTCAGCGCCAACCCCTCGCCGACCGAGGAGCAGGTGTTCCGGCAACGGATCGGCATCGAGGCGATGACCGCCTCCGGCGGCGACATGCCGCTCGCCGATTTCAGCGAGAATTTCGACCGCATCGTCTATTTCCTCAACCGTCTGTCCTTCTGTGTCGACGGCGATTTGTGTTCGCGCAAGGTGACCGACGCCTATTTCCGCGACTATGCCGTCTCGTTCTGGAGCTATTTTGCCGGCTACATAGACAAGCAGCGCAAGGCGGGTTCTCCCACTTTCGCTTCGGCAATCGAGAACTATGTGCGCAACGGCCCGCCTGCACCCGCAGCCAAATAGCGGCGCGAAAAAAGGCGGCGGGATTGCGCCGCCGCCTTTGTCTCCACCGCGAATGCGCAGCGATTATTTATACAGGCTGTTGATCCACTGGACGTTGGCAGCGTTGAGGCGCACGGCGGTGTTCGCGTCGGGGCTTTCCGCCACGTTGACACCGGTGACGATGCGCTGCTTGGCCTTGTTGTCATAGGCATAGACCGAGCTGCCGCTCGACCCTGGGAACGTATCGCAGTCATACTGGAAATATTCCGGCGCGATGTTTTCGGCGTGCACTTCGCAGTTTGCCTTCCACATCGTGCCCATCGGCTTGTCACCGGGATAGCCGACGAGATTGGCGGTGAAATCGCCGAGATCCTCATAGTTGGCATAGCCCAGCCAGCCGAGATTGGTGCCGACATCCTGCTTTAGCGTGACGACGCCGAGATCCCACAGCAGGACCGAACCATAATAACCCTGGTAGTTGTCGATGAAGCCTTGCAGCACATAGGCGCTTTCGAAGGCGAAGGCGCCGAACGGTGCGTCGTCGGCCGTGCTGCCGTTCAGCCCCGGCACGAACAGATAGTCGGAGAGCCAATCCTTGTCCTCATGACTGTAGAGGCAGTGCGCGGCGGTGAGCACCGTGCGCGGGCCGATCAGCGTTGCCGAACAGCTGCCGAAGCTGCCCGTCTTCGGCGATTTAGCTTCGAGATAGCCGATTGCCGAGAACGGATAGGTCTTGGTGTTCTTGACCTGCTCGCGATCGTCGGTGCCGAAGACCTGACGGCCGGCTTCGCCTTCGCCGAGGTCCGGATCCTCGGTCTTGCGCTCGGCCCCATCTTTTCCAGTGGCCGGAGCGTTCAGTTCCTTGATGATAAGCTCCCGCAGCGCTTGGCTCGGCTCGATCTTGATCTCCTTGCCATCGGCGGACCGTCCGACGATGCCATAGGATTTGACGGCCGTTGCCTCGTCGGCAAGCGGCGCGGCGCGGCTGTCTTCGTCGGTCAGCTTCGGTGGCGCGATTGGCTTTGCCCGCCCGGGCTTGTAGTCGCCTGAAGTCACGTCGCGCGCGCTTTCGCCATTGCCGGCACTGGCGGAGCCAGAATCCGCGGCGAAAGCTGGAACCGCCCACATTGCGGTGGAAAGCAATGTGGACGCAATGAGTGCGTTTATCAGTTTTGTCATGGTGAGACTCTCCCAAAATTCAGCAAGGACTGGATCAAAATACAGAAATATTGTCGAGATCGTGGTGGCGTCGAAAAAGGAGTTTGGTTACCGCACTTGAAATATGACCATCGCCTATGCGGTCGGTCAAAAGCCCCCGCTAAAGACACCCGGGCGGATATATTGCCTAAATTAATACAACATTGGAATGACAATTAGCTTCCACATAGCCCGTGGGGGGCTATAGGGTTTTGAACGGGGTCTGCACAGGAACGGGATACGCGAAGCAGTGCCTGACTTGGTGTCCCTGCCGTGCCGCTGCAACAAAAGCTGCGCGGCCTGACCACCAGTCTGAGGCTTGCTTTGTTGATCATGCGCCGGGGCTGGTCCGCTCGGGAACATATCTCAGGAGGGCTTCAGATGAACATCACCCATCGGTTCAGGCCGATCGCCGCCGCATCGCTGCTCGGCATCGCAGCCGCCCTTGCGGCAGCCAATTCCACCCAGGCCGACGAAGCGGTCGCCCGACCGGAGGCAGCGGTCTCGCCAATGAAGCGCGTGACGGAAGCCAGGGCGAAGGCAGCGGCGGAGAACCCCGACGCGGCCGACCGCGTCTACGGCGGCAACCAGGCCGAAAAGGGAGCCTACCCGTTCCAGGTCGCGCTGCTCACCACCGACAGGCTGGACGAGAATCCGGCATCGCAGGCCAACGCCCAGTTCTGCGGCGGCAGCCTGATCGCGCCGCAATGGGTGCTGACGGCAGCACACTGCCTCAACGACAAGGGTCAGCCGGTTTCGCCGGAGAGCGTCACCGTGCTGACCGGTGCAACCGATCTCAGCGAGGGCAAGCGCCACAAGGTGGTGGAGGTCATCGTCAACGAAGCCTACAGCGAGCAAACGCTCGACAACGATCTCGCCCTGCTCCGGCTTGCCGAACCGGCCGATGCGCCGACCATCAAGGTCGCCCATGAGGCAACGCCCGACACCGGCAAGACGACCGTCATCGGCTGGGGCAAGATGCAGGACGGCACCTTTCCGACCACGCTGATGGTTGTCGATCTCGACCTGCAGTCGAACCAGGCCTGCAACAGCGGCATCAAGGCCATCTATGCGCGTGATCTGAAGGCAGCGCTCGGTGATCTGTCCCGCCGTATGCGCTATTCGGAAAAAGGCATCGACGCGGCCGCCAATGCGATCGCCGCCGACATGACCGACCCGCTGACCGGCAACATGATCTGCGCCGGCACCACCAGCGGCGTGCGCGATGCCTGCAACGGCGACAGCGGCGGCCCGCTGTTCATGACCGGTGCCGAAGGCCCGGTCCAGGTCGGCGTCGTCAGCTGGGGCGAAGGCCCGGCTGACGGCAGTGCGGCGTGCGGCCACAAGGAGGCCTACGGCATCTACACACGGCTGGCCAACTACACCGGCTGGATCGAGGCGAAGATGAAGACCTCGGCTCCCGCGCCGGCAAAGCCCAAGGCGGGACTGGGCACCGCCCAGAAACCGAAAACGCCCTGAAGCAGCGCTGTTCGCTTTCAAGCAAAACGGCGGGAGAGGTTCCCGCCGTTTTGCTTGCCGGCTTATCGAGAGGACTTATTTTCGCGGCGGGCCTTTGCGCTCGGCGGAAGCCGCCCACAGATTAATGTCGGATTCGCGCGCATAGGTGTCGATCTCGGCGAGTTCGGCATCGCTGAAGTCGAGCACCTTGAGCGCGCCGACGCAGTCCTCGACCTGCTCCGGCCGGCTGGCGCCGATCAGTGCCGAGGTCACCCTGCCCTTGCGCAGCACCCAGGCCAGCGCCATCTGCGCCAGCGTCTGCCCGCGCTTGCCGGCGATGGCGTCGAGCGCCTTGATGTTGGCGATGGTCTTGTCGTTGATGAAGGCTGTCTTCAGCGACTTGCCCTGGGAGGCACGGCTGCCATCGGGAATGCCGCCGAGATACTTGTTGGTCAGCATGCCTTGCGCCAGCGGCGAGAACACGATGGAGCCGACGCCGAGCCCTTCGAGCGTGTCGAGCAGGCCATCTTCCTCCACCCAGCGGTTCAGCATCGAATAGCTCGGCTGGTGGATGACGCAAGGCGTGCCAAGCTGCTTCAAGATATCGGCGGCCTCGCGCGTGCGCTGCGAATTGTAGGACGAGATGCCGGCATAGAGCGCCTTGCCCGAGCGGACGGCATGGTCGAGCGCGCCCATGGTCTCTTCCAGCGGCGTGTCGGGATCGAAACGGTGCGAATAGAAGATATCGACATAGTCGAGCCCCATGCGCTTCAGGCTCTGGTCGAGGCTGGCCAGAATGTATTTGCGCCCGCCCCATTCGCCGTAGGGTCCGGCCCACATCTCGTAGCCGGCCTTGGTCGAGATGATCAGCTCGTCGCGGTAGGCGGCGAAGTCGGTGCGCAGGATTTCACCGAAAGCGGTCTCGGCAGAACCGGGTGGCGGACCGTAATTGTTGGCAAGGTCGAAATGCGTGATGCCGAGGTCGAAGGCCTTGCGCGCGATCGCCTGCTTGGTCCTCTGCGGCGTGTCGTTGCCGAAATTATGCCACAGGCCGAGCGAGATTGCCGGCAGCTTCAGGCCGGAGCGGCCACAGCGGTTGTAGATCATCTTTTCATAGCGGTTTTCGGCAGGCGTGTAGGGCATCGGAAAATCCTCAAATGGAAGCGAGCCGGTCGGCTGCATCGCGACAGCGCGGCGAGTTGGCTCTGCCCTCACCTTTACCCTCTCTCCGTCGGAACGGGGAGAGGGTTGAGGTGTGCTGCCCTATTTCTTCTTCGCCAAAAGCGCCTTGGCTTCCTTGACGCCAAGTGCGGCCGGCCGTTCGCAGGTGGTCTGCATGGCGACGAACTTGCCGGTTTCGCCGGAGCGCAACAGCCCGGTCATCACGTCGACGGCGTGCAGCGCCAGCTCCATCGAACAGCGATGCGGTCGGCCTTCCGCGATCGCCACTGCCATGTCGGCGAGGCCCGATGTGCGGTAGTTGGCCATCATGCCTTGCGAATGCATCTCGTTGGGCACGCCGAACGGATGCGGCCAGTTCGGCAGCTTCTTGACCGGCTTGGCCGCGTCGGTGAAGCGAACGTCACCACCGAAGAAGTTCGGGTCCGGCACGAACACCGTACCCGCCTCGCCATAGAGTTCCATCGGCGCGTGGCCGTGGGCCCAGACGTCCCAGCTGGTGTTGAGCGTTATAACGGCACCGTTCTCGAACTCCAGCAGTCCATGGATGGTCGTCGGCGTGTTGACCGGTATCTTTTCACCCGCGCGCGGCTTTGAACTGATCGTCCGCTCCTTGGCCGGCGTCGTCGCGAAGGCCGCGACCTGTTTTACCGGTCCAATCAGCTGGATCAGATTGGTGATGTAGTAAGGCCCGATATCGAGCACGGGACCGGCGCCCGGCTGGAAGAAGAAATCCGGATTGGGGTGCCAATGCTCCATGCCGTGGCCCATGACATGGCAGGTACCGCTCGTGACCTTGCCAAGCTTGTCGGTGTCGATCAGGTTGCGCACCAGCTGGTGCGCGCCGCCGAGGAAAGTGTCTGGCGCCGATCCGATCCGAAGACCCTTTTTCTCCGCCCGCTTCTTAAGGTCGAGCCCTTCCTTGACCGACAGCACGAACGGTTTTTCCGAATAGACGTGCTTGCCGGCGTCGAGGATCTGCTTCGATACTTCGTAGTGCACCGCCGGGATGGTCAGGTTGACGATGATGTCGATATCGTCGGCCCTGAGCAGGTCTTCGACGGTGTCGGCGCGCAGCTTGAACTCCTTCGCCCGCGCCCTGGCCGCCTCCATGTTGATGTCGGCGCAGGCACGCATTTCGATGCCGCGAAACAGCGGCGCTAGTGAAAAATACGCCTTCGAGATGTTGCCGCAGCCGATGACGCCGATGCCAAGTTTCTTTGCCATGCTGATTGCTCCTAATAGGTTTTGGCGGCTGCGATGGAGCGGCGGGCGAAACGCTCGATGTCGTTGGGGTTGTCCTGTTCCATGACGTAGTATTGGGCAGCACTCTTGGCACGCAACACCTTGATCAGGCCGGCCCAGTCGATGGTGCCATGGCCGACATCCGACCAGCCATCCTCATCCAGCCCCTCGCCGGGCTTGGCCATGTCCTTGACGTGGACGGCGCTGATGCGCTTGCCGTGTTTTTCGATCCACGACAACGGATCATCGCCGCCGCGCACCACCCAGGCAACGTCCATCTCCCAGCTGACATCGGGCGCGGATGACAGGATGTGGTCCTGCGGCACCGATCCGTCGGCAAGTTTCTTGAACTCGAAATCATGATTGTGCCAGGCAAAGCCGTAGCCGGCCTTTTTCGCGGCGTCGCCGACCTTGGCCAGGCGTTCGCCGAAGCCGCGCCAGCCGGCCACGTCGGATGGCCGCTGATCGGGCATCAGGAAGGGACAGATGAGCAGCGTGATACCAAGTGCGTCGGCGGTTCTGCGCACGCCGTCGAAATCGTTCTCGAGCGCGTCGATCGAGAAATGCCCAGTCGGCATGGCAAGCCCGTTCTTGTCGAGCTCGGCACGGAATGCCCCGGGATCATCATAGACGCCGCCAAAACCTTCGACCTGGGCGTAGCCGAGCTTGCCGAGCATGGCGAGCACACCGTCCCAGGGTTGGAAATTGCGGGCGCTGTAAAGTTGGAATGACCAATTCATCGTCTCTGTCCGTTCGCTTGGGGATTGGAAGGTTGGTTCTCGGAAGCTAGATGCGTGTGCCGGTTGCGGTGTCGAAAAGCGAAGCGCGCATCGGATCGAAGCCAAGCGTCACCGCCTCGTCGTTCTTGGGCGTGCGTTCCGAGGTCACTCGGACGCTGAAATTCTGCCGGGCAAGCTTCAGCCAGACCAGCGTGTCGGAGCCCATGGGTTCGACCACCTCGACATTGGCGGCTATCGAAAACGGCCAGCCGGTGCCGCTGTTCAGACTGACATGCTCGGGCCTGATACCGAATGTGACGGGGCCGGGAGCCGGAGCTTTGGCAAAGTCGTAAGTGCCGAGCGGGATTTTGATATCCTCGGCCGCGAACCGCCAGCCGCCGTCGGCGTCTTCCAGGCGGCCATCGACGAAGTTCATTGCGGGCGAGCCAAGGAAGCCGGCGACGAAGCGGTTGACCGGGCGGTTGTAAATGGTCTGCGGCGCATCGAGCTGCTGGATGACGCCGCCCTTCATCACCGCGATGCGGTCGGCCAGCGTCATCGCCTCGATCTGGTCGTGGGTGACGTAGATCATGGTGTTCTGCAGCTTGCGATGCAGCAGCTTGATCTCGACGCGCAGTTCGGCGCGCAGCTTGGCATCGAGATTGGACAGCGGCTCGTCGAACAGGAACACGTCGACATCGCGCACCAGCGCCCGTCCGATCGCGACGCGCTGGCGCTGGCCGCCGGAAAGGGCGGCCGGCTTACGCTGCAGCAGCGGTTCGATCTGCAGGATTTCAGCCGCCCGCGCGATCCGCTTGGCGATCTCTTCTCTTGGCGTGCCGGCGACACGCAGCCCGAAGGACAGGTTCTTCTCCACCGTCATTTGCGGATAGAGCGCATAGGACTGGAACACCATGCCGATGCCGCGGTCCTTGGGCTCTTCCCAGGTGACGTTCTTGCCCTTGATGAAGATGCGGCCCTCGGAAACGTCGAGCAGGCCGGCAATGCAGTTGAGCAAGGTCGACTTGCCGCAGCCGGACGGCCCGAGCAGCACGATGAACTCGCCATCGGCGACATCGAGATTGAGCGTCTCCAGGACGGTCACCGCACCGAAGTTCAGCGACAGGTCCTGGATCGAAACGCTGGTATCATTGGCTGCCGTCATCGCCGTCACCCCTTCACCGCGCCGGCGGCGATGCCGCGTACGAAAAGCTTGCCGGAAATGAAGTAGACGATGAGCGGCACAAGCCCGGTCAGGATTGTTGCGGCCATGTTGACGTTGTACTCCTTCACGCCTTGCACCGAATTGACGATGTTGTTGAGCTGCACCGTCATCGGATAGGTGTCGGGGCGGGTGTAGACGACGCCGAACAGGAAGTCGTTCCAGATGCCGGTCACCTGCAGGATGATGGCGACGACGAAGATCGGCAGCGACATCGGCAGCATGATGCGCAGGAAGATGCCCCAGAAGCCGGCGCCGTCGACGCGTGCCGCCCGGAACAGCTCCTCCGGCATCGAGGCGAAATAATTGCGGAACAGCAGCGTCAGGATCGGCATGCCGAAAATGGAATGGACAATCACCAGCCCGCTGAGGCTGCCATAGAGGCCGATTTCGCGCAGGATGATGACGATCGGATAGATCATCACCTGGTAGGGAATGAAGGCGCCGACGATCAGGATGATGAAGAACGTATCGGCGCCCTTGAAGCGCCAATTGGCCAGTGCATAACCATTCACCGAGGCGATGGCGATCGACAGCAGCACCGACGGCACGGTGATGCGCACCGAATTCCAGAAGCCACGCGAGAGCCCGTCGCAGTTAAGGCCGGTGCAGGCCGTTGACCACGCCTTGACCCACGGCTCGAAGGTGATCTCGAGCGGCGGTGAGAAAATGTTGCCGAGCCGGATCTCCGGCATGCCCTTGAGCGAGGTGACGATCATGACATAGAGCGGCAAGAGGTAGTAGACCGCCATGACGAACAATGTGCCGTAGAGGAAGACGTTGCGGCGCGAAATCATGCGGCGCGGCTTTGGACCGTAGGGCCCTGCGATTTCCTGGCGCGCGCCGGCGGCAACGCTTGCTTGAGCGGTGATGTCTGCAATGCTCATTTGCGTCGCCCGAACTCGAGATAGGCCCAAGGCACGATGACGATCACCACCGAGAGCAGCATCATGGTCGAGGCGGCAAAACCCTGGCCGAGGTTCTGGGCGAAGAACATATAGTCGTAGACGTATTTGGCCGGCACTTCGGATGCGATGCCCGGGCCGCCGCTGGTCTGGGCCACGACCAGGTCATAGACCTTGACGATGCCGGAAGCGATGATGACGAGCGTGGTGATGAAGACCGGCCGCATCATCGGGATGACGATGAACAGATAGGTCTTCCACATCGGGATCCCATCCACGCGCGCCGCCTTCCAGATGTCTTCGTCGATGCCGCGCAGGCCGGCCAGCATCAGGCACATGATGAGCCCGGTGCCTTGCCACAGCGCAGCGATCGATATGCCGTAGATGACGATGCTGGAATTATAGAGCGGGTCGAAGCTGAAGCTCGTCCAGCCTAAGTCCCGCACGACATGCTGGATGCCGAAATCCGGATTGAGCAACCACTGCCAGACCAGGCCGGTGACGATGAAGGAGAGCGCGAAAGGATAAAGGAAGATGGTGCGGAACGTGTCCTCGAAGCGGATCTTCTGATCGAGCAGCGCGGCAAGCAGAAAACCGATGACCAGCGAGAACACCAGCGAGATCGCGCCGTAGATCAACAGGTTCTCGATCGAGATCAGCCAGCGCGGCGCCGCCCACAGCCGGTAATACTGGTCTAGTCCGACGAAATTCAGCCGCGGCAGGAGCTTCGAATTGGTGAAGGAATAGAGCACCGTCCAAACGGTGCCGCCGACGAAAACCACCATGGCGGTGAGGATCATCGGGATCGAGGCGACCTTCGCATTGAGGTTGCGGAACAGAAGGTTGGGGCGTGCGCTCTTGCTCATCTCGTCAGCCGGCTGGGTAAGGGCGGTGCATTCCCGGCCCTGCATTCGCAAGGCCGGGAGCGAGGCGGGTTGCCTCCAGCGTCAGTCCGCCGAAGCGATGAGGTCGGCGAAGCGCTTCTGCGCGTCTTCGACGGTCAGTTCCGGCTTGGCGAAGAATTCGGCGAAAAGGTCTTCCTTCTGTTTCTGGGTGTCCTGCGAAAGCAGTTGGTCCGTCCACGGCATGACGGCGCCCTTGGCAAGGATGGCAAGGCCCTTCTTCATGCAATCGTTGGCCGCATTGAGATCGACGTCGCCGCGCACCGGCAGGGATCCCTTCTTCAGATTGAAGGCAACCTGCGTCTTGGGATCGAGCAGCGTCTCGGCCAGCACCTCCTGCGCCTTGCTCTTGTCGGCATCCTTGAGCAGCGGGAAGTAGAAGGCGTCACCGCCCGTGGCTATTACCTCGTTCAGCCCAAGGCCTGGCAGGCAGGTGTAATCCTTGCCCGCGGTCTTGCCGGCAACCTGAAACTCGCCCTGTGCCCAGTCCCCCATGATCTGGCCAGCGGCCTTGCCGGTGATGACCAGGTTGGTCGCCTGGTTCCAGTCCTGCACATTGGTGTTCTTCGCCATCTTGCGGGCATCGTCCGCGGCCTTGAAGACCTTGGCGACTTCGGGCCCGGCGGCGAACTTGGCATCCTTGTCCTTGTAGACCTTGAGGAATGTGTCCGTGCCGCCCACAGCCGCAAGCAGGACGTCGAAGGCACCGGAGGATTGCCAGGCCTGTCCGCCGACGGCGAGCGGGATGATGCCGGCCTTTTCCAGCGCCGGCGCTGCCGCCACGAATTCATTCCAGTCCTTCGGCAACGGCACGCCAGCCTTCTCGAAGGCCTCGTTGGACAGCCACAACCACTGCCAGGAATGGATGTTGACGGGCACGCAATAGATCTTGCCGTCGATGGTGCAGCCGTCGAGCAGGCTCTTCGGCCGGACGACATCAGTCCACTTGCCCTTGGTGGCGACGTCGGTGAGGTCGCGCATCAGGCCGGCCTGCACCAGTTCTTCCGCCTGCCGGCCATGGTTGAATTGCGTGGCGCCCATCGGATCGCCACCGGTGATGCGGCTGATCATGATTGGCCGCGCCGTGCCGCCGGAGCCGGCAATGGCGCCGTCCACCCAGTGGTTGCCGGTCGCATCGAATGCCTTGGCAAGTTCCGCAACCGCCGCCGCCTCGCCGCCCGACGTCCACCAATGGGTGACTTCCAGGTCCGTCGCGGCCGCCTGGCCGGCAAACTGCAACGCGGCCGTCGCTGCCAGCGCAGCGGTCAAAAGTTTGTATCGCATTTCGGCTCCTCCCAGAATCTGAAACGTTACAGATTTTCGATACGGCAATTGCGCGGGCTGTGCAACCCATCAACGAAGCACCCTCGATATTTTTTCGGGCTGCGAACAAATTCGCATGGATGATCGCGCTTCTCATGCACTGCAGCATGGTTTGCTGCGGCGCAAACACCGAAATGCCGCCTGATACGGGCAAAAAGGCGGCGGCAGAGGCAATTTCTCCTGGAATCCCAAGCGTTTCGCAAAAGAACCATCCACCTCGTGGGCGAGGGACATGTAACTCGATATGGCAATCTGTAACGTTTCAGTGTATTGAGACTTTACCGGGGCTGGAACGCATATCGTATCGCCATGACGGCGATTGCCGACATGGCTCGCGGCTGCTATGCGCCTGACGGGCGGGACGAATGGACAGACAGCGTACGGACAAGAGCGGGGAGACCTCGGCACAGGGACGGCCGACGTTGAAGACGCTTGCCTTCATGACCGGGCTCGGCGTCACCACCGTGTCACGCGCCTTGAAGGATGCCCCGGAAATCGGCGCCGAAACCAGGCGCCGCGTCCAGCTCGTCGCCAAGCAGATCGGCTACCGGCCGAACCGCGCCGGCGTGCGTCTGCGCACCGGCAGGACCAATGTCATCAGCCTCGTGCTCAACACTGACCGCGAGATCATGAGCTTTGTCTCGGACATCATCTACGGCGTTTCGGAAGTGCTCGCCGAAACGCCCTATCACCTGATCGTCACGCCCTATTCCCGCTCGCAGGATCCGATGGAGCCGATCCGCTATCTCGTCGAGACCGGCTCGGCCGACGGCGTCATCATTTCGCGCACCCAACCGAACGATCCGCGCGCCCGCTACATGCTCGAGCACGGCATGCCCTTTGCCACGCATGGCCGCACCGACATGGGCCTCGTCCATCCCTACCATGACTTCGACAACCATGTTTTCGCGATGGAGGCCGTGCGCCGCCTGGCGAGCATGGGCAGGCACAAGCTGGCGCTTCTGTCGCCGCCGCCCGGGCTGACCTATTATGGCCACACGCTGAACGGCTTTGCCGATGCGCTGAGCGAGGTCGGAGCCAGCGAAATTCCGTTCAACACCGTTTCCATCGATCACACGATCGAGCAGATCAGGACCAGGACCGCGCAGGTGATGCGCCGCGAAAACAGGCCGGACGGCTTCGTCAGCAGCGCTGCCGCCGCGACACTGGCGATCGTCGCCGGCATCGAGGATGCCGGCCTCAAGCTTGGCCGCGACGTCGATGTCGTGTCCAAGCAGTCGTCGGACCTGTTGCACCTGTTCCGGCCGGAATTGCTCGTCGTCAACGAGAACTTCCGCCTGGCCGGTTCCGATCTCGCCCGCTCCGTGCTCGGCTGGATCGGCGGCGCCGCACCCGGCTCGTTGCAGCGCCTGGTCGCCACCAGCGAGGTTCAGGCGTTCAGCCCGCCGGTTTCCGTTTAGGCCCTTGGGCTAGCCAGCCGCACCGCTCCCCCACGGCCCGTGGAAAGCGCCCTTGTCGTCGATGCGCTCGAAGCCGTGCGCGCCGAAGAAGTCGCGCTGCGCCTGGATCAGGTTCGAGGTGCCGCGGCCCTGGCGGTAGCTGTCGAAATAGGCAAGTGCGGAAGACAGCGCCGGAACCGGCGAACCGGCCTCCGAAGCCCTCGCCACGATGCGGCGCAGCGACGGATGCGCTTCCTGCATCAGCGCGATGAAGGCCGGAGCCATCAGAAGGTTGGTCGAGGCGCCGCCCTTGCTGAAGGCTTCCGCCATGGTGTCGAGCATCTGCGAGCGGATGATGCAGCCGGCGCGCCAGATCCTGGCGATGGTCGGCATCGGCAGGTTCCAGTTGAATTCCTTGGAGGCGCCGCTCATCACCGCGAATCCTTGGGCGTAGGCGGCGATCTTGCCGGCGAACAGCGCCAGTTCCAGATCTTTCAGCAGGGCATCCTTGTCACCTGAAATCTTCGTGACGCCGGCATTGCCATAGGCCTTTTCCGCCGCCAGCCGCTCGTCCTTGATCGATGATAGAACGCGTGCCGCCACCGCCGCCTCGATCGCCGTCGCCGGAATGCCGAGTTGCTGCGCCTCGATGACCGACCATTTGCCGGTGCCCTTCTGGCCGGCGCGGTCGAGGATGATGTCGACCGCCGGCTTGCCGGTCTTCGGATCGTCTGATGCCAGCACCTTGGCGGTGATCTCGATCAGGTAGGAGTTGAGCCGGCCCTTGTTCCAGTTGGCAAACACCGCGCCGATCTCTTTCGGGCCCATGCCCAGGCCGTCGCGCAGGATGCCGTAGATCTCGGCGATCATCTGCATGTCGGCATATTCGATGCCGTTATGGATGGTCTTGACGAAATGCCCGGCGCCGTCGGTGCCGAGCCATGCCGCGCAGGGTTCGTCCTTGAACTTGGCGGAGATCGCCGTCAGCACCTTCTCGACGCGCTTCCATGAGTCCTCCGTGCCGCCGACCATGATCGACGGCCCGTGGCGCGCGCCCTCCTCGCCACCGGACACGCCCATGCCGATGAAGGTGAGGTCCGAGCCGGAAAGCTCGGAGAAGCGCCGCATCGTGTCGCGGAAATTGGCGTTGCCGGCATCGATGACGATGTCATTGGCCGACAGAACGCCGCGCAGCGCAGCGATCTGTTCGTCGACCGGCTTGCCGGCCAGCACCATGATGATGATCGGGCGCGGCGGCCGGATGGCGGCGGCAAGCTCTTCCAGGCTGTAGCAGGGCACGACCATGTCCCTGAGCGCGCCGGCATTCTCGATGAAAGCGTCGGTGCGCGCCCTGGTGCGGTTGAAGACAGCGATGCGGTGCCCGTGCTCGGCGATGTTGAGCGCCAGGTTGGAGCCCATCGTGCCAAGGCCGATCAGGCCGATTTCGGCATTTTCCATCGTTTCTTCCCTGCTTTCGGATCGTTTGTTGAGACCGCGATTTTGCGGGCGATGATTGACGGGCCTTGACGCCTGCGTCAACCGCCTCGCCGAATTGTGTTACCCGGATTTCGGTTGTGCCCGTGTAGAGGTACCTAGCAGTCCGGCCTTACGGCCTGATGTCGACGGGCGCCTCGATCTTCACCATCTCGAAGTCCGAGACCAGGATGTCGATGCGCACCGTCCACCGGCCCGGCACCGGGATGACGAGGTTGTCGACGCGCCAGCTGCCGTCACCGGGCTTGCTCGCAGCGCGCTTCAGCGGCTCGATGCCGGAATCGGGTTTTGACAGCACAAGCGTCACCTCCTTGGCGTCGAGCGGGCCGAAATCGCCGCTCATGATGACCATCGAGGCAACGACCGGGCCGGCATGGCCGGGAGTGATGCTGAGATCGGCCATCGCTTGCAGCGCGTGGATATGAACCGACACCGGTTGCGCTGCCGCAATCGCCAGGGCTCGGGGCGGCGGTGTGAAGCGCCAGCCCGCGGCAACGCCGAAAATCGCCAACACGATCAACATCTCGACGCCGATCGAGCGGACCAGCCTGCGTTGAACTTCCGTCGATCCCGCCTCGGCCGATGCGGTGAGTTTCCAGCGATTGACGGCAGCAAGCGTGAACAGAAAGACCAGCAGCCCCAGCTTGATAAGCAGCAGCCTTCCATAGGCGGTCTCGACCAAAGCCGCGGGTGTCTGCACCTGGATGACGGCAAGCACGATGCCGGCAGCGGCAAGCACGGCCACCACGGGCAGGATCGCCCAAGAAAACCGCCGCAGGAATGGCGTGGCCCCCGCCGATTGCCCCTTCAGCGCCAGCCCGAGTGGGATCAATGCGCCGGCCCACAACGCGATGCAGACGGCATGCAGGAACACCATCGGCCGCGTCAGCCATTGCGGCTCGGCGGCACTGGCATGGCCGCTGGCGGCAAGGGCAACCCCCACCCCGGCCAGGCCGACCAGCGCCAATGGTTTGGCGGTGGCGCGGGGACCGGCCAGCGACAGCAGGCCAAGGCCCAGCGCGATCAGCGCGACCAGCACTGTCCAGCCGAAACTGGTGTCGAGCCCGGTCCGCCAGACGACCGATTGTGCCAGATGGGAGAGCGGCGCCCCCAATGCGTCCAGACCTTGCAAGCCGAGCGACAGGCACGACGCGACCAGCCCGCTCAGGATTGCAGCTGCAACGAAGCGCTGCCCGGCACGGCCACTTCCGGCCAACCAGGCAAGCGCGAAGGCGCCGCCAACGCCGAGGAAAAGGCCGACGTAGAGAAAGATTTTGCCCGTCCAGATAGCCGACCGCAACGGCCAGTCGACGGCTTCGGATACGGCGGGCGGCTCGCTGGGCGCGCCGATGGAAAACAGCAGCGATCCGCCGACGGGATGACCGTCTGCGGAGATGACGCGCCAGCTCAAGACATGCGTGCCGGACTTGAGTGGCTGCGGATTGTCGATCTCGACGGTCTGGTCGCTGAGCCGGAATGACGTTAGCGGAACCGGCTTGCCGTCGGGCTTCACCAGCGTCAGCACCAGAGGCGAGACCGGCTCGCTGAAGGTCAGCGAGAACTGCGCCGGCCCCTGTGCCAGCACCGCGCCGTCGGCCGGGTCGGTCTTGATCAGCGCGGCATGGGCAAAGGCCTGATCCGACACGGCAAGGCTGGCAAGAAACACGATCACGGCCAACAGGCCGGCGGCAAGCCGGCCGGCGCGTTGGCCGGTCATGGAAGCCGTTTGCAGGAAGGAGGTCGTGCCCATGTCACCGCCACGAAAAGGAGCGGCGCGCTCGAAAGGGCGCGCCGCCTGGGAGATCATTTCTTCGGCAGCAGCTTGATGCCGGGTGCCGGGCTTTCCAGCGCGTCTTCATCCTGTCCTGCCGCTGGGATCTCGATCCAGCGATCGGCGGCGCCGTCGCATTCCTGCACCACCGGGAAGTATAGTTTTTGGCCCGCCGGGAGATCCGCCGTCAACGTCGCGCGGAAGACGAACTCGTCGTAGAATTCATCGGGCAGGCTGCCGCCGCTCCAGTCGACCTCCTTGACCCCGTCGGCAACCGCCTGACCGTAGAGCTGGTAGGATTTGTCGTACTTGCCCTTCTTGGTCTGCAGCGTCCAGCCAGGCTTCGGCATCGGCTTCACCGCGATCACCCCTTCCGGAATCTGCACGCGCACGGCGGTCGTCGCCTTGCCTTCGCAGCCATGCGGCACCCGCAAAACGGCCTTGTAGGTCGAGCCGACCGCCGCCTCCTGGGTTTCGAACGTGATATGCGCGAAGGCGGCGCTGGTTCCGAGCGCGAGAAGTGCGCCGGCCGATAAAACATATTTGTTCATGATGGTCCCTCGGATTTTCAAAATTTGTCGAACTGGCGCGGTTAATTGGCGTGATCGTCCATGGCGCCACCGCCCATGCCTTCGACAGCGAAATCGACGCTGACGGCGCCGGCCTTTTCGAAGGTCAGGGTGGCGGAGAACTTTTCGCCCTGTTTGGGTTGCCGCTTCAGGCCGATGAACATCAAATGATAGCCGCCAGGCGCAAGGGCGACCTTGCCGCCGGCCGGAATTTCCAGGCCGCCGGCAACCGGCCGCATGGTCATGACGCCGTCTTTGACGCCCATCTCATGCAGCTCGGTCTTTTCAGAAACATCGGAGGAAATCGACACCAGCCGGTCCGGTGCACTGCCGTTGTTGGTGACGGTGAAATAACCCCCGGCCACTTTGGCGCCGGCCGGTGTGGCGCGCGACCAAGGGTGGCCGACCTCAAGATCGCCAACCTTGAACTCATGCGCGAGGACGGACTGGGCGCCTGTGAACAGCAGCGCAAGTGCCAGCACGGCAATGCCGACACGCTCTTCGATGCCGCGTAGAATGCCGCCTGGCGCAGGACGCGCGGCGTCAGGGAAAAGATAGGACATGGTTGCTCCATGAAATGAAGGTCGCGCCGTTGCCGGTCGCGAGCAGTTTGATCTTTGGATGGGTACGCCCACGAAACGTTCCGCCGGGCAAACAGGCTCAGGCCGTCAGCGGCGGCGCACGCGGGTTCGACGGCGAGCGCTCACGCGCAAAGTCGAGATGGATGGCCGCCGGAAAAACAAAGGCGACCGTTTTGAAGGAAAGGCTGCCCAGCGCCAGGCCAGCACCGGGCGGCGGCGCAAAGGCCGCCGAAACCATGCTGCAGCCGAGCACGCAGCATGCCGGAAGATGGGACGGCTGCTGGTTGCCGCCGGGAATCTGGGTTGCGCCCTCATGGGTGCAGATGACATTGCCGAAGGCGTCGAGCTGTGATGCATTGGGACCGGCGCCGAAGGCGAATGCACCAAGCGTCGACTGGAGCAACAGCAGATAGGCCGCGACAAGCGCGACCGGCATGCTCCACCGTCTCCTCGATACGCTCAAAGCCCTGCCTCTTCGCAGCAATGCGACATTCCTAGCACGGGGCTGGCGGGTGGAAAATCGCCAAATCGCCGCGGCGCCAACGCGGCATATCAATGCATGTCGCCCAAAAGTATGCGGCGGTTTTGGGACAACGACATGCATGAAACAAGACTCTGAGCCTCAGCGCGGCTCAGGATTTTTGCAGCGACCGGCTCTCCGGGATCGAGGTCAGCAATGTCTGGCGCGCCGACTTCAGATGCTTGCGGCAGGCGGCGTCGACCTTGCCGAGGTCGCGCGATTTCAGCGCCTCGATATAGACCAGATGCTCGCCGATCGCGACTTCGTTGCGTTCGCGTTCCTGCGCCTTGTTCCACTGGTAGTGGTAGTGGAAGATCATGGCGATGACATCGTAGAAATCGACGATGAAGCGGTTGCGCGACGCCCGGTGGATGAGCCGGTGGAAGCGCTCGTCGAGTTCGGAGAACTCGGTGAAGCGGGTGGCGATGTCGTTTGCCAACTGGCGATGCTCATCCTCAAGGCGATCTAGATCGGCCCACACCGCGCTGTCCTGCGGTAAAGCGGCGAAGGCGGCCGCCGAGCGCAGTTCGAACATTTCGCGGATTTCGGTCAGCTCCAGCGCGAAGGCGCGGGTAAAGCCCTTCAGCACCCAATGGCTGTTGCGGCGCTTCTCAATCAGGCCGAAGCGGGAGAAGCGGATCAGGAACTCGCGCACGCTGGTGGTGCCGACGCCGATCTCACGCGCCAGTTCGAGTTCATTGATCTGCATGCCGGCCTCGGCGCCGCCGGCGAGCAGCCGACGCATGAACGACCGTTCGATGATCTCGGCCAGCGTGTCGGTCTCCTCCTCGGGGAAGAAATCATCCGGACGCGGCTCGCGCAGCACCGTCTTGGCGCGCTTGTTCCAGGCGATCAGCCCAGTCTCTTCCATGCGCGCGAGAATGGTGCGCACCGTGGTACGGCTGACGCCAAGCAAGGTACCCAGTTCCGGCTCAGAAGGCAGGCTGCGCGTTTCGTCGAGCAGCCGCAGGCAGCGGTTATAGGCATCCTTGTAGACGTTGTTGCTCTTCGACATCCCTGACCCGTTGCACGCCGTCGCTTGCGGCGGCCGGTTTGAAGCGCAATATGACGTTCCCATGGCCCTGAGAAGCGAAATTGCTTCCCGGAACAACCCAGACATGCGGAACTCCCCACGAAAAAACAATTGACGCAAAACTGTTTTTTCACGATAAAAGACATTATCTCTAAACAGACGCGTGTCAATCCGTCCGCGCAACCCAGGATCACCCAGGAAACCGCCCGTGAACGCCTCCAACTGCATTCTCCTGTCCCCGGCCGACAATGTCGCCGTCGCCAACGGCCGCATCGAGATCGGCACCGCGTTGCCGGGCGGTGCCGTCGCCAGTGCGCTGATCGAGCCCGGCCACAAGGTGGCGATCAAGCCGATCGCCGCCGGCGAGGCCGTGGTGAAATACGCCCAAGCGATCGGTCGCGCGACACAGGATATCGCGCCGGGCGAGCACGTTCATTCGCACAATCTGGTTTTCGAATCAGGCCGCTTGCCGGTCGTGCCGCCGAGCGAGGCCGAGCACGCGACGGAGGCCGATCGCGCCCGCACCTTCATGGGCTATCGCCGCGCCGATGGCCGCGCCGGCACGCGCAACTTCATCGGCATCGTCGCCAGCGTCAATTGCTCGGCCACCGTCTGCCATTCCATCGCCGACACCGCCAACCGCACGCTTTTGCCGAACTATCCCGGCATCGACGGTTTCGTGCCGATCGTGCACGGCCAGGGCTGCGGCATGAGCGGCACCGGCGACGGCATGATGGTGCTGCACCGTACACTCGCCGGCTACGCCCGCCACCCGAATTTCGGCGGCGTGCTGATGGTCGGCCTCGGCTGCGAAGTCAACCAGCTCACCCTATACGGCCAAAAGGGTGTCGCTGCGGGCAAACGCCATTTCAACATCCAGGACGCCGGCGGATCGCGCAAATCGGTCGAAAAGGCGATGGGCGTGCTGGCCGAGATCGCCGAGGAAGTCGGCCAGCTGAAGCGTGAGCCGATCCCGGTCAGCGAGATCGTCGTCGGCCTGCAATGCGGCGGCTCGGACGGCATGTCGGGCATCACGGCCAATCCGGCGCTGGGCGCGGCTGTCGATATCCTGGCTGGCGTCGGCGGCATCGGCATCCTCTCCGAGACCACGGAGATCTACGGCGCCGAGCATCTGCTTGCCTACCGCGCGGCAACGCCGGAGATCGCGCAGAAGCTCGACGGTTTCGTGAAATGGTGGGAGGACCACGTCGCCAAGCATGGCGCCTCGATCGACAACAACCCCTCGCCCGGCAACAAGCGCGGCGGTCTCACCACCATCCTGGAGAAGTCGCTCGGCGCGGTCGCCAAGGGCGGCCAGACGCCCCTCAACGGCGTCTTCGGCTACGCCGAAAAAGTCACTGGCAGCGGCCTCGTGTTCATGGACACGCCCGGCTACGACCCGGTTTCGGCGACCGGCCAGGTGGCGGGCGGCGCCAACGTAATCGTCTTCACCACCGGCCGCGGCTCATGCTTCGGCTGCCGCCCGACGCCGTCGATCAAGGTCGCCACCAACTCCACCATGTACCACCAGATGGAAGAGGACATGGACGTCAATTGCGGCGTCATCGCCTCGGGTGAAAAGACCATCGCCGGCATGGGTCGCGAGATCTTCGAACTGATCGTCGAGACGGCTTCCGGCCGCAAGACCAAGAGCGAGGACTTCGGCTACGGCGACAACGAGTTCGTGCCCTGGCATCTGGGCGCAACACTTTAGATTTTACTGATATAAAGTAGACTGCGCGCCGGTCAGCGGCGGGCAACGGGGAGGTTGTGCATGGAAAGACGCCGCATCGGCCAGACAGCGCTGGAAGTCACCGAGGTCAGCTTCGGCGGCGCCGCACTTGGCGGCCTTTACCGCGCCTGTTCGCGCGAAGCGGCGATGGAGACGCTGCAGGGCGCCTGGGATGCCGGCCTGCGCTATTTCGACACCGCACCCTTCTACGGTTTCGGCCTGTCGGAGCGCCGCTTCGGCGACTTCCTGCGCTACAAGCCGCGCGATTCCTATGTGCTGTCGACCAAGGTCGGCCGGCTGTTCCGCCCGGTGCCGGACGATCAGGTTCCCGATCACTCCTATGTCGATCCGCTGCCCTTCGCGCTCGACTACGACTATTCCTATGACGGCATCATGCGGTCGGTCGAGTTCAGCTATGCGCGGCTTGGCCTAAACAGGATAGACATCCTGTTTGTCCACGACATCGGCGCCTACACCCATGGTGTCGAGAAGACCAAGCTGCACTTTCGCGACCTGATGGACGGCGGCCTCAAGGCACTTGAAGAGCTGAAACGGTCCGGCGTCATTTCCGCCTATGGGCTTGGCGTCAACGAAGTGCAGATCTGTCTGGACGTGATGCGCGAGGCGCCGCTCGACTGCATCCTGCTCGCCAGCCGCTATTCCTTGCTCGACCGCAGCGCCGAAGCGGAGTTGCTGCCCCTATGCCGGGCGCGGCAGACCTCCTTGGTCATTGGCGGCGTGTTCAACTCCGGCATCCTGGCGACCGGGCCGGTGCAAGGCGCGCATTTCGACTACCGCCCTGCCAGCCATGACGTGCTCGACCGCGTCGGCGCAATGGAAAGGATCGCCGCCGAGGGTGGCTATCCGCTCGCCGCCGCAGCGTTCCAATTCCCCTTGCATGAACCTGCCGTCGCCACCGTGCTGACCGGCACCGCCAAGCTGGCGAACCTGACGCGCAACCTCCAACTGCTCGACATCGACGTGCCGGAGACGGAATACGCCAGATATCGTCCCCACACGCTGGTGCAGGAGCTGGTGTGAAACTCCATACTCTTGCGGTCACACGAAGGAATGGACATTCTATATTGACGAAATGATGGAATTAATATTCCATACGTTCCCGGAACGGAACGGAAGTGTGACGGCGCCAATGGGGAGCAGCGCGGTGGATTTGCCTCTGCCAGGCCTCGCAAGGACTGATCAAACAGCGCTTGCATCGATCTGTTCGATGCATTATCAAAACATGGCAATTGTTTTTTATTGATAAAGTTCTGTTTTGGACCACGCCTATCCGGACGGAGCTTCCGTATCGTTCACCGGGCGACTTAGGGAGGAAACCTCATGAAATTCGTGACCAGCATTCTCAACCGCCGCGCCGTCATGGCGCTGGCAGCAGCTTCGATGCTCGCCGGCGTCATGCATTCGGCGCCGGTTTCGGCGGCGGACGTCACCATTCCGATCATCGTCAAGGACACCACGTCCTTCTACTGGCAGATCGTTCTGGCCGGCGCCCGCAAGGCCGGCAAGGATCTCGGCGTCAACGTGCCGGAACTCGGTGCCCAGGCTGAAACCGACGTCAACGGCCAGGTCTCGATCCTCGAGAACGCCGTTGCCAGCAACCCGGCGGCCATCGTCATTGCGCCGACCGAGTTCAAGGCGCTTGGCAAGCCGATCGATGAAGCCGCTGCCAAGGTCAAGGTCATCGGCATCGACTCCGGCGCCGACTCCAAGGCCTTCACCTCGTTCCTGACCACCGACAACGTCCAGGGCGGCCGCGTCGCTGCCGACGGCCTCGCAGCCGCCATCGGCGCCGCCAACGGCGGCAAGATCGAGGGCGACGTCGCCCTGATCACCAACGCGCCGGGCGCCGGCTCGCTCGAACAGCGCAAGCAGGGCTTCACCGAACAGCTGGCCGCCAAATATCCGGGCCTCAAGCTGGTCGCCGATAAATATGCCGACGGCCAGGCCACCACCGGCCTCAACATCGCCACCGACCTGATCACCGCCAACCCGAACCTCAAGGGCATCTTCGCTTCCAACCTGATCATGGCGCAGGGCGTCGGTCAGGCTGTCGCGGAAAACAGCCTTGGCGGCAAGCTGGCGCTGGTCGGTTTCGACAGCGACGAGAAGCTGATCAAGTTCCTCAACGACGGCGTCATTTCCGCCCTCGTCGTCCAGGATCCGTACCGGATGGGCTATGACGGCATCAAGACCGCACTCGCCGCTTCCAAGGGCGAGAAGGTCGAAGCCAATGTCGACACCGGCGCCAATCTGGTGACCAAGGACAACATGAAAGACCCCAAGATCGACGCGCTGCTCAATCCGAAGCTCTGAGCCGTCGCATCCGCAATGGTCCCCGGGGCACATCGCCCCGGGGACAAGCTGCCGCGCAAACGACTTGGCAATCCATAAGCGTAGGCTAGGCTGTTTTCGAGACATATCCTTGTCTCGCCGCGTGCCAATCGTGAGGCCAATCTGGGAGGATTGTCATGACATCGACGGCGCAGGAACTGCATCCGGCCCCTGTGCTGGAACCGGGGCGGACCATCCTCGAATTGCGCGGGCTGGAGAAGCGCTATCCCGGCACCCACGCGCTGAAGCCGGTCGACCTCGCCTTCAAGTCCGGTGAGATCCACGCCATCGTCGGCGAGAACGGCGCCGGCAAATCCACGCTCATCAAGCTTCTGACCGGCGTCATGCCGCGCACCTCCGGAGAGATCGCCTGGGAGGGCCAGCCGGCCGCCCTGGCGACGCCGCACGAGGCGATGGCGCTCGGCATCAATGCCGTGCACCAGGAAGTCGTGCTGTGCCGTCACCTGACGGTCGCCGCCAACATGTTCCTCGGCGAGGAGAATTCACGCTTCGGCATCCTGCAGCAGCGCGCCATGGTCAGGCAGGCGCAGACGATCATCGACGACCTCGGCTTCGACCTGCCGGCGCATGTCACGCTTGGCGACCTGACCATCGGCCAGCAGCAGTTGATAGCCGCCGCCCGCGCCACCGTGCGCGGCACCAAATTCCTGATCTTCGACGAGCCGACCGCCTACCTCACCCGCAAGGAGGCCGACCAGCTTTTCACCCTGATCCGTCGGCTGAAGGGCGAAGGCGTGACGATCATCTACATCAGCCACCGCATGGAGGAAGTGTTCGAGCTCGCCGACCGCGTTTCCGTGCTGCGCGACGGCACGCTGGTCGGCACCCGCAACATCGCCGAGACCAACGATGCCGAACTGGTCAAGATGATGATCAACCGCTCGATCGAGCAGGTCTACCACAAGGAGCATTTCACGCCGGGCGCCGCCCTCATCGAGGCGAGGAACCTGTCCGGCAAGGGCTTCGAAAATGTCTCGATGACGGTCCGCGCCGGCGAGATCGTCGGACTCTATGGCCTGATCGGTGCCGGACGCAGCGAGTTCGTCACCACGCTTTACGGCCGCCACCGCAAATCCGCCGGCCAGATCCTCTGGGAAGGCAAGGAGGTGCAGGTCAATTCCGAGCATGACGCGATCAAGCTCGGCATGGCGCTGGCGCCGGAAAGCCGCCGCGACCAGGGCCTCTGCCTCAATCTGCCAGTCGGCTTCAACCTGAACCTGCCGATCTACAAGCGTATCTCGAACAATCTGCTGATTTCGAGCACGCAGGAGAAGACGCAAGCCGATCGCCAGATCGCCGATCTGCGCATCAAGACACCGACGCGCGGCGCGCTGGCATCCAGCCTGTCGGGCGGCAACCAGCAGAAGATCGTCATCGGCAAATGGCTGGCGCACGGCGCCAAGCTGTTCATCTTCGACGAACCGACGGTCGGCGTCGATGTCGGCACCAAGGCCGAGATCTACCGCCTGTTCAGCGCACTTTTGTCAAAGGGCGCCGGCATCATCCTGATCTCGTCCTATCTGCCGGAAGTCTATGAACTCGCCGACACGCTGCATGTGTTCCGGCGCGGCAAACTGGTGGCGACGCACGGTTTTCACGCCGCCAGCCACGAGGATATTCTCACTCAGGCGCTCGCCGAGAAACAAGAAAAGCTGGGAGGACAGATATGAGCACCGAGGCGATCGCCGTCGAAAAACCGAAGCGCAACTACAACGTCCTGTTTGGGCTGACGCTTTTGGCGCTGCTGGTTCTGCTCTGGATTCTTCTCTCCGTGGCGACGACGAGCTTCGCCTCCGCCAACAACATGGCCAATCTCTTGCGCCAGGGCTCGATGATCGCCATCATGGCGGTCGGCCAGACCTTCGTCATCATCACCGGCGGCATCGACCTGTCGGTCGGCGCCGTGGTCGGTTTCGCCACGGTGGTCGTGGCCATGATGATCAATGCCGGCTTCCCCATCTGGCTCGCCATTCTGGTGACGCTGCTGGTCGGCGTCGCCATCGGCATGTTCCACGGCTTCGGCATCGTCAAGATGGGCCTGCCACCCTTCATCATCACGCTGGCAACGCTGACCTCGCTGCGCGGCATCGGCCTTTTGATGACCAACGGCAATTCGATCAACATCAACAGCGACACCTTCACCGCCTTCTCGCGCAATTCCTTCATCGGCATCCCCAACCTGTTCTGGATGGTGATCCTGGTCGGCATTCCAGCCTATATCTTCCTGCACCACAGCCGCTGGGGCCGATACCTGTTTTCGGTCGGCTCCAACGCCGAGGCTTCGCGTCTGTCCGGCGTCAATGTCCAGCGCACCATCTACATGGCCTACACGCTGTCGGGCCTGTGCGCCGCCTTTGTCGGCGTGCTGCTGGCCGCCCGCATCGGCATCGGCAACCCGACGCAGGCCGAGGGCTGGGAGCTGCAGGCGATCGCGTCTTCCGTCATCGGCGGCACCTCGCTGTTCGGCGCGGTCGGCTCGGTGCATGGGCCGCTGCTCGGCGCCTTCATCCTGGCCACCATCAACAACGGCGCCAACCTGCTCAACGTCAACTCGTTCTGGCAGCGCATCATCACCGGCGCGCTGATCATCATCATCGTCTACTTCGACGGCCTGCGCCGCCGCGGCAAGTAGCGATCCCGCAATCAACCGCCGGCCCGCCACACCAACGGGCCGGCGATTTCATGACTGGATTAGCGCATGAAAGCCGTCCTCTGCCGTTCGCCCGGCGATCTTGTCCTTGAAGACCGGCCCGCACCAGAGGCACCGCCTCCCGGCTGGGCGCTGGTGGCGGTCAGCCATGTCGGCATCTGCGGCACCGACTACCACATTTTCGAGGGCAAGCACCCGTTCCTCGCCTATCCCCGCATCATGGGCCATGAGGTGTCGGGAACGATCGTCGAGACCGGCGACGGCGTCGATCTTGCCGTTGGTGAGCCCGTGGTGATCAACCCCTATCTTTCCTGCGGCAAGTGCATCGCCTGCCGGCACGGCAAGCCCAATTGCTGCGTCAGGATCGAGGTGCTGGGCGTGCATCGCGACGGCGCCATGTGCGAACGGATCCTGGTGCCGGCGCAAAATCTCTATCCGGCCAACGGCCTGTCGCTGGCCGACGCCGCCGCAGTCGAGTTCCTGGCCATCGGAGCGCATGCCGTGCGGCGCGCCCGCGCCGACCCCGGCGCCCGCACGCTGGTCATCGGCGCCGGCCCGATCGGGCTCGGCACCGCCATCTTCGCCCGCATCGCCGAACTCGACGTGACGCTGCTCGACATGAGCAGTGAAAGGCTCGCCTTCGCCGCAAATGAGCTTGGTTTCCAGACCCTCGACGGCTCGCGCGGCGCGGTGCCCGATCTGGTCAGGCAAGCGACATCAGGCGAAGGCTTCGATGTGGTCTTCGACGCCACCGGCAACACCCAGTCGGTGCAGTCGGCCTTTGCCCATGTCGCGCATGGCGGCACCTTGGTGCTGGTCTCTGTTGTCAAGGACGACATCAGCTTTTCCGATCCGGAATTCCACAAGCGCGAGATGACGCTGATCGGCAGCCGCAACGCCTTGCGCGCCGACTTCGATCACGTCGCCGCCTCGATCCGCAACGGCGCCGTTCCCCTGGCCAAGCTCGTTACACACCGCACCACACTCGCCGGCACGCCGCGCGATCTGGCTCGTTGGGCACATGAGAAATCGGGCCTGATCAAGGCTGTGATCGAGGTCGGATCATAACATGGCAGACGGCGAAGCCGGTCCGAATTGACGACGCCCGCGCAGGTCGACCCCCACTCCGTCTCGGCTTCGCCGAGCCACCTCTCCCCCGATCGACGGGGGAGAGGAATGGCGCGAGCTTAGCAAGGCGGGCTCCTTCCTCTCCCTCCGGAGGGGGGGAGAGGTGGCTCGGCGAAGCCGAGACGGAGTGGGGAAGGCGGTCCTCAAACGCCAAGTCGCTGAAAAATAAGCGCGACCGAGCTGTCCACTCCCTACAGCGCCGACAGCTTCAGCTCCACCCGTTCGGCCGGAAAGCGCGACTCGGAAAACTGGATCGGCTGGCCGTCCGGCGTGACGTTGACGGCAACCGTGACCAGCACGATGGCGCCCGGCTGCAGGTCGAGGTCGGCAAGGTCCGCCGCATCGGCATGGCGCGCCGACAGCACGGTCGATTGCCTGAGATAGTCGTCTATGCCGAACCGCGCCAGCGATGCGGTGATCGAGCCTGTTTCCGCCATCGCGGCATCGATGCCGGCAAAGCGCCGGGCCTCGAACCAGCCGGCAGCGCGCGACACCGGCCGTCCGTCGGCTTCGCCGCGCGTTTCCAGCCGCATCACATCGGCTCCCTTGGGAAGACCCAGTCCCTCGGCGACCCGCTGGCTGGCCGGCTCGACCGACGAGGCGAGCAGGACGATGTGCCGTTCCGTCGTCTGCCCTTGCAGCCCTGTCGAAAAGCGTGTGCGCGCCCCGATCGGATAGGACAGCCGCTTGCGCGGCAGCACGAAGGTGCCGCGCCCCTGCTCGGCCCGCAGCACGCCTTCCCTTACAAGGGCTGATATGGCGTTGCGCACCGTGTGACGGTTGACGCCATAGCGTTCTGCCAGCGCCACCTCCGGCGGCAGCGCTGCATTCTCCGTGAAATCGCCGATGGCGATCGCATACAGGATCTTGTCGGCGATCTGCCGCCACAGCGAAACGCCACTGCGCCGCTCGATGCCGTCCGCTGACAGCTGCCCGACCTTCATTGCCCCCCACCTTCCAGCGCCCAGTCTTCTATCGCTGTCATCCACCCGTCATGGACACGCGCTAGATAATAGGTATAATTTGTATAGTTGTCTATATCAATAGACAAATTTAGCCACGAGGACGATAGCTTATGCGAGGACAGGAAGCCCGCGACCAGGCCGAGCGCAAGGCCGCCATGGCAACCCTTGCGCAATCCAGCGGCGATGACATCGTACGGCTCTGGAATGAGGCCGGACTGCCTTCGGACGCCGAGTTGCTGCGCGGCCCCGAAACCGGCCTTGTCACCCTGCGCGGCCGCATCGGCGGCGGCGGCGCCGCTTTCAATGTCGGCGAGGCGACCGTTACCCGCGCCACCGTCCGGCTGCCCTCCGGTCAGGTCGGCCATTGCTATGCGCTTGGCCGCGACAAGCAGAAGGCGAAGCTGGCGGCCATCGCCGACGCGCTGTGGCAGGACCCTGCCCGCCGCAATGAGGTCGAGACCGGGCTGATAGCGCCCCTGCGGTCGGCTCTGACCGCAGCGCATGAAAAACGCCGCGCCGAGACGGCGGCAACGAAGGTGGATTTCTTCACCATGGTTCGCGGAGAAGACTGATGGACATTGCAGCGCAATCGATCGAGGGCGGCTTCGCCGATCCGGTCTTCAATGCCCAGACGGTGTTCCGAGCGGTCATGAACGCAATGGCGCGGCCAGGCAGCGTGCAGCCGCTGCCTGCCTTCGCCCGCCCGCCGGCGCCGCTCTCGGCGACCGCCGGCGCCATCGCACTGGCGCTGTGCGATAACGACACCCCGCTCTGGCTCGACCAGGCCCTGCAAGCTTCCACCGCCATCAGATCCTGGCTTGGTTTCCATACTGGTGCGCCCTTGGCCAACACACCGGCCGATGCGCATTTCGCCTTCATCGCGGCCCCGGCCGAGATGATGTCGCTTGATGGTTTTTCGCAGGGCACGCAGGACTATCCCGACCGTTCGACCACGTTGATCCTGCAAGTCGGCGATCTCGTCTCCGGCACGCCGCTGTTGCTCGAAGGTCCCGGCATCGAAACCAGCGCCACGATCGCGCCGGCACAGATGCCGCGCCATTTCGTCGAGCAGTGGAAACAGAACATCAAGCGCTTTCCGCGTGGCGTCGACATCATCCTCGTCACATCAGGCGGCATTGCCTGCCTGCCGCGCACGACGCGCATCAAGACGATGGAGGCGTAAGATGTATGTCGCGGTAAAAGGTGGCGAAGCCGCAATCGCCAACGCCCACAGCCTGCTTGCCGACCGCCGGCGCGGCGACCGTTCGGTGCCGGCGCTTCGCCTCGACCAGATCGTCGAGCAGCTGGCGCTCGGCGTCGACCGGGTGATGAGCGAAGGCTCGCTCTACGATCGGGAGCTGGCCGCCCTAGCCATCGTCCAGGCGCGCGGCGACATGATCGAGGCGATCTTCCTGGTGCGCGCCTATCGCACCACGCTGCCACGCTTCGGCTACTCCAAGCCCATCGACACCGCCACCATGCTGGTCGAGCGACGTGTGTCGGCGACCTACAAGGATCTGCCCGGCGGCCAATTGCTCGGGCCCACCTTCGACTACACGCACAGACTGCTCGATCCCGAGCTTGCCGCGGGGGCCGAGGTCGCCGAGCCCTTGCTGCGCGAGACGGAAGCGCAAGCCATGCCGCGCGTTTCGGCCATCCTCGCCCGCGAAGGCCTGATCGAGCCGGATGGCGAGATGCCGCAGGACCATGTCCCCGGCGACATCACCCGCGAGCCCCTGGAATTCCCGATGGCGCGCGACATCCGCCTGCAGGCGCTGTCACGCGGCGACGAAGGTTTCCTGCTGGCGCTCGGCTATTCCACCCAGCGCGGCTATGCCCGCAACCATCCCTTCGTCGGCGAGATCCGCATCGGCGAGGTCGAGCTCGAGCTTGATGTCCCTGAGCTGTCCTTTGCCGTGCCGCTCGGCACTGTCCGTGTCACCGAATGCCAGATGGTCAACCAGTTCAAAGGCTCAGCCAAGGCGCCGCCGCAGTTCACCCGCGGCTATGGCCTCGTCTTCGGCCAGAGCGAGCGCAAGGCGATGGCGATGGCGCTCTGCGACCGGGCGCTGCGCGCGAAGGAGCTCGGCGAGGATGTCGTCGCCGCGGCCCAGGACGAGGAGTTCGTCATCTCACACTCAGACAATGTCCAGGCGACCGGCTTCGTCGAGCATCTGAAGCTGCCGCACTATGTCGACTTCCAGGCCGAACTCGACCTCGTGCGCCGCATGCGCGCCGAGTACGACGCGCGTGAGAACCCTGCAAAGATAGAAGAAAAGCGAGAGGCAGCAGAGTGATGCTAGTGGCCGCCGCCATCAACCGAGCCGCCGCCGTAACCGCCACTGGCGCCGGCTACAGTCTCGCCCTGCGCGCCATCTTTCGGCGCAGGAAGAACCATGCGCCGAAGGACAAACGCGACCACGCCGACGAACGCCAGCAGCAGAATTCCGATATGCAGCCAAGCGGTCTGGGTCATCCGATTTCGCCCCTGTTTCCGCGCCCTGGATGCCAATTCAATAGCACAATGCGGATGTGATCGCCATGACTGACATCGCCACCTACAACTTCGCCTATCTCGACGAGCAGACCAAAAGGATGATCCGCCGGGCGATCCTCAAGGGCATCGCCATCCCCGGCTACCAGGTGCCGTTCGCTTCGCGCGAAATGCCGATGCCCTATGGCTGGGGCACCGGCGGCGTCCAGGTCACCGCTTCGATCATCGGCCCGGACGATGTGCTGAAGGTCATCGACCAGGGCGCCGACGACACCACCAACGCGGTGTCGATCCGTGCCTTCTTCAAGAAGGTCGCCAACGTCGCGGTGACGACCGACACTGCCAGCGCCACCATCATCCAGACCCGTCACCGCATTCCCGAGCATCCGCTGACGGCGGGCCAGGTGCTGGTCTACCAGGTGCCGATCCCCGAACCCCTGCGCTTCCTCGAGCCGCGCGAGACCGAAACGCGGAAAATGCATGCGCTGGAAGAATACGGCCTCATGCATGTGAAACTTTACGAGGACATCGCCAAACACGGCCGCATCGCCACCACCTATGCCTATCCGGTCAAGGTCGAGGGCCGCTATGTGATGGATCCGTCGCCGACGCCGAAATTCGACAATCCCAAGATGCACCGCTCGCCGGCGCTGCAGCTGTTCGGCGCCGGGCGCGAAAAGCGCATCTATGCGGTGCCGCCCTTCACCGAAGTGGTCAGCCTCGACTTCGAGGATCATCCGTTCGAGGTGCAGACCTTCGACCAGCCCTGCGCGCTGTGCGCGGCCGAGAATGTCTATCTCGACGAGGTCATCCTCGACGACCATGGAGGCCACATGTTCGTCTGCTCCGACACGGATCATTGCGAGAAGCGGCGGGCGGACGGCCATCACGGCCACCTTGCTTCAGAAAACCATCTTGCCTCGGAAAAAATGGAGCCGGCGCAATGACCGACGCACCGCTGCTGCGCGTCTCGGCGCTCTCCAAATTCTACGGCTCGCGCGTCGGCTGCGACAACGTCTCCTTCGACCTGTGGCCGGGCGAAGTCCTGGCTGTGGTCGGCGAGTCCGGCTCCGGCAAGACGACATTGCTCAACTGCCTGTCGACGCGGCTGCTGCCCTCCTCCGGCAGCGCCAGCTACCGCATGCGCGACGGCCAGTTCCGCGAGCTCTACCGCATGAGTGAGGCCGAGCGCCGCTTCCTGATGCGCACCGACTGGGGGTTTGTCCACCAGAACCCGGCCGACGGCCTGCGCATGACGGTGTCGGCCGGCGCAAATGTCGGCGAGCGGCTGATGGCGGTCGGCGACCGCCACTACGGCAAGATCCGCGCCACCGCCGTCGACTGGCTATCGCGCGTCGAGATCGACGAGGACCGCATCGACGACGAGCCCCGCGCCTTTTCCGGCGGCATGCGCCAGCGCCTGCAGATTGCCCGCAACCTCGTCACCGGCCCGCGTCTGGTGTTCATGGACGAGCCAACCGGCGGCCTCGACGTCTCGGTCCAGGCGCGCCTGCTTGACCTGCTGCGCGGTCTGGTCACCGATCTTGGTCTGGCGGCCATCGTCGTCACCCATGACCTTGCCGTGGCGCGGCTTTTGTCGCAGCGCATGATGGTGATGAAGGACGGCCGCGTCGTCGAAAGCGGTCTCACCGACCGCGTGCTCGACGACCCGCGCGCGCCTTACACGCAATTGCTTGTTTCCTCGATTCTGCAGGTTTGACGATGGCGCCAAGACACCCCCCTCTGGCCTGCCGGCCATCTCCCCCTCAAGGGGGGAGATTGGATGTCGTCCTCGGCTTCGCCACTCCCCACCGTCGGAAAAAAGCAGCGACAGTGCCGCTGCCAATCTCCCCCCTTGAGGGGGAGATGCCTGGCAAGGCAGAGGGGGGTACTGGCCCGCAAACGGATGCCAATTGGAGGGCCTTCTAATGGCAACCCCGCTTGTTGTCTCCGACGTCGCCAAGAGCTTCACCATGCATCTGCGCGACGGCATCAAACTGCCTGTTGTCGCCGGTGTCTCGTTCTCGATCAGGGCCGGCGAATGCACCGTGCTCGGCGGCCCGTCCGGTGCCGGCAAGAGCTCGATCCTGAAGATGCTCTACGGCAACTACGCCGTCGACGAAGGCCAGATCATCGTCACGCATGATGACGGGCTGATCGACCTGGCCACCGCCAGCCCTCGCACCGTGCTTGCGGTGCGCCGGCAAACGATCGGCTATGTCAGCCAGTTCCTGCGCACCGTGCCGCGCGTTTCGGCGCTCGATGTCGTCGCCGAACCGCTGGTCGAGCGCGGCGAGGATCGCGAGATTGCCCGCGGCAAGGCGCGCGCCTTGCTGGCACAGCTCAACCTGCCGGAGAAACTCTGGGCTTTGCCGCCTGCGACCTTTTCCGGCGGCGAGCAGCAGCGCGTTAACATCGCGCGCGGCTTCATCACCGAGCATCCGATCCTGCTGCTCGACGAACCGACCGCTTCGCTCGACGCCAGGAACCGCGATGTCGTGATCGAACTCATCGCCGCCAAGAAGGCGGCTGATGTCGCCCTGCTCGGCATCTTCCACGACCACGACGTGCGCGAGGCGGTTGCCGACCGCACCATCGACGTCACCGCTTTCGCGTCCGGAAAAATCGCCGCATGAGCAGGAAATTGTCCGAGACGCCGCTGATCCACCCGACGGCGGACGTACAGAATTCGACGCTCGGCCGCTGGACCGAGATCGCCGACCGCAGCCGGGTCTCGGAAAGCGAACTTGGCGACTATTCCTACATGATGCAGGACTGCTCCGTCTGGTGCGCGACGATCGGCAAGTTCGCCAACATCGCGGCCAGCGTTCGCATCAACGCCACCAACCACCCGACCTGGCGGCCGACGCTGCATCACTTCACCTATCGCGCCTCGGACTACTGGGACGATGCCGAGCACGAGACAGAATTCTTCGCCCAACGCCGCGCCAAACGTGTCACCATCGGCCACGACACCTGGCTCGGCCATGGCTCGACCATCCTGCCTGGCGTCACCGTCGGCGATGGCGCGGCGGTCGGCGCGGGTGCGGTGGTCTCGAAAGATGTCGCGCCCTATACCATTGTCGGCGGCGTGCCGGCAAAGCCGATCCGCGAACGCTTCGATCGCCGCACGGCCGAACGCTACCAGGCGCTCGCCTGGTGGGACTGGGACCATGCAAGGCTGCGCGCCGCGTTGGATGATTTCCGGGAGCTTGAGGCCGAGACGTTCCTAGAGAAATATGGCGGATAGCGACGTCCAGGAATGGGCGGTCACTGACGCGGGGCAGCGGGGCATTATCACAAACCGCCCCGGCCCCTACTATCCGCATGACATGCCTCTCGACACCAGCATCGACACTATGACTGCCTTTGTCTGGAACGCTTGAAGGGGCGGCCTCGCCGTTGCCAAGCGACGGACGAGTATGTGCGCATCAAGTGGTGCCGTCTTGCCACCGGCACCAGCTTGCCGGGCCCGCGTTCCACATCACCTTCGACTGCTAGTCCTGGGCCGACCCTAGACTCCGGCCTGTGGAGCGTAACAAAACTGACATCACCGCGACACGGCAGGTTCATGTGGCTGCGTTAGGCGAGAGCCTGACGATCAATGGTCCGGACTGGAACCTGCCCCATGCCAGCAACCTCTGCCACGCTCGAAATCCGCGGTGTCAGCCGACGATTTGGCAAGAACACTGCCGTCAGCGACATCAACATCGCGATCCCGCAGGGTCAGATGGTTGGCGTCATCGGCCGTTCGGGCGCCGGCAAATCGACCCTCCTTCGCATGATCAACCGTCTCATCGATCCCAGCCAGGGGTCGATTTTTTTTGACGGCGCCGAGGTCTCGCAACTGCGCGGCTCGCCGCTGCGGCGCTGGCAGCGCGACTGCGCCATGATCTTCCAGCAGTTCAACCTGGTGCCGCGCCTCGACGTGCTGACCAATGTGCTGCTCGGCAAGCTGAACCACCGTTCGACCATGTCCAACCTTCTCGGTATGTTTTCCCGCGCCGAGTGCGCTGAAGCCGTCGCCGCGCTCGAGCGGCTCGATATCGCCCGCACCGCGCTGCAGCCCGCCGGCACCTTGTCGGGCGGCCAGCAGCAGCGCGTCGCCATTGCCCGCGCCATGATGCAACAGCCCAAGGTGATCCTCGCCGACGAGCCGATCGCCTCGCTCGACCCGCTCAACGCCAAGGTGGTGATGGATTCGCTGCAGGACATCAATTTGCGTGAGGGCATCACCGTCGTCACCAATCTGCACACGCTGGATACCGCTCGCACCTACTGCAACCGCATCATCGGCATGGCCGCCGGCAAGGTCGTCTTCGACGGCCCGCCGGAAGAACTCAACCGCGAGGCCGTGCGTCTCGTCTATGGCGCCGACAGCAATGGCCAGGAAATCTCCGAGGCCATCACCTCGACCAGCGTTGCCTTCAGCCGAAAGATCGCCGCATCCGCCGGACCGCTCGAGCCCGCATTCCCAGGGTATTGAGAGCGGTTGGGATCGCCAGCCCACGTCAAGGGCACCTGTCAAAATCGATAACGCTGCCGGCGCGGGGCCGGAACCTACAGGAGAGATAACAGATGTTCAGGAAGATGGTTTTTGGCGCCGTTTCGGTGCTCGCCATGGCGACCAGCATGGCCCATTCCGCCGACATGAAGGAATTTCGCGTCGGCATTCTCGGCGGTGAAAACGAAACCGACCGCCTGCGCAACTACCAGTGCCTCGCCGATCATCTGAAGGCCGAATTCGGCTTCGAAAAGGTCTCGCTGTTCCCCGCCGCCGACTATGACGGCGTCATCCAGGGTCTGCTCGGCGGCACGCTCGACTTCGCCGAACTCGGCGCTTCCGGCTATGCCAGCGTCGTTCTCAAGGACCCTAAGGCGGTCACCCCGATCCTCACCACCCAGCAGACCGACGGCGCCACCGGCTATTATTCGATCGGCCTGGCACTGAAGTCCTCCGGCATCACCGACATCAAGTCGGCCAAAGGCAAGAAACTCGGCTATGCCGATCCGGATTCGACCTCCGGCTATCTGATCCCGCTGACCCAGATTCCGAAGGACACCGGCGCTTCGAACGAGACGTTCTTCGCCTCGACCCAGTTCAACGGTGGCCATGAGAACAACATCCTCGCCGTGCGCGACGGCAAGGTCGACGTGGCGGTAGACGATTCCTCGGGCGTCGGCGACTTCAAGAACGGCTTCACCTCCGGCTCCTTCCACAAGGTAGTCGCCAAGGGCGCCGTCGACCCCAACGACTTGGTCGAAGTCTGGCGCTCGGGTCTGATCCCGAACGGCCCGCTGGTCGTGCGCACCGCGCTCGGCGACGAGATGACCGCCAAGCTGGCCGCCTTCTTCACCGCCTTGCCGACCAAGGACAAGGCTTGCTTCGAAGGCGTCGAAGGCGGCGACTTTACCGGCTACGTCCCGGTGAAGGCGGACTTCTACAACGTCATCGTTGAAGCCCGTAAGGCAGCCATCGGCGGCTAACGGCGAAATCGGAAAGGGCGGTGCGTTCAAAGTACCGCCCTTTTTGCATCTCCGATCATGACCATTTCAGTGACAGCCCCCACCCACCAGATGGCCGATGCCTGGCGAAGCCAGACGTCTCTGCGCCGGCTCTATACAGCACTCGGCATTGGCTTGCTGCTTGTTGCGATGTTTTCCAGCATGTGGTTTGCCGACGAAGCCAATGCCGGGCACTTCTTTGACCGCCTGCCGCACATTCTGGATTTCCTGAGCTGGCTGGTTCCCAAGGACTGGAACGACGTCTGGCGCGCGCTGTTCGACATCGCCTCGCCGCACGACACCGGTACCCAGGAATTCAACTTTCCGCTCGGCCGGGTCTATATCTGGGGCGGGCTCTACATCCCCGAATATTTCGAGCTGATGCTGACCACGGTGAATGTGGCGCTGGTCTCGACCTTTATCGGCTTTGTCTTCGCCGTGCCCTTCTCGTTCATCGCGGCGCGCAATCTGACGCCGCACCCGGTGCTGCGGCTCATCGTCAAGCGCCTCATGGAATTGCTGCGCGCCTTTCCCGAAATCGTCATTGCCGGCCTCTTCGCCGCAATCGTCTCGACCGGTCCCATCGCGGCCATCCTCGCCATCGGCCTGCATTCGATCGGCGCACTCGGCAAGCTGTTCTACGAGATCAACGAGAACATCGACATGCGCGCCGAGGAAGGCTTGACGGCGGTCGGCGCCAACTGGTTCGAGCGGGTGCGCTTCGCCGACCTGCCGCAGGTGCTGCCCAATTTCATGTCTTACACGCTGCTGCGGATCGAGATCAATGTTCGGGCATCGACGATCATCGGCGCCGTCGGCGGCGGCGGCATCGGCGAGGAGCTGAAGCTCTCCATCTCGCGCGGCTTCGGCGCCAAGACGCTGGCGCTGGTGCTGCTGCTGTTCACGACCATCTTCATCATCGACCAGTTCTCCGCCTGGCTGCGCCGCAAATTGGTCGGCGAACAGGCCTTTTTGATGAGCGCCACCTGACCATGGCCATGACCGTCGATGAAATCAAAGCGATCGAGGAACGCTACCCGCACGTGTTCCGGCGTCCGGCCTACAAGCGCTTCGGCCCGTTGCTCCTGTTCGTCGGCACGCTCCTCTATCTCGTCTATGCCTTATGGTTCTTCAGCCTGCCGCAGGTTTTGCGCGAATCGCATTGGGAACGGCTGCCGCTCTTCCTGACGCAATGGGTCAGCTACGATCTGCAACCGGAATTCCGGCTCGACCAGCCGGAGATTACGCCCAGATATCCGCGTTTTTCGGCGCTGGGCGAGAATCCCAATCCGGATTGGGTAATCAAGAATGCCGACGGCTCCTTCACCGTGCGGATCGATGGCCAGGCAAAGTCCGTCACGTTCGACAAGACCTATGCGACCATTGTTGCTCATGGACAAACAGTGCCGGTGGCGTTGACCAGCGGCAAGCCGGTAGTCTCGGGCCCTGTGCCGGACTGGGTGACCGTGCATGACGATGAAATCGTCGCCAAGATGGGCTTTGTCGGCGAGGTGCGCGTCACCGTAGACCGGGTAAAAGTCCGCAAACGCTTCCTCGGCTGGGCAAATTTCGTGTTCGACACACGCTCACCCTTCTTCGGCAAGTCCGCTGGCGAAGTCATCTCGCTGATCGTGTCCGGGCCCGAACTCAAGCCGGGCACCTCGAACCTCGCGCTGGCCGGCAACAACATCTGGAACAACGCCCAATGGCAGCACGGCGACGTCTGGACGAAGCTGCTACAGACCATTGTCATGGCTTTTCTGGGCACGCTGCTCGGTGGCATCGTCGCCTTTCCGCTTGCCTTCTTCGCCGCCCGCAACATCACGCCCAGCGGGTTGCTCAGCCAGATCCTGAAGCGCTTCTTTGATTTCATGCGCTCAGTCGACATGTTGATCTGGGCGCTGTTCTTCACCCGCGCTTTCGGCCCCGGCCCACTGGCAGGCAGTGCCGCCATCTTCTTCACCGAGATCGGCACCCTCGGCAAAGTCTATTCGGAAAGCCTCGAGAACATCGACGACAAGCCACGCGAGGGCATCAAGTCGACCGGCGCCAATGGCTTGCTGGTGCAGCGCTATGGCGTGATGCCGGAAGTCATCCCCATCTTCATCAGCCAGACGCTCTACCAGTGGGAATCCAACACCCGCGGCGCCACCATCATCGGCGCCGTCGGCGCCGGCGGCATTGGCCTCAAGCTCTGGGAAGCGATGCGCACCAATTCCAACTGGGCCAACGTCTTCTACATGGTGCTGCTGATCCTGTTCGTCGTCTTCATCTTCGACAACATCTCCAACTTCCTGCGCCGCCGGCTGAGCCGGACAATCCACGACTACAACAGGATCCAGGCCGAGCAGGGGTAGGCTTGTGATGCAGAAGCGCAAGTCGTCTCGTCCGGCGCCCAAGGATCGCCCCCCACTCCGTCGAGCTACGCTCGACACCTCTCCCCCGATCGACGGGGTAGAGGAAAGGCGCCAGGCTGTCCGAGCCGACGCCTGTCTTTCTAGACCAGCCACCAAGCTCCCTTTCCTCTCCCTCCGGAGGGGGGAGAGGTGGCTCGGCGAAGCCGAGACGGAGCGGGGGAACCACCTGGCAACCGCCGCGAACGCAAATAGAAAATGGGTCAGGGCGCCTAAGCCGCCTTCTTCCACCCGCTCTTGATATGCCTATACCCCTCCCGATAGACCGCTTCCGGCGTCTCGGAAAAATCGCGCCACACCTTCGTTGCCGCCGCCAAGTCCTTCAGCGAGCGGCCGAACGCCTCGATCGTCAGCCAGTCGTCATAGCCGCTCTTGCGGATGGCTGAGAATGTTTCTGTCCAGGGAATGTTGCCGCGCCCCGGCACGCCGCGATCATTCTCCGAAATATGGATATGCACGACATTCCTGCGATGTTTCGTGTAGGCGCCGATCGGGTCGGCCTCCTCGATATTGGCGTGGAAAGTATCGTACATCGCCTTGATGTGCGGCCGGTCGATGGCGTCGATATGCTCCGACAGATCCGCCATCGTGTTGAGGAGATAGCATTCGAAGCGGTTGAGCGCCTCGAGGCCGATGGTGACGCCCTTGTTGCCGGCATGGTCGCCGATCGCGCGTTGCGAGGCGACGGAGCGCTTTTTCTCGGCAGAGGTCGGTCCGGAGCCGGAAAACGACCCGAGCGTCGAATGCAGCGGGCCGCTCAGCGTGCTGGCGCCAAGTGCCTGCGCGCAGTCGATCGCCCATTTCATGTAGTCGACCCCGGCCTTGCGCGTCGCCGCGTCGGCCGAGATCAAATTCATCGCCGGATCGCCCATGGCCGAAACAGAGGTTCGCTCCAGTCCGATGCGGTCGAGCAGATCGCCGAGTTTTTTGTAGTCGTCCGGCGCGCCGGCGAAGATCGGTATCTCGACGCCATCGAAGCCGGTCGCCTTGATGTCGCGCAACAGCGGCTCGTGTTTCTTCGACACCGCCGTCGTCCACAAGAACATGCACATGCCGATTTTCATCGACGCCCCTCCCCATTTGATGCTGCGTGCGGGCTGTTCCCGTCAGCTTCGCGCAAAGTCCCCTCATCCGGCCGCTTCGCGGTCACCTTCTCCCCGAGGGGAGAAGAGACGAGCACGGGCCTCGGCTTCCTCCTCTCCCCTCGGGGAGAGGTCGGATTGCCCCGAATTGCCCTTCGCAATTCGGCTGGCAATCCGGGTGAGGGGGCCTTCGTTACCCGCCGTGCGACTACAGCTTCGTCCACGCCCCATTCTTCTTCGACGATTTCACGCAGGCCTCGATGAAGGCCATGCCCTCGACGCCGTCCTGGATGGTCGGGAAGACGACGTCCTTGGGCGGCTTGCCGCCCTTGCGGCGTGCCGCGCGGATGGCGCGTGCGGCCTCCTGGTAGATGTTGGCGAAACCTTCGAGATAGCCCTCGGGATGACCCGACGGCACGCGGCTGACACGGCCCGCCACCGGCAGCGCGCCGGCGCCGTTGCGGGTGATCAATTGCTTCGGCTGGCCGAACGGCGTGTACCAGAGATAGTTCGGGTCGGCCTGCACCCATTCCAGCCCGCCCTTGGAGCCGTAGATGCGCAGCTTCAGCCCGTTCTCGTGGCCGGGCGCCACCTGGCTTGCCCAGATCATGCCCTTGGCCGGATGCGTCTTGCCGATAGGTTTGAAGCGCAGCATGACGTTGACGTTGTCATCGAGTAGCCGGCCCGGCACGAAGGCGTCGAGATCGGCCGACAGGGAGTCCAGTTCCAGCCCTGAGACGAAGCGGGCGAGGTTGTAGGCATGCGTGCCGATATCGCCCAGCGCACCGCCGGCGCCTGCCTGCTTGGGGTCGGAGCGCCACGCCGCCTGCTTCTGGCCTGTCGCGGCCAAATCCTCGGTCAGCCAGTCCTGCGGATATTCGGACTGCACGATGCGGATGTCGCCGAGCACGCCCTTGGCGACCATTTCGCGTGCTTGCCGGATCATCGGATAGGCGGTGTAGTTGTGCGTCAGCACGAACACCTTGCCGGTCTTCTCGACTATCGCCGCAAGCTTTTTCGCCTCGGCCAGCGTCGTCGCCAGCGGCTTGTCGCAGATGACGTGGATGCCGGCCTCGAGGAAAGCTTTTGCCGCCGGCACATGGACATTGTTGGGCGTGACGATGGCCACCGCCTCGATGCCGTCGGGGCGCTTCGCCTCGGCCTTGGCCATCTCGGCATAGGATGCATAGCTGCGTGCGGGGTCGAGCCCCAGTTCGGCGGCCGAGGCCTTGGCACGGGCCGGGTCGGCTGACAAAGCACCGGCAACCAGCACGAAATCATTGTCCAGCCGCGCCGCGATCCGGTGCACCGCGCCGATGAAGGCGCCTTGCCCGCCGCCGACCATGCCATAGCGGATCGGGCCGCCTCCCGTTTCCGACTTCGATGCTTCGACCATATCTTGCTCCTCGCTGTTGCTCACCTCCCCCTTGAGGGGAGGTCGATCCGCGCAGCGGATCGGGTGGGGTCGTTGAGGCAGAGCTCGGCATGAACCGACCGCTCCCGGCCCTTCGGGCCACCCTCCCCTCGAGGGGGAGGGGAAACCGCGCTAGATGCCCATCATGGCGCGCAGCATCTTCTTGTCGGTAGTGCCGGCGGCGAAGTCGTCGAATGCCTTTTCGGTCACCCGGATGATGTGGTGCTCGATGAAAGGCGCGCCTTCGGCCGCGCCATCCTCCGGATGCTTCAGGCAGCATTCCCACTCCAGCACCGCCCAGGAATCATAATTGTACTGCGTCAGCTTGGAGAAGATGCCGCCGAAATCCACCTGTCCATCGCCCAGCGAACGGAAGCGCCCGGCGCGGTTGGTCCAGCTCTGGTAGCCGGAATAGACGCCTTGCCGGCCGGTCGGGTTGAACTCGGCGTCCTTGACGTGAAACGCCTTGATGCGCTCGTGATAGATGTCGATGAATTCTAGATAGTCGAGCTGCTGCAGCAGGAAGTGCGACGGATCGTAGTTGATATTGCAGCGCTTGTGGCCGCCGACCGCGTCGAGGAACATCTCGAAAGTGGCGCCGTCGAACACGTCCTCAGAGGGGTGAATTTCATAGCCGACATCGACGCCGTTGTCCTCGTAGACGTCGAGGATCGGCTTCCAGCGTTTGCCGAGCTCGCCAAACGCTTCCTCAATGAGTCCAGCCGGTCGCTGCGGGAACGGATAGAGGTAAGGGAAAGCCAGCGAGCCGGTAAACGACACTGAAGCATTCAGGCCCAGATTGCGCGATGCTTTAGCGCCGAACTTCATCTGCTCGACAGCCCACTCCTGCCGGGCTGCGGGATTGTTGTGCACCGACGGCGGCGCAAAGCCATCCATCTGCGCGTCATAGGCTGGATGAACCGCGACCAACTGCCCCTGCAGATGCGTCGACAGTTCGGTGATCTCGACGCCGGCGTCAGCGCAGATGCCCTTCACCTCATCGCAATAGGCCTTGGAAGAAGCCGCCTTCTTGAGGTCGAACAGCCGCGCGTCCCAGGTCGGGATCTGCACGCCCCTGTAGCCGAGACCGGCCGCCCATTTGGTGATCGACGCCAGTGAGTTGAACGGCGCGGCGTCGCCCGCGAACTGCGCCAGAAACAGCCCAGGGCCCTTCATTGTCGTCGGCATCGCATCCTCCCTCATTTCTCTCTCGACCGAGCATAGCGCCGATTGGAAGCAGGGCCAGCCACTTTGGTCTTTTCTCAACGGGTGCTTGCACGCACCGCCATTCTGGTATTACCAAATGTGGAAATTTGGTCAAGCCGCGCAATGCGCCATCAAGACCCCAAAATCAACTGTTGCAGGCCTATATATCTCAATATAATCAAGGAAATAATCCATTGAGAGAGTTGCACCCCAGCGCTTCTTGCCGATCTGGAGAATTTGCTGTAGACCTCGCTTCAGGCCCAATTGGTCGAACCAGTTTGCGAAAAAAGGCTGGGAACGCCTTGGGGAGGAACCTTTGTGTCGCCTTTTGGCGATGCATGTCGCAGGCGAACCATAGAGACGATTTGGGAAGGACAGACCATGCATCTTTCGACGCACAACTGGATGCGCGCGGAACCCTTGGAGACGACGCTCAAGCGCATCAAGAAATTCGGCTATGAGTCGATCGAGATTTCCGGCGAGCCCGAGCAGTACAAGACCAAGGAGACCCGGGCGCTGCTGAAGGAGCATGGTATTCGCTGCTGGGGCGCGGTGACCCTGATGCTGGGCGAGCGCAATCTTGCCGCCAGGAACCAGGGCCAGCGCGAGCGTTCCGTTCAGTATGTCAAGGACGTGCTGACCATGGTCAGCGAACTCGATGGCGAGATCATCACGCTGGTTCCGGCCACCGTCGGCAAGGTCGTGCCTGACGGGACCGAGGAAGAGGAATGGAAGTGGGTCGTCGACGCCACCCGTGAATGCTTCACCCACGCCAAGAAGGTCGGCGTCAAGATCGCTGTCGAACCCCTCAACCGCTTCGAGACCTATCTGTTCAATCGCGGCGCCCAGGCACTGGCGCTGGCTGACGCGGTCAGCCCCGAATGCGGCGTGTGCCTAGACGCTTACCACATCCACATGGAAGAATTTAACGTCCATGACGCGATCCGGCAGGTCGGAAAGCGCCTGTTCGACTTCCACGTCGCCGACAACAACCGGTTTGCCGCCGGCCTCGGCCAGATCGATTGGCCGAAGATCGTCGCCACCTTGCGCGAGATCGGCTACGACGGCGCGCTGACCAATGAGTTCGTCGCGCCCGTCGACCGGACGCCGGCAGCCCCCTATCCCGACATGGTCGAGCGCAATCCGGTCGACATCTCGCCCGAGCAGCTGAAGTTCATCCAGGACCACGGCTCCAGCGTGCTCACCGAGAAATTCTACACCGACCAGATGCGCATCAACGCCGAAACGTTATTGCCGCTGATCAAGTAGCCGACTGCCTCTGGGAAATTCGCCCTTCCGCCCTGACCGGCGGCGGGGCTGGGGAAGAATATGCGTATCAAGTCCGTCCAAGCCTGGTGGATCCGCGTTCCGATCGAAGCCGCTCGGCAGCACCGCAGCGACTTCGGTCAGGTGACGACCTTCGACGCCGCCATTCTGCGCATCGAAACCGATGACGGGCTGGTCGGCTGGGGCGAAGGCAAGAACGCCGCCGGCAGTGCCGGCAGCTACGGTGCACTCGTCCACATGCTGAACCATGAGGTCGGGCCTCAGCTGGTCGGCCGCGATCCGGCGGACATCGGCGTCATATGGGAGATGCTCTACAATGGCGTGCGCCACGACAGCGCCGCGCGTGGCGGCCACGCCATGCCGCAACTGGCGCGGCGCGGCATGAGCATCGCCGCCATCAGCGCCGTCGACATCGCGCTGTGGGACATTCTTGGCAAATCGCTTGGCGTTCCGGTCTGGCGGCTGCTGGGCGGCCGCAAGCTCGATCGCATGCCGGCTTACGCGTCCGGCGGCTGGGCGGCTGCCGACGCCATCGGCGAGCAGTTGAAATCCTACATCGCCAAGGGCGGTTTCAAGGCACTGAAGATGCGGGTGGGCGCCATGGATGGCGCGGCGCACATTTCGGCCGGCCGCGTGCGGGCCGCACGGCAGGCGCTCGGCCCCGATGTCGAACTGATGGTCGACGCGCACGGCACCTACACGGTGGCCGAGGCCAAGCGCTTCATCCATCTCGTCAACGATCTGGACCTCGCCTGGTTCGAGGAGCCTATCATCGCCGACGACAAGCCCGGCATGGCTGAAGTGCGGGCGTCAGGTGCCGTCCCGATCGCCACCGGCGAAAGCGAGGCGACACGCTATGCCTTCCGCGATCTCGCGGTGCTGAAAGCCGCCGACATTTTCCAGCCGGATCCCGCCTTCTGCGGCGGTATCAGCGAGGCGATGAAGATCGGCACCATCGCCAGCGCCTTCAATCTGCGCTTTGCACCGCATTTGTGGGCCGGCGCGCCCTGTTTTTTCGCAGGCTTGCATGTCTGCGCCGCCTCGCCGTCGAGTTTCACCGTCGAATATTCGCTCGGCGCCAACCCGATGATCCATGATCTGGTCGAAGAGACTGTCGAAGCCAGGGACGGCATGATAGCGATCCCGGAAAAACCGGGTCTGGGATTCACCATTTCGGAGCGGTTCCTGGAGGCGCACGCGCAACGCGGTTGACGATGAAAGAAAAGAACCTCCTCGCGGAACTCGCTGCCTACCTGTTCTCCCATTCGGACAAGGAGAGCGGCCGAACGCCTTCGGAACGCGAACTGGCGGAGCATTTCGCCGTCAGCCGCGGCCAGATCCGCGAGGCGCTGGCCATCCTGGAGGCCATGCGCATCGTCGAGCGCCGGGCCAAGTCCGGCATTTACATCGACACCAAGCAGGCCAGCGTGGAGGCCATGGCGCTTTTTGCGCGCGCGGGCCTGCCGCTCGACCCGATCCAGATCTACGAAACGGTCGAACTGCGCAAAATCCACGAGATCAAGGCGGCCGAACTTGCCTGTTCGCGCGCCACAGAGGAGAATTTCGAGCGGCTGCGCGAGATACTGAAAGCTTCGGAAGAGCGCATTGCCGCCGGCGAAGGGCTTGCCAGGGAAGACCGTGAATTCCACCTCGAGATCGTGCGCGCCACCAAGAACAGCGTCTTCCACAATGTCTGCAGCGTCTACTACATGATGGGCGAGCAGCGCCTGCCGATCTATTTCAACGACCCCGAGCGCAACGTGCGCTCGCATGCCGAGCATATCCAGATCTATGAGGCGCTGCTGCGCCGCGATGGCAATCTCGCCCAGGCGCTGATGAGCGCCCATTTGCAAGGGGCTGAGAGCTACTGGAAAGGCCTGATCGAGGGCCATGGCGAGGAACCTCAAAGCCCGGCGCTCGAAAAAGCTTGACCGACATGGCCCGTATCCTCACGACCCACGCCCTGCACCCGCGCGCCTCGGCCATGCTGGCCGGCGCCGGAGAACTCGTCGTCGCCTCCGCCATCGATCCGGCCACGCTGGCTGCCGAGGCGAAGGATGCTGATATCGTCATCGTGCGCGCGCCGCTGCCACCACAGCTTTTCGACGGCGCAAAGCTGCTGCGGGCGGCAATCCGTCATGGCGCCGGGCTCGACATGATCCCGATGGAAGCAGCGGCGGCGGCCGGCGTGCTGGTGGCGAATGTGCCGGCGGTCAATGCCCGCTCGGTTGCCGAGCACGTCATGTTCGCGGCGCTCGCCTTGCTGCGCAACTTCCGTGTCGTTGACCGCGACCTGCGCACCAAAGGCTGGCTCGCCGGCCGCGAGCACGCCAATTCCAGCAGCGAGCTTGCCGGCAAGACGATCGGCATCGTCGGCCTCGGCGCCGTCGGCCAGGCGGTTGGCCATATCGCCGCGCACGGCTTCGACCTGAAGGTGGTGGCAACGACGCGCAGCATGCAGCCGGCGCCTGACAAGGTCGGTTTCCTGTCGATCGACGCTCTCGTCGAGCAGAGCGACATCATCGTTCTGTGCTGCCCGCTGACGCCGGAAACGCGCGGCCTGATCAACCGTGAGCGGATCGCCCGCATGAAGCCGCATGCGCTGCTGATCAACGTGTCGCGCGGACCGGTCATCGATGACGATGCGCTGATCGAGGCGTTGCAGAAACGCCGTATCGGCGGTGCCGCGCTCGATGTTTTTGCGACACAGCCGCTGCCGTCGAACCATCCCTATTTCGGCTTCGACAATGTCATCATCACGCCGCACATGGCCGGGATCACCGAGGAATCGATGATGCGCATGGGCGTCGGCGCGGCGGGTGAAGCCTTGTTGGTGCTGGCCAACAAGCTGCCGGTCAATCTGCGCAATCCGGAAGTGGTCGATCACTATCGGCGGCGGTTTCCGGCGAGCCCGTAACACATCGCGGTTTCGCCCCAATTCTCCGCGACGTTGAGAGCCATGTCCGATCCACGGCTCGCATTCCTGGTAGTCGTCGTCTGTTCGCTCTGCGCCATGCCGTCATTCGCGGCCGAAAGCAGTTATGTCTATTGCGACAACGGACTGCGCTGCTTCAAGGCGCCCTGCCCGTCGAACAGCGTGCTCGACCTTGCCACCGGGGCGATCATCAAGGGCGTCTCGATCGATCCAAGCGGATTGCCGCAGGCCGACAAGGCGATAACCGATCTTTCCGACGCGCTTTATGCCGGCAAGATCGTCGTCAGGGGTTCGATCGAGCACCGCACCCAGACCATCACCGGCGAGAAGTACAATCTGCCCTGGCTGGTCGCGACCCGTATCGTGCGGACCGCCAAGGACAGCGAACGCAAGCACTGTTCGTCGCACTGATAGGCGGTTCAGCCCTGGTCACGCGCCAAGCAGCTGCTCTATTTCGGCAGCAATCCGCAGCAGGCGCCGGTCATGCCCGTTGCGCGCCACCAGCATCAATCCGGCGGGCAGCGGAGTACCCGGCATCGGTATCGAGATCGCGCAGAGATCGAACTGGTTGGCAACCTGCGTGTTGCGCAGCAGCAGGCCCTCGGTGCGGTCGCGCAGCTCGGCGCCGTCAGCCATCGAGACGATGGTCGGCGCCGTCACCGGCGTGGTCGGCAGAGCCAGCACATCGACCGATGCCAGCCGCTCGTCCATGGCGGCGACGAGCGCTGTGCGACGGCGCATTGCCCTGATGTAGACAGGCGTCGGCAGCATGGCCGCCCGCGACAAAGGTCCGCTGACATGCGGGTCGACCGGCACCGACGCTCCTGTCGCCAGCCAGTCGGCATGCACTTCGGCCCCTTCCATCGCAGCGATCGAGCCACGCTTGGTCGCCGCGCGCAAATCGGCAAGCAGATCGTCGATCGACAGGTCGGCGATCCGCGCGCCTGTCTGCTCGATCTTGCCAAGGCAGCGGTCGAACGCGGTCGCCACCTCGTCTTCCGTCTCTTCGAAAAGGACGCCGCGCGGAATGCCTATGCGAAGCCCTGCAAGGGCAATCGGCGTCAGCGCGGTCGGCAGCACCTCGCCGGCCATCACGGCGTCGGCGGCGGCACACTGGGCGACGGTTCGGGCAAGCGGCCCGATCGAGTCCAGCGTGGCGGACAGTGGGAACGCGCCAGTCAGCGGCACGCGTCGCGCTGTCGGCTTGAAGCCGACGACACCGTTGAGTGAAGCCGGAATGCGGATCGAACCGCCGGTATCGGAACCGATCGAGATTTCGCTTGTCCCCTCGCCGACGGAAACGCCTGCGCCCGAGGACGAGCCGCCCGGAATGCGGCTGGCGTCAACGGCATTGCCAGGCGTGCCGAAATGCTGGTTGTCGCCGATCGCGGTGAAGGCGAATTCGGTCATGTTGGTCTTGCCGATGATGACCGCGCCGGCCTGTCGCAGCCGGCTGACAATTGCCGCGTCGCTTTGGGCGGGTGCCGCGGTCTTGCGCATCAGCGAACCGGCCGTGGTCGGCTCGCCGGCGACATCGAACAGGTCCTTGATCGAGACGATGGTGCCGTCGAGCGGCCCTAGCGTCACACTTGCCCGCTTGCGGGCATCGCTGGCATCAGCCGCGGCCCGTGCGGCTTCGGCATAGAGCTTCGTGAACACGTGCTCTTCGCCGGCACGGGCGGCGAGGCGCGCAAGAATGATTTCCAGATGATCACGAACGGATTGCATTTTCGGTGTCGGGCTCCGGACGCCTTGAACGTCTTAAGGGGTGCGGCCAGTGCATGGCTTGCCCAGACTTAACCCGGCGCAGGCAGTTTTGCACCCTGTCGAATACGAGGAAAAGCCCGATGCTCTACAAAGGCAGCTGCCACTGCGGCAAGGTGGCCTTCGAATTCAAGGCCGAACTGACCGGTGCCATCAGGTGCAATTGTTCGATCTGCACGCGCAAGGGCGCCCTGCTGTGTGCCATTCCGCATGAGACCTTGCGGGTCCTGGCCTGGGGCGACGATTTGGGCACTTACACATTCGGCAACCATGCCATCGCGCACCGGTTCTGCCGGGCTTGCGGCATCCATCCCTTTGCGGAGGATGTCCGCGAGGGCCGTGAACGCAGCGCCTATATCAACATTAACTGCGTGGCCGATCTCGACCCTTCGACGCTGTCGGTCTTCGATTTCGACGGGCGGTCCGCCTGACGCAATTCCAGGAAAAGTGCGCAGCGGTTTTCCGTCCGAAATTGCGCAGGAACCAATTACCTATCGATAGCCCGTCGCATCGGCGGGCTTGCCGGCGTCCTGAACCTCGGGAACATAACGCCAGGCGTCGGGCCGTGAGCCGTCGAGGTCGGTAAAGCCGTAGACCTGCGCCAGCCCGCCGCTGGACAGCGACTGTCCGTTCCAGCGCGAGCGGTCCGGATCCGCCGCCAAAGCCGCAACGGCGCGGCCGACGAAACGTGGTGTCTCGGAAATGACGAAATGCGGCACCTCAGCGGTGGCGTCGCGCCAATTGCCCTCGCTCACGCCAAAGGCTTCCAGCATCATCTCCGAACGCAGCCAGCCGGGCGTCAGCGACACGGACGTTGCGTCGTGTTTGGCGAGATCCTGGGCATGCGCCCATGCCATGCGCGTCACCGCGACCTTGGCGAGATCGTAGAATGGCGACAGCCGGTAGTGATCGGCATTGTATTCGGCCGTGCCGTCTGTGACCTCGACGAGCAGCCCGCCCGGACGTTCGATCAACAGCGGCAGCGCATGGTGCGCGGTGATCAGATGCGTGTCGATGCCGAGCCGCAGCATGCGCAGGCCATTGTCCAGATTGTGGTCCCAGACCGGTTTGTCCCACTCGAACAGTTTCTCGCCACCCCAGATGTCATTCACCAGTATGTCGAGCCGGCCTTGTTCGGTGCGGATGCGCTCGACCAGTTTGCGCACATCGTCGGCCACCAGATGATCGACCTGAACGGCGATGCCCTTGCCTCCGTTCGCCGAGACCAGTTCCGCTGTTTCCTCGATGGTTTCGGGCCGGGCATATTCGGATTGCTGGGCCCGCGTGCTGCGCCCGGTGACATAGACGGTGGCGCCGGCTGCGCCGAGTTCGATCGCTATGCCCCGTCCGGCGCCGCGCGTCCCGCCGGCGACCAGAGCAACTTTCCCTTGCAGCGTCATTGAACTCTCCCAAAAACGGACTCATCGATCCGACAAGGCTGGCTTGTGCTGTTCGCGCCATATATATAAATGATCATTCGGTTATATCGGGATGTCAAGATGACACGGCCAAAAACCCAGTCCGACGAGCAGGTGCTGGAGACCGCGCACCGGCTAATCCACGAGCATGGTCCCGAAGCACTCACCTTCGAGCGTCTGGCAAAGGCCTGCGGTCTCTCCGGTGCAACGCTGGTGCAGCGCTTCAAGAACAAGGCGCAGCTGAAACAGCGCACTTTGCTGCACGCCTGGGACGGTCTCGACGAGAACACCAGAAAGCTGGCAGCCACCGTTCCCAGAACCCCCACCGGTGCGGTCGCGTTGCTGGTGGCCCTGTCGCAATTCTATGGCGGCATCGAATCCTATGCCGAAGGCCTGCTTGTCCTACGCGAGGATCTGCGCGATCCCGTGCTCAGGGCGCGGGGTGCGGCCTGGAAGGCGTTCCTGTGCGACACACTTGCAGCCTGTTTTGCCAAGACGCCCAACCCGCCACGCGACATCGGCCTGCTGATGGCCTCGCATTGGCAAGGCTCGCTGCTGTGGTGGAGCTTTGACCCGGCGATCGAAGTGGCCGCCTATGTCGAGGACGGCCTGAACCGCTTCGTCGCAGCCATCACAACGGCGCCGGCCCGAAAACCGTGATGGTTCTTGGCGTCTCGGCTATGAATCCGATGCCGCTTTCAGCCGCGCCTTCAAGCGCGTCATCGGCTTGGCGCGCAGCCATCTCCGGGGCGAGGAACAGGCCGATATCCGCCAGGCCAGCTGACGCACAGGGTTTCGAACTCAGCTTGCCAAAGGCAGCGCCAGTTCGGCGGTCCCGGCAGCTTTTGTGCCGGCTTTTCGCGATAGGAATTTTTTCTTAACTCGATGACCTCAGCTATGCTACATTTCTGTCTATGGTGCTGATTTGCGCCAGTGACCCGCCGCACAGGCGGGTTTTTCGTTTGATGCTCCGTCCCTACGCCTGGCGAAGCTCCGAAGGAACCCGTTGACCCGAGTTCGTTGCCCTGACCGACGCATGGAGGCCGTGACGGACTGGCGATTCCAGGCTAAAGCAATTCCAGGAAAAGTGTGAAGCGGTTTTTCCGTCCGGAATTGCGTCAAAACAAAGAGATAGAGCGGTTCAACGTTTCCGTTAAACGATGAACTGCTTCAGAAAAATCCGCATGGTTTTCACCTCGCCCAAGACTGCCTTGCCGGCCTCGGAGGGTCCGCTCACCGACATCTTGCGCGGATTGCGGCTTGATGGCGTCGACTATGGCCGCTGCGAACTTTCGGAGCCATGGGCCGTGTTGTTTCCTGCCCAGAAGGCAGCACGGTTTCACTTCATTGGCCGCCGCGGATGCTGGCTGTTCTCGCCAGCCGGAGAATGGATTGAGCTGACACCCGGCGATGCGTTGCTCTTGCCGCGCGGCGCCGAGCATGTCGTTGCCAGCGCGCCTGGCATTCCTGCCGTGCCGATCGAAAGCTACACTGTCGAGCCTTTGCAGGACAATGTCTTCAATGTCTCCAATGGCGGCCACGGCCCGAAAATCTTGTTGTTTTGCGGCAGCATGCACTTCAACCTGGACGGATCGCACCCCTTGCTGGGCATGATGCCGGACATGATGCGCGCCAAGGAATTGATGGCTGGCGAGCCAGGTATTCCGCATCTGCTGCAAGCCATGGCCGGCGAGATCACCATGAACCGCGCCGGTTCCGGCGGCATGCTGGCGCGGCTGGCCGACGTACTGGCTGCAAGCATCATCCGTTCATGGGTGGAAAACAGCGGCGGCGACACCAGAGGCTGGATCGCGGCGATCAGGGATCGCGACATCGGCCGCGTACTTGCCGCCATTCATCTGCAGCCCGACAGGAACTGGACTGTCGAAGCGCTGGCGCGCGAAATGGGCGCCTCGCGATCGGCCTTCGCCGAACGCTTCACGGCCGTCGTTGGCGAAACACCGGCGAGATATGTCGCCCGGATACGCATGCACCAGGCGCGGCAATGGCTGATCGACGATCGGATGCGGGTTTCGGTGGTCGCCGCCAGACTGGGTTACGATTCCGAAGCGTCGTTCAGCCGGGCGTTCAAGCGCATCATAGGCATCGCGCCCAGCCACCTGCGCACCGTCGACGGCACCTCCGAAAACCGCTGAGACGATCCCGGATCCGCGGCCATGGATCGCAGGGTCTGGATGAATTGCCGGGTCTGGATGAATTGCCAAGCCTTCCGGACGCAATGCCATTGCCGGGCCACCCGCATGCAATAGCTTGCCATAACCAGGCAGCCAGCGGCCGGCGTCCAGTCGGGTCCGAAGAGGAGAACCATGCCAAATCATCTGAAGGTCATCGCACTCGCCGTCATGCTTGCGGTTCCCGGGCGCGCCTTTGCCCTCGAGGACAGCTACCTGCCGGCCGACAAGATCCCCTATGTGGCGGAAGTACCCGACCAGCCGCATCGTCTTGGCCCATTGTGGGGCGAGCGGGCCAAGGGTCCGGCAGGCACGTTGCTGAAGGTTCCCGGCAACTGGCGTGCACCGGTCCATGCGCACACCGCGGATTACCGTGCGGTGGTTATAAAGGGGCTGTGGGCGCACTGGCAGATGGATGGCGGCGAGGCGACCAAGGTCGAACTGCCTCCTGGATCCTACTGGACCCAGAAAGCCAATGAGATGCATGACGACGCCTGCGTCTCCGACACGGAATGCGTGATCCTGCTGATCAACGACACGCCCTACGAAACCTACTTCCAGAAATAGGCTGGGATGCGGCCTCACGCATGTCGCCCAAAAGTGACCTCGGTTTGGAGTGCGCCCCTGGGGGTGGACACTGATCAGGCTGCGGTTTTGCCCGTCTGCCGGATATGTTGATCCTCGAACTGTTGCGGGCTGAGATATCCCAGCGCCGAATGGAGCCTGCGTTTGTTGTAGACCTGGTCGATGAAGTGGGGAAGGTGCTCGGCAACCTCCTCGAAGGTTTCAAGCGCCATCGGATAGACCGCCTCGAGCTTCAGGGTCTTCATGAAGCTCTCCGCTTTGGCATTGTCATAAGGATTGCCCTTGCGGCCCATCGAGCCCGCCAGACCGTGGCCGGCGAGAAGCTGCCGGTAAGTCTCGGCGGCATATTGGGAGCCGCCATCGGAATGGTGAACGCAGCCTGGCGGAGGCTTTCTGCGCTCGATTGCGGCGCGCAAGGCGGCGCCCGTCAGGCGAGCATCGATGGCGCGGCTGATGGCGTAGCCGACGATCATGCGCGACCAAACATCGAGAATGATGGCGACGTAGACGAAGCGGACCGGTAGCGCGACATAGGTGATGTCGCCGACCCAGAGTTGGTTCGGACCGGTCGGGACGATGTCCTTTGCCAGATTGGGGAAGATCGGACTGTTGTGATTGCTGTCGGTCGTGGCGACGAACCGGCGTCTGACCTTCGGTTGCAGGTCGTGATCGCGCATCAGGCGGCGGATCTTCTTGTGGTTCACCACAAAGCCTTGCTGGCGCAAGGCCGCGCTCACGCGGCGATAGCCATAAAACTCGAATTCGTCGCAGATCGCGAACATCGTCTCAACGATAGCGGTGTCATCGGCCGGCCATTGCGGACGGTCATAAAAGGTCGAACGCGCCAGATCCATCAGCCGGCATCCTTCGGCGACGGAGAGGCCGGGGGGCCGATGATGGCGGATGTAGTCCCGCTTTTCGGCCGCGGAGCGCTTTTCAGAGCCCCCTTTAGAAACTCCAGCTCCAGAGCCTGCTTGCCGACCAGCCGCTCAAGCGCGGCGATCCGCGCCTCATATTCCGTGATCAGAGTGGCCGAAGCCGTATCTTCATCGAAGCCGCCTGCCTCATACTTGCCAATCCAGACACCGATCAGGGTGCGGGTGATGTCATGCCGTTTCGCCAAACTGTGCAGCGTCTCGCCCGACAGATATTCCTGCACGACCTGACGCTTGAACGTGATGCTGTAGCTACGATGTCTTGCCATGGTTCTCTCTCCGAAAACCCGACAGCCATGGTCAATTCCTCAGGACGATCTGTCCACCCCCAGGGGCGCACTCCAATTTTGGGAGAACGACATGCACAAAAACAAAGACCTAAAGCGCGTCGCATGAATCCGTTTCAGCGCGACGCGCTTTATGAGGCGTGTCGCAAGCTGACGCCGCTGCCCTTGTCGAACAGCACCACCTTGTCGGGGTTCCAGGCAAAGCGCACCGCCTGCTCGATGGCGACGTCGGTCCTGGCCGGCACGGTGGCACGCAGTGTCGCGTCGCCGACGCGCAGCGTCAGGATCTTTTCGACGCCGTGGTTCTCGACGTCGTGAACATGCGCCTCGACCGGCGCGCCGCTCTCGAGATAGACGTCCTCGGGACGAATGCCGAAGACGAGCGGGCGACCGTCGGTCGCCCCGCCCGCTTTGGCTCCCCCCGAAAAAGGCAGTTCGAAGTTCAACGGAGCCATCACCGCGCGGCCGTTCACAAGCTTGCCGTCGATGAGGTTCATCGGCGGCGAGCCGACGAAGCTCGCCACATAGGTATCGCGCGGATTGTTGTAGATCTCGTGCGGCGTGCCGGTCTGAACGATGCGGCCATGGTTGAGCACGCCGACCTTGTCGCCCATCGACATCGCCTCGATCTGGTCGTGGGTGACGAACAGGAAGGTGGCGCCGAGCTGCATCTGCAGGTTCTTCAGTTCAGTCCGCAGCGCCTCGCGCAGCTTGGCGTCGAGCGCAGACAGCGGCTCGTCCATCAGGAACACACGCGGCTTGCGCACGATGGCGCGGCCGATCGAGACGCGCTGCATCTCGCCGCCGGACAGCCGATCCGTCTTGCGGTCGAGCAGGTGCTCGATCCGCAGCGTACGGGCGGCACGGTCGACGCGATCCTTGATCTCGGCGTCGGGCAGCCGGCGAATTTTTGGCTTCAGCGGGAATTCGAGATTTTCGCGCACCGTGTAGCGCGGATAGAGCGAGTATTGCTGCAGCACCAGCGCCACGTCACGCTCGGCCGCACCCCAGTCGGCGACGTCGACGCCGTCGATGAAGACCTGGCCTTCGCTCGGCTTTTCCAGGCCGGCGATAAGCCGCAGCGTCGTCGTCTTGCCGGCGCCCGTCTCGCCCAGCAGCACGAAGAACTCGCCATCGGCAATATCGAGATCGAGCCCGGTGAGCGCAGTGTGGTTGCCGAAAGTCTTCGAGATGTTCTTGAGCTGGATATGGGCCATGTCTATCGTCCCGATCTCTTTTTCGAGGGCGTCTGCCCTCCGCTATAGCTCCGGGCGTTCGATTGTTCGAAGGGCCAAGTCATTGGCCTTTCGTGTCCTTCGGCCATCACAATCTCACTCCCAGCGACTTGCCGCTTGCCGTGTCGAAGAAATGCGCTTGGGCCGGATCGATCCTGGCGAACACCTTCTGGCCGGGACCGGCGACGAAGCCGCTCTTGGTGCGTGCGCGCAGCATCTTTGAGCCGACCTTGAGATCGACAATGTCGAAGGAGCCAAGCGGCTCGACGATCTGCGTCTCGACCGGCAAAAACCCCTCCGTCGCCTCGCGGCGGATGAGAACGCCTTCCGGCCGGATGCCGAGCGCGAGCTGGCCGCCTGCATGGCCGTTGAGCTTCGACAGCAGCGCCCGCGGGAACTCGAAGCCGGCGGGAGCCCCGCCGACCGTCACCGAGACCGAGGACGCCGTGTCGGCGACTGCCGCATCGGCGACGTTCATCACCGGACTGCCGACGAATTGCGCCACGAACAGATTGGCCGGGTGCGAATAGACCTCGTCGGGCGAGCCGACCTGCTGCAGCACGCCTTCATGCATGATGACGATGCGGTCGGCGAGGCTCATCGCCTCGATCTGGTCGTGCGTCACATAGATGGTCGTCGACCCTTGCTTGATGTGCAGCCGCTTGATCTCGGCCCGCATCTCCTCGCGCAGCTTGGCGTCGAGCGCGCCGATCGGCTCGTCCATCAGCATGGCCTTCGGCCGCCGCACCAGCGCCCGGCCAATGGCGACGCGCTGCATGTCGCCACCCGAGAGCGCCGATGGCTTCTTATCCAGCAGATCGGTGATCTGCAGCGTCTTGGCGACGGAGCGAACCTCGCTGTCGATCTCCGTCTTGCTCTTGCGCGTGGCGCGCAAGGGGAAGGCGATGTTCTCGTAGACGCTCATATGCGGATAGAGCGAGAACGACTGGAAGACCATGGCAATGTCGCGGTCGGCGGCCTTTAGATGCTGGATCGGTTTGCCGTCGATGAGGATGTCGCCCTCGTCGATCGTTTCCAGCCCGGCGATGGCCCGCAGCGTCGTCGTCTTGCCGCAGCCCGACTGGCCGAGCAGAACGATGAACTCGTTGTCGGCGATCTTGAGGTTCAGGTCCTTGATGACCTGGACGGCGCCGAAGAATTTCTGGACGCCGCGAAGCTCGATCTGGGTCAATGCTGTGCTCCCGGATTGCGCACCTGGCCGGTGCCGGCCTTTTCCTCAGGCGCGATCTTGGAGGTTACGTTGAAGCCGACCAGCCCGATCAGGATGATGGTCAGGCCATATGTGTGCAACAACAGGTTCCAGGGCTGGCAGAGTGCTATGATGCCGAGCACCATCAGCACCTGCGAACCGGGCTCCAGATATTTCTGGTTGATGGCACGAAAGCTCATTTGCGAATCGCTCCGAAGGACATGCCGCGCAGCAGATGGTTGCGGAGCAGGAACGTGAAGATCGCGACCGGCAGCAGGAATAGAAAGGTTCCGGCGGCGATCACCGTCCAGTCCGGCAGGCCCGAGCCGACCTGGCTCGGGATGAAGGGCGGTGCGGTCTGGGCGCGGCGGTTGGTCATGATCAGTGCGAAGGCATATTCGTTCCACGCGGTGATGAAGCAGAACACCGCGGTGGCGGCGATGCCGGTGGCCGCCTCGGGCAGCACGATCTTGAAGAAGGCCTCCATGCGCGTGTAACCGTCGACCAGGGCCGCCTCTTCATACTCTTTCGGTATCTCATCCATAAAACCCTTCATCAGCCACACCGAGAAGGATAGGTTGAAGGCGGTGTAGAGGATGATCAGGCCCACATGCGTGTCGTTGAGGCCGACCGCCCGGTACATCAGGAACATCGGGATCGCCACCACCACCGGCGGGAGCATGCGTGTCGACAGGATGAAGAAGAGCAGGTCAGCCTCCCCCTTCACCTTGAAGCGCGAAAAGCCATAGGCGGTGAAGGTGCCCATGCCGACCGCCAGCACCGTGGAGGTGATGGCGATGATCAGCGAGTTCATGAAGCGGCTCGGATAGCCGGACCATTGCACCTGGCCCTTGCCGTCGCGCACGATCTTTTCACCGCCGTCGAAGACGACGCGCTCCCACCAGGGCGCTGCCGCATACTCTTCCGGCGTCGGCGCGCTACGCAGTTGCGAGCGCTTGGTGAACAGTTTGACGAAGGGCGATATCTCCGGCTGGAACACCACCGTCGGCGGGATGGTCGTGGCAAGATTGCGCGGCTTGAACGCCGTCGAGGCAATCCAGTAGATCGGCGCCAGGAAGATGATCGTCACCAAAAGGACAACGACGATGGCGACGCGATTGAAGCCGATTTCGGAAGAAGTGCGGACGGCGGCCATCTCAGCGCTCCTTCACCTTGTTGAGGTATTTGACGTAGATGTTGGTGATAGCCAGCACCATGATCAGCACGATGTAGGCAAGCGCGCAGGAGCGCCCGGTCTGCCATTCCTGGAACGCCATCTTGTAGAGCCGGATCGAGATCACCTCGGTGGTTGGCTGGCTGGTCAGGATGTAGGCGAGATCGAAGGTCTTGAACGCCTCCATGGTGCGGAAGATGATCGCGATCATCAGAATCGGCGCGACCAGCGGCAGCGTAATGCGAAAGAAGGTATAGAACGAGCCGGCGCGGTCGATCGCCGCCGCCTCGTAGAGGTGCTTCGGCACTGCCGACAGGCCGGCAAGCGACAGCAGCATGACGAAGGGCGACCACATCCAGATGTCGGTGATGGCAACCGCGTAGAGCGCCATGTCAGGGTTAGACAGCCACTCGAAATTGCCGAGGCCGAGTGCATAGTTGATGACACCCCATGACGGATCATAGAGCAGTTTCCAGAACAGACCGACGACGGCCATCGACAGCATCATCGGCAACAGCAGCAGTGTCGTCAGCAGGCCCTTCAGCGGGATATCGCGGTTGAGCAGCAACGCCACGCCAAAGCCGACGATGACCTGACCGACCACGGAGACGATGACATATTTGGCGGTGATGGCGAAATTCGACCAGATGAACGGGTCGTTGAGCAGTTCGCGGTAATTCTGCAGTCCGACGAAATTGGCCGCCGCCGGGCTCGACGCGCGAAAGTCGGTGAACGAATAGCCGAGCGAATAGAGCAGTGGAAAGATGTTGAAGACGATCAGGAAAACGATCGTCGGAATGATGAAGAGATTTCGGATCGTGAGGTCGCTCATGCCGCGGGTGGCGGAGCGCGAGTTGGGATCCAGCGTGGTCATGACTGCAGTGGCCAAAGCCAGTTCCTTCCTTGAGAAAAGAAAACGGAAGGGGTGGGCTCCCACCCCTTCCGAGCGTTAGTACCGCTTACTTCACGCGGTTGTACTTCTTGAACGTCGCGTTCCAGTCCGCGGCGAGCGAATCGAGCACTTCCTTGGCCGTGCCCTGATTGCCGGTGATGTACGGATAGACGCGTTGGTTCATCGCGATGAGCAGCTCGGCATATTCCGGCGTCGCCCAGAAGTCCTTCACCTTGAACATGGTTTCGTAGAAAGCCTTGTTGTAAGGCGTGGCGTTCTGGAATTCAGGCGACTCGAGCACCTTGGCACTTGCCGTGTAACCGCCGAGTTCCGCCCACTTCTTCTGCGTCTCGTCTTTGATGAACCATTCCAGGAACTTCATCGCCTCTTCCTTGTTGTTGGAATAGGAGATGACGGAGATGCCCTGGCCGCCGAGCGCGGCGAACTGGTCGCCGTTCGGGCCGGCAGGGTTGGCGAAGAAGCCTGTGTTCTTGGCATTCGGGTTCGAGGCTTCGTTGATGAGCGCCGGGAAGAAGGCGAAGTAGTTCATGCTCATCGCAGCCAGATTCTCGGTGATCGCCTGGTTGTCCTCGATGAAGAAGCTCTTGGCCCAACCAGGAGGTGTGAAGGAATAGAGTTCCTTGTAGACCTCGAGCGCCTTGACGTTCTGATCGGAGTTGATGATCCCGTCGACCTTGTAGGTGGCATAGTCGCCAAGTTCGCCGCCGTAGGAGAAGATGGCGTTCTCGACGCCCATCACCAGGGCATCATATGAATTGTCGGTGTAGATGGCGACGCCGTAGCGCTTCTGGTCGGGACGGTGGAAGAATTCGGCAATGTCGCGCAGCGCCTTGAAATCCTTCGGCACGCCGAGATCGTAGCCATACTTGGCCTTGAAGGCTTCCATTTCCTTGGGGTCCTCGAACCAGTCCTTACGGTAGGACCAGCCGACTGCGTCACCCTCGGCCGGGATCGACCAGTACTTGCCAGAGGCCGACGGATATTCGGCGTAGTACTTGACAGTCGCCGGCGCCATCACCTCCTTCAAATTATGCTTGTTGAAGAAGTCGGTAAGGTCGACATAGTGGCCCGCCTCGGATGCGGCACCGATCCACTGCGAGTCGCCGACCACCATGTCGTAGGCGCTGCCCTTGGCGTTGAACTCGGTGAATGCCTTGGTCTGGAAGTCGGACCAAGGCGTGGTTTCGACCGTGACCTTCACGCCGGTCTCGGCCTCGTAGAGGTTGACGAGTTCCTGCAAATAGTTCGCCGGATCCCATTCCGCCCAGAATATGGTGAGTTCTTTGTCCTGCGCGTAAACGGACGTTCCGCAGGCAAGCGTTAAGCCGATACCAGCAAGTGCGCTGGTCACTAACTTGCGCATAATGATTTCCTCCCTTGTGCGCGTTCTACCTTATCGTGCGAGCCGGCAACGGGGCCGGCCCTGGTAGTTCCTCCCGTGATCGCACCTTCCCGGTTTCGAGCCTCCTCGCCCCTGCCGGAAAATGGATCGCAGCCCTCACTTTCGATCCGCTTTTCTGATCCAATCTGGTATTACCAATTTTGCATGCACGTCAAGCCCTTTCTTGACAGCTTGACGTGGTCATTGCCATCGGATTCCGGCTTTATCTGCCTGTTTTACCAAGATTTTCCTACTCAGTGATATGATTGGGTATTGTCCGACACCCCACTCAACGGCTAAGATCAGTAGCGTGCATGCCAATCTGGTCGAACCAGATAGGCTCTATTTCATGACTGCCTTCGGATCGGGGCTGCCTCCTTCATCGATCGATTCCGCGACTGCCGCACGCACCAGCGCCCCGGCTGCCCACTGTGCGACCGCCCTCGTCCGGCGGCTGTCCAGTCCCCAGATATCCTTGAGCACAATCAGCACCTCGACGCCGAAGATCAGCGACAGCGCCTGCGCCAGCCGCTTGAAGTCGCGCGGCGGCAAACGGCCCTCGAGCGGCGCGATCGCATCTTTCAGCAAGTCGATGCGGTGGCCGCGCGTAAAGGCGGGCTCGCCGCCCAGCGTGCCGGCCTGACGCCGCGCCCATTGATCGAGCGACAGCTTCAGTGCTGCCTTGAACGTGGCCTCGAAGGCCTCGATGCGCGGCATGGCCGTATCGAACAGCTCCGCGACCCGGCGCTCGGCATCGGCGGAGGTCGATTGCCAGGTGAGGATTGGCCCCAGCCCCTCGTCGACGACGGCCTGCACCAGTGCCGACTGGCTCGGGAAGTAACGATAGGCGGTGGCACGGGAAACCTCGGCCGCCTCGGCGACCTCGCTGACCGAGGGCGTGACGCCCGCCTGCATCAGCCTTGTTGCCGTCTCCAGCATCAGCCGTTTGGTCCGCGCGCGCGGACCACGTTCGGGCACCGGGCCGGTTGCCCGTTCAGCGTCGTCGCTCGCAGCGGATTGTTGACGTGAGACATTCATGCCAATACGATACGCGCGTCTCAAAAATTTGCAATGGTGTCCGCATCGTCGAGTGGCCCGGGCAATGAGCAATGGGGGCGGCATCGCGCCTGCCAGGATCGGGGGAGCGCAAATGAAGCGTATTTATGTGGCGGGTACCGCGGACACGAAGGGCGAGGAGCTCGCCTTCCTGGCCGATGCGATCACTGCTGCGGGCGCCATCGTTTGCCGTGTCGATGTCGGAACGCGCGACGCAACCATCCCCGTCGATATCGGCGCTATGGAAATCGCCGACCATCATCCCGGCGGCCGTGACGCCGTGCTCGGCGGCAATGACCGTGGCGCCGCGGTCGCCGCGATGGGCATCGCCTTCGCCCGCTTTGCCCCATCGCGCAACGACGTCGCAGCCATGATCGGCATCGGCGGCGGTGGCGGCACATCGATCATCACGTCGGGCATGCGCGCCCTGCCGCTCGGCTTGCCCAAGATCATGGTCTCGACGCTCGCCTCCGGCGATACCGCACCCTATGTCGATGTCTCCGACATCATCATGATGCCAGCGGTGACCGACATGGCCGGACTGAACCGGCTCTCCCGTGTCGTGCTGCACAATGCCGCCCAGGCGATCGTAGGCATGACAACCAAGCCGGCGCCGCCACCCGACGGCAAACCATCGATCGGCCTCACCATGTTCGGCGTCACAACGCCTTGCGTGACCGCCATCGCCGACCAGCTCCGTTCCAGATATGACTGCATGGTCTTCCACGCCACCGGCACCGGCGGCCGCAGCATGGAAAAGCTGGCCGACAGCGGCTTGCTGTCCGGTATCATCGACATCACCACGACCGAAGTCTGCGATCTGCTGTTCGGCGGCGTGCTGCCGGCGACTGACGATCGTTTCGGCGCCATAGTTCGCACGGGGCTGCCCTATGTCGGCTCCGTCGGCGCGCTCGACATGGTGAACTTCTGGGCGCCTTCGACCATTCCGGACCACTATCGCGGGCGGCTTTTCTACGAGCACAATCCCAATGTCACGCTGATGCGCACCACGGCGGACGAATGCCGTGCGATCGGCGAATGGATCGGCACCAGGCTCGCCCGCTGCGGAGGGCCGGTGCATTTTCTCATCCCGGAAAAAGGCGTCTCGGCGCTCGACATCGAAGGCGGCGCCTTCTTCGACCCGGAAGCCGACGCCGTTCTGTTCGAAGCCATCGAGCGCACCATCCAGCCCAACGGCAAGCGCCGCGTGACACGCCTACCGCTGCATATCAACGACCCGGAATTCGCAAAGGCTGCAACATCGGCCTTCCTCGACATCGCCAGACAGTGAGAGATCTCAAAAAATGCCCGCCATACCGCGCAAGGACATATTGAAGAAATTCAGGGGGATGATCGACAAGGGCGTGCCGATCGTCGGCGGCGGCGCCGGCACCGGCCTGTCGGCGAAAGCCGAGGAGGCCGGCGGCATCGACCTCATCATCATCTACAATTCCGGCCGCTACCGCATGGCCGGGCGCGGCTCGGCCGCTGGCCTGCTCGCCTATGGCAATGCCAACGAGATCGTCAAGGAGATGGCCTATGAGGTGCTGCCGGTGGTCAGACACACGCCTGTGCTGGCCGGCGTCAACGGCACCGACCCGTTCGTCATCATGCCGCTGCTGCTGGCCGAGCTGAAGACCATGGGCTTTTCCGGCGTGCAGAATTTTCCCACCATCGGCCTGTTCGACGGCAGCATGCGGCAAAGCTTCGAGGAAACCGGCATGGGCTTCGGCCTCGAGGTCGACATGATCGCCGAGGCGCACAAGCTCGACCTCTTGACCACGCCCTATGTCTTCAACCCCGACGAGGCCCGCGCCATGACCAAGGCCGGCGCCGACATCATCGTCGCCCATATGGGCGTGACGACCGGCGGCTCGATCGGCGCCACCTCAGCCAAGTCGCTCGACGACTGCATCGTCGAGATCGACGCCATCGCCAATGCCGCGCGCTCGGTGCGCAAGGATGTCATCCTGCTTTGCCATGGCGGGCCGATCTCGATGCCGGACGACGCCCGTTACATCCTCTCCCATGCCAAGGGTCTGCACGGCTTCTATGGCGCCAGCTCGATGGAACGGCTGCCGGCGGAAGCCGCGATCGCCAAACAGACGGCCGATTTCAAGGCGGTGACACTTGGTGGCCAGAAGACCACGAAGAAAAAGAAGGGATGAGAGAGATGACCGACAAGAGCAAAATGTTTGTCTACCCGAAGGACGTCAGCGCCTTCGGTTTCGACTGGGGAAAATTGGCGCTGACGGTGGCGCCGGAGGTGAATGGCGCAACCCGCTTTTCCGGCGGCGTGGTCGACCTGCCCTCCGGCAAGGGCCACACGCGCCACAACCATCCGGGCGCGGAAGAAATCATCTTCGTCATCTCCGGTCATGGCGAGCAGATGGTCGAGGACGAAAAGGGCAATCCGGTGGTGGCAGAAGTCGGCCCCGGCTGCACCATCTATGTGCCGGAAAGCCGCTTCCATTCGACGCTCAACACCGGTGACGGGCCGATGCAGCTTTTCGTCGTCTATTCGCCGGCCGGGCCTGAACTGGTTTTGCGTGAGCTGCCGGATTTCAGGCTGATCCCGCCGGGGCAGTGATGAACTTGTTCAAGGGTAGCGCTGCCCCTCATTGTCCTGCCGGACATTTCTCCCCGTATAGTGACGGGGAGAAAGACGCAGTCATCGGCGCTTCGCCAATTTTCAACGCCACCAAATAGGTGCCGAGGGCGCGGCTGCTGTCCAGCCGATAGATGGGTAACAGTTTGAACCGGATACATAGGTAACAGTTTTCCCCCTTATGATGGGTTCGCGGC
>NZ_JBVVQW010000003.1:0-118402 GCF_055811655.1 Mesorhizobium sp. WSM4809
GCCATGGAAGAGAAGCTGCGCTTCGCTATCCGTGAAGGCGGCCGCACCGTCGGTGCCGGCATCGTCGTCACCATCAAAGAGTAATTTGGACTTAAACCGATCTGTCGCGGGCGCGGGAGTTGCCCGCGCCGCGCCAGAACAAGGAAGTGACGCATGAACGGACAGAATATCCGCATCCGCCTTAAGGCGTTTGACCACCGCGTGCTCGACGCCTCGACGAAGGAAATCGTGTCGACGGCCAAGCGTACCGGCGCAAACGTCCGCGGCCCCATTCCGCTGCCGACGCGGATCGAAAAGTTCACGGTCAACCGGTCGCCTCACGTCGACAAGAAGAGCCGCGAGCAGTTCGAGATGCGCACGCACAAGCGTCTGCTCGACATCGTCGATCCGACCCCGCAGACGGTCGATGCTTTGATGAAGCTCGATCTGGCCGCCGGCGTCGACGTCGAGATCAAGCTCTAAGGGAATGAGAGCGCGGTAAGGGGCGGTGCCCCTGGCCCGGAACTCTAAAGGAATTGAACCGATGCGTTCAGGTGTGATTGCAAAGAAGGTGGGAATGACCCGCATCTACAACGATGCCGGGGAACATGTTCCCGTCACCGTTCTCCTGATGGAGAACTGCCAGGTCGTGGCCCAGCGCACGCAAGAGAAGAATGGCTACACCGCCGTTCAGCTCGGCGTTGGCCTTGCCAAGGTGAAGAACACGTCGAAGGCGATGCGCGGCCATTTCGCGACCGCTTCCGTCGAGCCGAAGGCGAAGGTCGCCGAGTTCCGCGTCTCCGCCGACAACATGATCGATGTCGGCGCCGAGATCACCGTCGAGCACTTCGTCGCCGGCCAGAAGGTCGATGTGACGGGCACGACGATCGGCAAGGGCTTTCAGGGCGTCATCAAGCGCCACCACATGGGCGGTGGCCGTGCAACGCACGGTAACTCGGTTTCGCACCGTACGCACGGTTCGACCGGCCAGCGTCAGGACCCGGGCAAGGTGTTCAAGGGCAAGCATATGGCTGGCCACATGGGCGACACCCGCGTCACCACGCAGAATGTCGAGATCGTATCGACCGACGCCGACCGCGGCCTGATCCTGATCCGCGGTGCGGTTCCCGGATCGAAGGGCGCCTGGATCCTGGTCCGCGATGCGGCCAAGGTGGCACTGCCGGCCAATGCGCCGAAGCCTGCCGCGATCCGCGCCGTTGCTGCCGAAAGTGGCGCCAAGAACGAGGCTCCGGCCACAGAGGGAGCGGAATAATGGATCTCAAGATCACAACGCTGGGCGGCAAGGACGCCGGCAAGGTGGAACTCTCCGACGAGATTTTCGGCCTTGATCCGCGCGAAGACATCCTGCAGCGCGTCGTGCGCTGGCAGCTTGCCAAGAAGCAGCAGGGCACGCACAAGACCAAGGGTCGCGCCGAGATCGCGCGCACCGGCGCCAAGATGTACAAGCAGAAGGGTACGGGCCGCGCCCGTCACCATTCGGCACGCGCTCCGCAGTTCCGCGGCGGCGGCAAGGCCCACGGCCCGGTCGTTCGCAGCCACGAGCACGAACTGCCGAAGAAGGTTCGTGCTCTCGGCCTCAAGCATGCTCTCTCGGCCAAGGCCAAGAGCGCGTCGATCATCATCATCGACGAGCTGAAGCTGACCGAGGCCAAGACGAAGGCGCTGATCGCGAATTTCGCGACGCTGGGCCTGACCAACGCTTTGCTGATCGGCGGCGCCGAGCTTGACAAGAACTTCAAGCTGGCGGCGACGAACATCCCCAACATCGACGTGCTGCCCATCCAGGGCATCAACGTCTACGACATTCTGCGCCGCGGCACGCTGGTCCTTTCGAAGGCCGCCGTCGAGGCTCTCGAGGAGCGTTTTAAATGACCGACCTTCGTCATTACGACGTGATCGTCTCGCCGGCGATCACCGAAAAGTCGACCATGGCCTCCGAGCAGAACAAGGTCGTCTTCAACGTCGCCAAGAAGGCGTCGAAGCCGGAAATCAAGGCCGCCGTCGAAGCGCTGTTCGGCGTCAAGGTGATGGCCGTGAACACGCTTGTCCGCAAGGGCAAGATCAAGCGCTTCCGTGGCACGGTTGGCCGCCAGAGCGACGTCAAGAAGGCGGTTGTGACGCTGGCCGATGGTCAGTCGATCGACGTCGCGACGGGTCTCTGAGCAAGGCCGCGAGGACAGAACAATGGCACTGAAAAAATTCAACCCGGTAACGCCCAGCACCCGTCAGCTGGTCATCGTCGACCGCTCGGGTCTTTACAAGGGCAAGCCCGTCAAGGGTCTGACCGAAGGCCTGACCAAGTCGGGCGGCCGCAACAATCACGGTCGCATCACCGCCCGCTTCATCGGCGGTGGTCACAAGCGTTCGTACCGCATCATCGACTTCAAGCGCCGCAAGTTCGACGTCGTCGGCACGGTCGAGCGCATTGAATACGATCCGAACCGCACCGCCTTCATCGCGCTGATCAAGTATGACGATGGCGAGCTGTCCTACATCATCGCTCCGCAGCGTCTGGCTCCCGGCGACAAGATCGTCTCCGGTGAATCGGTAGATGTGAAGCCGGGCAATGCGATGCCGCTGGCTTCGATGCCGGTCGGCACCATCGTCCACAACATCGAGCTGAAGCCGGGCAAGGGCGCTCAGGTCGCCCGTTCGGCAGGTGGTTACGGTCAGCTGGTCGGTCGTGACCAGGGCATGGCGATCCTGCGCCTCAATTCGGGCGAGCAGCGTGTCGTTCACGGCTCCTGCATGGCCACTGTCGGCGCCGTGTCCAATCCGGACCACGGCAACATCAATGACGGCAAGGCCGGTCGCACGGTTTGGCGTGGCAAGCGCCCGCACAATCGCGGCGTGACCATGAACCCGGTCGACCATCCGCACGGCGGCGGCGAAGGCCGCACTTCGGGTGGCCGCCATCCGGTTTCGCCCTGGGGCAAGCCGACCAAGGGCAAGAAGACGCGGTCCAACAAGGCGACCGACAAGTTCATCCTGCGCTCGCGCCATCAGCGCAAGAGCTAAGAAGAGGTAACGCCAAGTGACTCGTTCGATTTGGAAAGGCCCCTTCATTGACGGCTACCTTCTCAAGAAGGTGGACAAGGTTCGTGAAGGTGGTCGCAATGAGGTGATCAAGATGTGGAGCCGTCGCTCCACCATCCTGCCGCAGTTCGTCGGCTTCACCTTCGGTGTCTACAACGGCCAGAAGCATGTTCCCGTCTCGGTGAACGAGGACATGGTCGGTCACAAGTTCGGTGAATTCGCTCCGACCCGGACCTATTACGGTCACGGCGCGGATAAGAAGGCGAAGAGGAAATAATCATGGGCAAGGCCAAAGCTCCGCGCAGGCTTGCTGATAACGAAGCGCGCGCCGTATTGCGCACGATCCGTATCAGCCCGCAGAAGCTGAACCTCGTTGCCGCGCTGATCCGCGGCAAGAAGGTCGCGACAGCGCTTTCCGATCTCGAATTCTCGGCCAAGCGGATTTCCGGCACGGTCAAGAAGACGCTGGAATCGGCAATCGCCAACGCGGAAAACAACCACGACCTGGATGTCGATGCGCTGATCGTGGCGGAAGCCTATGTCGGCAAGTCGATCGTCATGAAGCGGTTCCATGCCCGTGGCCGCGGTCGCGCCAGCCGTATCGAGAAGCCGTTCTCGCACCTCACGATCGTCGTTCGTGAAGTCGAAGAAAAAGGGGAGGCCGCATAATGGGCCAGAAAGTCAATCCGATCGGTCTTCGCCTCGGCATCAACCGCACCTGGGATTCGCGCTGGTTCGCGAACACCGGCGAGTACGGCAAGCTGCTGCATGAGGACATCAAGATCCGCAAGTATCTCGAGAAGGAGCTCAAGCAGGCTGCCATCTCGAAGGTCGTGATCGAGCGTCCGCACAAGAAGTGCCGCGTCACCATCCACGCCGCGCGCCCGGGTCTGATCATCGGCAAGAAGGGCGCCGACATCGAGAAGCTTCGCAAGAAGCTGATGGAGATGACGAAGTCCGAGACGCACCTCAACATCGTTGAAGTGCGCAAGCCGGAAATCGACGCGACCCTGGTCGCCCAGTCGATCGCCCAGCAGCTCGAGCGTCGTATCGCGTTCCGCCGCGCCATGAAGCGTGCCGTTCAGTCGGCGATGCGCCTCGGGGCCGAAGGCATCCGCATCAACTGCGCCGGCCGCCTCGGCGGCGCCGAGATCGCGCGCATGGAATGGTATCGCGAAGGCCGCGTGCCGCTGCATACTCTGCGTGCGGACGTCGACTACGGTACGGCCGAAGCGCACACGGCTTATGGCATCTGCGGCGTCAAGGTCTGGGTGTTCAAGGGCGAAATCCTTGAGCATGACCCGATGGCTTCGGAGCGTCGGGCCAGCGAAAGCGACGCAGCGCATGGCGGTGGTGGTGATCGCGAACGCGGTCGTCGTCGCGAAAACGCCTGAGACATTTAGGAATTTGGAGTTAGAACGATGCTGCAGCCAAAGCGCACAAAGTTCCGCAAGCAGTTCAAGGGCCGTATCCATGGTACCGCAAAGGGCGGCACCAACCTGGATTTCGGTGGTTTCGGGCTGAAGGCGCTTGAGCCGAACCGCGTCACCGCACGTGAGATCGAGGCGGCCCGCCGCGCGATCACGCGTGAAATGAAGCGCGCTGGTCGCGTCTGGATCCGTATTTTCCCGGACGTGCCGGTCACTTCGAAGCCGACCGAAGTCCGCATGGGTAAGGGCAAGGGTGCGGTCGACTACTGGGCGGCGCGCGTCAAGCCGGGCCGTATCATGTTCGAGATCGACGGCGTCAATGAAGAAACCGCCCGTGAGGCACTGCGTCTCGGCGCGGCCAAGCTCTCGGTCAAGACGCGCTTCGTGCAGCGCATCGCAGAATAAGGACGGGCTGATCATGAAAGCCGAAGACATCCGGACCAAGACCCAGGACCAGCTGACCGACGACCTGGCCAGCCTGAAGAAGGAGCAGTTCAACCTGCGCTTCCAGAAGGCCACCGGCCAGCTCGAGAAGACCGCGCGCGTGAGACAGGTCCGTAAGGATATTGCGCGTATCAAGACCATCGCTGCGGAAAAGTCCGCGGCTAAGAAGGCTTAAGGACGAAAACCATGCCAAAGCGCATTCTGCAGGGCACCGTCGTCAGCGACAAGAACGAGAAGACGGTTGTCGTCAAGGTCGAACGGCGCTTCACGCATCCCGTGATGAAGAAGACCGTGCGCATGACCAAGAAGTACAAGGCGCACGACGAGAACAACGCCCACAAGGTTGGCGATCAGGTGTTCATCCAGGAATCGAAGCCGATTTCCAAGGACAAGCGCTGGATCGTCGTGTCTTCGGACCAAGCCTGACCTCGGGCGTAAACAACGAATTTTGGACAGACCGGGGAGGGGCTTTGAGCCCATCCCGTTAGAAGAGAAGAAGGCGGCCAGTCATGATTCAGATGCAAACAAACCTCGACGTCGCGGATAATTCCGGCGCCCGTCGTGTCATGTGCATCAAGGTGCTGGGCGGCTCGAAGCGGAAATACGCTTCCGTGGGCGACATCATCGTGGTGTCGATCAAGGAAGCCATTCCGCGCGGCCGCGTAAAGAAGGGCGATGTGATGAAGGCGGTCGTGGTTCGCACGGCCAAGGACATCCGCCGCCCGGACGGCAGCGTGATCCGTTTCGACAAGAACGCGGCCGTTCTCGTCGACAACAAGAAAGAGCCGATCGGCACGCGTATCTTCGGACCGGTTCCGCGCGAACTCCGCGCCAAGAACCACATGAAGATCATCTCGCTCGCGCCTGAAGTGCTGTAAGGAGCCGGACCAATGCAAAAGATTAGAAAAGGCGACAAGGTCGTCGTGCTGGCCGGCAAGGACAAGGGCCGTTCGGGCGAAGTCCTCTCGGTGCAGCCGAAGGAAGACACCGCGCTGGTGCGCGGCGTCAACATGATCCGTCGTCACCAGAAGCAGTCCCAGTCCCAAGAGGGCGGGATCATCACCAAGGAAGCGCCGATCCAGCTGTCGAACATCGCGCTGGCCGACCCCAAGGATGGCAAGCCGACCCGCGTCGGTTTCATCTTCCAGAAGGACGGCAAGAAGGTGCGCGTCGCCAAGCGCTCGGGAGAAGTCATCAATGGCTAAGGCTCAATCCAAGCAGGCGACCGCGAACAACACGCCGCGCCTCAAGCAGGTCTACAACGAGACCATCCGCAAGGCGTTGCAGGAACAGTTCGGCTACGACAACGAGATGCAGGTTCCGCGCATCGACAAGATCGTGCTGAACATGGGCGTTGGCGAAGCGACCGCCGATTCCAAGAAGCCTTCGATCGCGGCCGAAGACCTGGCGATGATCGCCGGCCAGAAGGCCGTCGTCACCCGCGCCCGCAACTCGATTGCCGGCTTCAAGGTCCGCGAGAAGATGCCGATCGGCGCCAAGGTCACGCTGCGCAAGGAACGCATGTACGAGTTCCTCGACCGTCTCGTGAATATCGCACTGCCACGCGTCCGCGACTTCCGCGGGCTCAATCCGAAGAGCTTCGATGGCCGTGGCAACTACGCCATGGGCATCAAGGAACACATCGTGTTCCCGGAGATCAACTACGACAAGGTTGATCAGATCTGGGGCATGGACGTCATCGTTTGTACGACTGCGAAGACGGACGACGAAGCCAGGGCATTGCTCAAGGCTTTCAACTTCCCCTTCCGCCAGTAACGGCAGCGAGAAAAGGAAAAATCTGAAATGGCAAAGACCAGCTCAGTCGAGAAGAACAACAGGCGCCGCAAGCTTGCCGACCAGTACGGTCCCAAGCGCGCTGCCCTGAAGGCGATCATCATGGATCAGTCCAAGCCGATGGAAGAGCGTTTCCGCGCTCAGCTCAAGCTTGCCGCCATGCCGCGCAACTCGGCCAAGATCCGCATCCGCAACCGCTGCGAAGTCACCGGCCGTCCGCGCGCCTACTATCGCAAGCTCAAAGTATCGCGCATCGCGCTTCGTGATCTCGGCAATAACGGCCAGATCCCGGGCCTGGTCAAGTCGAGCTGGTAAGGAGGACATAACATGTCATTGAGCGATCCTCTCGGCGATATGCTGACCCGCATCCGCAACGCGTACGGCCGCAAGAAGTCGAGCGTTTCGACGCCGGCTTCGCGTCTGCGCACCCGCGTCCTCGACGTGCTGAAGGCTGAAGGCTATATCCGCGATTACAGCCAGACCGACTTCGACAACGGCAAGTCCGAAATCGAGATCGAGCTGAAGTATTTCGACGGCGCGCCGGTCGTGCGCGAAATCGCCCGCGTCTCGAAGCCAGGCCGCCGCGTCTATGTTTCGGCCAAGTCGATTCCGCAGGTCGCCAACGGCCTCGGCATCGCCATCCTTTCGACACCGAAGGGCGTGATGGCCGACCATGAAGCACGTGAACAGAACGTCGGCGGTGAGATTCTCTGCCAGATCTTCTGATCTGGCAGTTGACCGCAAAGTGGAATCCGGTCTCCGGATCGTTCCCGAAGACAGAGACCTGAAACAAGAGAAGTGACGAGGACAACAAAATGTCTCGTATTGGAAAGAAACCCGTTTCGCTGCCGCAGGGCGTGACCGCGACCGTCAACGGCCAGACCGTGACGGCGAAGGGCCCCAAGGGTGAGCTGAAGTTCGTGGTGAACGACGAAGTGCTGGTCAAGATGGAAGGCAGCGAGATCGCTGTCCTGCCGCGCGACCAGACCAAGACCGCCCGCTCCAAGTGGGGCATGTCGCGCACGCAGATCGTCAACATCCTGCAGGGCGTCAAGGACGGTTTCGAGAAGAAGCTCGAGATCACCGGCGTCGGCTATCGCGCGGCACTTCAGGGCAAGAACCTGCAGCTGGCGCTTGGCTTCAGCCATGACGTCGTCTATGAGACGCCGGCCGGCATCACCATTACCGTGCCGAAGCCGACCGAAATCACCGTGGCCGGCATCGACAAGCAGCAAGTCGGCCAGGTTGCGGCCGAGATCCGCGAGTATCGCGGTCCCGAGCCCTACAAGGGCAAGGGCGTCCGCTATGCCGGCGAGAAGATCGTCCGCAAGGAAGGCAAGAAGAAGTAGCGGGCCTGGCCTCGAGAAGTTGAGGCCAAGCCAAGAAGTGTAACGCCGCGGGGAGCGGTCGCGGGAGGCGCTTTCGCCTACCGCATATGGCGGCCCCCGTTTTTTGAAGGCAAGGAAGACCATCATGGGTACCAAGGAATCCACGCAGCGCCGCGCGCAGCGCGTCCGTCGTCAGATCAAGAAGGTCGCCGGCGAGCGTCCGCGTCTGTCGGTCCACCGCACGTCGAAGAACATCTACGTGCAGGTCATCGACGACGCCAAGGGCCACACCATCGCTGCCGCTTCGACGCTCGAGAAGGACCTCAAGGGTTCGCTCAAGACCGGCGCCGACACCGCCGCCGCCGCCGCGATCGGCAAGCTGATCGCCGAGCGCGCCACCAAGGCCGGCGTCAAGGAAGTCGTCTTCGACCGCGGTGCCTACATCTATCACGGCCGCGTCAAGGCGCTCGCCGAGGCTGCCCGCGAAGGTGGCTTGAGCTTCTAAGCATAGTCCCGAAAAGTTGCAGACTTTTCGGATAGGGATTATGCGAAGGAATTGATTTCGCCCCCGGTGACCGTTTCCCGATTTATTCGGGGCGAGGCACCGGATCTTATCAGCAACCGTGCTTCCGGAAAAAAACAAGGAACAGGATATGGCACAGGAACGTAGGGATGGCGGCCGCGGCCGCGATCGTGAAGAACGCGATGACGGCATGGTGGACAAGCTCGTCCACATCAACCGCGTCGCCAAGGTCGTCAAGGGCGGCCGTCGCTTCGGTTTTGCAGCACTCGTCGTCGTCGGCGACCAGAAGGGCCGCGTCGGCTTTGGTCACGGCAAGGCGCGCGAAGTGCCGGAAGCCATCCGCAAGGCAACTGAATCGGCCAAGCGCGACATGATCTTCGTGCCGCTGCGCTCGGGCCGTACGCTGCATCACGACGTCGAAGGACGCTGGGGTGCTGGACGCGTGCTGCTGCGCGCCGCCAAGCAAGGTACCGGCATCATCGCCGGTGGCCCGATGCGCGCTGTCTTCGAGACGCTCGGCATGCATGACGTGGTCGCCAAGTCGATGGGTTCGTCGAACCCCTACAACATGGTTCGCGCCACCTTCGACGCGCTGAAGAGCCAGATGCATCCCAAGGATGTGGCTGCTGCTCGCGGCATCAAGTATTCGACCCTTCAGGCCCGCCGCGGCAACGCCGTTGCGGCTGAAGAATAGTCGATCTGACCAGGGATTTTGACCATGGCCAAGAAAGCAACCAAGACCATCACCGTTGAGCAGATCGGTTCGCCGATCCGCCGTCCGAAGGAGCAGCGCGCGACGCTGGTCGGCCTCGGCCTCAACAAGATGCACAAGCAGCGCACGCTGGAAGATACGCCCTCCGTGCGCGGCATGATCGCTGCCGTCCAGCATCTCGTCCGCGTCGTGGACGAGGGCTGAGCCAGAGCGCAGGAGAACTCAGATGAAACTCAACGATCTGCGTGACAAGGACGGCGCGACGCACTCCAAGAAGCGTCTCGGCCGTGGTATCGGCTCCGGCTCCGGCAAGACCGGCGGTCGCGGCGTCAAGGGCCAGAAGGCGCGCTCCGGCGTCGCCATCAACGGCTTCGAGGGCGGCCAGATGCCGCTCTACCGGCGCCTGCCGAAGCGTGGCTTCAACAACATCTTCGCCAAGAGCTTCACCGTCGTGTCGCTGGCCCGCATCCAGGTGGCCATCGACGCCAAGAAGCTCGACGCCAAGGCGACCGTGACGGCTGAATCGCTGGTTGCCGCCGGCGTCATCCGCCGCGTCAAGGACGGCGTGCGCATCCTCTCGGACGGCGAGATCAAGGCGAAGCTCGCCTTTGACGTTGCCGGCGCCTCCAAGGCCGCTATCGAAAAGATCGAAAAGGCCGGCGGTTCGGTCAAGCTGCCGCAGGAAAAGGCAGCTGCCGAGTAACGGCAATTTGAAGCGCGATCGGCAGGAGTGGGATCCGTTTTTGCTCACGATTGCGCTTTGATCTGCTCAACGAGGCGGCCGCGTCAACGCGGCCGCTTGCATGTTTAGAGCCCGGAGCTTATCTCGTGAGCTTCGGTGAAACGCGCCGCCTGACCTCAGGGCCATCAAGCGTTACCAAGCGGAGAATCAGGCATGGCTTCGGCTGCTGAACAATTAGCCTCGAATCTGAATTTCTCGGCCTTCGCCAAGGCGGAGGATTTGAAGAAGCGCATCTGGTTCACGATCGGCGCGCTGCTTGTTTATCGCCTCGGCACCTACATCCCGCTTCCCGGTATCAATCCCGACGCCTTCGCCCAGGCCTTCTCTTCGCAGAGCAAGGGCGTGCTTGGCATGTTCAACATGTTCGCCGGCGGCGCCGTGCAGCGCATGGCGATCTTTGCGCTCGGCATCATGCCTTACATCTCCGCCTCCATCATCATGCAGCTGATGACTTCGGTCATCCCGTCGCTGGAAGCGCTGAAGAAGGAAGGCGAACAGGGCCGCAAGGTCATCAACCAATACACGCGCTACGGCACGGTGCTGCTTGCGCTGGTTCAGGCCTATGGCATTTCTGTCGGTCTGGAAGGCGGCAACGGCATCGTCAGCGATCCCGGCATGTTCTTCCGCATCTCGACCGTCGTCACGCTGGTCGGCGGCACCATGTTCCTGATGTGGCTGGGCGAGCAGATCACCGCGCGCGGCATCGGCAACGGCATTTCGCTGATCATCTTCTCCGGCATCGTCGCCGGCCTGCCGCACGCCATCTCCGGCACGCTGGAGCTTGGCCGCACCGGCGCGCTGTCGACCGGCCTGATCCTGGCGATCATCGTGCTGGCCGTCGTCGTCATCGCGCTCATCGTGTTCTTCGAGCGAGCCCAGCGCCGCTTGCTGATCCAGTACCCGAAGCGCCAGGTCGGCAACCGCATGTTCCAGGGCGATACCTCGCATCTGCCGCTGAAGCTCAACACGTCGGGTGTCATTCCGCCGATCTTCGCCTCGTCGCTGCTGTTGCTGCCGGCCACCGTCGCGGGCTTCTCGCAGACGGCCAACATGCCGGCCTGGGCCAGCACCATCCTGGCCGCGCTCGGCCATGGCCAGCCGCTCTACATGGCATTCTATGCGGCGATGATCGCGTTCTTCGCCTTCTTCTACACTGCGATTGTCTTCAACCCGAAGGACACCGCCGACCAGCTCAAGAAGCATTCGGGCTTCATCCCGGGCTATCGTCCGGGCGAGCGCACCGCCGATTACATCGATTACGTTCTCACCCGCATCACCGTCGTCGGCGCCATCTATCTGGTGCTGGTGTGCCTGTTGCCGGAGTTCCTGATCTCGGCGACTGGCGTACCATTCTACCTTGGTGGCACATCGCTTCTGATCGTGGTCAGTGTCACGCTCGATACGGTTGCGCAGATTCAGGGGCACCTGATTGCGCACCAGTATGAAGGCCTGATCAAGAAGTCGAAGCTGCGCGGGGGGAAGAAAGCCAGATGAGGTTGATATTGCTTGGGCCGCCAGGAGCGGGCAAGGGGACGCAAGCACAAAGACTGGTAGAAAAACACGGCATACCCCAGCTCTCGACGGGCGACATGCTGCGTGCTGCCGTCCAGGCAGGCACCGAAGTCGGCAAGCGCGCCAAGGCGGTGATGGATGCCGGTGAACTGGTGTCCGACGCGATCGTCAACGCGATCGTCGCCGAGCGTATCGATCAGCCCGACTGCGCCAAGGGGTTCATCCTCGACGGTTATCCGCGGACCCTGGTGCAGGCGGATGCGGTCGAGCAGATGCTGTCGGATCGCTCCCAGGGCCTCGACGCCGTCATTGAGCTCGTGGTCGACGACAAGGCCCTGGTTGGCCGGATCGTCAAGCGCGCCGACGAGGCGCAGGCCGCCGGCCTTCCCGTTCGCAAGGACGACAACCCGACCGTGTTCGAAGAGCGCCTGAGGGAATACTACAAGAAGACGTCGCCGCTGATTGGCTACTACTATGCCAAGGGCAAGCTCCGCAGTGTCGACGGCATGGCCGATATCGACGCCGTGACGGAACAGATCGAAGCGGTGCTCAAGGACGCAGTGCGGGGAAATTAACGATTGCACTTGACGGAGGCGGTTCGCTGCGGTATGGCGGCCCGTCTTCCTATCAGGCATGAGCTTTGCTTGTCCGCAAGGGCAAGGCAGCCGCATTGAACTGGAAACTCCCGCATGGGCCGGCCTCCACCGGACGCGGGGCAACTTAAGACAGCGCCGTGCCCGCCTCGTTTTTGAGGATTGGCCGGCCCACATGGAGAAGGGAAGAACATGGCTCGTATAGCCGGCGTCAACATTCCGACCAACAAGCGCGTTGTCATTGCGCTTCAATACATTCACGGCATTGGCAAGCGGTTCGCCCAGGAGATCGTCGACAAGGTCGGCATCCCGGCCGAGCGCCGCGTCAACCAGCTGACCGACGCGGAAGTGCTGCAGATCCGCGAAACCATCGACCGCGATTACCAGGTTGAAGGCGACCTGCGCCGCGAAGTCTCGATGAACATCAAGCGGCTCATGGACCTCGGCTGCTACCGCGGCCTGCGTCACCGCCGCTCGCTGCCGGTCCGCGGCCAGCGCACGCATACCAATGCGCGCACCCGCAAGGGCCCGGCCAAGTCGATCGCCGGCAAGAAGAAGTAATTTTTTAGGGGAATAAGGGAGTAGGGGAGTAAGGCAGTAGGGAATGCCCGCCAGTCGGGTCGCACTTTTCCCTACTCCCTTACTGCCCTATTCCCCTACTCCCTTACGAAGGTGGAGCCGCTGGCATTACGGCGGTGTAGAGATCAACTGAAAGGACTATCATGGCCAAGGAAGCCGCTCGTGTTCGCCGTCGCGAACGCAAGAACATCTCGTCGGGCGTTGCCCACGTCAATTCGACCTTCAACAACACGATGATCACCATCACCGACGCGCAGGGCAATTCGATTGCCTGGTCGTCGGCCGGTGCCCAGGGCTTCAAGGGTTCGCGCAAGTCGACCCCGTTCGCTGCCCAGATGGCTGCCGAGGATGTTGCCAAGAAGGCCCAGGAACACGGCATGCGCATGCTCGAAGTCGAGGTCTGCGGACCCGGCTCCGGTCGTGAATCGGCACTGCGCGCCCTGCAGGCGGCCGGCTTCACCATCACCTCGATCCGTGATGTGACGCCGATCCCGCACAATGGCTGCCGCCCGCGCAAGAAGCGTCGCGTCTAAGCATTTACCGAACGCCGCGCGAGCGCCTTTGGGCGCTCCTCCGCGGCATTCCAGGTCGCCCGCCACGATTGGATGGTGGCGGGTCAACGGAAGGAAAGCATCATGATCCAGAAAAATTGGCAGGAACTGATCAAGCCGAACAAGATCGAGTTCTCGTCGAAGAAGAAGACGCTGACCACGCTGGTCGCCGAGCCTCTCGAGCGTGGCTTTGGCCTGACGCTGGGCAACGCGCTGCGCCGCGTGCTTCTGTCTTCGCTGCGCGGTGCGGCTGTTACCGCCGTGCAGATCGACGGCGTTCTGCATGAATTCTCGTCCATCGCCGGCGTGCGCGAGGACGTGACCGACATCGTCTTGAATATCAAGGAAATCGCCATCCGCATGGAAGGCGATGGTCCCAAGCGCATGGTCGTTCGCAAGCAGGGACCGGGTGCTGTTCTTGCCGGCGACATCCAGACGGTTGGCGACGTCGAGATCCTCAACCCCGACCACGTCATCTGCACGCTGGACGAAGGCGCTGAAATCCGCATGGAATTCACCGTCGACACCGGCAAGGGTTACGTGCCGGCCGACCGCAACCGCGCCGAAGACGCGCCGATCGGCTTGATCCCGGTCGACAGCCTTTATTCGCCGGTCAAGAAGGTCTCCTACAAGGTCGAGAACACCCGCGAGGGCCAAGTTCTCGACTATGACAAGCTGACCATGACGATCGACACCGACGGTTCGATCACCGGCGAGGACGCGGTGGCTTTCGCCGCCCGCATCCTGCAGGACCAGCTCGGCCTGTTCGTCAACTTCGACGAGCCGCAGAAGGAAGTCGCCGCCGAGGCCGTCACCGAGCTCGCCTTCAACCCGGCGCTGCTCAAGAAGGTCGACGAACTCGAGCTTTCGGTGCGTTCGGCCAACTGCCTGAAGAACGACAACATCGTCTATATCGGCGACCTGATCCAGAAGACCGAAGCCGAGATGCTGCGCACCCCGAACTTCGGCCGCAAGTCGCTGAACGAGATCAAGGAAGTCCTGGCGGCGATGGGCCTGCACCTCGGCATGGAAGTGCCGGACTGGCCGCCGGAAAACATCGAAGACCTCGCTAAGCGTTACGAAGACCAATATTGAGCATGAATTCCAAGGATGGGCGGCGTGGGCCGCTCGATCCGACGGTCATGCGGAAAACCATCAGAGGCCACGGCCTCTTGAACAACTGAAGAAGGAAAAGAGCCATGCGCCACGGTTTCAAAGGCCGTCGCTTCGCACGAAGCATTAGCCATCGCAAGTCGATGTTCGCCAACCTCGCCGTGTCGCTGCTCGAGCACGAGCAGATCGTCACGACCTTGCCGAAGGCGAAGGACCTGCGTCCGATCGTCGAGAAGCTGGTGACGCTCGGCAAGCGCGGCGACCTGCATGCCCGCCGCCAGGTCATTGCCCAGATCGGCAATGAAGGCGTCGTCAAGCGTCTGTTCGACACCATCGCGCCGCGCTACGCCAACCGCAATGGCGGCTATCTGCGCATCATGAAGGCGGGCTTCCGTCACGGTGACAACGCCGCCATGGCCGTCATCGAGTTCGTCGATCGCGACGTTTCGGCCAAAGGCGCCGGCGACCGCGCTCGCATCGAAGCCGAAAGCGCTGACGCGGACGCCGCAGCCGCATAAGGCTCGGTTTTCCCAAATGAGTTCAAAGGGGCCTGCGGGCCCCTTTTTTGTTTGCCGATGTTTGCTGTCCATCGGCCAGCGCCAGGTACTGGCTTCCGCTCAACAGCTTCCAATCGAATGCACCCGGTACCTCTTCAGTCTTCGGGTAAGGATATGAATAGATACTGTCGAGGACGGCTCGAGAATCGATTTTCGCCATCGCTTGCGACGGGGAGGAGGCCTTCAAATAGGTTTCGGCATCTTGGTTGCCGATGAAGTCGGCAGCCACATGAAAATTTATCTGAATCGGTCCGGCGCAGATGTTCATCCCGATGTCATGGCCGGATGCCGCGTAGAAAACCTTGGCCTGATCTGGAGTCCAAAGGCCGGCACCCAGGAACTCTGATGGCTTTGTCTTTCCGCTGAACCCGTCCAGGGAGAGTGCAAAGCGAGTGGTGAGAGCCTCCAAATCGCCTTTGAGGTAACTGGCCTGCTCAATTTGAAACCAGTTCATCTGGCGAGGCGGCGTGATATCAAAGGAAATTTCGAGCTTTCCGAACGTCCAGTAATCTGGATCGACATGCTCAGGCATGCCGAGCACTTCGACAATCTCGGCCATTGTCATGTCGGGGGAGATCGGCCCCAAGCTACCGGTCTTCAAAAAGTCACGGAAAGACAGGAGTTGTTTTTTCATCAGGGCCACGAGGTTTTCGGTTTCAAGGTCAGCTGTAGCTGTTTTGCTGCCCAAAATAGTCGGATTTCAGCGGCTTAGCCTTTCATTTTGCACAATCGTCGGGACAATGCCCCCGAACTTGCCTTGGAGGATTCGCGAATGCGCGCCAGAAGACTGCCCCTTGTTCTGCTTTTCGCCATCATGGCGTTTGCGGCCGCACCGGTGGTCAGGCAGGCATTGGCCGAGGAGACGAAGACCGATCCCGGCCTGTCCGATGTGCTGACCGACCTGCTGCATGGCGTGGAAGGCGAAAACGCCACGGCTGGTCCCGACAAGCGCGTACCCTTCGGCCGCGAGGAGGTGCAATTGTCGTTTGCGCCGCTGGTCAAGCAGACAGCCCCGGCCGTGGTCAACGTCTATGCCTCGCAGACGGCCAAGGTCACGTCGCCTTTCGACGGCGATCCGTTCTTCGAGGAATTCTTCGGTCGCTCGCAGCCGCGTGCACAGTCTTCGCTCGGCTCCGGCGTGCTGGTCGATCCGACCGGCGTCGTGGTCACCAATTACCACGTCATCAAGGATGCCGACCGGGTCAAGGTGGCGACCGCTGATGGGCGTGAGTTCGACAGCAAGGTGCTGCTCAAGGACGAGACACTCGACCTCGCCGTGCTCAAGATCACCTCGGACAAGCCGTTTCCGGTTATCGCCATCGGCGATTCCGACGCGCTTGAGGTCGGCGACCTGTTGCTGGCCATCGGCAACCCCTTCGGCGTCGGCCAGACCACCACCAGCGGCATCGTCTCGGCACTGGCCCGCAGCCATATCGGCGTCTCCGATTCCAGCTTCTTCATCCAGACCGACGCCGCCATCAATCCTGGCAATTCCGGCGGCGCGCTGATCAACATGGGCGGCCAGCTGGTCGGCATCAACACCGCCATCTACAGCCGCAGCGGCGGTTCGATCGGCATCGGCTTCGCCATTCCCTCGAATATGGTCCGCGCTTTTGCCGACGCGGCCAAGGCCGGGCTCGACTTCTTCGAGCGGCCCTATATCGGCGCCGAGTTCGAAGCGGTGACGCCGCAGATCGCCGAATCGCTCGGCATGGAGAAGCCGACCGGTGCGCTGGTCTCGTCGGTCGAAGCGACCGGTCCGGCCGGCAAGGCAGGACTCAAGCCCGGCGACGTGGTGCTGCAACTCAATGGCAAGCCGGTCGAGAGCATCGAGGCGCTGGACTACCGGATGGCGACGCTGTCGATCGGCACCACCGCCAATTTCGCGGTTTTGACCAAGGGCCAGCAGGCGGCGATGGATATTGCGCTGGAGCGTGCTCCGGAAGGCATGAAAGCTGCCGAGGTGACGCTGCATGGCCGCAGCCCGTTTTCGGGCGCCAAGGTCGCGGAGCTGTCGCCCCGGCTCGCGCAGCGGCTTGGCCTGCGCACGGACATCAAGGGCGTCACCGTGGTCGACATCAACCGCGATTCTCCGGCCGCCGATTTCGGCTTCCAGCCGGGCGACATCGTGCGCGAGGTGAACGGCACCACCATCAATACCGCGGCGACCCTGGAGTTGGCGGCCAGGACGGATACGCGCTGGTGGCGCTTTACCGTCGAGCGTGGCGGGCAGATAATGCGTCAGGTGTTGCGTTATTAGGGCTGGGTTCCGTGCATTCGGGCTCATGCTCCAACGAAAAAGAAGTGCATGGCCGATCTGTTCAGCGTCGATGAACCGGAAAAGACCCCGCCCGGGCGGCCGCTGGCCGACAGGCTGCGGCCGAGAAACCTTGGCGAGGTCGTCGGCCAGGAGCATCTGACCGGCCCTGACGGCGCGCTGACCCGGTTGATCGGTTCCGGCTCGCTCGGCTCGATGATCTTCTGGGGGCCGCCCGGCACCGGCAAGACCACCGTGGCGCGCCTGCTTGCCGGCGAAACCAGCCTGGCCTTCGAGCAGATATCGGCTGTCTTTTCCGGCGTCGCCGACCTGAAAAAGGTGTTCGAAGCGGCCAAATTGCGCCGCACCAATGGCCGCCAGACCTTGCTGTTCGTCGACGAGATCCATCGCTTCAACCGTGCCCAGCAAGACAGCTTTCTCCCGGTCATGGAGGACGGGACAGTCGTGCTGGTTGGCGCCACGACCGAAAACCCGTCCTTCGAACTGAATGCCGCTTTGTTGTCACGCGCGCGCGTTCTGGTCTTCCATTCGCTTGGCGAGGAGAGCATCTCCAAGCTGATGGTGCGGGCGGAGGAGACCGAGGGCAGGGCGCTGCCGCTCGACGACGAGGCGCGGACCATGCTCATCCGCATGAGCGATGGCGACGGCCGGGCCTCGCTGACGCTCGCGGAAGAAGTCTGGCGGGCAGCCAAACCCGGCGAGGTCTTCGATCCCCAGGGACTGCAGCGCATCGTCCAGCGCCGCGCGCCGATCTACGACAAGGGCCAGGACGGCCATTACAATCTGATCTCGGCGCTGCACAAATCGGTACGCGGTTCAGACCCTGACGCGGCTCTCTACTATCTCGCACGCATGTTCGATGCCGGCGAGGATCCGCTCTATCTAGGCCGCCGGCTGGTGCGCATGGCGATGGAAGACATCGGCCTTGCCGACCCGCAGGCGCTTGTCGTCGCCAATGCCGCCAAGGATGCCTATGATTATCTTGGCTCGCCCGAGGGCGAGTTGGCGTTTGCCGAGGCCACCGTCTATCTCGCCACCGCGCCCAAATCCAACGCCGTCTACAATGCTTTCAAGGCTGCCACGCGGGCCGCGAAGGAACACGGCTCGCTGCTGCCGCCCAAGCACATCCTCAACGCACCGACAAAGCTGATGAAAGAGGAGGATTACGGCGCCGGCTATCGTTACGACCATGACGAGCCGGATGCCTTTTCGGGGCAGGATTATTTTCCCGAGAAGATGGGCCGCCAGACCTTCTATGATCCGCCCGAGCGCGGCTTCGAGCGCGACATCAGGAAGCGGCTCGACTATTGGGCGAAGCTGCGCAAGGAGCGGGAGTAGCAGGCTTGCGTGAGGCCGTTGACCAGATCCACCAGGCAGCCAGCCGGCCACGATAGCAGGGCCGTTGTGTGGTAACCCAAAAAACCTTATCAAGGCGCACGACCGGGCGGTGGTCGTTGCCGTGATTTGGGCACTTCATTCGCAACAGGATCGCGCTCCGCGCGTGGAAAAATGACAAAAACCCTTCGCAAGTCCCTTCGCAAATTCGCCATTGCCATCCCGCTTCTCGCCCTTGGCTTCTATTTCATTCCCATCCTGACGACGATCTTCATCATCTGCGGCCTGATCGACGTGCTGCGCAACGACCGCAAGGATCTGTCGCTGTTCTCAGGCTATTTTCTCGGCAACGGCCTGTTCACCTGGCTGCTTTCGCCGTTCAATCTGCTGGTCGACCTCTTGTGCTACAGAAATCCAGGTGTCTGGAAGCTGGAGCAGTTTCCCGCCGACTATCAGCGCGAGGTCAACGAGGTCCTGGACATCTTCAAGGCGCGCAAGGATGAGATCATTGCCGATATCGACGCCAATTTCGGCGCCGGCCGGCGCGGCATGTATGTCTACCAGTGGTACGGCAAGCACAGGATCGACAACGTCGCCGAGTTCAACAAGGATTTCAAATACATCAAGACCATAGCCGTTTCCGTCTTCAGCAAGCGCGAATCGACCTCCTGGCATTTCGGCCCGCTGCGGCTCAGCCTGCGCATTCTCTACAATCTGATCCCGGTTAAGTCGGAGATTTTCGTCGAGTGCGGCAACGTCAAGAATTATTGGTACGACAATCCGCTGTTCATCTTCGACGACACGCTGCTGCATCGCTCGGTCAACGAGTATGACGGACGCCGCTACTGCGTGTTCATGGACATCATCCGGCCGTCTCCGGTTCCCAGACTGATCGCGGGCATGCTCTCAATCGTCTCGGTCAGCGTCGAGCGCATCAATTCCATGTTCTACAAGAACTGGAAGATGATCGGTTCGACCAAGCCGAAGAATGCCGAGACGACCTGAGCAGGCAATCGCTCAATGCAGCTGGCGGCATCGGCTGAATTTGAATAGCCCGGGGAAGTACCGAAGATGTTCAATCTGCTTCTCGTCGTCGTCGGTGGCGGCATCGGCGCCGGAATTCGTCACCTTGCCAACATCGGCGCGCTGCGTTTTGTCGGCCCCAGCTATCCCTGGGGCACGATGGCCATCAACATCATTGGCTCCTTCGCCATGGGGCTGTTCATCGCCTCCATGATGCGCCGTGGCGGATCGAACGAGGTCAGGCTGTTCGTTGCTACCGGCATTCTCGGCGGCTTCACCACCTTCTCCGCCTTTTCGCTCGATTTCGCGACGCTGTGGGAGCGGGGAGCCACGCTGCCTGCGCTGGGTTATGCCCTTGCCAGCGTCATTGGCGCCATTATCGCCCTGTTTCTGGGACTTTGGCTCGCAAGAAGCCTGCCTTAGTGCTATTGCCGCGCCAAGAACAGGCCGAGCTTCGCTCGGGAAACGGATAAGCGACAAAAAACATGGCAGGCGTTGAACAGATCACGGTGGAGGCCGGCGAGGCGGGCATGCGGCTCGACCGCTGGTTCAAGACCCATTTCCCGGGCCTTGGTTTCGGCCATTTGCAGAAGCTTCTGCGCTCCGGCCAGATCCGTGTCGATGGCGGTCGGGTCAAGGCCGACACCCGTGTCGAGCCCGGCCAGATGGTTCGCGTCCCACCGCTCGAGGTCGACAAGAAGGGCGAGAGTGCGCTGACCGGCCACTCGATCCGCAACCAGGGTGATGCCGATGTCCTGTCGAAAATGCTGATCCATGAAGATCCCAAGGTTTTCGTCTTCAACAAGCCGGCGGGCCTTGCGGTGCAGGGCGGCTCGGGCGTCACCCGCAATGTCGACGACATGCTGGAGGCCTGGCGCAGCCAGAAGGGCGAGAAGCCCAGACTGGTTCACAGGCTCGACCGCGACACTTCGGGTGTTCTGGTCGTCGCCCGCACCCGGCTGGCCGCCATGAAGCTCTCGGAAGCGTTTCGCGCCCGCGAGACCAAGAAGACCTATTGGGCGCTGGTCAAGGGCGTGCCGCCCAAGCGCGAGGACAAGATCTCAACCTGGCTGATCAAGGAGCCGACGCCGGACGGTGACCGCGTGCGGGTCGCTGCGCATGGCGAAAAGGGCGCCGATCACGCCGTCTCCTACTACCGCATCATCGAGCAGGCTGCGCAGACGATGACCTGGCTTGAAATGGAGCCCTATACGGGCCGCACCCACCAGCTTCGTGTCCACGCCGCCTACATCGGCTGCCCGATCCTGGGCGATCCGAAATATTTCGAGGCCGACACCAACTGGGACTTTCCAGGGGGCATTCAAAACCGCCTGCATCTGCACGCCCGCCGCATCATCATTCCGCATCCCGACAAGGGCGTCATCGATGTCACCGCGCCAATGCCGCCGCACATGCGCCAGAGCTGGAACCTGATCGGCTTCGACGACGCCAGCGCGGAGGACTGATCGTGAGCGGCGCCAGTGACGCGCTCGACCGGCGCGACACGGTCGACATGGCCGCCGCCGCCATCATGGTCGGGCTGACCTTTTCCTGGGGGTTGAATTACGTCGCCGCCAAGATCTCCTACGCTGGCTATGACCCGGTCTTCCTGTCGATCGCGCGCTCGATCATCGGCGGCCTATGTGTCTTTGCCTGGTGCCGGTGGCGCGGCATCGCGCTTTTCACGCGCGACGGGACCTTGCTCGCCGGCATCGTGGTTGGCGCGCTTTTCGGCATCGAGTTCCTTTGCCTTTATGTCGGCCTGGAGCATACGACCGTTGCCCGCAACACGCTGCTGGTCAACACGATGCCGTTCTGGATGCTGCTCGGCGGCCATTTCCTGCTCGGTGAGCAGATCACATTGAGGAAATTCCTTGGCCTGCTGCTGGCCTTTGCCGGCCTTGTCGCGGTGTTTTCCGACAAGCTTGGCGGCGGCGGAGACATGCTGTTCGGCGATCTGCTGAGCCTTGGCTCCGGATTCTTTTGGGCTTTGACCAACATCCTCATCAAGCGCTCGAAGCTGGTCGAGGCGAGCGCCGAGAAGCTTCTGCTTTACCAGCTCGCCGGGGCAGCGATCGTCGGGGTCTTGGTGCTGCCTCTCGCCGGCCCGCCCGTTCGCGACCCAACCGTGCTGCCGACCTTGGCGCTGCTCTTCCAGGCTGTCTACATCGTCGCCTTCACCTATGTGCTGTGGTTCTGGCTGTTGCGGCGCTATCCGGCGTCAGGCCTGTCCAGTTTCACTTTCCTGTCGCCGGTTTTCGGCGTGCTGTGCGGCGCCATGTTCTTGAATGAGCCGCTGACCATGCGCATTTTCCTGGCACTTGGCCTGATTGCCGCCGGCCTGATCATCGTCAACCGGCCGGTGCGCAAGCTGACGCCGGTGTAAGAGAGACCTTCTATGCGTGATATCCTGAACGACCTTGAAGCCGGCAAATATCTTTCCGACCCGGATCCTGTGCGCCGCGCCCAGATCCAGATGAAGACGCCTCTGCCGAAACGCTTCTACAAGACCGTCTCGGTCGCGCCGGTGGAGGAGGGGTTTGCCGTGTATCTCGACGGCAAGCCGGTGCGCACGCCCGGCAAGGCGCTGCTGGCGGTGCCTACCGAAGCGGCAGCCGCGCTCGTCGCCGACGAGTTCGCCGCCCAAAGCGAGACCATCAATCCGGTGACGATGCCGGTGATGCGCCTCGTCAACACCGCCATCGACGGCGTCGCCAGCGACCCGCAGGCGGTGCTGGAGGACATTCTGCGCTTTGCCTCGTCCGATCTGCTCTGTTACCGCGCCGACGCGCCGCAAGGGCTGGTGGAGCGGCAAAACCAGCATTGGGATCCGGTGATCGACTGGGCGAGGGCACTCGGAGCCCGCTTCAATCTGGCCGAGGGCATCATCCATGTCGAGCAGCCGCGTGAGACCATCGCGGTGCTGGGCAGCCATCTTGCCCAGCGAACGGAGCCGCTGCGGCTCGCCGCCATCCATGTGATGACGTCGCTCACAGGTTCGGCGCTGCTGGCGCTGGCTGTCGATTTCGGTGAACTCGATGCCGATTCTGCCTGGGCCGCTGCCCATGTCGACGAGGACTGGCAGATCGAGCATTGGGGGCAGGATGCGGAGGCCGTAGCCCGCCGCGCGGCTCGCAAGCACGACATGATGGCTGCTGTCGGCCTGCTGCAAGCGCTCAAGGGCTAAGGGGTTTTCCCAGCTCGCCCGGTTTCATCCCGCAGTGCACCTAATACCAAAGTCATAATCCCAAAGACGCGCTGCCTTTGGCGGGCGCTTTCTGTCATTTTTCTCGAATGGCTGTCGTTGAGTCCGTGCTCGGAGGAGAGCGCGGACGGTGTCGCGCAGCATCGAGAACGGGTCTCACGGGAGGATAACGAAATGGCAATAACATCGACCGCCGGCGGAGCAAGCCGCGGCATGACGCGGGAGGAGAAGAAAGTCATCTTCGCTTCCTCGCTCGGCACCGTTTTCGAATGGTATGATTTCTATCTCTACGGCTCGCTGGCAGTGTTCATTGGTTCGACCTTTTTCAGTCCAGCCATCCCGGAAGCGACCCGCAATATCTTCGCGCTGCTGGCTTTCGCCGCAGGCTTCCTGGTGCGCCCGTTCGGCGCATTGCTGTTCGGCCGCATCGGCGATCTTGTCGGCCGTAAATATACCTTCCTCGTCACCATGACGATCATGGGCCTGTCGACCTTCCTGGTCGGCTTGCTGCCTGGCTATGCGACCTTGGGCATCGCAGCTCCGGTGATCCTGATCATCCTGCGCATGCTGCAGGGCCTGGCACTGGGTGGCGAATATGGCGGCGCGGCCACTTACGTCGCCGAACATGCGCCGGACAACCGGCGCGGCTACTACACCTCGTGGATCCAGACCACGGCGACGCTCGGCCTGTTCCTGTCGCTGGTTGTGATCCTGATCGTACAGGCTTCATTGAGTAAGGAAAACTATGCTGCCTGGGGTTGGCGTATTCCGTTCATCGTGTCTTTCCTGCTGCTCGGCATCTCGATCTGGATTCGGCTTTCGCTTTCCGAATCTCCGACCTTCCAGCGCATGAAGGATGAGGGCAAGGGCTCCAAGGCGCCGCTGACGGAAGCCTTCGGCCAATGGAAGAACGCCAAGATCGCACTGCTGGCGCTGCTCGGCCTCACCGCCGGTCAGGCCGTGGTCTGGTACAATGGCCAGTTTTACGCGCTGTTCTTCCTGACCAACGTGCTCAAGGTCGACGCGCAGTCGGTCAACATCATGATCGCGATCGCCCTGGCGGTCGGCTCGATCTTCTTCGTCGTCTTCGGCTGGCTCTCCGACAAGATCGGCCGCAAGCCGATCATCATGGCGGGCCTTGCCTTAGCGATTGTATGCACCTTCCCGCTGTTCAAGGCACTGACCTGGGCTGCCAATCCGGCGCTTGCCACAGCCCAGCAGAACACGCGGGCGACGGTGACGGCGGCACCTGGAGATTGCAAGTTCCAGTTCAATCCGGTGGGTACCGCGAAGTTCACGACATCCTGCGATATCGCGACCTCGTTCCTGACCAAGAACTCGGTTCCCTATGACGTCGTGTCGACGGCCGCCGCCGGCACACCCGCATCTGTCAAGATCGGCAACGAGACGGTCGAGTCCTATGACGCCATCGCCGCCGGCGATCAGGCCAAGACCAAGGAAGCCGCCTTCATCAAGGCCGTCAACATGTCGCTGCAGGACGGCGGCTATCCACTGAAGCGCGCGGCAGCCAAGGTTGCGGACCAGAAGCTCGATGCGTTTGTTGCCGCCAACCCGGAACTGAAGCTGGACGCCGCTGCCATCCGTGCCGGTGAGAAGGCGACGGTGCCGATCGACCAGGCAGTCAAGGACAAGCTGCTGACCACCGACGAGGCGGCGGGCGCACCCGAAGTCACCGTCTACAACATTCCGGGTGGTGGCGCGTTCGCGATGTTCGCCGATCCTGCAGCAGTGAACTGGCCAATGACGATCGGCATCCTGTTCATCCTGGTGCTGTTCGTGACCATGGTCTATGGGCCGATCGCGGCGATCCTGGTCGAGATGTTCCCGACCCGCATTCGCTACACCGGCATGTCGTTGCCCTATCACATCGGCAATGGCTGGTTCGGCGGCCTGCTGCCGGCAACCGTGTTCGCGCTCAGCGCCTACAAGGGCGACATCTACTATGGCCTTTGGTATCCGGTGGTGATCGCGGCGATAACGCTGGTCATCGGCATGATCTTCGTCAAGGATACGCTCGGCACCGACCTGCACGCCAAGGAGTAGGCAGGCCCGGTGTTCAAAAGAAAGCCCGGCGCGAGCAATCGCGCCGGGCTTTCTCTTTTCAGGTCAATTCGTTGGCGAGGGCTGCTGCCCTTTGTGTCAGCTCTTGCGGCCCCGGGTCTCATCCTCGATGGCTGCCTCATGGTACCAGCCGTCGCCGAAGTCTGCGCGGGCACCACGCAGCGAGGCAAGCTCTGCCGCAAACTTAGCCTTGCCGCTCAAATTTGAGGCAGTGGCGCGCGCTGCCGCCGGGAACATCAAAATCTTGGCCGACGGTCGTGTGGAAATGATTTCCATTGCCGGGTTCCTTTCTTCTGCCGAACCTTTTCGATTCAACTTGATCCGAAGATAAGGTCTGCAATCAAGTTAGGCAATATGCCTATGAAAAGATCAGCAATTGCATACTATTTGTGCAAAGAACGACTGTGATTGATCGGAACGCATCGCTTAGGCGGATCACCGATTTCGAGTGGGTACCGGGTCAATTTTGCCGCACCCTTCACACCAAGAATGGCACACGAATTGCATTTTAAGAATGCGGCAGGCCGGCTGCTGACGGCAGACGCATGTCGACGCCGTTCAGTGTTCGGTGATCAAGCAACGAGAGGCTAGAATGACGAAATACAAGCTCGAGTATATCTGGCTCGATGGATATACCCCGGTCCCCAACCTTCGCGGCAAGACGCAGATCAAGGAATTCGCCGAATTCCCTGATCTCGAGCAGTTGCCGCTGTGGGGCTTCGATGGTTCCTCGACCCAGCAGGCCGAAGGGCACAGCTCTGATTGCGTGCTGAAGCCGGTTGCGGTCTATCCGGATCCCGCCCGCACCAACGGCGTGCTGGTCATGTGCGAAGTCATGATGCCCGATGGCGTCACGCCGCATGCCTCCAACAAGCGCGCCACCATCCTCGATGACGAGGGCGCCTGGTTCGGCTTCGAGCAGGAATATTTCTTCTACAAGGACGGCCGGCCGCTCGGCTTCCCCGAGAGCGGCTATCCCGCACCCCAGGGTCCGTACTACACCGGCGTCGGCTATTCCAATGTCGGCTCCGTCGCGCGCCAGATCGTCGAGGAGCATCTCGACCTCTGCCTCGCCGCCGGCATCAACCACGAAGGCATCAACGCCGAAGTGGCCAAGGGCCAGTGGGAATTCCAGATTTTCGGCAAGGGCTCCAAGAAAGCCGCCGACCAGATGTGGATGGCCCGCTATTTGATGCAGCGCCTGACCGAGAAGTACGGCATCGACATTGAATACCATTGCAAGCCGCTCGGCGACACCGACTGGAACGGCTCGGGCATGCACGCCAATTTCTCGACCGCCTATATGCGCGAAGTCGGCGGCAAGGCCTATTTCGAAGCGCTGATGGCTGCCTTCGACAAGAACCTGATGGATCACATCGCCGTCTACGGCCCGGACAACGACAAGCGTTTGACCGGCAAGCACGAGACCGCGCCGTGGAACCGGTTCAGCTATGGCATTGCCGACCGTGGCGCCTCGATCCGCGTGCCGCATTCCTTCATCAAGAGCGACTACAAGGGTTATCTGGAAGACCGCCGTCCGAACTCGCAGGGCGACCCCTACCAGATCGCCTCGCAGATCCTGAAGACGATCGCCTCGGTTCCGGCAAGCGCTCAGGTTTCGGCCGCCGCGTAAGCGTTTCGGGCTGCATGACAAGATGACCCCGGCGTTTCGCGCCGGGGTTCTTTTTTGGCCGTTACCCGGCTGACGGCATTCCTGGTAAAACATACCCAGAAAAAGTCAGGGAATTCACGCGGTCGCAAATCGCCCGGAAGTTCTGGCCGCAGCCATGTGAGCCTCCGGCGATCACTCCCTATAAAGCCCGGAAAAGCGCCTTTTCCAGCCCTTATCTGGGGCAATGGACCTTCCATAAGCATCTGTTCATACAGCAGAATCGGTCATTCGCGGCCCGGCTTGCAGCGTTGACAGATCACGCTACGGCATGCGTATTCGCAGGCCTTGGGGTTACGTCACGCAATGCTGTTCGGACGGGCGGGGTTTTCTGAACGGCGGCATTGGCGTGGGCGCCGGACGAGCGGTCACTGTAGCCTGAGACAGTGCTCCGCTCGCTCCTGGCTCCAACGTTGGCGACCGACCGGCCGCCTTGATCTTCACTGGACATCGCCGAGTAGTGATTGAAGTCACCGGACCGACGCTCAAGCCGGCCGCTCCTATGGACCAGTAGGTCCAAATCCGGCTGTCCATGCGCGGCTGCCGCGCAGGCGAGACATGCCGATCGGCTGGCAATTCCTATTGGAGCGCAGCAAAAAGCCCTTGAAAGAGGGAAGTCTTTCAAGGGCTTGGTTATTATGGAGTATCTTAGTCTGAGATTGAAGCCTCAGACGGAGTAGTACATGTCGTATTCGACCGGATGCGGGGTCATTTCGAAGCGCATCACTTCGGCCATTTTCAACTCGATGTAGCTGTCGATCTGGTCGTCGTCGAAGACGCCGCCAGCCTTCAGGAAGCCGCGGTCCTTGTCGAGGCTTTGCAGGGCTTCGCGCAGCGAGCCGCAGACGGTCGGGATCTTCTTCAGTTCCTTCGGCGGCAGGTCGTAGAGATCCTTGTCCATCGGCTGGCCGGGATGGATCTTGTTCTTGATACCGTCGAGGCCGGCCATCAGCAGCGCGGAGAAGGCGAGGTAGGGGTTCGCGCCCGGATCGGGGAAGCGGACCTCGACGCGCTTGGCCTTCGGCGACGAGCCGAACGGGATACGGCAGGACGCCGAGCGGTTGCGCGCCGAATAGGCGAGCAGAACCGGCGCTTCGTAACCCGGCACCAGGCGCTTGTAGGAATTGGTCAGCGGGTTGGTGAAGGCGTTGATCGCCTTGGCATGCTTGATGACGCCGCCGATGAAGAACAGGCAGCTTTCCGACAGACCGGCATATTCATTGCCGGCGAAGGTCGGCTTGCCGTTCTTCCAGATCGACATGTGGACGTGCATGCCCGAGCCGTTGTCGCCGAAGATCGGCTTCGGCATGAAGGTCGCCGTCTTGCCGTAGGCATTGGCGACCTGGTGCACGACATATTTGTAGATCAGCATCTTGTCGGCGTTACGTACCAGTGCGTCGAACTTGATGCCGAGTTCGTGCTGGGCCGCCGCCACCTCATGGTGGTGCTTTTCGACCCGCACGCCCATCTCGGCGAGCACGGTCAGCATTTCCGAGCGCATGTCCTGCGCGCTGTCGATCGGCGGCACCGGGAAGTAGCCGCCCTTGACGCGCGGACGGTGGCCGAGATTGCCGGTCTCGTAGTCGGTGTCGTCGTTCGACGGCAGTTCCGTGGAGTCGAGCTTGAAACCGGTGTTGTAGGGATCGGCCTTGTACTTCACGTCGTCGAAGACGAAAAATTCGGCTTCCGGGCCGACATAGATGGTGTCGCCGATGCCTTCGGCCTTCATGTAAGCCTCGGCCTTCTTGGCCGTGCCACGCGGATCGCGGTTGTAGGATTCACCCGAAACCGGATCGAGGATGTCGCACAGGATGACCATGGTCGACTGGGCGAAGAACGGATCCATGTGGACCGTTTCCGGGTCGGGCATCAGCACCATATCGGACTCGTTGATGGCCTTCCAGCCGGCAATCGACGAGCCGTCGAACATCACGCCATCGGCGAACATGTCTTCCTCGACCTCGATGACATCCATCGTCACGTGTTGCAGCTTGCCCTTCGGGTCTGTGAAGCGCAGGTCGACGAATTTCACGTCGTTGTCCTTGATCTGCTTCATGATGTCTTTGGCTGTCGTCATGTCGTGTATCCCTGTGTGATGACTTTTTTTGTTGATGACGTTTTCAGGAGGATGGGGCGGTCAGGTCAGACCGCGTCCATGCCCGTTTCGCCGGTGCGTATCCGCACGACTTCCTCGATGTTGGAGACGAAGATCTTGCCGTCACCGATGCGGCCCGTCTGGGCCGCCTTGCGGATGGCCTCGATCGCGCCTTCGACCGCGTCGTCGCCGAGCACGACCTCGATCTTCACCTTGGGCAGGAAATCGACGACATATTCGGCGCCGCGATAGAGTTCCGTATGGCCCTTCTGACGACCGAAGCCTTTTGCTTCGGTGACAGTGATGCCTTGCAGTCCGGCTTCCTGAAGCGCTTCCTTCACTTCGTCCAGCTTGAATGGCTTGATGATCGCTTCGATCTTTTTCATGTAAAAAGTGGCCTCCACTGCCAAAAAAACGGGTTGTGACCCCCCGCTTGCGCCTCCATCAAGCACGAACTGTGCCAATTCAGCGGATTCTAAGCGGTCTCATAAGATTTCAAAGCCGCGCCGCACCGGGATGCAAATTCGCGTCATTCGCTGCACCGGAAGCGGCATGGGCTGCCAGAGCCTACACAGCGCCAGCACCCGCGTCCGCACAAAAATCAGGCATATCGCCTATCCCGCAGGCAATTTTCTGCCCGCGATGCCTTGGTGCCGACGTTATGGCTGCAGATCTCGGCAACTCCCCCTTGTTTGCTTAGGATCGAAATTGGACAATGCTTGATAGCATGCGGATCGGCAATCCATGAGCAACGAACTTCTTTCCCCGGCCGAAATGAGCGAGGCTGATCGGCTGACGATCGCGGCCGGTCCGGCCGATGGAATCAGCCTGATGCGGCGCGCGGGCGAAGCGGTCGCGACCGAGGTGCTCAAGCGCTATCCCTCGGCAAAGCACATCCATGTGCTCTGCGGGCCCGGCAACAATGGCGGCGATGGCTATGTCGTCGCACGCCTCCTGGCCGGCAGCGGCGTCGGCACAACGATCTGGTCATCCGGAGCGCCGAGGCCGGAAAGCGATGCGGCGCTCGCCGCCGCGGAATCCCTGGTCAAGTCCCGGCCGCTGTCTGATTTCGACGCCGAGTTCGGCTCGATCGTGATCGACGGGCTCTATGGGGCAGGGCTGTCCAAGCCGCTGTCCGGCGATGCCGCGAAAGCCGCCGATACCGTGACAGCCCTGCGCCTGCCCGTGGTCGCGATCGACCTGCCGTCGGGCGTCTCGGGAGCCAGCGGCGAAATATTGAGCAGGGCGTTTCGCGCCGAGGTCACCGTCACCTTCGCGCGGAAAAAGCCCGGCCACTTGCTGCTGCCGGGGCGCGGGCAATGCGGTGAAATCGTGCTCGCCGATATCGGCATCGATGACGGCATCATCGCCCAGCTCGCTGTCTCAACCTTCGAAAATATGCCGGACCTGTGGTTGCGGGAATTTCCGGTGCCGGCGGTTGACGCGCATAAATACAAGCGCGGCCATGTCGGCGTCTTTTCCGGCGGTCCCAGTGCTACCGGCGCGGCGCGGCTGTCGGCGATGGCCGCCGCGAGAAGCGGGGCAGGGGCGGTCACCGTGCTATCGCCTGGCAATGCCATGCAGGTGAACGCGACACACCTCACCTCGATCATGCTGCGAGAGGCGGGGTCACTCGAGGAGGTGCAGGAATTTCTGACGGCGCGCCATCCCGAGGCGCTGGTGTTTGGACCGGGACTCGGGCCAAAGCCCAAGGTCGGCGATTTCGCCCTGCAACTGATCAAGACCTTGGCGGAGGGTGCACGCGCATCGCAAACTGCAAACCACGGAGGAGCGATCGTGCTTGATGCCGATGCCATCACCTCTCTGGCCCATCAGCCGCAGGCGCTGTTCGAAGCCGCCCGTCAGCCAAACGCTCCAGCGTTGGTCATCACGCCGCACGAGGGTGAATTCGGCCGCTTGTTCCCAGATATCGCCGGGGACAAAACCATGTCGAAATTGGACAAGGCGCGAGCGGCTGCCGCGCGGGCCAACGCAACGATCGTCTACAAGGGCGCCGACACGGTCGTAGCTGCGCCTGATGGCAAGGCAGCCATCAATTCCAATGGTGCGCCGTGGCTGGCCACAGCCGGGTCAGGCGACGTGCTGTCGGGCATCATCGCCGGTCTGCTCGCACAAGGCATGCCGCCCTTCGAGGGCACCTGCGCGGCGGTGTGGCTACACGCTGAAGCCGGCAGCCGGTTCGGACCCGGCCTGATCGCCGAGGATCTGCCGCTGGCGCTGCTGCCGGTGTTGCGTGAACTCTTCGACGCGCGCACGGCTGTTCTATGAAACGCGCCCTGGCTCCGTTGCTTGCCACCCTCATCGCTGTCTTCATGGCGTCGACGGCGCGCGCCGAAGGCCCTGTAACCGTCGTCGACAATCCGGCGGTGCTCGCCGCGCTCGATGCCGGGGGTTTCGGCTTCGCCGATGTTTTGGGGGTTGACGGCGAGGACGGTCTAAAGACGCTCTACGGCGAGGCGCCCGCCTATCACGCCATCGTCGACATCGTTGCCTCCGATGTTGCAGCGCTCCGCGCCGAGATGAAGGATGGCGGGCGGCCGCTCCACGAGGTGACAGACGGCAATGTCGGCCGCATCATGGATATGCGCTGGCTGAAGACCGATGCCGCGCGCTTCCGGCTGGTCGGCGTCGTCAACCGGCTCGACCGTCGCGATTTCACGCTGCTGCAAGGCGACAGGAGCTGCGGCGAGGTGCGCTTCATCTACCGCCTGGCCTACAGTTTTCGCAAGAACGGCAAGCTGCAGGCATCGCGCCTGCCGTTCAATTTCAATGCCGTCTACAGCGCCGCTCCCGATGCCGATGGCGGCTGCGTCGGCACTGCCGGACGCTGGGCGCCACAGCTTGACGAGAGCGTCGATGCCGGCTGGCTGACCGGCGGGCCGCTGGAGAAGGCCGGGCTGACCTTCAAGCAGCTGGAGCTCAACGCGCAGGTGGTGCGCTTCCCGTCCGGCCAGGAAACCGAGTTCGGCGGGCAGGCGGCCTATCTCATGCGGGTATTCGGCATCGATGGCGCTGCTATCAGCGAGAAGCCGCTGGAGAACACGCCCGACACCGCACGGCTCTCGCAGGACGCGGCGCTGAAAGCACGGCTTGCCGCCTATGTCGGCGCCAATTTGCCGGCGGTTGACGAAGGCGTCTATGAAATCCCCGACGAGTTCCTGGCCAGAAAGATCATATCATGGTCGACCTTCGGCAGCGCGCGGCAAGCCAATCATCCGTTTACGCAATTATTCCAGCCCAAGGAATTCGCATCGCTCGATTATTCCGCGTTGAAACTGCTGCGCACGCCGGAAGCGCTGGTCGAGCGGCTGGACAATGGCGCCTGCCAGGGTTGCCATCAGGCCGGTTCGACCGCCGGTTTCCATTTCATCGGGCTAGACGACAAGACAACATCGCCGCTGAACCGCATCGAGGTCGGGATTTCGCCGCATCTTCATGCCGAGATCCCGCGGCGCCAGGCGTGGCTCGCCGCCACGGCCGAAGGCAAGCAGCCGAACCGCTTCCGTCCGCTCTCCTTTGCGCCGCCGGCGGTCTGGACGAACGCCGACGCGGTCGACTATGCGCCGGCCGAGATGGCCATGCCGTGCCTGATGCCGGAAGATGCGACCCGCTTCGGCGCGACCTGGCAATGCGACGGCGGCACCGTCTGCACGCCGCTGGCCACCGCTTCAGGCGTGCACACGAAACTGGCGCAATGCCTGCTGCCCAAGGACAGCGAAAAAATGTTTTCCGGCCACCCCTGCCTGACCGGCTCGATCGCCAGCAACGCGGCGCAGCCTTTCAACGACCGCTATAGCAAATCGGGCCAATTCGCGGCCTTCGCCCCGGACATTTCCCGTACCGCCTACACCTGCCGTCCGCCGAAGATCGGCGTGCCTGGCGGCATCGCCTATCGCGGCTGCGACGACAAGGACCGCGACTTCGCGGCCTTCAAGGCCGGCAAGCCGATGCCGAACGAGATCTGCGGGCTGGTCGGCGGCAAGAAATTCGACATCTGCGTGGCCACCAACAATTTCGACCAATGCCTTGGCGGCGCCGTCAATCGCGGCAACCGGCCGGCCTGTTCGGCCGATCATTTCTGCCGCGAGGACTATATGTGCCAGTCGCTGCCGCCTGACACGCCGGGCATCGGCAAGGTGAAAGGCATCGGCTTCTGCTCGCCGACTTACTTTATCTTCCAGATGCGCATCGACAACCACGCAACGCCATGGGGCAGCCCCGTGCGAGCCACCATGGGAGCGGGGTTTAGTGCGGCGGAAGAGGAGTGAGCTACAGCTTTGGCAGCAATTCCGGGCGGCACCTACCGATCCAGATAGGTGGCGATTTTCGACGTCCACTCGCTATCGAAATGATGGACCCGCTCCGCAACAATTTCACTGCTCAGCAGGCTCGACAGGGCAGAAATCGAAACCGGTTCTATTGTGGGAGCCGAGTTGTATCCAAGCGCAGCCAGACGTTCCGACCATGGTGGATGGTCCGCGTTTTCGTCATCTGGGGCATCCCAGGCCCTTTGGGCATATTCTTGCAGGATGGGGCGGTTCGATAGCTCATTGGAAGCCATCAGAACCCGATCAAGCGGCGGACGAGGCGGGACCATCGTGCCAAGCAGTTCACGCTTGAGAGGAGTGTAAACCCTGTCATTGAAAAATGCATCGGCAGCGGCGATCAAGAGCAGCGCGCGCGCTGCTTCGTGAGAATCGCCTGACCTTGCCGCATGGCGATCGGCATCGATTTCCGCTCGTCGCGACAATCGTATCTCTTCGCGTTCCAGTGATTGAGAGAGCGGACCCAGCAGCAAGTAGAACAGGCTTCCGGAAACGGTTTTTCCTGGGGGAGCGTAGTCGAAGACCAAATCGAAACTTTTGTCGAGTTCGGCGAGATTGAGCCCGCCGTTCGTATCCTTGTTTTTCAAATGTGCGTCTTCGTGAGCCAGAATCGTGGCGAATGCTTTGTCGTCGGTCACCGCGAGCAATGGAATGCCTACGGTCAAGACCGCCCGACGGCCGAGCAGACCGAGAAATGGACGCTCTTCCCCTATGCTGGCGTTGAGGCTGTCGCTCAGAACGATCGTGGTTCGGCTGGCGCGATGTTTGCCAGCGATGCTTTCCCACACGGCCCATAGCTGGGGAGCCGAATCCTGAGAGATGCCTTGCACCGGGCTGGGGCGAAAGCCGGCAAACAGTGCCCCGATCAACAGCACAAAAGCCAGCATCGCGGCCGGTATGGCGATGACACCACCTGCTATTACCATGAGCGGATGCCGGTCAAGCAACAACAGCCACAGAAGCACCGGGCAGAAAAGCGGGAGAGCGAAAAGCAGGATGGCGAACCTGCCAAAGCGCGTTCCCATATAGAGGACCAAGCGCGACATCGATGCCTCACAGCGGGATGTTGTCGTGCTTCTTCCAGGGGTTCTGCATATCCTTGTTGCGCAGCATGCGCAGCGCGCGCGCGATGCGGCGGCGGGTCGAATGCGGCATGATCACCTCATCGACATAGCCGCGCTCGGCGGCGACGAAGGGCGACAGGAAGCGATCTTCGTAAGCCTTTGTATGGGCTGCGATCTTTTCGGCGTCACCGATGTCCTTGCGATAAATGATCTCGACCGCGCCCCTGGCGCCCATCACCGCGATCTGCGCCGTCGGCCAGGCATAGTTCATGTCGCCGCGCAGATGCTTTGACGCCATCACGTCATAGGCGCCGCCATAGGCTTTGCGGGTGATGACGGTGATCTTCGGCACGGTGGCCTCGGCATAGGCGAACAGGAGTTTCGCGCCATGCTTGATCAGCCCGCCATATTCCTGCGCGGTGCCGGGCAGGAAACCGGGGACATCGACGAAGGTGACGATCGGTATCGAGAAACAGTCGCAGAAGCGCACGAAGCGCGCCGCTTTGCGGCTGGCATCCGAATCGAGCACGCCGGCCAGCACCATCGGCTGGTTGGCGACGAAGCCGACGGTGCGACCCTCGACACGCCCGAACCCGGTGACGATGTTCTTGGCGAAGTTCTGCTGGATCTCGAAGAAGTCGCCTTCGTCGGCAACTTTCATGATCAGTTCCTTGATGTCGTAGGGCTTGTTGGCATTGTCGGGAATCAGCCGGTCGAGCGACAAATCATGGTCGGTGACCGACTGGTAGCATTCGATCTCGGGAAGCTCCGATGTGTTGGAAGCCGGCAGCAGGTCGACCAGCCGGCGCATCTGCAACAGCGCCTCGACATCATTGTCATAGGCGCCGTCGGCGATCGAGGATTTCGTCGTGTGGACGGAGGCGCCGCCCAGGCTCTCGGCGGTCACCGTCTCGTTGGTCACGGTCTTCACCACATCCGGTCCGGTGACGAACATGTAGGAAGTGTCGCGCACCATGAAGATGAAGTCGGTCATGGCAGGCGAATAGACGTCGCCGCCGGCGCATGGGCCCATGATGACGGAAATCTGCGGAATGACGCCGGACGCCAGCACGTTGCGCTGAAAGATCTCGGCATAGCCGCCGAGTGCCGCGACGCCCTCCTGGATGCGCGCGCCGCCAGCATCGTAGAGGCCGATGATCGGCGCCCGGTTGCGCAGCGCCATCTCCTGCACCTTGATGACCTTCTCGGCATGCGCTTCCGACAGCGAGCCGCCGAACACGGTAAAATCCTTGGCGAAGAGGTAGACCGGGCGGCCGTTGACCGTGCCCCAGCCGGTGACGACGCCGTCGCCGGCGATCTTTGTGTTCTCCATGCCGAAGTCGGTCGAGCGGTGCTCGACATACATGTCGAATTCCTCGAACGAGCCCTCGTCGAGAAACACCTCGATGCGTTCGCGCGCGGTGAGCTTACCCTTCTTGTGCTGGGCATCGATGCGGACCTGGCCGCCACCCATGCGGGCGATCTCGCGGCGGCGCTCGAGTTCCTTGAGAACGTCTTTCATCGATTACCTCCCAAGCCAGTGGCATTTCGTGGTAATCGTGCCGGCAAGCGAGCGCAAGCGCCGCTTGCGCCACGGGTTTTGTTGCGCTGCAGCATGACGCCCCTTGCATTTGGCGGCGAACTCAGCCATATGCAGCCCATAGGCGCTTGGGCCGGGAACGAATCCGGCCTTCTCGACAAATGAGACTGGTTGCGTCTGTTTTCCCTCTTTCCGGTATATCGGCCCTTTTTCCGGTAAATCACAAAGCGGCGAAAAAGCCCCGTGGCATGATGCCTGCGGGCACGACAGCGCAGCCGAGTGGACGAATACGTCCGCCCGCCTTGTCGTTCATCACAGATTTTTCGACGGCAGGTTGCGCCCTGCCGCCATCGATGTTTGCGGCCAGAAGCCGCGTGAAAGAAGATTATTTTGACCAACGAAAACACTTTGCCCGGTAGCACTGCGGAACTCACCGGTTTCGCGGCACTGGGTATTACGGGCGCGCTGCTCAAGGCCACCCACAACGCCGGCTTCGCCGAGCCGAAGCCGATCCAGGCACAGGCGATCCCGCCTCAGATGGAAGGCCGTGACATTTTCGGCATCGCCCAGACCGGCTCCGGCAAGACCGCGGCCTTCGCGCTGCCGATCTTGTCGAAGATCATTGCGCTTGGCACCAAGCGCCGGCCGAAGACGGCGCGTGCGCTTATCCTGGCGCCGACGCGCGAACTCGCCGTGCAGATCGAAGACACGATCAAGATCCTCGCCAAGGGCGCGCATGTCTCGACCGCGCTCGTGCTCGGCGGCGTGTCCCGCTTCAGCCAGGTGAAGAAGGTTGCTCCCGGCGTCGACATCCTGATCGCCACGCCCGGCCGGTTGACCGACCTTGTGCGTGAGGGCGACCTCGTGCTTGCCGACACCAAATGGCTGGTGCTGGACGAAGGCGACCGCATGCTCGACATGGGCTTCATCAACGACGTCAAGCGTATCGCCAAGGCGACGGCGCCCGACCGTCAGACGGTGCTGTTCTCGGCGACCATGCCCAATGAAATCGCCGAACTGGCCAAGGGCCTGCTGAAGAACCCGATCCGCGTTGAAGTCGCGCCGCAAAGCACGGCGGCGGCCGAGATCGTGCAGGGCGTGGTCTTTGCCCGCACCAAGCAGAAGCGCCAGGTTCTGTCGACGATGCTCGCCGACGAGGCGATGAAGTCCGTCATCATCTTCTCGCGCACCAAGCATGGTGCCGACAGGGTGACCAAGGACCTCGAGCGTGACGGCTTCAAGGCCGCCGTCATCCACGGCAACAAGTCGCAGAATGCCCGCCAGAAAGCGCTGAACGATTTCCGCGACGGCTCGGTGCGCATTCTGGTGGCGACCGACATTGCGGCGCGCGGCATCGACGTCCCCGGCATCAGCCATGTCGTGAATTTCGACCTGCCTGATGAAGCCGAGAGCTACGTCCACCGCATCGGACGTACCGGCCGCAACGGCATGGACGGCATCGCGATCACGCTTTGCGATCCTTCCGAGAACAGCAAGCTGCGCCAGGTCGAGCGCATCATCCGCACCAAGCTGCCGATCGTTGCCGACCATCTCGGCAGCCCGGATCCGGTGCGCAATCCGGCTGAAAAGAACGAGCGCTTCGAGCCGGCCAATGATCGCAACGACCGCAATGGCCGTCGCGACGGCAGGCGGCCCGGTGGCGAGAACAAGGGCAACGGCTTTGGCAAGAAGCGCTTCGGCGACAAGCCTGCCTTCGCAGGCGAGCGCAAGCCGGAAGGCGCCAAGCCGGCCTTCAAAGGCAACAACAAGCGCCGCTTCGGCGGCAAGCGTCCGGCAGCGCGGGCTGCGTAAGTAGCCAGCGTTGTAGTCAGTCAAGCTCAGGCTGGCTGATTGCCGGGACAGACAAGGAAAGGGCGGCTGAAGCGATGCTTCGGTCGCCCTTTCCGTTTGCCTACTTCACCACCGCTTCGATCCAGACGGCGATCCTTTGCGCCAGAAACGCCGTGGTCGACGGCGACAGCGCGTCGCCGGCAATGACGTGATTGTCCGGGTCGCCGGTGTCATCGACCGGAACCAGTTCATGCGGCGCGCCCCAGCGCCCGGCAATCTCGCGGGTGCGGTCGGCCCGCACCACTTTGTCCGAATCAGAAAAGATGAACAAAGCAGGGATGGTCGCCTTCTCCACCGGCGCGCCATAGGCAAGCTCGGTCAGCGCCTGCATCGGCAAGGTTGCTTCGATCGGATAGCGGGTGGTCCAGAATTCTTCATTCAGCGCGTTGCGCGGCACGAAGCTGTGTTCCTTGCCGGCGACCAGCCTGGCAATTTGTTTGCCCCACGGCATGGTCAGGATCTCGGCGCCCGAAGCCTTGACGCCGAAGTTCGGCGAGATGAACGCAATCGCCGCCACCTCGTCCGATACACCGGGCTGCGTTGCCGCCCAGACCGCCAGCGAGCCGCCGGTCGACGTCGAGATGACGATCACCTTGTCGCCGATCGCCCGGCCGATGGCGAGCGCTTCCTCATAGTCGTTGATCCAGGCGTTGATGCTGCCTTGCGTCATCGCCGCGCCATCCTGCCCGTGACCGGTGAGCCGGGTGTAGAAGAGATTGGCATCAAGCTGTTCCGCCACTTCGTCGGGCAGCGGGCGGACCTCGCCCTTCGATGCGGAAAAGCCGTGGATGTAGACGATCGACAGCGGCGTCCTGGCATGCACCAACGGATCGGCCCAGACGATCTCTTTTTCCAGCCCGTCACGGATTCCGGGGATGGCGGCTTCCGCCTTTGCCACATAGGCCTGCGGATCGTCAGCGATGAGCGAGGGATCGAAACGGATCGTGGTGTCGACGCGAACGCGCGGGCCGAGCACGAAGGCCAGTGCGAGAATGGCGATGAGGCCCAGCACAGCAAGCACGATCCGTCGCCCCATCGCAGACTCCACGCAGCACTTGTCTCAACCATGACCAAGGCGGCCCGAAACGGTGGGCCTGCTAATTTCGCCGGCGGCCTATTCGATCGGGGGCTTGCGGTCGTAATGCAGCGGCCGCGCCTTCCAACTGGTCATCAGGCTGATAAACCCTCTGCACAGCGGCCTCGGCAGCAGGCCGAGCAGTTTCAGGGGCCAGCTGGTCCGGCGCGGGAAATGGACTTCGAAGCCGCCGGACTTGATGCCCCGCGCCATGCGGCGCGATGCGCGGCTGACCGGCATCAGTCCCGGCATGGGCAGCATGTTCTTCTCGGTCAGCGGGGTGTCGATGAAGCCGGGATTGAACACCTGGATACGCACGTTCATCTTGTCGAAATCATACTTCAGCGACTCGGCCAGGATGTTGATCGCCGCCTTGGTGCCGCCATAGGCGGCCGTTGTCGGCCAGCCGAAATAGGATGTCACCGAGCCGACCAGCACGACATGGCCGCGCGCCCGCACACGCATGCGTTCGACCGCGGGCACGAGGCCGTTGATGATGCCGAAATAATTGACCTCGAAGGACCGGCGAAAGTCGTTGACGACAAGATTCTCCCCCGGCGTCGAAATGTAGTTCCCTGCATTGAAGATGGCGAGCACGATGGGACCGAGCTCCTTCTCGATCGCGGCGACGGTTCTTGCCATGCGCGGCTCGTCGGTGACATCGCAGGGAAAGGCCGTGACACTGCCCGGCATCTGCGCGGTCTCGACGACGAGCGTGTCGATCGGATCGTCGTCAAGCGCCGTCACCGCGACCGCATAGCCCTGGGAAGCAAGATCCCTGGCCAGCGCACGGCCGATGCCGCTTGAGCCGCCCGTGATCCAGGCGACGCCGTGCTTCGGGTTAGCCCGGTAGAGTGTCATGCTGCGCCCTGTCGACTTGTTGGTGCTTTGCTCTAGAGCGGTTCACCGTTTCACGGAAACGGCGAACTGCTCTATCTCCTTGTTTCTACGCAATTCCGGACGGAAAACCGTTTCACACTTTTCCTGGAATTGCTCTAGCGGTGAAGAAATCGAATGAAAAGCCGCTTTTCAACGTCAGCCGGAAATGAACAGTGGCGCAAGAGGCCAGCCTCGGGAAGCGCCGACGCAACAACAGCACTGCAAATGCGACTGGACCAGACAAATTCTTGCCTTGAAACCGCAGCTTCGGGTTTCTAGGGTTTCGGCGCACCTACACAAGGAATCCTGAATGCCCCGTTCTGTGATCGACGCGATCGGCAACACTCCTCTGATCCGCCTCAACAAAGCTTCGGAACAAACCGGTTGCGAGATCCTGGGCAAGGCCGAATTCATGAATCCGGGCCAGTCGGTCAAGGATCGCGCGGGCCTGTTCATCATCCGCGACGCCGAGAAGCGCGGGCTGCTGAAGCCCGGCGGCGTGATCGTCGAGGGAACGGCGGGCAATACCGGCATCGGGCTGACGCTGGTCGCCAAGGCGCTCGGCTACCGGACCGTCATCGTCATTCCCGAGACGCAGAGCCAGGAAAAGAAGGACACGATCAAGCTGCTCGGCGCTGAGCTGATCGAGGTGCCGGCCGTGCCCTACAGGAATCCCAACAACTACGTGAAACTGTCGGGGCGGCTGGCCGAGCAACTGGCAAAGACAGAACCGAACGGCGCCATCTGGGCCAACCAGTTCGACAATGTCGCCAACCGTGACGGCCATATCCGCACCACCGCGGAGGAGATCTGGAGCCAGACCGGCGGCAAGGTCGACGGTTTCGTGTCGGCGGTCGGTTCTGGCGGCACGCTGGCCGGCGTCGCCTCCGGACTGAAGGCCAAAAGCCGGGATGTGAAGATCGCGCTCGCCGATCCGCTGGGGGCCGCGCTCTATTCTTTCTACACCAGCGGCGAGCTGAAGTCCGAAGGCAGCTCGATCACCGAAGGCATCGGGCAGGGGCGCATAACCGCCAATCTCGAAGGGTTCACGCCGGATTTTTCATTCCAGATCCCCGATGAGGATGCGCTGCCGATCGTCTTCGACCTGATCCAGGAAGAGGGCCTTTGCGTCGGCGGCTCGACCGGCATCAACATAGCCGGCGCGATCCGTCTGGCCAGGGAACTAGGTCCCGGCCACACCATCGTGACCATTCTTTGTGATTATGGCACGCGCTATCAATCAAAACTGTTCAACCCGGAATTCCTGCGCGAAAAGCAGCTGCCGGTGCCAGGCTGGATGGAACTGAAGAGCACAATTCCGGTGCCGTTCGAAAAGGTCGCGTGATGGCAAACAGGACGGACGCCCTGTTTCGCGACGATGCCTATCTGCGGACGGCGGACGCAACGGTCGTTGCCGTCAACGATCGCGGCGGTATCATCCTCGACCGGACGATCTTCTACGCCACTTCGGGCGGCCAACCGGGCGATACCGGGTATCTCGAACGTGGCGACGGCAGCCGTATCATCATTGCCGCCACCCTCACCGGTGAGACCAAGGACGAGATCATACACGTGCCGGCGCCGGAGCAGGCGGTTCCGCAGCCCGGCGAGGCGCTGAGGCTGGCGATCGACTGGGAGCGGCGGCATCTCCTGATGCGCATGCACGCGGCTTGCCACCTGCTTACCGTCGTCTGCCCGTTCCCGATCACCGGTGCCTCGGTTTCCGAGGACGACAGCCGTGTCGACTTCGACGCTCCGGATGCCGGCTTCACCAAGGAGGACGTCACCGCCGGGCTGATGGACCTGGTGCGGGCCGATCATCCGATCTTTGTCAGGCTGATCAGTGACGAAGACCTGGCCGCCAATCCCGGCCTGGTGAAATCCAAGAACGTTCGGCCGCCGGTGGGCACAGGCAAGATCCGCCTGGTCTGTATCGGCGACAACGCATCGGTGGACAGCCAGCCCTGCGGCGGCACCCATGTGAAAAGCACCGCCGAAGTCGGCGAAATCCACATCGGCAAGATCGAGAAGAAGGGCCGCGAGAACCGGCGCTTCCGCATCCGCTTTGGGCCGATGCCGGCAAACTGAACAGGACAGTGATCGCCAAAAAGCGAGCAGGAGAACAAAATGGCCGAGGACAGCCCCTTCACCGTCGACGCAGACTGGCTGCAGCAACGTCTCGGCGAGCCGGGCCTGACGATCATCGACGCATCCTGGTATCTCCCGGCGCAGAAGCGCGATGCGCGCGGCGAGTATGAGTCGGCCCACATCCCGGGCGCACGATTTCTCGATCAGGATGCCGTTTCGGGCCCGGATTCGCCCCTGCCGCATACCTTGCCGTCGCCGCAGCATTTTGCCCAGTATGTCGGCGCCATGGGCGTTTCGGCCGATGACACCATCGTCGTCTACGACGGCCCGGGTTTCTTCTCCGCACCCCGGGCGTGGTGGATGTTCCGGGTGATGGGCGTCTTTCAGACCTATATTCTGGAGGGCGGCTTCGATGGCTGGAAAGCCGCCGGCAGGCCGGTGACGGCCGAACCGACCAAGATCGCGCCAAGCGTGTTTCATGCCGATTTCGACGCCGGGCGCGTCGCTGGCCTCGCCGACATGCGCGGGATCGTCGACACCAGGGCGAGCCAGATCGCCGACGCCCGTGGACCGGGCCGCTTCACCGGCACTGAACCTGAGCCGCGCGCGGGTATCCGCTCCGGCCATATGCCCGGCGCGCGCAATCTGCCCTATTCGGCGCTGTCGGAAAATGGCGAGCTGCTGTCGAAGGACCGCCTGCGCAAGGTGATCGAGGAGGCCGGCATCGATCTGGCGAAACCTGTCGTCACTTCATGCGGTTCCGGTATTACCGCGGCGGTGGTGACGCTGGCGCTGGAAACGCTTGGCCATACGAACAACAGGCTTTACGACGGCTCCTGGACGGAGTGGGGCGGGCTTTCCGACACGCCCGTGGCGACCGGCCCCGTTGTGACCGGCAAGGAATGAAGACGATGGAAAACGGCGCGCTGGAAGACATCGAAGTCACGGTGACGTTCCTCGAGATGCATGTGCCTCCGGCCTATTCGCCGCCTGTGCCGTATAACCGTCAGGTCGCGCTGCTGAAGACCAAGGACATTCCGCTGCATTTCTACCGCTATCTGATGGACCGGGTGGGGCGCAAATGGCACTGGGTCAATGTGCTGAGGCTGGATGACGACGAGCTTTCCGCCGGCATCCATCGTGAGGATCGCGACATCAGGGTGCTTTACCTCGACGGCGCGCCCGCCGGCTTCTTCGATCTCAAGCCGCATCTGCCGGAAGAAGTCGAGCTCGCCTATTTCGGCATGATGGAACATGCCACCGGGCAAGGCATCGGCCGCTGGTTCCTGGGCTCCGCGATCGCCGCCGCATGGTCGCATGGGCCGAAGCGGGTGACGGTGCAGACCTGCACGCTCGATCATCCGGCGGCTCTGCCGCTCTACCAGAAGCTCGGCTTTGCACCGGTGGCGCAAAAGAGGGAAATCGTCCATCCGCTGCCTTTCACCGAGCGTGCGGCCAGCGTCATGCGGCCCTAGCCGGAAGCTGACACCAGCTCTAATCTGAACCCGCCGTTCATCGGCCCTTCAGGCTGTTTTTGGCATGTTGCCGGCACCATCAATGCGGCCAAGGCCGAAGGAGACGAAGACATGCTGACCCGCCGTACACTTGCCGCCGCGCTGATCGCGGCAATTGCCATGCCAAGCCTGGCCGCAGCCCAGGCGACAACGCCTTCGGCCGCGACGATCGAGCGGAAGCTCGAGGCGGCGCCGCGGGTGAAATTGCGGCCGGACGAGCGCGTCACCATCCGCGAATTCAAGCGGCGCCCGGATTTGCGCCGCATGGCCCGCTCGATCGATATCCAGTCGATCAACTTCGCCTTCGGTTCGGCGGCTATTGCCAACTCGCAATACGACAAGATCGAGACCATTGCCGACGCGCTGCGGCGCATCCTGCGCCGCGATCGCGGCGCCCGGGTGCTGATCGAGGGCCACACCGACGCCGTCGGCTCCTTCCAGTCGAATCAGGCTCTGTCCGAACAGCGCGCCGCTTCGCTCAAGCGCACATTGGTGCGCGAATTCGGCGTGCCGGGTCATGCTCTCGAGACAGTCGGCTATGGCGAAGAGTTTTTGCTGGTGCAGACGCAGAACGAAAACTGGCAGAATCGCCGGGTGACACTGCGCCGCTTCGACGATTTCATCCGTTGAGCCGCAGCTCTGAATTTTAGTTAGCCGGCGCCTTCGACGGGACTTGATGAGAGCCGGTCGCCGACGGGCGACCGGCTCTTCGATATCTGGCAGGAATCGGGTGGCGGCGAGAGTTCAAAGGGATAATTTCCGGTAGACCACACCGGAGATTTTCCATGACCATCCAGTTCAAAGCTTTGCCGACCGAAGGTGTCAGGACGCTGCAGCGCGGCGGGATCGATGCTTATGGTCAAATGCCCGAGCGAAAGATCTCCGACGGTGACGGCATGCCTTGCCGGCATTGCTTGAAGAACATCGCCGCCGGCGATGCCTATCTTGTTCTGGCGTACCGGCCATTCCCGCAGCTTCAGCCCTATGCTGAAACGGGGCCGATCTTCCTGCATGGCGAGGAATGCGACCGCGCTGCCGAGAGCGAGGCGCTGCCCGAGATTCTCGAAAGCCCCGACTACATCGTGCGCGGCTATGGCAGGGATGATCGCATCGTCTATGGCAGCGGCGGCGTCATCCCGACCACGGCAATTGCTGCACGGGCCGAGACGCTGTTCGAACGCGACGAGATCGCCTACGTCCATGTCCGTTCGGCGCGCAACAATTGCTACCAGTGCCGCATCGAGCGCGCTTGAGGCTGAGACTAGCCGCTGGAAACAGTTGTCGTACTGCCGTCGCATATGCGCGATAGAAAGCCATTGTCGATCGATTTGCCGACCGCGGATGAACCGGCGGTAAATCTCGACATCGAGGAAGCGGGGCTTTGGCTCCGCTTTTTTGTTGCCTGCGTTTGGCGCGGAAAGATTCGAGCAATAAAAAAAGCCCGCCGGCATGGCCGACGGGCTGCAACTGTTTGGCTGGAGGGCCTTTTAGTTGAACTTGTACTTCGCGCCGAGACGCACGGTGTGGAAAGAGGAAGTCGAGGTAAGGGTGTCGTCGGGTGCGCCGAATTCCGAAGAAAAGTCCTTCTCGGCGAACTGCGAATAGCGATATTCGAGGCCAACGGTGACATTGCTGGACAGAGCCGTTTCAAGGCCGCCACCAACCGAGAAACCGCTGGAACCCCAGTCGAGAATGTCGCCGATCGGGTCGGAAGCGTTCAGATCGAAATGCTGCCAGCTGTAGCCGGCAAGCGCATAGGCAAGGGTCGATTCGTTCATCTTCATGCCGACGCGGCCCAACACATCGAACCCATAGTCTGTATCGACGTTGATCGATCCGCCGCCGAGCTCCAGTTCGGAAGTCATGCCGGAGTAGCGTGCATCGACCATGACGCCTGCGACCCAGCTGCCGAAGTCATGATCGTAGCCGACGTTCAGTTCACCAAAGGCACCTTCGCCACCGAGACCATTGAATTCCAGGCCGCCGAGCGGCGGAACGTTGATTTGGTGCACGGACGCACCGGCACCACCAGCGCCGCCGATATAGAATCCGGTCCAGTTGTAGGCTGGCGTCTCGAATGCAGCGCCGCCGCCGTTCTGGGCACCGAACCGGTAATTGGCTGCGATCTGGAAAGTATGGCGCGAGGTGTCAAGATTCAGGAGACCGTCCGGAACCCCGACAATGCCAGCCTCGGAAAGAAGATCGTCCTTGGTCCCGAAGCCCGTATAGCGATACTCAGTCTTGATCGTCCAATTGCTGTTGATGGCCGTTTCGATGCCACCTCCGACAAAATACCCGCTCTGATCCCAATCAAAGTCGAAGCCGGCGTTCGTATCGAGCTTGTACTTCTGCCAGGAATAGCCACCCAGCACGTAGCCCAGAGTGTTCGGCGTCAAGAGGTAGCCGAGACGCAGGCCAGCGTCGAAACCGTAGGTTTCCTTGATCGAAGCGTCGAACCCCGTAATGTCCAGCGTGGTCTTGATGTTGCCCACGTGAGCGTCCAGCAGACCGCCGATGAGGAACCGGGGCGAGACCATATAGTCATAGCCAACCGTCAGCTCACCATAGACGCCTTCGCCACCAATGCCGTTCAGCGAGATTGGAATAAAATCGCTGCCGAGCTCGTGTACGTTGGCACCGGCACCGACGCCAAAACCAACGTAGAGGCCGCTCCAGTTAAAGCCGGCAGCTTCTTCTACCGGCTGGACGACATCTGCTGCATGAGCAGCAGACATCAAAGCCACAGCAGAACCAGCACCAAGAAGAAAAGATTTCGCGGATGTGCGAATGAACATATGCCCGTACCCCAATGAGTAAACCCGGAATGTCTCTAGCAGGGAGTCGGCCGGTACGGGAATGACAAATATGCAACAATGATGAGCAAAGTGCCGTTGCGTCACATCTTTCGACGCCATGCTTTGCCTGAAAAACAGGCTCGCAAGAAAAAACCCGCCGGCATGGAACCGGCGGGCTGGATTGAAAGGAGCTGTTTTCGCGAAAATCAGGCGGCGAGAACGGCTTTCGGCTCGACCAGTTCGTAGCCGAGCGCCTCGGCGACTGCCCGGTTGGTGATCTTGCCCTTGTGGACATTGAGGCCGTTGCGCAGGTGATGATCGTCGACCAGCGCCTTCAGGCCCTTGTCGGCGAGCTGCAGGCCGTAGTGAAGCGTCGCGTTGTTGAGCGCGTGGGCCGAAGTGACCGGCACGGCACCAGGCATGTTGGCGACGCAATAGTGGATGACGCCGTCGACCTCATAGGTCGGCTCGGCATGAGTGGTGGCGTGCGAGGTCTCGAAGCAGCCGCCCTGGTCGATGGCGACGTCGACCAGCACCGAGCCTTTCTTCATGCCCGACAGCATTTCGCGCGAAACCAGTTTTGGCGCCGCGGCACCCGGGATCAGCACCGCGCCGACGACGATGTCGGCTGAAAAACACTCTTCTTCCAGCGCCTCGACAGTCGAGTAACGGGTGTGGACGCGGCCGGCGAAGAGGTCGTCGAGCTGGCGCAGGCGCGGGATCGAGCGGTCGATGATGGTGACGTCGGCGCCAAGGCCGGCCGCCATCCTGGCCGCGTGCAGGCCGACGACGCCACCGCCGAGCACGGTGACCTTACCGGGCAGCACGCCGGGCACGCCGCCGAGTAGCACGCCGCGGCCGCCATTGGCCTTCTGCAGCGCCGTGGCGCCGGCCTGGATCGACAGGCGTCCGGCAACTTCCGACATCGGCGCCAGCAACGGCAGGCCGCCACGGTCGTCGGTCACGGTCTCGTAGGCGATTGCCGTCACGCCGGACGCAAGCAGGCCCTTGGTCTGCTCCGGATCCGGAGCAAGGTGAAGGTAGGTGTACAGGATCTGGCCTTCGCGAAGCTGCGCCCATTCGCTGGGCTGCGGCTCCTTGACCTTGACGATCATGTCCGACCTGGCGAACACCTCGGCGGCCGTCTTGGCAATCGTGGCGCCGGCGGCGCGATAGGCGTTGTCATCGGCGGCGATGCCGGCACCGGCCCCGGTCTCAACCAGCACTTCGTGGCCATGGGCGACATATTCGCGGACCGAGCCGGGGGTGAGGCCGACGCGGTATTCGTGGTTCTTGATTTCCTTGGGGCAGCCGACGCGCATTTTCTTCTCCTGATCCGGCCCTTTGGGCTCGTTCCCTGTATGGATGGAGTGAACCACGAATCGTTGCGCAGGTGTTTGCGAATGCGCTTGCGCCAACCGGCAGGTTTCGATAATCGTTGCGCGAAATAGCTGGATATTCGCAGGATTCACGAAAAATGCGGCTCGACAGGATTGATATCGCCATTCTCGAGGCTTTGCAGAAGGATGGCAGGATACCCAATGCGGCACTGGCCGAGAAGGTCGGCCTGTCGCAGTCGGCCTGTTCGCGCCGGCTCGACAATCTGGAGAAATCCGGAACCATCCGCGGCTATCATGCCCGGCTTTCCAATGCAGCACTCGGCCACCAGATGACGGCGATCGTGCACATATCGCTGTCGGGACAGTTCGAGAAGACGCTCTCGGATTTCGAGGCGGCGATCAAACGCTGCCCGAACGTGCTGTCCTGTCACCTGATGTCGGGCGAGTACGACTACATCCTGCGGATCGCGGCGAAGGATCTCGTCGACTATGAGCGCATCCACAAGGAATGGCTGTCGGCGATGCCGCACGTGACCAAGATCAATTCGTCCTTTGCGCTACGCGAAATCGTCGACAGGACCGCCATGGGCATGAAGCCGGAAATGGCCTAGGCTGCGTTGATATTCAGGTGATGCCGGCCTGCAAATGGTAGCTCCATGCGCTTCCGGTGCTCGCGTACGAAAAGTACGCTCCGCTCCCGTTCTCGGAAGCGACCATTTTCGACTCGGCCTGACCTGAATCTCAGCACAGCCTGGACTAGCTGGCCTCCGTTACCACCCGATCCATCGGGATATCGTGCGGCTGCGGGTAGATGGTCGCGATGCGTTGCAGCTCGTAGCCGACGCCGATGACCAGCGGCTTGAACGGCATCGCTGCCAGCGTGCGGTCGAAGAAGCCGCCGCCATAACCCAGGCGGTAGTTCTGGGGATCGATGCCGACGATCGGCGAGATGACGATGTCCGGCAGCACCGGATCGCCCTCGGCCGGCATCGGGATGTTCCAGACACCTTTCTCCAGCCGGTCGCCCGCTTTGTAGGCGCGGAAGATCAGCGGCTGCCCCTTCTCGATGACGATGGGCAGGGCGGTGCGGCCGCCGCGTTCGTTTATGGACGCCATCCAAGGCCGCAAATCCGGCTCGCCGCGAAACGGCCAGTAAAGACTGACCATGCGCCCGGCGATCTCGCCAATGATCGCGTCGAGGCCATCGGCGATGCGTTGCGACATTACCGCTCGCGCGTCGGCCGAAACGGCGAGACGCGCAGCGATCAGCCGTTCGCGTTCGGCCTTGCGCCAGCGTCTCACATCGATCCAGTCGCTCGAAGGCGCACGGAATTCCGGATCGAGCTCGTGCATGAAACAGGGCGGCGAAGAATACTGCGCCGGAGCATCGTCGTCACGATCATTGGCCATGCCTCACCTCATCGCGTGTTCGATGACGCTATACCTCGCGATACGATACAACATGTGCATTCACGACATGGAACGACGAGTCTCGGGCACCGTCCATCTGTTGTTGCATTGCACAAAAATACCTACATCCAGGACAGGCAATCTTGCCATCGGGGTGAACGAAATGAATGAAGCCAGGCATCATGTCGTCGTTGTCGGCGCGGGTTTCGGCGGTCTCGAGTTCACCCGTGCACTTGCTGGCGCTCCCGTGCGCATCACCATGATCGACAAGCGCAACCATCACCTCTTCCAGCCGCTGCTCTACCAGGTGGCGACGACGGCGCTGGCCACCTCCGAGGTTGCCTGGCCGATCCGCCACCTCCTGCGCAAGCGCAAGGATGTGACGACGCTGCTCGCCAATGTCACCGGTGTCGACCGCGCCGGCAAGCGCGTGCTGCTCGATGACAGCAGCGCGGTCGCCTACGACACGCTGGTGCTCGCCACCGGGGCCCGCCACGCCTATTTCGGCCACGACGAATGGGAGCCTTTCGCCCCGGGCCTGAAGACGCTGGAGGACGCCACCAGCATTCGGCGGCGAATTCTGCTGGCCTTCGAGCAGGCCGAGCGGGAGACCGATCCGGCCAAACGCCGGGCGTTGCTGACCATTGCGATCGTCGGCGGCGGGCCGACCGGCGTCGAGCTTGCCGGCACCATCATCGAGCTGGCGCATGACACGCTGCGCGGCGAATTCCGCAACATCGACGCGCGGCAGACGCGTGTGGTGCTGATCGAGGCCGGCGACCGCATTCTGGCCAATTTCGCACCGAAACTTTCCGACTATGCCAGCAAAGCGCTCGAGCGGCTCGGTGTGACGGTCGAGCTTGGCCGGGCCGTCACGCGCTGCGACGCCGAAGGTGTTGTGTTTGGCGATAAGCAACTGGCAGCCCGAACGATCCTGTGGGCAGCCGGCGTTGCCGCTTCGCCGGCCGCTGAATGGCTGGGAGCGAAGGCGGACCGCGCGGGCAGGGTGCTGGTCGAGCCCGATCTGACTGTATCTGGCAGCCCGGAGATTTTCGTCATCGGCGACGCCGCCCTTGTGCTGCGGCCCGATGGCCGGCCGGTGCCCGGCGTCGCGCCTTCCGCCAAGCAGGAGGGCCGACATGTTGCGGCCACCATCAAGGCCAGGCTCGGCGGCGACACGACCGCGCGTCCTTTCCACTACAGGCATGCCGGCGATCTCGCCACGATCGGCAAGCGCGCCGCGGTGATCGATTTCGGCTGGCTCAAGCTGACCGGCCGGGCGGCCTGGTGGCTGTGGGGAGTGGCGCACATCTATTTCCTGATCGGTTTTCGCAACCGGCTTGCGGTTTCGCTGAGCTGGCTATGGATTTACGCGACAGGCCAGCGCAGCGCGCGGCTGATCACCCAAGGCGACGACGACAAGGGCTGATTTCCTCGCCCCGATCGTTCATCGGCACGTCATCCGTTGCTGATCGAGTGGCGGCTTCATGCGCGCGACTTGTTGAATGGACTTAAGCAGGTTTCAGAGCGAAGTTCGCTTCGGGGCAGGGCTTGTCAGTTGTCGAAGGAGAAAACATGTCGCAACTGCTCCATCCCATATCCCGCCGCGATCTCCTTGCGGGCGCCGCCGCAGGGGCACTGATCATGCTGCATCCGTTCTCCGCCCGCGCTCAAGCCAACCAGGCCCATCTCCGGATCATGGAGACCACCGACATCCATGTGAACGTGCTGCCTTACGATTACTACGCCGACAAAACGAACGACACGCTGGGCCTGTCGCGCACGGCGTCTCTCATCGATGCTGTGCGCAAGGAAGCCGTGAATTCGATGCTGATCGACAATGGCGACCTGCTGCAGGGCAATCCGATGGGCGACTACATCGCCTATGAGAAGGGGCTGAAGGACGGCGACCTGCATCCGATCATGAAAGGCATGAACCTGCTTGGCTACGAGTGCTCGACGCTGGGCAACCACGAGTTCAACTACGGCCTGTCGTTCCTGGATAAGGTGCTGGCCGGCGCCAATTTTCCCTTCGTCTGCGCCAATTTGATCCGCGGCACCGAGCTTGCCGCGAACCCGCGCGACGACAAGCTCTATCTCAAGCCCTATGTCATCCTCGACAAGAAGATCAAGGACGGTTCGGGCGCCGAGCAGCCGATCAGGGTCGGCATCATCGGCTTCGTGCCGCCGCAGATCATGGTCTGGGATCTCAAGAACCTCGAGGGCAACGTCAAGACGCGCGACATCGTCGAGGCGGCCAAGGCCTGGGTGCCGCAGATGAAGGAGGAGGGCGCCGACATCGTCCTTGCGCTCTCGCATTCCGGCATCGACGTGAAGCAGGGCGACATGATGGAGAACGCCTCGTTCTTCGTCGCCGGCGTCGACGGCATCGATGCGGTGTTCACCGGCCACCAGCATCTGGTGTTCCCCGGCAAGAAGGATTTCCAGTCGCTCGACGGTGTCGACACGCAAAAGGGCACGCTGCAGGGCAAACCCGCCGTCATGGGCGGTTTCTGGGGCTCGCATATGGGGCTGATCGACCTGATGCTGGAGCGTGACGGGTCGAAATGGAAGGTCGTTTCAGCCACCTCCGAAGCGCGGCCGATCTTCGAACGCCTCGACAACAAGAACAAGCCGACTGTCCCGGACGACAAGCGCATCATCGCGGCCCTCGAACAGGACCACCAGGCGACGCTGGCCTATGTGCGGCGTCCCGTCGGCAAGACCTCCGCGCCGCTTTATTCCTATTTCGCGCTGGTCGCCGACGATCCGTCGGTGCAGGTCGTCAGCCAGGCGCAGACCTGGTACCTCCGGGATATCCTCAAGAACACGCAATGGAAGGATGTGCCGCTGCTGTCGGCGGCCGCGCCGTTCAAGGCCGGCGGGCGCAACGGCGCCGACTACTATACCGACGTGCCGGCGGGCGACATCGCCATCAAGAACGTTGCCGACCTCTATCTCTATCCCAACACCGTGCGTGCCGTCGAAATCACCGGTGCGCAGGTTAAGGAATGGCTGGAAATGTCGGCCGGCATCTTCAACCGGATCGAGCCTGATAAGGCCGACCAGGCCCTCATCAACACTGATTTTCCGTCCTACAATTTCGACGTCATCGACGGCGTCACCTACAAGATCGATCTGTCGCAGCCGTCGAAATACGATGCCAAGGGCGGGCTGGCCAACGCTGGCGCCAATCGCATCGTCGACCTGAGTTTCGATGGGAAGCCAATTGATCGCAATCAGAAATTCGTCGTTGCGACCAACAATTACCGGGCTGGCGGCGGCGGCAATTTCCCCGACATCAATGCCTCGAAGATCATCTACGAGGCGCCGGACACCAATCGCGATGTCATCGTCCGCTATATCGTCAGCGAGGGCACGATCAATCCGTCGGCGGACGACAACTGGTCGTTCGCACCGCTGCCTGGAGCCAGCGCCGTCTTCGAAACCGGCCCCAGGGCCAAGGATTTCATCGCGCAGGTGAAATCGCTGAAGATCGAACCGGCGGGCGAGGGCGAGGCGGGCTTCGCGAAATACCGCATCCTGCTTTGAAGGGTAGCTTCGAGGCGGCTCGATCCAAGCCCCTTACGGCGTGGATTGATCCGAGCCGAAACGTTCCTTGATGTCAGGCATGACGAGATCCAGCGCATCCGTGGAAATGCCGCCGGAATAGCCGTCCGGCAGTTGCTTGATCAGTTCGGGATCGTCGAGCCCTTGCGAAAAGTCGCCGCCGGAATAAGGGCCGAGCAGATAGACGCGGCTGTCGACTCCTTGCATGCGATCGAGAAACCGGTTCGGCCACCCCCACATCCATTTCGCGACGTTGACGGGGATGAGCAAGGTGCCTTTGCGGCAGGCATCCGGAACGTAGCCGGTCCAGCCAATTGCGGCATAGCGCAGGATGCATTGCGTCAGCGATGCGCGGCTTAGCGTATGCATGTCCGGCAGCGCAGCCTTGACCGCGGCAATCGGCTTGTCGCCGCCATAGACCGAGAGATAACCGCGCTCGGCTGGTGCCAGCGTGGCAAGCCATGCGGCCAGCTTTTCGCCTTCGCCCGGATCGTTGCTCTTGACGTTGATGTTGAAGCGGCGGGCCGGGAAGTGCGTCAGAACCTCATCCAGGGATGGCATCATGCCGATACCTTTGCCGCGGAATGGAAAGGTCTTGCCGCCATCCGCCGTATAGCCATAGCCGACATCGAGGGCCTTCAACTCGGCCATGGAATGGCTGCGCGTTTCTCCCGTGCCTTCCGTGCGGCAATCCAGCGTCCAGTCATGGAAGACGGCGAACTTGCCGTCCGTCGTCGGGTGAACATCCAGTTCGAGCGCGTCGGCGCCCAGCGCAAAGGCGGCCTCCATCGAGGGAATTGTGTTTTCGAGGTAGCCATGGCGCGGCGGCAACATGTGACTGGCGGTACAAGTCTGTCCTGTCATGCCTGCGCGCAAATAGTCCTGGGCAAGGCCGCGATGGGCAAGCATCTCCGGCTTGCCGGCGGGGCGATTCGATAACAGCGAGGTGTTGTTGAGCCAGATGCCCACCGCAGCGACAACAATGACGCCGAAGAAGATCGTCCGTCTGCGCATCAGGTGATTTCCGATTCGTCCGTCCTGCGCGGCATTCTGCTTCGCGATCGGACTTTTTGACGGCGACGACGCGGCTATGTCGCGATCATGCTCGACATAGACCGTTCAAGAGCGTGTCGGCTTACGCCCTGTAGACCACCTGGCGCACGTCGATGTAGCTGGCGCGGAAGCCAGCCTCGCAATAGTGCAGGTAGAACTCCCAGAGCTTCTTGAAGCGGTCGTCGAAGCCGAGCGGGACGATCTTTTCCCATGACGCCCAGAACCGGTGGCGCCACTCGGCAAGCGTGCGCGCGTAGTCGTCCGGAAACACGCGCTCGCGCAGATGGGCAAGGCCATGATCCTTGCCGAGCGCCTTCAGAATCGACGGCGTCGGCAGCATGCCGCCCGGGAAGACGTAGCGCTGGATGAAATCCGGCCTTGCGCGATAGGTGTCGTAGGCGGCTTCGTTGATGGTGATGATCTGCAGGCCGGCGGTGCCGCCAGGCCTCAGACAGGCCTTCATCTTGCCGAAAAACACCGGCCAGTATTTCTCGCCGACCGCCTCGAACATCTCGATCGAGGCGATGCGGTCATAGGTGCCGGTCTCGTCGCGATAATCCTGCAGCTTGATGTCGACCTTGTCGGCAAGACCAGCCCTGGCGATGCGAGCCGTGGCAAAATCGTGCTGCTCGCGGCTGATCGTCAGCCCGGTCACGCGGCAGCCGATCTCGCGCGCCGCGAATTCGGCGAAGCCACCCCAGCCGCAACCGATTTCCAGCACATGGTCCTTCGGACCGATCCCTGTATCCTTCGCCAGAGCGCGATATTTGGCGGCCTGGGCGCCTTCCAGGTCGTTGGCACCGGTCGTGTAGAGCGCCGAGGAATAGGTCATGCTCGGATCGAGCCATTCCTTGTAGAAGGCGTTGCCGAGGTCGTAATGCGCCGAGATATTGCGTTTCGAACCGGTGCGCGTGTTCTGGTTGAACCAGTGGCGGATGCGCTGGACGGTGTTGATCAGCCAACTGGTGCCGCCCGCGATACGCTCGCCAATGACCGAATTGACCACGAACAGCTCCAGGAAGCTGGTCACATCAGGGCTTTCCCAATCGCCGTCCATATAGGATTCGGCAACACCGATCGTGCCGCCGGAAAAGGCGCGGCCGGGCAAGCGCCAATTCTTCAGCACCAGTTCGGCATCTGGGCCAGGTCCCTTGCCGCCGACGAGCACGGCACGGCCGTCCGGCAGCCTCACCCTGAGCGAACCGCGAGGCAGGTTCATCGCCGCCGACAGCACCATGCGCGCTTTCGCCGGCAGACCTTTGACGATCTCCGCGAAGTTGAATTCATCGAGCCTGACCGCGTCGCTCAATGCTACGCCAACATGTTCCTTTTGCGCCATCTCATGCCCCTGGATTTCCGCGGTGTCGGCGCAAATTGCCGGGCCACGGTTCTCTTGGATCATTCGCCAGCTTCGAACGCCGCCGCGACCGGTTCGTCGGCGAGCGGGCTCGAACGAAGTGCGCGCCCCCTACCAGAGCTTCAGCGCTTCCCGGTGAATCCGTGCGACAATCTTCCACGTCATGCGGGGAAACTTCAAGGGGCAGGCTGCAAGCGGGGCTGTGCCAAGCAGATTGCTCCCGCCGGCGGGCATCTGTGCCTGTGCACAGCCAAGGCGCAGCGCGTCAAAAAACGCCTATGACCGCAGAATTCCTTGTGCGATAGATTTAGCCATGCGTTATGTAATCGTCATTGCCGCCATCGCATTTTTTTTGATCTGGGATGGCATGTACAATCAGGGCCGCTATCTCGACACCGCTGTGAAAGAGCTTAGTCATGTTGTGCGATATGTTACCAGCAAAGCTTAACTCCAGTGGCAGCAGCCGCGACATCCTTGTCGATTGACGCCAACGTCCTGCCGTCACAAAAGACCCCGGCACTTTGATCGAGGAGGCGGGGTTGATCCGGCATATCGTTTTCTTCAGCGCGCGGCGAAAAGAGGATGTCGAGGCTGTGCGCACCGGCTTGCTGGCGCTCGGCGACATTCCTCATTCCAGCCTGTTCGAGGTCACGCTCAACACCAAGGTGGATCCGCTGTCGGATGAGGTCGATGTGGTTGTCTATGCGGAGTTCGTCGATGACGCCGCGCTGGCCGCCTACAAGGCGCACCCGCTCTACGCGCAGACCACCAGCAAGGTCAAACCGATGCGTGAACTGCGCTATTCCGCCGATGTAGTCGCGGGGAGCTGATCGAACCTTGCTCCAGGGGCGCCTTTCGACGTCCGGTGAATTGACGGGCGAACTGGCCGGTATTGCGATCAAGTCTTGAACGGCTTTGCGGAATGATGCACATCGCGCCTGCATGACCAAAACCGCAGCCGCAGGCACCCATCCGCTCGATCATCTGGTGCTCCCGACGCACAGCCTCGATGTGGCGCGAGCCCGGCTCACCGCGCTTGGCTTCGTCGTTGCCCCGACCGGAATCCATCCGTTCGGAACGGAAAACTGCTGTGTTTTCCTGGCCGACGGCACCTATCTCGAACCTTTGGCGGTCGGCGACGAGCAGGTGGCGGCAAAGGCTATCGCAGACGGCAATGTCTTCGTCGCGCGTGATCGCGCCTATCGCGACAGCAACGGCGACGAGGGATTTTCCGCCATTGTTCTAGGCACGGGCAATGCCGATGCCGACCATGCACGCTATGTCGATGCCGGCATCTCGGCGGGAGACATGCTGGGTTTTTCGCGCGCCTTCACCGACCCTGCCGGCAAAAGCGACATCGCGTCGTTCAAGCTCGCCTTTGCGGCCGGAGCCGAAGCCACGGACGCCTTTCTGTTTGCCTGCGAGCGGGTCAACGCGCCTGATGTGGATCGCACGGCTTTGCAGGCCCACGCCAACGGCGCGACCGGAATTGTCGAGATCTTGGCGGTCAGCGATGCGCCCGGAAAGCAGCATGGGCTGATTTCCGTGGCGGTGGATGATCCGGCCGCCGACGGGCAGGGCGGCATTTTTCCCTTGCCGAATGCGGATTTGAGCGTGCTTGACCGCGCGGCTTTCACCGCGCGCTTCGGCCTGCCGGCCGGCGCGCCGACAGATCTACGCTTCGCAGCGGTGGTCTTTTCGGTCCGGAACGCCGATGTGACATCGAGGCTGCTTGCAGCCAATTCCGTCCTACACAATATAGCGGGCAATGATATCGTCGTGCGGCGTGCACCCGGACAGGGCGCGGCCTTTATCTTCCGGGAGATCCCATGAGCAAGCCGCAAGCGTCCAATTCGATGGCGCCCAATTCGTCTGTAGCCGTCGGCAATGTCGTCTTCGACAACAGGGCGGCTTTGTCCCTGATCGCCGGCCCGTGCCAGTTTGAATCGCGCCAGCATGCCTTCGACATGGCCGGCGCACTGAAGGAACTGACCGGCAGGCTCGGCATAGGCCTCGTCTACAAGACCAGCTACGACAAGGCCAACCGCACCTCGCTGTCGGCGACGCGCGGCGCCGGCATGGACGCAGCCCTTCCCGTCTTCGACGAACTGCGCAAGGAATTTTCGCTCCCCGTGCTGACCGATGTCCACACCGAGGAGCAGTGCGCCATCGTCGCGCCGCATGTCGATGTCCTGCAGATTCCGGCTTTCCTGTCGCGCCAGACCGACATGCTGGTCGCCGCGGCGAAAACCGGCAAGGTGATCAATGTGAAGAAGGGGCAGTTCCTCGCCCCCTGGGACATGAAGAACGTCGTCGCCAAGATCACCGGTTCCGGCAATGCCAATGTGCTGACCACCGAGCGCGGCGCCTCCTTCGGCTACAACACGCTGGTCTCCGACATGCGCGCTCTTCCCATCATGGCCGAGATCGGCGCGCCGGTGATCTTCGATGCCACCCATTCGGTGCAGCAACCGGGCGGGCAGGGCGGGTCCTCGGGCGGTGAACGTCGTTTTGTCGAGACGCTGGCGCGCGCGGCCGTCGCTGTTGGCGTTGCCGGCGTGTTCATCGAGACCCACCAGGATCCTGACAATTCGACCTCGTCGGATGGCCCGAACATGCTGCCGTTAAAGGACATGCCAGCCTTGCTCGAGCGGCTGATGGCATTCGACCGTATCGCCAAGGGCCTCTAAGGCCGGACGCATACCCTGCCGACTGCCGGCGCTTGTGGAAGGCACGAGCCGGCTATACGCTTGCCTTGCAACTGAGCGTTTTGGCAGGAGGAAGCCATGTCCGTCGCCCGCGTCACCGAAATCACATCGTCGTCGAAGAAGAGCTTTCAGGACGCCATCGAACAGGGAATTGCGCGCGCCTCGAAAACCCTGAAGAACGTCGAGGGCGCTTAGATCCAGGACCAGAAGATCGTCGTCCAAGACGGCAAGATTGTTGCTTATCGCGTCAATATGAAGGTTACCTTCATCCTCTCGGAGTGACCGGGCGTCGCCGAAAAAGTCGGGAACCTTCGCCCGCGCCCCTCATTGTCCAAGTATGGTTCTAAACCACAATGAGGAGCACAATCATGACAACCCAGACAGGTCACACCCAAGCCATCGCCGCTTCACGGGTCATCGGTACATCGGTCTACAATACCGAAGGCACGAGCATCGGAAGCATCGAGGATGTGATGCTCGACAAGATGACGAACGGCATCATGTTCGCGGTGATCGGTTTTGGCGGCTTCCTCGGCATTGGCGAAAAATATCACGCCATTCCGTGGGCAAGCCTCGACTATGATGAGGACAAGGGCGGCTATGTCGTGCCGTTTTCCAAGGAACAACTCAGAGCGGCGCCTGCCTATTCGATCAACGAATTGAGCGGGGCGGATGGCGAGGTGGCGCGCGACGAATCTTACAATTACTACAAGGTCACGCCTTACTGGCATTGACAGCAACGACAAAGCGGCCCCGTCGAGAGACGGGGCCGCTTTGTATTCTGGCTTATTCGCTGACATGTAAGGGGGCCATCGCCTTCGGCGGCGACTGCTGATTGTCGCACGACGTCAGGAATGCCGCCGCGATCAGGAACAGACTCACGATACCACTCAACTGGGACATGGCGAAACTCCTCCTGTTTCGCCCCGCGCGCTGCACCTTAACCGGAAGTCAGCCGACCGTACATGACTTATGATGACAGCGATTTGCGCTTCGTGAATCGTTCAGAGGCTGATGCCGCGGCAATAATTGCCGGCCGGCCGATTGCCTTTTGCAGCACTTTGGCTAAGACGTGCGGCATTCTTCAGATCAATCGAGGACATCGCAAATGACCGCCATCATCGACATTGTCGGGCGTGAAATCCTGGACAGCCGTGGAAATCCGACCGTCGAGGTCGATGTCATTCTCGAAGACGGCTCGATGGGCCGCGCGGCGGTGCCGTCGGGTGCTTCGACCGGCGCCCACGAGGCCGTCGAACTGCGCGACGGTGGCGCCCGCTATCTCGGCAAGGGCGTGCTCAGGGCCGTCGAAGCGGTGAACGGCGAGCTGTTCGAGGCCATCGGCGGCATGGAAGCCGAAAACCAGATCCATATCGACCAGACCATGATCGAGCTTGACGGCACGCCCAACAAGAGCCGGCTTGGCGCCAATGCCATTCTTGGCGTTTCGCTAGCGGTGGCCAAGGCGGCCGCCGATGCCGCCGGCCTGCCGCTCTACCGCTATGTCGGCGGCACCAAGGCGCATCTCCTGCCGGTACCGATGATGAACATCATCAATGGCGGCGCGCATGCCGACAACCCGATCGATTTCCAGGAATTCATGATCCTGCCGATCGGCGCGCCGACGCTGCGCGAAGGTGTCCGCTGGGGTTCGGAAATCTTCCATACGCTGCGCAAGAAACTGAAGGACGCCGGCCACAACACCAATGTCGGCGACGAGGGCGGCTTTGCCCCGAACCTGAAAAGCGCGCCTGTGGCGCTCGATTTCATCATGGAATCGATCGAGCAGGCCGGCTTCAAGCCGGGCGACGAGATCGCGCTGGGCCTCGATTGCGCCGCGACCGAGTTCTTCAAGGACGGCAACTACGTCTATGAGGGCGAGAAGAAGACGCGCGATCCCAGGGCCCAGGCCAAATACCTGGCCAAGCTTGCCGCCGACTATCCGATCATCTCGATCGAGGACGGCTTGGCCGAGGACGACTGGGAAGGCTGGAAGTACCTGACCGGCCTGATCGGCAAGAAGACGCAGCTAGTCGGCGACGACCTGTTCGTCACCAATACGGCGCGGCTGCGCGACGGCATCCGCATGGGCGTTGCCAATTCGATCCTCGTCAAGGTCAACCAGATCGGCTCGCTGACGGAAACGCTCGACGCCGTAGAGACCGCGCACAAGGCCGGCTACACTGCCGTCATGTCGCACCGCTCGGGCGAAACCGAGGATTCGACCATCGCCGATCTCGCGGTTGCCACCAATTGCGGACAGATCAAGACAGGCTCGCTGTCGCGCTCCGACCGCATGGCCAAGTACAACCAGCTGATCCGCATCGAGGAAGAACTCGGCAAGCAGGCAAGCTATGCCGGCAAGTCGGTGGTCAAGGGCTGATCCAGAAACACCGGCTCATCGATACCGGACAAAAGGGCGGGAGCATTCCCGCCCTTTTTTGTTTCGACGCCGCCCAACAGGACACCCGTAACCGTCCGTTAAGCACAATCGGGCGAAAAAGATCGTGAGCCGCCTGAGTTCGCGGCCGCGAGGATTTGGATCATGTGGACGCGTCAGCACAAGCAGAGAAACACCGGCCGACTGATCATTCCCTCGCTTTGCGTGGCGTTCCTGGCCTATTTCGGCTTCCACGCCTATCACGGCGAATTCGGCATCTATTCGAAATATCAGCTGGAAGCCCAGACGGTGGCGCTGCAAGGCCAGCTCGATGTGATCAAGGCGCGCCGCATGGAACTCGAGCGCCGCGTTCGGTTGATGCATGAAGGCACGCTCGAAAAGGACATGCTCGATGAGCAGGCACGCAAGGCGCTCAATCTGTCCCAGGCTGACGAAATCACCATTATGTTGCCGACCTCGTCGAAATAACTGATTTCAAGTTAATCATCAATATTTTCAATGATTTTAATCGCTTAGGCGCATGCCAGCTATGCAAATTCGGCATGGCGCAACGCTTTGACGCGTGTTAGCCTCCCTTAAATCGGTGGGGAAGAGCTGATCTCCCCAGAGCAGATTTCATCTGCTCTAATGTCCACAAAGAGACGCCAACAGGGAGTGATGCATGGCCACCGCCGCCAGAAAAGCGCCTGCCAAATCCAAATCCGACGGCAAATCGGGGCTTTCGGCCCCCAAGCCTGCCGAATTCACCAAGGACGAAGAGCTTGCCGCTTACCGGCACATGCTGCTCATCCGTCGTTTCGAGGAAAAGGCCGGCCAGCTTTACGGCATGGGTTTCATCGGCGGCTTCTGCCACCTCTATATCGGCCAGGAAGCGGTCGTCACCGGCATGAAGATGGCACTGATCGATGGCGATCAGATGATCACCGCCTATCGCGACCACGGCCACATGCTGGCGATGGAACTGTCGCCGCGCGGCGTCATGGCCGAGTTGACCGGGCGTCGGGGCGGCCTGTCCCGGGGCAAGGGCGGCTCCATGCACATGTTCTCCAAGGAAAAGCACTTTTACGGCGGCCACGGCATCGTCGGCGCGCAGGTGTCGCTCGGCACGGGGTTGGCCTTCGCCAACCGCTACCGCGACAACAACAATGTTTCGCTGACCTATTTCGGCGATGGCGCGGCCAACCAGGGCCAGGTCTATGAAAGCTTCAACATGGCCTCGCTGTGGAAGCTGCCGGTGATCTACATCATCGAGAACAACCGCTATGCCATGGGCACCTCGGTGTCGCGCTCTTCGGCGGAAACCAATTTTTCGCACCGTGGCGCCTCGTTCAAGATTCCCGGCATCCAGGTCGACGGCATGGATGTCCGCGCCGTCAAGGCCGCCGGCGACCAGGCGACCGAATGGTGCCGCGCCGGCAATGGGCCGATCATTCTCGAAATGCAGACCTACCGCTATCGCGGTCACTCGATGTCCGACCCGGCCAAATACCGCTCGAAGGAAGAAGTGCAGAAGATGCGCTCGGACCATGACCCGATCGAGCAGGTCAAGGCACGGCTGATGGAAAAGAAGTGGGCGACCGAGGACGAGCTCAAGACCATCGACAAGGAGGTCCGCGACATTGTCGCGGATGCCGCCGAATTTGCCCAGAACGACGCGGAGCCGGATCCGTCCGAGCTCTGGACCGATATCGTATTGTAACGGGAGGGCAAGGACATGCCGATCGAAATTCTCATGCCCGCTCTCTCGCCGACCATGGAAGAGGGCAATCTTTCGAAGTGGTTGAAGAACGAGGGCGACAAAGTCGTCGCCGGCGACGTCATCGCCGAGATCGAGACCGACAAGGCGACGATGGAAGTCGAAGCCGTTGACGAAGGCACGCTGGGCAAGATCCTGATCGCCGCCGGTACCGAAGGCGTCAAGGTCAACACACCGATCGCCGTGCTGCTACAGGACGGCGAAAGTGCCGGGGATATCGGCAAGGCCGCGGCGCCCGCCAAGGCGGAAGCGCCTGCAAAGGCAGAGGCTCCGGCGGCCGCAGAGGATAAGGCGGAGGCCGCAAAGCCGGCTGCGCCGGTGGCTGCTGCTCCGAAGACGGAAATCGCCGCCGATCCGGACATTCCGGCCGGCACGGAAATGGTCTCGACCACGGTGCGCGAAGCGCTGCGCGATGCGATGGCCGAGGAAATGCGCCGCGACGGCGATGTCTTCGTCATGGGCGAGGAGGTTGCCGAATACCAGGGCGCCTACAAGATCACGCAAGGCCTGCTGCAGGAATTCGGGCCGCGGCGCGTCGTCGACACGCCGATCACCGAGCATGGCTTTGCCGGCGTTGGCGTGGGTGCGGCGATGGCCGGCCTGAAGCCGATCGTCGAGTTCATGACCTTCAACTTCGCCATGCAGGCGATCGACCAGATCATCAACTCGGCCGCCAAGACCCTCTATATGTCGGGCGGCCAGATGGGCGCGCCGATCGTGTTCCGTGGACCGAACGGCGCCGCCGCACGCGTCGCCGCTCAGCACTCGCAGTGCTATGCCGCCTGGTACAGCCACATTCCGGGCCTGAAAGTGGTGATGCCCTACACCGCCGCTGACGCCAAGGGCTTGTTGAAGGCAGCGATCCGCGATCCGAACCCGATCATCTTCCTCGAGAATGAAATCCTCTACGGTCAGTCCTTCGACGTGCCGAAGCTGGACGATTTCGTGCTGCCGATCGGCAAGGCGCGCATCCATAAATCAGGCAAGGATGTCACCATCGTCTCCTTCGGCATCGGCATGACCTATGCGGTCAAGGCTGAAGCGGAACTGCGTGGCCTTGGCATCGATGCCGAGATCATCGACTTGCGCACGATCCGGCCGCTCGATCTCGACACCATCATCGCCTCGGTCAAGAAGACCAACCGCCTGGTGGTGGTGGAGGAAGGTTATCCGCAGAACTCGGTCGGCGACCATATCGCCAACCAGGTGTCGCAGCGCGCCTTCGATTTTCTTGACGCGCCGGTCATCACCATCGCCGGCAAGGATGTGCCGATGCCTTATGCGGCGAACCTCGAGAAGCTGGCGTTGCCGAATGTCGGCGAAGTCATCGAGGCGGTCAAAGCCGTCATGTATCGCTGAACCGGGCGGGAGGACAAAATGCCAATCAACATCACCATGCCGGCCCTGTCGCCCACGATGGAAGAGGGCAATCTGTCCAAGTGGCTCGTCAAGGAAGGCGACAAGGTTTCGCCGGGCGATGTGATTGCCGAGATCGAGACCGACAAGGCGACGATGGAAGTCGAGGCTGTCGATGAGGGCACGGTTGCCAAGCTCGTCGTTCCCGCCGGCACCGAAGGCGTCAAGGTCAATGCGCTGATCGCCGTGCTCGCCGGAGAGGGCGAGGATGCGGGCGCTGCCGCGAAAAGCGGCGATACTGCCGCACCAGCCAAAGCCGAGACGCCGAAAGCGGAGGCTCCCAAGGCTGACGCACCGAAGGCTGAGACACCCAAGGCCGAACCGGTCGCGACCGCATCCAAGGCAGATGCGGCTCCGGTTGCCAACGGCCATGCGGCTGGCGAGCGCACCTTCGCGTCGCCGCTTGCACGCCGCATCGCGAAGGAGGCCGGTGTCGATGTGTCTGCCGTGACTGGCACCGGCCCACATGGCCGGGTGGTGAAGTCGGATGTCGACGCGGCGATTGCCGGTGGAGGTGCCCAGGCGGCGCCTGCCGCCAAGGCTCCTGCTGGCGCTCCTGCGCCTGCGGTAAAGGCGATGTCGGATGATCAGGTCCTGAAACTGTTCGAACAGGGCTCCTACGACCTCGTCCCGCATGACAATATGCGCAAGACCATTGCGCGGCGCCTGGTCGAGGCCAAGTCCACCATCCCGCATTTCTACCTGACGCTCGATTGCGAACTCGATGCGCTGCTGGCGCTGCGCACGCAGATCAATGCGGCTGCCCCGGTGAAGAAGACTGACAAGGGCGACGCTCCGGCCTACAAGCTGTCGGTCAACGATATGGTCATCAAGGCGATGGCCATGGCGCTGAAGGCGGTGCCGGATGCCAATGCCTCATGGACCGAAAGCGCCATGGTCAAGCACAAGCATGCCGATGTCGGCGTTGCCGTGTCGATCCCCGGTGGCCTGATCACGCCGATTATCCGCAAGGCCGACGAAAAGACGCTGTCCACCATTTCCAACGAGATGAAGGACCTGGCCAGCCGGGCGCGCAGCCGCAAGCTGAAGCCGGAAGAGTATCAGGGCGGCACCACGGCGGTGTCCAACCTCGGCATGTTCGGCATCAAGGATTTTGCTGCCGTCATCAACCCGCCGCATGCGACCATCCTGGCGGTCGGCGCCGGCGAGGAGCGGGCGGTGGTCAAGAACGGCGAGATCAAGATCGCCACGGTGATGTCGGTGACGCTGTCGACCGATCACCGCGCCGTCGACGGCGCGCTTGGGGCTGAACTGCTGGTCGCCTTCAAGCGGCTGATCGAGAACCCGATGGGCATGCTGGTCTAGGACGGAGAGGGCGGTGCGGATCTTCTTCACCTCCCTCATGGCGTTTTTCCTGTCAGGATTGGCAGGCGGCCTGGTTGCTCAACAGCTGGCGGTCGCAACCCATGCGCAGGAAGAATACATTCTGGTGTTCATGACGTCGGTGCTTGTCACCATTGTTGCAACGATCGTGTTTTTCATCGCGCAGCTTTTTTCGAACGCACCGACGATCATCAACTGGCTGGCCCTCTGCGCAATTCTCCTGTTCGTGCTGATCGGGCTCGGCCTGATCGGTTGGACGTTCTCTCAACCGATCGGCAAGCGCCAGTGGGGAGGCGACCTGCCAATCATCGCCGGCCTGGTTTTGCCGAACCTGGCCACTGTGCTGGTTCACTGGCTGTTCGTGCGCTGGCGGTTGAGGCGCGGCTCGATTAACGCACAGGTGGGCGCATGAAGACGGTTCTTTGCTACGGCGACTCGCTAACCTGGGGCTACAATGCCGAAGGTGGCCGCCATGCGCTGGAAGACCGCTGGCCGAGCGTGCTGCAGGCAGCGTTAGGCGCCGGCGTGCAAGTGATTGCCGATGGCCTCAACGGCCGCACCACGGCCTTCGACGATCATCTGGCCGGTGCGGACCGCAACGGTGCAAAACTGCTGCCAACCGTCCTGACGACCCATGCGCCGATCGACCTGATTGCCATCATGCTCGGCGCCAACGACATGAAGCCGTGGATCCACGGCAATCCCGTCGCGGCCAAGCAGGGCATTCAGCGGCTGATCGACATCGTGCGCGGTCACGACTATCCGTTCGACTGGCCCGCGCCGCAGATACTGATCGTCTCGCCGCCTGTCGTCAGCCGCACCGAAAATGCCGACTTCAAGGAAATGTTCGCCGGTGGCGATGACGCCTCGAAGTTTTTGGCACCGCAATATGCCGCGCTCGCCGACGAAGCCGGCTGTGGCTTCTTCGACGCCGGCAGCGTGGCGCAAACCACCCCTCTCGACGGCGTCCATCTCGACGCCGAAAACACGCGAAACATCGGCAAGGCGCTGGCGCCGCTGGTGCGTGTGATGTTAGCGACATGATAGTCGATGCATTTCTGATCATCGGCATCTGGTTGGCTGTGCATTGGCAAGGCCGCCGAAGTCGGCTTCTTGCAGGCTACGCGCTTCTAGGGCTCTGGGTTTCCGATGCCCTTTCGGTATTGATGCATGAGCCCACTTTCAGGCCTCCAATGCTGAAGCAAGAGCCATGGTCGATACCAAAACCTTCTTTCGGTGAAGCCTCGCTTCAATAAGGACCATAAAATGTCTGAATCCTACGACGTCATCATCATCGGCTCCGGCCCTGGCGGCTATGTCACCGCGGTGCGTTCCGCGCAACTCGGCTTCAAGACGGCGATCGTCGAGCGCGAGCATCTCGGCGGCATTTGCCTTAACTGGGGCTGCATCCCGACCAAGGCGCTGCTGCGTTCGGCCGAGATCATGCACTATTCGGATCACCTGAAGGATTACGGGTTGAAGCTCGACGGCAAAGTCAGCGTCGATACAGCGGCCGTGGTCGATCGCTCGCGAAAGGTCTCGCTGCGGTTGAATGGCGGCGTTGCCTTCCTGATGAAGAAGAACAAGGTCGACGTCATCTGGGGCGAGGCCAAGCTTTCGAAGCCGGGTGAGATCGTTGTATCCAAGACGGCCAAGAAGCCGATGGAGCCGCAGCCGCCGGTGCCGAAAGGCGTCAAGGGCGAGGGCACCTACACCGCCAAGCACATCATCCTGGCGACCGGCGCGCGGCCACGCGCGCTGCCCGGCATCGAGCCTGACGGCAGACTGATCTGGACCTATTTCGAGGCCATGGTGCCGAAGGAGATGCCGAAGTCGCTGCTGGTCATGGGATCGGGTGCCATCGGCATCGAATTCGCCTCCTTCTACCGCACCATGGGCGCCGAAGTAACGGTGGTCGAGCTGCTGCCGGCAGTGATGCCGGTCGAGGATGCCGAAGTCTCGAAATTCGCGCAAAAGCAGTTCGAGAAGCAAGGCATGAAGATCATCCTCGAAGCCAAGGTGACCAAAGTCGAGAAGGGTCCCAATTCGGTCACGGCGCATGTCGAGATGAAGGACGGCAAGGTTGAGAAGATCACCGCCGATCGAATGATCTCGGCCGTCGGCGTGCAGGGCAACATCGAGGGCCTCGGACTCGAGGCGCTTGGCGTGAAGACGGAGCGTGGCTGCGTCGTCATCGATGGCTACGGCAAGACCAACGTGCCGGGCATCTATGCCATCGGCGATGTCGCCGGCCCGCCGATGCTTGCCCACAAGGCCGAACATGAAGGCGTGGTGTGCATCGAGAAGATCGCCAATTTTCCCGGCGTGCATGCCACCGACAAGCTGAAGATTCCGGGCTGCACCTACTGCAATCCACAGGTTGCCTCGGTCGGCCTGACGGAAGCGAAAGCCAAGGCCGAGGGCAAGGATATCCGCGTCGGCCGCTTCCAGTTCGCCGCCAACGGCAAGGCCATTGCGCTCGGCGAGGATCAGGGCTTCATCAAGACCATCTTCGACAGGAAGACTGGCCAGTTGCTCGGCGCTCACATGGTGGGTGCCGAAGTGACCGAACTGATCCAGGGCTTTGTCGTGGCGATTAACCTGGAGACGACCGAGGAAGAGCTGATGCACACCATCTTCCCGCACCCGACGCTGTCGGAGATGATGAAGGAAAGCGTGCTCGACGCCTATGGCCGCGCGCTCAACGCCTGATAGATTGAAAGCGCTGCTACAGATGGAACCCGGCGGCAAGGTACTTCGTTTGCGGATGCGTTTTCACGCATCACACAAGGAGAAGGCATATGCACCTGAATGGCGTCGGCTGGATAGCAGCCATCATCATCGGCGGCCTGGCAGGCTGGTTCGCCGAAATGTTCATGAAGAGCGACACCGGCATCTTCATGAACATCGTTATGGGCATCGTCGGCGCGGTCGTGCTGAACGCCATTCTGCAGGCTCTCAATTTTGGCCCGTTCGGCGTCGGCTGGATTGCCTATCTGATCACCGGCTTTATCGGTGCCTGCCTGCTGATCTGGGCCGGGCGTCTGGTGCGTCGTTAGCATCACTGAAAAGCTGCCATGCGAAAAAGGCTGTTGCGGCATGCGCCGCGGCGGCCTTTTTCTTTGCGTTGAAAAGTCCTAGATGACGTTATGACAGCGAACGCCTGACTGGCGTCGCGAATGAACCAGGTTTCCCGATGGTCACTGTCCTCGATACGATCGCCAACGCCCCGCGCTTGCGGCATCCGGAAAAGGCGCACAAGCCTGACCAGGACGTGCTGCGCAAGCCCGACTGGATCCGCGTCAAGGCGCCGATGTCGAAGGGCTATGCCGAAACGCGCGAAATCGTCAAATCGCACAAGCTGGTGACGGTCTGCGAAGAGGCCGGCTGCCCCAACATCGGCGAATGCTGGGAAAAGAAGCACGCCACCTTCATGATCATGGGCGAGATCTGCACCCGCGCCTGCGCCTTCTGCAACGTCGCCACGGGCATTCCAACCGCGCTTGACCCGGATGAGCCGGCCCGTGTCGCGCATGCGGTCAAGCAGATGGGCCTTACCCATGTCGTCATCACCTCGGTCGACCGCGACGATCTCGCCGATGGCGGTGCGCAGCATTTCGCCGAAGTCATTCGCGCCATCCGGGCGGCAACGCCGCTGACGACGATCGAAATCCTGACGCCCGACTTCCTGCGCAAGGACGGCGCGCTGGAGGTCGTCGTGGCCGCCAAGCCCGACGTCTTCAACCACAATCTCGAAACCGTACCGTCGAACTATCTGACGGTTCGTCCGGGCGCCCGCTATTTCCATTCGATCCGGCTGTTGCAGCGGGTCAAGGAGCTTGATCCGTCGATCTTCACCAAGTCCGGCATCATGGTGGGGCTGGGCGAAGAACGGAATGAAATCCTGCAGCTGATGGACGATCTGCGGTCCGCCAATGTCGACTTCATGACCATCGGCCAGTACCTGCAGCCGTCGAAGAAGCACCATCCGGTGATCCGCTTCGTCACTCCGGAGGAGTTTAAATCTTTCGAGACGATCGGCCGGACCAAGGGTTTCCTGCTGGTGGCGTCCAGCCCGCTGACGCGTTCGTCGCATCACGCCGGCGACGATTTCGCCAAGCTGCGTGCGGCACGGGAAGCGATTCTCAAGAAAACAGCTTAACCCGCTGGTTTCATGCCAAAATTCGAAGCCACCCGACGCGTATCCCATACACCCGAGCAGATGTTCGCGCTGGTCGCCGATGTTGAATCCTATCCGCAATTCCTGCCGCTTTGCGAAGCGCTGACGGTTCGCTCGCGCAAGGAGCGTGACGGGCGCACGGTTCTGCTTGCCGACATGAGCATCGGCTACAAGGCGATCCGCGAAACCTTCACGACGCAGGTGCTGCTGAAGCCCGCCGAGAACACCATCGAGGTGAAGTACATCGACGGGCCGTTCAAATATTTGAGCAACGTCTGGCGTTTCGAAGCGGACGGCGTCGGGTGCACCGTCCGCTTCTTCATCGACTACGAGTTCAAGAGCCGTATTCTGGGCGCGGTCATGGGGACCATGTTCGATCGCGCCTTCCGCATGTTCGCCGAAGCCTTTGAGAAGCGCGCCGACGTCATCTACGGTGCAGCCCCCCGGGTCTAGAGCAGTTCACCGTTTCACGGAAACGGCGACCCGCTCTAACTCCTTGTTTTTACGCAATTCCGGACGGAAAAGCGTTTCACACTTTTCCTGGAATTGCTCTAAGGTTAGCCGAGCGCAAGCAGGCCCAGCTCCAGCGCTTGCCGGACCGTTTCGCGACGAATGAAATCGCGGCCTTTGTCTGCAAAGAGCTGGTGCTCGGCGACAATCGGTCGGCCGTCCAGCGCAACCCCGAACCAGACCAGGCCGACCGGTTTTTCCGCCGAACCGCCGCCAGGCCCAGCGATCCCGGTGACCGCCAGGGTCAGCCCGGCGCGCGAACGGGCAAGCGCGCCTGCCGCCATTTCAATTGCAGTCTCGCCTGAAACCGCGCCATGCGCCTCGAGCGTGGCGGCGGAAACACCGAGCATGTCCATCTTGGCTTCGTTGGAATAGGTGATGAAGCCACGATCGATCACGGCGGACGAGCCGGCGATGTCGGTCAACGCGGCGATGATCATGCCGCCGGTGCAGCTTTCCGCCGTTGCCAGCATAATGCCGCGTCTCTGGCAGGCTTGCAGCAGGGCATTTGCCAGCTCGTTGTGGGTCATTCCGGCACCTCGCCGGGAAACACCACGCTGGCGGTGGCGATCGCCGCAATGCCTTCCTCACGCCCGACAAAGCCGAGCTTCTCATTGGTTGTGGCCTTGATCGAGATGCGATCCGGCGTAATTGCCAGCATCTGCGAAAGGGCTGCGGTCATGGCCTCGCGATGCGGGCCGACGCGCGGCGCTTCGCAGATCAGCGTGATGTCGGCATTGGCGATGCGGCCGCCGCGCGCGCGGACCAGTTTCGCCGCATGCTCGACGAATATGCGCGACGCAGCGCCTTTCCACTGCGGGTCGGATGGCGGAAAATGCGTGCCGATGTCGCCGGCGCCGCAAGTCGCCAGCAGCGCATCGGTCAAGGCGTGCAGACCGACATCGGCGTCGGAATGGCCGGACAGCTTCTTGTCGTGCGCTATGGCGACGCCACACAAAGTGACATGGTCTCCCGGTTCGAAGGCGTGGACGTCGTAGCCATTGCCGGTACGGATGTCGGGAAAGCGCACGCGTTCGCCGGAAAGCCGCTGGTCCGCCATCGCAATATCCCGTGCCCAGGTGAGTTTGACATTGTCCGGCGAGCCCGGAACGATCTTGACCGGAATATGCGCCCATTCGGCGATCGCGGCATCGTCGGTAAAATCCATTTTTCCCAGATGATGGGCTTTCTCGTGCGCGGCAAGAATGGGCCAGAACGGAAAGCCCTGTGGCGTTTGCGCCGCGTGAAGCCCGCTGCGCGATACGGTTTCGCCAACCACGCCGGAGGCCGATTCGCGCTTCAGCGTGTCGGCGACGGGCAAAGCGGGCAACGCGCCCTCGCGCTCGCCGATGGCGGCGATGGTGCGATCTATCAGGTCCGCATCGACAAACGGACGCACGGCGTCATGGATCAGGACCTGCGCCGGCGCCTGGCCTCTAAGGGCAAGCAGGCCGAGCCGAACGGATTCCTGCCTCGTCGCCCCGCCCATGATGGCGATGACGCGCTCGGCATTGGCGCCCGCCGCCTGCCGGAACAGCTCATGGTCATCGGCATGAATGGCGACGACGATCTCGCTGGTCCGCGGGTGGGCCAGAAAAATGTCCAGCGTGTGTGCAATGACGGCAAAGCCGCCAATGTGTTGATATTGCTTCGGTCCGTTGGCCTGTCCGGCGCGCGCACCACGGCCGGCCGCAACGATCACCACCGCGACCTTGCCATCCGCACCCGAAACGTGATTTTCACTTGCGTCAGTCATGCCTGTTTGGTCCTAGCGCACGATCCCGAAAAGTGTAATCGGTTTTCGGAAAGATCGTGCGCTAAGTATGAAATTCCAAAGCGTCTTTTGCGCGTCCTCAGGGACGCGCGGCGCTTTGGTCGCGGCCAAAGCCGAAGGCCGGCATTTTCCCAATTGCGCCTTAATGTGGCGTCATTCCGCGTTGCACATTGCGCCGGTTCTGGCTAGAGAATGTGCAACGAATGAAGATGCTTGGTTTTTGTGCATGGTTAACTTGACCAAATTGGCCGCGCCGCTCGATGTCGGTGGCGTGAGAATCCGCAATCGCGTGTTCCTCGCACCGATGTCGGGGATTACGGACGAGCCGTTCCGGCAGCGTGCCCACGCGCATGGAGCGGGCCTGGTCGTATCCGAAATGGTTGCCAGCGGCGAGCTCGCCAAGGGCAGGGCCGGTTTCAACCTGCGCATACGCCACTCCGGCCTGCCCGTCCATATGGTTCAGCTGGCAGGCCGTGAGGCGATGCACATGGCCGAAGGTGCCAGAATCGCCGCCGGTGAGGGCGCCGACATCATCGACATCAACATGGGATGCCCGGCCAAGAAGGTTACCGGCGGTTATGCGGGTTCGGCATTGATGCTGGATCTCGACCACGCACTGTCGCTGATCGACGCCGTTGTCGGCGCGGTCGAGGTGCCGGTGACGGTCAAGATGCGGCTTGGCTGGGACGAAGGCGCGCTCAATGCGCCGATGCTCGCGCGCCGCGCCGAGCAGGCCGGTGTCAGCATGGTGACCGTGCACGGCCGCACGCGCTGCCAGTTCTACCAGGGCAAGGCCGACTGGCGCGCCATCGCCCGCGTCAAGGAAGCCGTGTCCATCCCGGTCGTCGCCAATGGTGACGTCTCTTCGCCGGCGGAAGCGGCCGACATTCTCGATCAATCGGGTGCCGACGCCGTGATGATCGGCCGTGCCCATTATGGCGCGCCCTGGATCGCAGGCGGCATTGCGGCCGCAGCGACCGGCGAGGCGACGCCAAACATGCCACGGGACTCGACGGCGGTCGCCGACTACATCGTGGCCCACTATGAGGACATGCTGGCGCTCTACGGCGCCGAAAGCGGCCTGCGCCAGGCGCGCAAACACCTTGGCTGGTATCTCGACCGGCATGCCGGCGGCGTCGCCGACGACAGCCGAAAGGCCATACTGACCGCATTCGAGCCCGCGCGCGTCATTGCCTTGCTGCGCGATGTGTTTTCGCGCGATCCGCAACCCTTGAACCTGCGGAGCGCCGCATGAACGCCGCCGCTGACCAAGGCGCTGAAATGGCGGATGCCGCCCAGATCGTGCTCAACACCATCCGTCGCCCGGTGATCATGATCAGCGAGGAAGGTTTCATCACCTATGCCAACGCCGACGCGGAAGATTTCTTTCGCTCGAGTGCAAACATGCTCGCCCGCAACACGCTGTCAAAACTCATTCCCTTCGGCAGCCCGCTGCTGACGCTGGTCGATCAGGTGCGCGAGCGTCGGGCTCCGGTCAACGAGTATCGGGTCGACGTGTCGTCGCCGCGTCTCGGCATCGAGAAGGTCGTCGATCTCTACGTCGCGCCGGTGCCGGAATATCCGGGCTCCGTCGTGGTGATGTTCCAGGAACGGTCGATGGCCGACAAGATCGACCGGCAGATGACGCATCGGGGTGCCGCACGTTCGGTGACCGGTCTGGCGGCAATGCTTGCCCATGAGATCAAGAACCCGCTCTCCGGCATCCGGGGCGCGGCCCAACTGCTTGAACTGTCGGCTTCCGACGAGGACCGTGCGCTGACGCGGCTGATCACCGACGAGACGGACCGCATCGTATCGCTGGTCGACCGCATGGAGGTGTTTTCAGACGAGCGGCCGATCGACCGCTATCCCGTCAACATCCATGTCGTGCTCGACCATGTGAAGGCGATTGCCAAGAACGGTTTTTCCAAGAAAATCAAGATAATGGAGGATTATGATCCTTCATTGCCTCCGGTGTTTGCCAACCGCGATCAACTCATCCAGGTGTTCCTCAACCTGGTCAAGAACGCTGCCGAGTCGATCGGCAGCGACCCGCAGGGCGAGATCGTGCTGTCGACCGCCTTCCGGCCGGGCATCCGTGTTTCCGTTCCGGGCACGCAGGACCGCGTGTCGCTGCCGCTGGAATTCTGCGTGCGCGACAATGGCTCCGGCGTCTCCGAAGACATCCTGCCGATCCTGTTCGACCCGTTCATCACCACCAAGCCGAACGGCTCCGGGTTGGGTCTTGCGCTGGTCGCCAAGATCGTCGGCGAGCATGGCGGCATCATCGAATGCGAATCGACGCCGCGCGGCACCACATTCCGCATCCTGATGCCGGCCTGGAAAGAAGCGCCAAACGGCGCCGATGATGACGGCGAAGGAGACCTCAAATGACCGTTCGCGGCAATATTCTCGTCGCCGACGACGACGCGGCGATCCGCACCGTCCTCAACCAGGCGCTTTCACGCGCCGGTCATGAGGTGCGCGTCACCTCCAACGCTTCGACGCTTTGGCGCTGGGTGGCGGCGGGCGAGGGCGATCTGGTCATCACCGATGTGGTGATGCCGGACGAAAACGCCTTCGACATGCTGCCGCGCATCAAGAAGGCGAGGCCGGAGCTGCCGGTTATCGTCATGAGCGCCCAGAACACATTCATGACGGCGATCCGCGCCTCCGAAACCGGCGCTTACGAATATCTGCCCAAGCCCTTCGACCTGACCGAACTGCTCAACATCGTCAACCGGGCGCTTTCCGAGCCGCGCCGGCCGAAGATCGATACGCGGCCGGAAGAGCAGCCCGATGCAATGCCGCTGGTCGGCCGCTCGGCGGCCATGCAGGACATCTACCGCATGCTGGCGCGCATGATGCAGACCGACCTGACGGTGATGATCTCGGGCGAATCCGGCACCGGCAAGGAGCTGGTGGCGCGCGCGCTGCATGAATATGGCCGCCGCCGCGGCGGCCCCTTCGTCGCCATCAATATGGCGGCGATCCCGCGTGACCTGATCGAATCGGAACTGTTCGGTCACGAGAAGGGTGCCTTCACCGGCGCGCAGAACCGCTCGACCGGCCGCTTCGAGCAGGCCGAAGGCGGCACGCTGTTCCTCGATGAAATCGGCGACATGCCGATGGAGGCGCAGACGCGCCTGCTGCGCGTGCTGCAGCAGGGCGAGTACACCACGGTCGGCGGACGCACGCCGATCAAGACCGACGTGCGCATCGTCGCTGCCACCAACAAGGATCTGCGCACGCTGATCAACCAGGGGCTCTTCCGCGAGGATCTTTTCTATCGCCTCAACGTCGTGCCGCTCCGGCTGCCGGCGCTGCGTGAGCGCTCCGAGGATGTGCCGGACCTCGTCCGCCATTTCTTCAAGCTCGGCGAAATGGAAGGCCTGCAGACCAAGCGCATTTCTTCCGGCGGCATCGAGTTGATGAAGCGCTATCCGTGGCCGGGCAATGTGCGCGAACTGGAAAACCTGGTTCGCAGGCTCGCCGCGCTCTATTCGCAGGACGAGATTTCCGCCGAGATCATCGAGGCGGAGCTCAAGACCGGCGAACGTCCGGTGGTGCCGGGTGGCGGCAATCTGATCCCCGACGATTTGTCGATCGGGCAGGCGGTCGAGCACTTCCTGCAGCGCTATTTCGCTTCCTTTGCCGGCGAATTGCCGCCGGCGGGGCTTTATCAGCGCATCCTGTCCGAGGTCGAGTTTCCGCTCGTCCTGGCCTCGATGACGGCAACGCGCGGCAACCAGATCAAGGCTGCGGAACTGCTGGGCTTGAACCGCAACACGCTGCGCAAGAAGATCCGCGAGCTCGGCGTCAACGTCTACAAATCATCGCGGCAGGGCTGAGCCTTGATCTGAGCCCGCGCTCTTTTCAGGGGATCGGCTCGCGAAAGATTTCCGTCTCGGTCACACTTGTTGCATAATCGCCACAATGCGTTGCATACATCCGACGCAATCATGGCTCTAGACGGCGACATGGCTCCGCAGGCACCGACAACAAACCAACCGCTCTTCAGCGAACCCGGCGCTCGTGACGGGCGCCGGCTGCTTGCGCTGCCGGGTGTGATCGCGGTCGTCGGCGCGCTGATGACGGCTGCGATCTCGTTCACCATCCTCGTCGGCGCCACGCCGATCACACCGAACGAGTCGACGACGCTGGCGTTGATTGCCCTCAACGCGGCTTTCGTCCTGTTTCTTATCGCGCTGGTCGGGCGTGAGGTGCACCGCATCCTGATGGCGCGCCGGCATGGTAAGGCCGCTTCGCGGCTGCATGTGCGCATTGTCGCCATGTTCGCCCTGGTTGCCGCCATTCCCGCCATCATGGTGGCCATCATTGCCTCGATCACGCTCGACATCGGCCTTGACCGCTGGTTCGAGATCCGCACCAAGACGATCGTCAATTCGTCCCTCTCGATCGCCGACGCCTATGTCCAGGAAAATGCCCGCAACCTCCAGGGCACGACATTGTCCATGGCCTATGATCTCGATGCGTCGCGCACGCTCTACGGCCTTGATCGTACCGGCTTTCTCGACTTGATGAACAAGGAAGCCGTGGGCCGTTCGCTGGCCCATGCGGCGCTGATCAAGCCGGACGGCTCTTTCGTCATGAGCGCCAAGACCGATACGGAGTTCGCCATGCCCGAGCCGCCGGAAGGCGCGGTGGCCAGCGCTGCCGACGGCAAGCCGGTGCTGATCGAACCGAAAACGCGCAACATCATGGGCGCCATCGTCAAGCTGCGGGAGATCGAAGGACTCTACCTCTACACCATTCGGCTCGTCGATCCCGAAGTGATCAAGGCACGGCAGATCGTCAGGTCCAACACCGACGAATATCGGGGGCTGGAAGATAACCGCCGTACCTCGCAGGTGGCCTTCGCGCTGCCCTATCTGTCGCTGACGCTCATCATCATCCTGTCCGCGATCTGGACCGGCATTGCGGTCGCCGACCGTCTGGTGCGGCCTATTCGCCAGCTCATCGGCGCCGCCGACGAGGTGGCGACCGGCAATCTCGACGTCGCGGTTCCCGTCAGGCCTTCGGACGGCGATGTCGCCTCGCTCGGCGATACCTTCAACAAGATGCTTCTCGAACTGAAATCGCAGCGCAATGAGATCCTGTCGGCCAAGGACCTGATCGACGAACGGCGCCGCTTCTCGGAAGCCGTGCTTGCCGGCGTTACCGCCGGCGTCATCGGCGTCGATCCTTACGGCATCGTCACCATCGTCAACCGCTCGGCCGAGGCGATGCTGGCGATTTCGGCCAGCGCAGCCCTTGGGCAGAATCTTTCCGCCGTGCTGCCGCATGTCGGCCGCGTCTTCGAGATCGGTCGCAAGTCCGGCAAACCCGTCTATCGCGAGCAGGTGACCTTTTACCGCGCCGGTGCCGAGCGGACCTTCAACGTGCAGATCACCATCGAGGCCGGCGACGACGGCTCGGAGGAAAAATCCTATGTCGTGACGGTCGACGACATCACCGACCTGGTTCAGGCGCAGCGCTCGTCGGCCTGGGCGGATGTGGCGCGGCGTATCGCCCACGAGATCAAGAACCCGCTGACGCCGATCCAGCTCTCGGCCGAACGCATCAAGCGCCGTTACGGCAAGGTGATTACCGAGGACCGCGAGGTTTTCGACCAATGCACCGACACCATCATCCGTCAGGTTGAGGATATCGGCCGTATGGTGGACGAATTCTCGGCGTTCGCGCGCATGCCAAAGCCTGAGATGAAGGCGATAGATCTGCGCGAATCGCTGCGTGAGGCCTCGTTCCTGGTCGAGGTCAGCCGCGCCGACATCACCTTCGAGCGGATATTCGGCACGGAGCCGCTCAAGGGCACTTTCGACAGCCGCCTGATGGCGCAGGCTTTCGGCAATGTGATCAAGAACGCCGCCGAGGCCATCGACGGATTGGAACAGAAGGACGGTTCGCACGGCATAATCCGGATTCAAGCCGGGCGCCAGAATGGTGCGATTCGAATCGACGTCATCGACAATGGCAAAGGCCTGCCGCGCGAGAATCGCCAACGGCTGCTCGAGCCCTACATGACCACACGCGAGAAGGGCACCGGACTTGGCCTCGCTATCGTCAAGAAGATCGTGGAGGACCATGGCGGCAGGCTGGAACTACACGATGCTCCAGCGGACTTCCACGATGGGCGCGGCGCGATGATCAGCATCATCCTGCCGCCTGCGGCCGCAACGGCTCCGCGCGGCGAAAGCAGGGCGGAAAACGAAAGAGAAACTGAAAAGGTCGGTAATGGCGTCTGATATTCTCATCGTCGATGACGAGGAAGACATCCGTGAACTCGTCGCGGGCATACTGAGCGACGAAGGTCACGAAACCCGCACGGCATTCGATGCCGACAGCGCGCTCGCTGCTATAGCTGATCGCGCGCCGCGGCTGATTTTCCTCGATATCTGGCTGCAGGGCTCGCGCCTGGACGGGCTGGCGCTGCTCGACGAGATCAAGACCATGCATCCGACCTTGCCGGTGGTGATGATTTCCGGCCACGGCAACATCGAAACGGCGGTCTCCGCCATCCGTCGCGGCGCCTATGACTTCATCGAAAAACCGTTCAAGGCCGACAGGCTGATCCTCATTGCCGAGCGTGCGCTCGAGACTTCGAAATTGCGGCGCGAGGTTTCCGACCTCAAGCTGCGCAGCGGCGAAACCTTCGATCTGATCGGCATGTCGTCGGCGATGAGCCAGTTGCGCCAGACCATCGAACGCGTCGCGCCGACCAACAGCCGCGTGATGATCATCGGACCGTCGGGCTCGGGCAAGGAACTGGCCGCGCGCGCCATCCACACGCTGTCGGCGCGCAAGAGCGCACCTTTCGTGACGCTGAGCGCCGCCAACATCACGCCCGAGCGCATGGAAATCGAGCTGTTCGGTACCGAATCGAATGGCGTCGAGCGCAAGGTCGGCGCGCTGGAGGAGGCCCATCGCGGTATCCTCTACATCGACGAGGTGGCCGACATGCCGCGCGAGACGCAGAACAAGATCCTGCGCGTGCTGGTCGAGCAGCAGTTCGAGCGGGTAGGGGGAACCAAGCGGGTCAAGGTCGATGTCCGCATCATCTCCTCGACCTCGCAGAACCTCGAAGCGATGATTGCCGACGGGCGTTTCCGCGAGGATCTTTACCATCGCCTCGCGGTGGTTCCGGTCGTCGTGCCGGGATTGGCCGAGCGGCGCGAGGATATTCCCTACCTCGTCGACAATTTCATGAAGCAGATCGCCCGCCAGGCCGGCATCAAGCCGCGCCGCATCGGCGACGATGCGCTGGCCGTGCTGCAGGCGCATAACTGGCCGGGCAACGTTCGCCAGCTGCGCAACAATGTCGAGCGCCTGATGATCCTTGCGCGCGGCGACGACGTCGATGCGCCGATCACCGCCGATCTGTTGCCGGCCGAGATCGGCGATGTCATGCCGCGCACGCCGAATCAATCCGACCAGCACATCATGGCGCTGCCGTTGCGCGAAGCGCGTGAGCAGTTCGAGAAGGACTACCTGATCGCCCAGATCAATCGATTCGGCGGCAACATCTCGAAGACCGCCGAGTTCATCGGCATGGAACGCTCCGCTCTGCATCGCAAGCTGAAGTCGCTGGGCGTGTGAGCGCGACATATCCAGCCGCCGCGCTGGGCCAAGCATTTGCCGGTTACGGCAACGGCGGAATCGCATAAGAAAAGCCCGATAATTTCTTCAGGGGTTGCCCATGCCGCGCATTGCTTATGTCAACGGGCGCTACGTCGCTCACGCGGACGCTGCCGTGCATATCGAGGATCGCGGCTATCAGTTCGCCGACGGTGTTTATGAGGTCTGCGAGGTGGCGCGTGGCTTCATCGTAGACATGCCGCGCCATCTGGCGCGGCTGAACCGCTCGCTGACCGAATTGTCGATCGCCTGGCCAGTCACCTCTCACGTGCTGCCGCTTATCCTGCGCGAGGTGGTCAACCGCAACCATGTCGCCAACGGCCTGGTCTATGTCCAGGTGACGCGCGGCGTCGCCAGCCGCGATTTTGTCTTCCCTTCCGCAGACACCAAGCCGGCCCTGGTGGTGACCGCCAGGAAGGCCGACCCCGCAGCCGGAGCAAAGCGAGCCGAGACCGGCATCGCGGTCATCACCGTGCCGGAGAACCGCTGGGACCGCGTCGACATCAAGACCGTCGGGCTGCTGCCCAATGTATTGGCCAAGCAGAAGGCAAAGGAGGCCGGTGCGCAGGAAGCCTGGTTCGTCGACGCCGAAGGCAACGTAAAAGAAGGCGGCTCGTCCAATGCCTGGATCGTCACTCGGGACGGCGTCCTGGTCACCAGGCCGGCCGAGCACGGCATCCTGCGCGGCATCACCCGCACGACCATGTTCGAAGTGGCGGCCAAGCTCGGCCTGAAGATCGAGGAGCGCGGCTTTTCCGTCGCCGAGGCCAAGGCGGCACGCGAGGCGTTCATCAGCTCCGCAACGACACTCGCCATGCCGGTGGTGGCTATCGACGGCGATACGGTCGCCAATGGGCACCCCGGCTCAATAACACTTTCCTTGCGGCAGGCCTTTTTTGACATTGCGGAAAAAAGTCCAGCCTGATAACCGCACAGGTGGAATGAACATCAATATATCTCGTTCTGCTTGTCGTTACTGACGACAAGACGGTGTTTGCGAGCTTGACATGCGCCCGTTAATTTGGCGCATTGGCTTGCAAACCGAAGGGGATCGGCGAAAGACAAGAACAATGGCGGAACGATCGCAAAACCTTCAGGACCTGTTCCTGAATTCAGTTCGCAAGAGCAAGAACCCGCTCACCATCTTCCTTATCAACGGCGTCAAGCTGACCGGCGTGGTCACTTCGTTCGACAATTTCTGTGTCCTGCTGCGCCGTGACGGTCACTCCCAGCTCGTCTACAAGCACGCCATTTCCACGATCATGCCGAGCCAGCCGGTTCAGATGTTCGATGGCGAGGAAAGCCAGGGCGCCTGATTGGCACGTGAGAAAGACGCGGACGCCACCGTTCGCGGGAAACCAACGCATCATCCCGGGACGGAAGCCAAGGGCCCGACCCGGGCTGTTGTCATTGTGCCCGTCCTTACCCGCCACCAGCGCAACGACGACGAGACCAACCGTCCTCGGCTGATGCGTTCGGCTGATGCTCGTCACGACGAGGCCGTCGGCCTTGCCCGCGCCATCAACCTGGATCTGATCCACACTGCGGTGGTGACCGTCAACGATCCGCGCCCGACGATGCTGCTCGGCAGCGGCAAGGTTGCGGAGTTCGCGGAAATCGTCAAAGAGGGACATGCGGAAGTGGTCGTCGTCGACCATCCGCTGACCCCGGTGCAGCAGCGCAATCTCGAAAAAGAGCTGAACGCCAAGGTGCTGGACCGTACCGGGCTGATTCTTGAGATCTTCGGCGAGCGCGCGCGCACCAAGGAAGGCACGCTGCAGGTCGAACTCGCCCATCTCAACTACCAGAAGGGCCGCCTCGTGCGCAGCTGGACCCATCTGGAGCGCCAGCGCGGCGGCGCCGGCTTCCTCGGGGGGCCCGGCGAAACACAGATCGAATCCGACCGGCGGCAGTTGCAGGAAAAGATCATCAAGCTGAAGCAGGAGCTGGAAACGGTGCGGCGCACGCGCGACCTGCACCGCGCCAAGCGAAGGAAGGTGCCGTTCCCGGTGGTGGCGATCGTCGGCTATACCAACGCCGGCAAGTCGACGCTGTTCAACCGGCTGACCGGGGCGGATGTGCTGGCGCAGGACATGCTGTTCGCCACGCTCGACCCGACGCTGCGCCGCGTGCGCCTCCCACATGGCACGCCGATCATCCTCTCCGATACGGTCGGCTTCATTTCGGACCTGCCGACGCATCTGATCGCGGCTTTCCGCGCCACCCTGGAAGAGGTGGTCGAGGCCGATCTCGTGCTTCATCTGCGCGACATTTCCGATCCGGACACTGCTGCACAAGCGGAAGATGTCGAGCGCATCCTGGCCGACCTCGGTGTCGACGCCGGCGACGCCAAGCGCGTGATAGAAGTGTGGAACAAGATCGACCGGCTCGACGAAGGCAACCGGACCCGGCTGCTTGCAGACGGCGCCGACGCCAACAAGGCGCCGCCGATTGCGGTGTCGGCGGTGACCGGCGAGGGCATCGACGCGCTGAAGGCGATCATCGAAACGCGGATGGCGGGCGAACTCGAAGACCTCACCGTGACGATCGAGCCGGCACAGTTCGGCCTTGTCGACTGGCTTTACCGCAATGGCGATGTCGTTTCGCGAAGCGACAATGATGACGGCAGCGCCACCATCTCGCTCAAGGCCACGCAAAGCGCCCGCGAAGAGATCGAAAGCAGATTGCGTCGTAAAAACAACGGGTAATGTAACTTACTTCGCGGTCTTTGCTTCCTTCCAGAGCGCTTCCATCTCGGCCAGATCAGCCTTTTCCAGTGTGCTACCGGATTTTTCCAGGGCCTGTTCGACATAGTGGAAGCGCGAGCGGAATTTTTCGTTGGTGCCGCTCAGCGCTGCTTCGGAATCGAGCTTGAGATGACGGCCTAGGTTGACGACGGCAAACAGCATGTCGCCGAACTCATCCTTGATCGAGGCGGTGTCGCCCTTGGCCAGCGCCTCGCGCAATTCGCCGATCTCTTCCTCGATCTTGTCGAGGATGGGCGCCGCCTCGCTCCAGTCGAAACCGACGCGGGCGGCCTTCTCCTGAAGTTTCAGCGCCCGGGTCAGTGCGGGCAGGGCGACCGGCACGCTGTCCAGAAACCCCTTGCCGTTGTCTTCGGGATCGAGACCACGCGCGAGGCGGGCGCTTCGTTTCTCCGCCTTCTCTTCGGCCTTGATCTTTTCCCACATGCCCTTGGCCATGCCGGCGCTACGGGCTTTTTCGTCGCCGAAGACATGTGGGTGGCGACGGATCATCTTCGTCGTGATGGCTTGCACCACGTCAGGGAACGAGAATTCACCGGCCTCCTCGCCCATCTGGGCATGATAGACGACCTGCAGCAGCAGGTCGCCGAGTTCGTCGCGCAGATCGTCGAGATCGCCGCGCGCGATGGCATCCGCCACCTCATAGGCTTCCTCGATCGTATAGGGCGCGATGGTCGAGAAATCCTGTTCGATGTCCCAGGGGCAGCCGGTCTTCGGCGCCCGTAGCGCCGCCATGATCTCGATCAGGCGCGAAATGTCTTTCGATGGTGTCATAGGGCTGATGCTATCGCGCGGCCGGCCGCGCGGCCAACGCTGTCAGCCGGCGAGAGTGCCTTGTCCACAGGCGAGCCACGTCAGTCGAGCACAGAAACGATCGCCTTGGCGAGCTCGTCCATGCCGTCTTCGGGCAGGCCGGCGACGTTGATGCGGCTGTCGCCGACCATATAGATGCCGTGCTCGGCACGCAGCCGTTCGACCTGCGCTTCCGTGAGGCCAAGGCGGGAGAACATGCCGCGATGGCTGGCGACGAAGTCGAAGCGATCGGAATTGGACTGCCGGCGCAGTGCCTCGGCGAACTGCACGCGTAGCCTGAGCATGCGCAGGCGCATCTCTTCGAGCTCGGCTTCCCAGTCGGCGCGCAAGGCGGCATCTTCGAGCACGATGCGCACGGCCGCCGCACCATGGTCCGGCGGCATCGAATACATGGCGCGCGCCGCCGACAGCATCTGGCTCATCGCCACATCCGCCTGTGCGCCGTCCCTGGCCAGGATCATCGCCGCGCCGACGCGGTCGCGGTAGACAGCGAAATTCTTCGAGCAGCTCGAGGCGACGACCATTTCCGGAACTTTTGCCGTCAGCAGGCGCAAGCCGAGCGCATCGGCCTCAAGCCCATCGCCAAAGCCCTGATAGGCGATGTCGACAAACGGCAGCAGCTCGCGCTCGACGACCAGATCGGAAACGGCAGCCCACTGGGCCGGATCCAGATTGGCGCCGGTCGGGTTGTGGCAGCAGCCATGCAGCAACACGACGTCGCCGCTCTTTGCGGTCCGCAGCGCTGCCAGCATGTCGTCGAAGCGAACAGCGCCCGAGTCGGCGTCGAAATAGGGGTATTCACGGATCTGCAGGCCGGCGGCGCGCATCACCGGCATATGGTTCGGCCAGGTCGGGTCCGACAGCCAGATGGTTGCATCCGAGCGTGTCCGCTTCAGCAGTTCCGCCACCAGCCGCAGTGCGCCGGAGCCGCCGGGCGCTTGTGCGGCGCGGATGCGCGTCATGTCGGCGCCCGGACCGAAGGCGAGCTTGGCCATTACCGTGTTGAAGCCGGTATCGCCGGCAAGGCCGAGATAGGTCTTGGTGTCCTGACCCTGCAGCAGGCGCTTTTCCGCTTCGCGCACGGCGCGCATGACCGGCGTCTTGCCGTCGCGATCCTTGTAGACGCCGACACCGAGATCGACCTTGTCTGGACGCGGATCGGCTCGATAAAGGCCGATCAGGGCCAGGATCTTGTCGGCGGGGGCGGGCTGCAGGGCTTCAAACATCGAAAATGGTTCCATTGGCGCGGCGGAGTGATACGCAAATCGGTCGCGTTTCGCCAGCGGTTTTAGCTAGGTGCTCCAGCCCGAGGCGGGGGTGCCGGGAAGCCTGCCCTGCCTGCTCCTTTCAGCTTTGCCTCGGCCAGCGGTCAGCCCCCGCCGTGTTTCCCAGTCTGCCGCAACAGATAGACGACCGCGCCCAGCACCATCAAGGCCAGCCCGAACCATGTCAGGGCATAGGCCAGATGGTTGTTGTGGAACGAAACGACCGTCAGGCCGCCGACCGGCCACCCTCCCGGATTGGGCGCGGCATCGGCATCGATGAAATAAGGAGCGACCTGCCCGAGGCCTTGCGTCGTGGCGATTGCCTGCACATCGCGCGAATACCAGCGGTTGGCGGCCGGATCGTTGTTGCGCAGGAAGCCGCCCTTCGGTTCGGTCAGGCGCAGCAGGCCGCGAATTCCGGTGTGATCGCCCGAGGGCTTGCCTGCGAGGCGGGTTGCCGGATCGCGCTTGTCCGTCGGCACGAAGCCCCTGTTCACCAGAATCGTGAAGCCATCATCCGCTCGGAACGGCGCCATTACCCAGAAACCACCGCCGCGATCGGTGACCGCCTGGACCAGGGTCTCGCGATCACCGAGAAACCGGCCCGTGACGGCAAGCTGGCGATACTCGTCATCCCTGGCGTTGATCTCTGGCCAGGCCGAAGGCGCCGGGGCGGCCACAGGTACCGCCTTGAGACGCTGGTCGACACGCTCGATCAGGTCGAGTTTCCAGACGCGGCGCTCCAGCTGCCAGACACCAAGCGCCGAGAACCCTGCGACGCCGATGGCACCGCAAAGGCAAAGCACCAACAGCGTCCATGGTGAACGCGTAACCCTTTGGCCGTCGCCTGTAGTCGAATGCGGTGTCGTCCGCGCCTGTTCATCCAAAGCCAGGTCCCTCTCTCAGGGTATCTGACTCATGTCATGGCCGGGCATCATGTTGGCGTTCAGATGGTACATGACCCAGAGCGAGCCCGTCAGCGCGATCACCACCAGGATGAGGGTGAAGATCAGGGCCATCATGGTCCAGCCGCTCTCCGACCTGGTGTTCATATGCAGAAAGAACACCATGTGGACGATGATTTGCACGACGGCGAAGGCCATGATGGCAATCGCCGAAGCCATCTGATTGCCGAGTGCGTTGGTCATGACCAGCCAGAAGGGAATGGCGGTCAGCACGACGGACAGGCCGAAGCCTGTCAGATAGCCGCGCAGAGAGCCGTGATCGACGCCGTGACGCGCGTGGCTCTGGTCGCTGGTGTCTGTGTGGTGGCCGGCGCTCATCGCAACATTCCCATCAGATAAACGAAGGTAAAGACGCCGATCCAGATGACGTCAAGGAAGTGCCAGAACATGCTCAGGCACATCAGGCGCCGCTGGTTCGCGGCGATCAGCCCGTGCCTGGAGACCTGCACCATCAGCACCACCAGCCAGACCAGGCCGAAGGTGACGTGCAGGCCGTGCGTTCCGACCAGCGTGAAGAACGACGACAGGAAGCCGCTGCGCTGCGGCGTCGCCCCCTCGTGGATGAAATGGGCGAATTCGTAGAGTTCGATGCTGAGAAAGGCGAGGCCGAACAGGCCAGTGATCACCAGCCACACCTGCATGGGTTTCGCCCGTCCCTTCGCCATCTCCAGCATCGCGAAGCCGTAAGTGATGGAGGACAGGAGCAGCATGGTGGTGTTCAGCGCGACCAGCGGAAGATCGAACAGGTCCTTCGGCGCGGGTCCGGCCGCGTAGTTGCCACCGAGCACGCCATAGACCGCGAACAGCATCGCGAAGATGAGGCAGTCGCTCATCAGATAGATCCAGAAGCCGAGCATGGTGCTGCTGCCGCTCTCGGCATGGCCGTGGTCATCTTCCAGGTGGAAGATCGTGTCGTCGATCACCGTGTCGGCGTGTGCCATGGTGCTTATCCCGCCTGGCTGGTGGCTGCGAGCAGGCGTGTCCGCTCGTCCTCGACGCGGGTGACGTCACTGGACGGAATGTGGAAGTCCCGGTCGTAGTTGAAGGTATGCGCGATGGCGTAGCCGATCAGGGCGACGAAGCTGACGATCGCCAGCCACCAAATGTACCAGATGAGCGCCACGGCAAGCACCACGCTCAACCCGGCCAGGACGACGCCGGCTCCGGTGTTGCGCGGCATGTGGATGTCGCGGAAGCCCGTCAACGGACGCTGGTAGCCGCGATTCTTCATGTCCGCCCAGGCGTCGAGATCGTGGACGACCGGCGTGAAGGCGAAATTGTAGGCCGGGGGCGGCGACGAGGTTGCCCATTCGAGGGTGCGCCCGTCCCAGGGATCACCGGTATCGTCGCGAAGCTGCTCGCGCCGCCGCACGCTGACGAAGATCTGGATGAGGAAGGACAGGATACCAAGCAGGATCAGGAAGGCGCCGAAGGCGGCGATAATGAACCAGATCTGCAGCGAGGGATCCTCAAAGGTGCGCAGCCGGCGCGTTACGCCCATCAAGCCGAGGATGTAGAGCGGCATGAAGGCGAACCAGAAGCCGACCACCCAGAACCAGAACGACATCTTTCCCCAGAACGGATCGAGCCGGAAGCCGAATGCCTTGGGGAACCAGTAGCTGATGCCGGCAAACAGGCCGAACAGCACGCCGCCGATGATGACGTTGTGGAAATGCGCGACCAGGAACAGGCTGTTGTGGAGCACGAAGTCGGCTGGCGGAACCGCGAGCAGCACGCCGGTCATGCCGCCGACAGTGAAGGTCAGCATGAAGGCGACCGTCCACATCATCGGCAGTTCGAAGCGGATGCGGCCGCGGTACATGGTGAACAGCCAGTTGAATATCTTGGCGCCTGTCGGGATCGAAATGATCATCGTTGTGATGCCGAAGAACGAGTTGACGCTCGCTCCCGATCCCATGGTGAAGAAGTGATGCAGCCAGACCAGATAGGACAGGATGGTGATGACGACTGTCGCGTAGACCATCGACGTGTAGCCGAAGAGCCGCTTGCCGCAGAAGGCCGAGGTCACTTCCGAAAATATGCCGAAGGCCGGCAGGATCAGGATGTAGACCTCGGGGTGGCCCCAGATCCAGATCAGGTTCACGTACATCATCGGATTGCCGCCGAAGTCGTTCGTGAAGAAGTTGGTGCCGACATAGCGGTCGAGAGCCAGCAGGGCCAGCACCGCCGTCAGCACCGGGAAGGCGGCGACGATGAGCACATTGGTGCAAAGCGCGGTCCAGGTGAAGATCGGCATTCTCATCATGGTCATGCCAGGCGCGCGCATCTTGACGATGGTGCAGACCAGGTTCACGCCCGACAGCAGCGTGCCGACGCCCGCCACTTGCAGGGCCCAGATATAATAATCGACACCGACATCGGGACTGTAGCCGATCCCCGACAACGGCGGATAGGCAAGCCAGCCGGTGCGGGCGAATTCGCCGACGAACAGCGACATCATGACGATGACCGCGCCGCCGACCGTCATCCAGAAGCTGAAATTGTTGAGGAACGGAAACGACACGTCGCGGGCGCCGATCTGCAGCGGGACGACGAAATTCATCAGGCCCGTCACCAGCGGCATCGCCACGAAGAAGATCATGATCACGCCGTGCGCGGTGAAGATCTGGTCGTAGTGATGCGAATTGAGATAGCCTTCCGAACCGCCGAAGGCCATCGCCTGCTGGAGCCGCATCATGATGGCGTCACTGAAGCCGCGCAGCAGCATGACGATGCCGAGCACCATGTACATCACGCCGATGCGCTTGTGGTCGACGCTGGTGAACCATTCGCGCCACAGATAGCCCCAGAGCTTGAAATAGGTCAGCGCGCCGACGAGTGCCACGCCGCCCAGCGCGACGACCATGAAGGTCGCGACCACGATGGGTTCGTGCAGCGGCAGCGACTCGAGCGTAAGCCGGCCGAAGATCGCCTTGAGAAAAGCAGGATTGTCGAACATGTCTTGCGTGGCGCCTCAGGAGTTGAAGGGCGACCGAAGCGTGCCGGTTGCGGAAGGTGACGGCAGTCGGATCGACAGGGGCAGTGGCCGTTGCAGACCAGCGCCGACGATCGGCGTCGAGGTCATCGGCGTGACGGATTGATCGGCCTTCGAAGCCGCCAGTGCTTCTTCGGTTGTGCATATGCTGGCGACATAGGATGGGGCAGGGCCGAATATCGTGCCGCGCCGGGCGAACTTGTCATACAGCAGCGGCAGGGTGTTGCGGATGCCGGCCATTCCCAGACCGCCCTTGGCATCGATCTGCGACATCTCGCTCATGCACATCTTGCCGGGCTCGACGCACATGTTGAGGATCGCCTTGTAGAGATCGGCATCCACCGCCGCATAGTGGCGCACGGGTTGGTTCTCGCTGGGCTGTTCGAGTTCCAGATAGCCGTTTCGGTCGAGCTTGCCGCCGCCGTCCTTTGCCTTCGCGATCCATGCCTGGAAACCGGCATCGTTCAGGCCGTGGAACGCGAAGCGCATTCCCGAGAAGCCGGCGCCGCTGTAGTTGGCGGAGAACCCTTCATAGTCGCCGGACTTGTTTATGACCGCGTGCAGCCTGGTTTCCATACCCGGCATTGCATAGATCTGGCCGGCCAGTGCTGGAATGTAGAAGGAGTTCATCACCGATGCGGAGGTGATGCGAAAGCTGATCGGCCGGTCGACCGGCGCAGCCAGTTCGTTGACCATGGCGACGCCGTACTCCGGATAGATGAACAGCCATTTCCAGTCGAGCGCGACGACTTCGACCTCAAGCGGACGCACGTCCGGCGGCAGCGGCTTGCCGGCCGCTACACGTCCGATCGGGCGATAGGGGTCGAGCAGATGGGTGCCCATCCAGGTCACTGCGCCCAGGCAGATTATGATCAGAAGCGGCACAGCCCAAATGACGAGTTCGAGGTGGGTCGAGTGGTCCCAATCCGGCTCGTAGCGCGCCTCGCGGTTGGACTGGCGGTATCGCCAGGCAAAGAATATGGTGAGAGCCATCACCGGTATGATGACGATCAGCATCAGTGCCGTGGACACCATCAGCAGGTCGCGCTGCTGCGCGGCGACGTCGCCGGCAGGGTTCATGACGACCATGCTGCAGGAGCCGAGCGATGCCAGCAGGGGCAGCAGGAAAAGGGTACGGAGACGGCTCAATGTATGACCTGTCGGTTGTTCCCCCCAGTGCTAACCGTACCGCGGCAATGAAGGCATTGGACAATTTGTCCAATGCCGCAATGACGCGGCAGGCGTCATCAAAGCACCTGGCCCGCGCACATGGCAAGCGATCGTATGAGACCGCGGCGGGGCGACGGAGAATGCTGTGAGCCCAACTTCGAAGATCGAAGCCGACGCAAGACGGATCAACGCGCGGCATCATGAGGTGAAGCCCGGCGAAATCGCTGTCGGCGTCATCATCGGCAGGACGTCGGAATTCTTCGACTTCTTCGTCTACGCGATCGCTTCCGTCATCGTTTTTCCGAAGCTCGTATTTCCTTATGCCGACCCGTTGACCGGCACGCTCTACTCGTTCGCCATCTTCGCGCTTGCCTTCATCGCGCGGCCGATCGGCACGGCGATCTTCACCGCGCTCGACCGCGCCTACGGACGCAGCGCCAAGCTCACCATCGCGCTGTTCCTGCTGGGGACCTCGACCGTGTCGATCGCCTTCGTGCCCGGTTACGACCAGATCGGCCAGGCTTCGGCCTGGCTGCTGGCCATGTTCCGGATCGGTCAGGGACTGGCGCTGGGCGGGACATGGGACGGACTTGCCTCGCTGCTGGCGTTGAATGCGCCCGAAAAGCGCCGCGGCTGGTATGCGATGATCCCGCAGCTAGGCGCACCACTCGGGCTCATCGTTGCCAGCGCCCTGTTTGCATATTTCGTCGGCAACCTGTCGGCCGAAGACTTCTTCAGCTGGGGCTGGCGCTACCCGTTCTTCGTCGCCTTCGCCATCAATGTCGTCGCCCTGTTCGCACGGCTGCGCATCGTGGTGACGCCGGAATACACCAAACTGTTCGAAGGCCAGGAACTGGAGCCGACTTCCGTCCGCGAGACGTTGCGCGCCGAAGGGCGCACTGTCGTGCTCGGCGCCTTCGCGCCGCTGGCGAGTTTCGCCCTGTTCCACATGGTGACGGTGTTTCCTCTGTCCTGGATTTTCCTGTTCACGCGCGAGGGACCGGCACGGTTCCTCGTCATCGAGACGATCGGAGCTTTCTTCGGCCTGGCGGCAATCGCGATCTCGGGCTTCGTCGCCGACCGGGTTGGGCGCTGGCCCTTGCTCGGAGGCTCGGCGGTGGCCATTGCCGTGTTCAGCGGTTTCGCGCCACAGCTGCTCGATGGCGGCTTCGTCGGAGAGTCCGTCTTCATGGTATTGGGCTTCGTCCTGCTCGGCCTGTCGTTCGGCCAGTCTTCAGGAGCACTCGCCTCGAACTTTTCAAAGACCTACCGCTATACAGGGGCGGCGCTGACCTCGGATCTCGCCTGGCTGTTCGGTGCCGGCTTCGCGCCCATTGTCGCCCTGTTCCTGTCCGCCCATTTCGGGCTGATCTCGTCAGGCGCCTATCTGTTGTCGGGAGCGCTATGCACGTTGCTTGCGCTGAGGCTCAACCAGCGCCTGGATCGGACGCCCGCTTGAGTGACCTGCTTGGCCAGGGCTGGGGACCTCCCGGCCCAATGACTCTGCACGACAAGACCAACAAACAGAATTTTCTGCTTCTGATTCAACTGCGCTGGATCGCGGTCGGTGGTCAGATCGTGACGATCCTGTTCGTCCGCTACGTGCTCGGCATCGGATTGCCGCTGGTCCCGATGGCGGTGGTGATCCTGCTGCTGATCGCTCTCAATGTCGCCAGCCTGCGCCGGCACAGCAGCCAGGACGCGATCACCAACACCGAGCTGTTTCTTGGGCTGCTGCTCGACGTCACCGCGTTGACGGTCCAGCTTTACCTGAGCGGCGGCGCGTCCAATCCCTTCATTTCGCTTTACCTGCTCCAGGTCATCCTGGGCGCGGTGCTGCTGGAGACATGGTCGGTCTGGGCCCTTGTCCTCATTGCAAGCACGTGCTTCATTGCGCTGACCACTTTCTACCGTGAGATCAGCCTGCCCGCCGCACACGGTGCCGGGCTGTTCAGCCTGCACATCCAGGGCATGTTCATCTGTTTCGTCCTGGCGGCAACGCTTCTGGTGCTGTTCATCACCAGGGTCCAGAACAACATTCGCACCCGCGACGCCCATCTTGCGGATTTGCGCCAGCAGTCGGCGGAGGAGGCTCACATCGTCAGGATGGGCCTGCTCGCCTCCGGTGCCGCGCATGAGCTCGGCACGCCGCTGGCCACGCTTTCCGTCATCCTCAATGACTGGCAGCGCATGCCGGCTCTCGAGGCAGATTCGGATCTGGCGCAGGAAATCCGGGAGATGCAGGGCCAGTTGGACCGTTGCAAGAAGATCGTTTCGGGAATCCTGATGTCGTCGGGCGAATTGCGCGGCGAAGGCACGGTTCGCACCTCCGTCGACGCCTTCCTGGCGGAGCTGGTGGCCGAATGGAAATCGACACGGCTGCCGCAAGGTTTCGAATACACCAGGCGTTTCGGCGCCAACCAGGAGATCGTCTCCGATCCCGCGCTCAAACAGGTGATGTTCAATGTACTGGACAACGCACTTGAAGCGTCGCCTCTATGGGTCGGGTTGATCGTCAGCCGCCACGCGGACGATCTCATCGTCGAAGTTGTCGACTCGGGACCAGGATTTGAAGAAGCCATGCTTGCAGAATTCGGCAAGCCCTACACGTCGACCAAGAACCGGCCAGGTAGTGGGCTCGGCCTGTTTCTGGTCGTCAATGTCATCCGCAAGCTGGGGGGTACCGTCACCGTAAGAAATAGAACCGAGGGGGGAGCTTCGGTTACGTTGCATCTGCCACTGGCTGCTCTGTCTGCGCGAGGGCACAATGCCGACTAAACGCACGCTGTTGATCGTCGAGGACGACATCGCCTTTGCCAACGCACTGCGCCGGTCTTTCGAACGGCGTGATTACGAAACACATAGCTGCCGGAGCGTCGACGGCGTGCATGCGCTGATCGGCACCGTTGCCTTCCAATATGCCGTCGTCGATCTCAAGCTTGCCAGCGGCTCGGGCCTGGAATGCGTCAGGGCGCTGCACGAGCACGATCCTGAAATGCGGATCGTCGTGTTGACCGGCTTTGCAAGCATCGCCACCGCTGTCGAGGCGATCAAGCTCGGCGCCTGCCAGTATCTCGCCAAACCCGCCAACACCGACGACATTGAAGCCGCTTTCGGCCGGGTCGAGGGCAATGCTTCGGTGCCGCTCGCCGAGCGACCAACCTCGATAAAGAACCTCGAATGGGAGCGCATCCACGAAATGCTGGTGGAGGCCGACTTCAACATTTCCGAGACAGCACGACGGTTGGGCATGCACCGCCGGACGCTGGCGAGGAAGCTGGAGAAGAGGCGTGTGAAGTAGGCACGATCTACTGCATTCCAATCGCCACATTGGTCCCACTGCCGCCACGCCTGCCGTCGATGCACCGATGGAAATCACCCGCACAACGATTCCGGGAGCTTGTATTTCTCGGCTTCATCATGCGGTTCCAGGGAGCCGCTCGATGCTGCGAGGCGCAGGGTAAAAGCGAACGATGCCATCAAAGGGAAAAAATTGGCAGGGCAGGGATTAAAATCCCTACATGCTCCGTAAACAGGACATGAAACCGCCGGTGCCACGCTTTGACATCATAGGACAGCTCGGTTCGCTGCGTCGCTATGCGCGCTCGCTGACGCGCGACAGCACCGACGCCGAGGATCTTGTCCATGACGCGCTGGTGCGCGCCTATGAGCGGCGCAGCACGTTCCGCTCCGGCGGAAACCTGCGCGCGTGGCTGCTGTCGATCGTCCACAACACCTTCATCGACAAGATGCGGTCCCGCAAGTCCGAAGCGTCGCGCGTCGAACAGGCTGGATACCTGGCCGACGGCAGCACGCCGGCACCACAGGAGCATTCGGTGCGCCTGGCGCAGGTGCGCGAGGCTTTTTTCAGCCTGCCGGAAGAACAGCGTTCAGCGCTGCACCTCGTCGCAATCGAAGGCCTCTCCTATCAACAGGCCGCCGATGCCAGCGGCGTGCCGCTCGGCACGCTGATGTCCCGCATCGGCAGGGCGCGCGCCGCACTGCGCGAGATGGAGGAGCCGGCGAAGGCAAAAAACCACCTCAGGATCGTTGGAGGCCCGTCATGACCGCAACTGTCGATCCCGTGACCGATATCGACCTCGACGCCTATGTCGACGACCAGGTCGACGTTACCCGCCGCATCGAGGTCGAAGCATTCTTGTCCGCTCGCCCGGAGGCGGCGGCGCGCGTGATGTCGGATCTCAGGACCCGGGATGAACTGCGCGTGGCGCTTGCCGGCTCCAAGGGCATGGCGCGCCCCGCGACCGCCGATGCCGCGCGGCGGCTGGAGAGGGGGCTTGCCCGCGGCCGGCTCTTCGGCGTGTTGCAGCGCGCGGCGGCGGTCGCCGGCTTCGTCGCCGCCGGCTGGCTGGCAAACGGCATCATCGGGCCGATGTCGGTGACCAAGGTCGTCGCCTCGCCGCAGCCGCCCGCCTATGTCGACGAGGCGGTGCAGGCCCACAGGACGACGCTGGTGCGCGAGAGCATGCCATCGCAGGCGGAAACGCCCAATTACAACGCCGGCGAAATCCGCGCCGCCACTGCCATCGTCATGCCGTCGCTGCCGACGGATTGGAGGGTGCGCGACGTGCAGATCTATCCGTCGCGCTTTGGGCCGAGCGTCGAGATGGCGGTCGAGACGAAAGACATGGGGCTGGTGTCGCTGTTTGCGATCCGGCCCGGAACCTTCGACGTCGTCAAGCCGGCGATAGCGCCCTCGGGCGACATTTCGTCGGCCTATTTCCAGATCGGCGATGTCGCCTATGCGGTGGTCGGACGAAGCGAGGTCCACGACCTCGACCGCGCCGCCGAGACGCTTGCCAAGACGCTTTACTGATCGATTCACAAAGGAGAACGCAAATGAACACCCCCAATCTGGGATATCGCGTCGGCGCCGGCGCCCAAACCGGAGCCATCTTCGACGAGGGCCTGCGCCAGCATATGCTGCGCGTCTACAACTACATGGGCGTCGGCCTGGTGGTCACCGGCCTCGTCGCCTTCATGATCTCATCGACGCCGGCGCTCTACGTGCCGATCTTCTCCAGCCCGCTGAAATGGGTGGTGATGCTGGCACCGCTCGCCTTCGTCTTGCTGTTCTCGTTCAAAATGCAGACCATGTCGGCGGCGAGTGCCCAGGCGATGTTCTGGGCCTTCTGCGCGGTCATGGGCCTGTCGCTCGCCTCCGTGTTCCTGGTCTTCACCGGAACCAGCATCGCGCGCACCTTCTTCATCGCCGCCACCATGTTCGGCGCCACCAGTCTCTACGGCTACACGACAAAGCGCGACCTGACCCAGTTCTCGTCGTTCCTGATCATGGGCCTGATCGGCGTGGTGATCGCCAGCATCGTCAACATCTTCCTCGGCTCGACCGCGCTGCAGTTCGCCATCTCGGTGATCGGCATCGCCGTGTTCATCGGCCTGACCGCCTGGGATACGCAGACGATCAAAGAACAGTATGCCGGGAATTTCGACGCGGAATCGCGCCAGAAACTTGCCGTCTTCGGCGCCTTCTCGCTCTATCTGAACTTCATCAACATCTTCCAGCTGCTGCTGAACTTCACCGGCGAACGCGAGTAATCCGGACCGTAGCAGGCAACATTTCGCAACTTACCGTGGCCGGAGGGAAACCTCCGGCCACGGTTTTTTATTTGAGGCAGCATTTGCCATGTGCGGTGGATCGTTCATCGCGGCTGACTGAGGCGCGATGTAAATCTGCCGCTCTTGAGTTCGCATGTCCCCTTTTGCTAGCCTGCCGGCCACGCCAGATAGCCGCGAGGACGCATGGAACAGGACAGCCTGACGCTTCACGGTGACGGCATCTCGGCGACTGTTGTCGGGCAGGGCGCCGAACTTGTCTCCCTACGCGATGCCGACGGCACAGAGTTTCTGTGGCAGGCCGGTCCGGAATGGCGGCGTCACTCGCCGGTGCTGTTTCCAATCGTCGGCCGGCTGAAGGGCGACCAACTGCGCCATCGCGGCCAGACCTATCCGATGACCCAGCACGGCTTCGCGCGCGACAAGCCGTTCGCCTGGGCGCAGAGGGGACCACGATCCTGCACGTTGGTGCTCACCGACGATGCCGATACCCGCGCGCACTACCCCTTCGCCTTTCGCCTGGCAGTGACTTACACGCTGGACCGCCATCAGCTTGATGTGACCTTCGACATCACCAACACCGGCGATGAGCCGCTGCCGGCATCGATCGGGGCGCACCCGGCGTTCAATTGGCCTTTGCTTCCGGATCTGGCCAAGACGGATTACCAGCTGACCTTTGCCTCCGCCGAGCAAGCGCCGATCCGCCGCCTGAAGGACGGCCTGCTGCTGAAAGCGCCACAACCGACGCCTGTGGAAGGCAAAAGGCTGGCACTCTCCGAAAGGCTCTTCGGCGAGGACGCGGTGATCATGGATCGGCCCGTCAGTTCCAGCGTGCGCTACGCTGCCGAGAGCGGTCCCGCGATCGAGATGTTGTGGCAGGGATTCCAGGAATTGGGTATCTGGTCCAAACCCGGCGGCGCGCCATTTCTTTGCATCGAACCCTGGCATGGCCTTGCAAGCCCGGTGGATTTCGATGGTGAGTTTATCGATAAGCCTAGCGTGATGTTGATCGAGCCTGCCGCGAAGCGTGTTCTGAGCTATCAGGTACGTCTGCTGCAGCGTCGTGCGCGAATGGCTGAATTGGAGTGAGCCCAGTGAATTCTGAAACAATCGAGATCTACCATCCACGTGGTGTTTTGAATTTGGGCCAATGGGACATTGGCGGTCTCAAGCTCAAAGTCTATGGCCTCGTCGCAGACAACAAGAAGGTCGACGGACCCATGGTGACCCTGGCACAGTCATTCGTGCGACAGGAGGTTCTGCCGCGTGTGGTGGACGAGGGTGACGACAATGGCATGGGCTTTGTGATTATTCACCCTGGCGAGCTGGGTGTTTCCATCTCGGTTCACTGGTGGATACAAGGTTCGGTGCTTTGTCAGCATATCTATCGGAAGCTGTATTCCGCCGCCGAACCGATGGATACGGTAAAGAGACCTGTTGTTGCCTGTGTTTGGGAATTGGCTCTGATAAATGCCGAGCAGGAAGCTTGGCGAAAAACGATGAAAAGCGAGCCCAGTCCGTCAGGATACATGGACGCTCGAGCTGGCTTCGAAGCTGCATAGAGACCGCCCATGATCGACTATGGCGTGGTCGCTCAGACCGTCGGTGCCCAATGAAGCTGTATTTCAGCCGCAATCCGAACCCTCGGCTCGCGCTCGCGGTGGCACGCTACCTCGACGCGAAAGTCGAATTTGAATTCGCCTCGCCCTTCGCTCCGGGGCAGGCGGAGAAATATCGGCCGTTAAATCCCAATCTCTCACTGCCCATCCTTGTGGATGATGAGGGAAAGAGCCTCTGGGAGGCAGACGCCATAGCCTGCAGGCTCTCGCGCGACGCGCATTCGGATTTCTGGCGCACCGGCGATGACGAACCCGAGATGATCCGGTGGCTCAGCTGGGGCAAGGAGCACTTCGCATCCGCTTGCGACACGGTGCATTTCGAGCGTGGAACCAAACAGCGGTACGGCATCGGCCCGATCGATCAGAAGCGGGTGGAGGAGGGCCTAAACCAATTCCATACGGCCGCGGCAATAATCGACGCCGTGCTTGCCGAGCGGCAGTGGCTGGTCGGGAATTCGATTTCCTATGCCGATTTTCGAATGGCGACCTTCCTGCCGTTCAACGATGCCGCCAGATTGCCGCTCGACGATTATTCTTCTGTCAGCCGCTGGTACCGTCGGCTTGAAGACATCGACGCCTGGCGTGACCCTTTCAAGGGGATGGATGCACCCGAATTGCCGCCGGTGCCGCAAACGGCTGTCGGGGACCAGCGGTGAGAATGCGCGCGAAGAACCGCGCAGCAGGCCGAGTCTACCAAGGCGATGATGTGCGGGGGATCGGATGAATATCTATGTCCTGAGTGGTCGAAGGACAGGAATGGGTCCTTCCTCGACAGGCGGACGACTACCAGCTGTTTTCGATGCTCTGCGGCCGGAAGCAGACACGATGGCATCCGCCCGGGATGGAGATCCTGCGCGAGCACGACGATGGTACGCTCCGGCGATATTCAGATTTTCCATGGCTTGGCGAGCATGTGCTCATCCCGCGGGCGAGGGCGTTGAAGTTGCTTCGGCCAACCCTCGAACCGTACGGTGAATTCCTGCCGCTTCGTGCTGACGAGCCAATATCGCTCTTCAAAGCCTCGTCCTTCGAGCGGACGCAATCGGCGGTACCGAGATATTCAAGCTCCCAGAGCGTGCCGATGGGGTGCGAATATCCGATATCTATCTGCAGGAGACGATCGTACGCCGGATCGGGGAACTTGGGCTCAAGGGCATTGCTTTCAACTTGGTCTGGAGCGACGAGCCGGCCGGACAAGGCAGGATCGAGTACTCAGGTGTGGAAAAGGGCATTTCAACCGCGAGCTCCCTCACGCGCTTTTGGGCCGGTCTGCGGCGAAGAGCAGGGTTTTGACATCAAACCTGCCGGACGACGGTGCCGACCACATTGACGAGAAGGCGCGCGGCGGTCAGCGCTGACAGGCCGTCGATATCGGCCGGAGGATAGAACTCGACAAGGTCGAACCCTGCGATCCGGGCCCGTCTGCCGAGGCTGGCGATCAGGTCAATCACCTGCGTGTAGGTGAGGCCGCCGGGTGTACGCGCCGCCACGCCCGGCATGATGCTTGGATCGAGGCTGTCACAGTCGAGGGTGACGACAACCCGCGCGCCTTCCGGAATATGCCGGAGCGCGGCTTCGACGCTCTGAGCGTGAACCTCGCGGGCGGTCACGAAGTGGCTGCCATAGCGCCGTGCCGCTTCGATCTCGGTGATGCGTGCGCTGCCGACGCTGCGCAGGCCGACTTGCACCATGCCTGCTACATGCGGCATCTCGCTCGCCCTGCGCATCGGGCTCGAATAGCCGTGGCGTTCGCCATACACCTCGTCGCGCCAGTCGATATGGGCGTCGATCTGCAGGACCCAGACCGGCCCGTGCTCCGCAAAGCCGGCGAGGAAGGGAATGGTCATGGAACAGTCGCCGCCGATCAGGATCGGCACGGCCGGCAATGCCAGGATCTCGCACGTTTTTGCCTCGATCCTGACCCTGTTGCCGGCATTGTCATGCATGGTGGTCAAGATATCGCCGGCGTCGATGCAAGACACCGGCTTGCCGTCGAACAGCGGACCGCCGAGATCGAAATCCCAGTGCCCGACGAACGTGGCGTCGTCCTGGCTCGCAGCGCGGATGGCATCCGCCGCCAAGGCGTGGCCGCGGCTGTCCTTGCCGGGATAAGTGCTGCCGTGACCGGCCCCGAAGATCACCGCGCGGGGCATGTGACCATCTGCGAGACGGTCTGGAAAGCCGAGAAAGGGAGGCGAGGGGGTCATGCCTTGATGGATCCTGATGATGCTTAGCGCACGCCGATCGGGTGCGGTTAAGTCAAGCGCCCCGGCTTCAGCTTTGTGCCGATCGGGTAAGCCCAATAAACTCTAAAACAATCGAGATCGATCACCCACCTGGTGTTTCAAATTTGGGCCAACGGGGCATTGGCGGTGGCATGCGCCGATTTCGAGGCGACATTGCGCTGCCGGCGAGGACGTTGGGGCGGCTTGCGTCGGCAGGCGCGATCCCGAAATTTCCAGTACGTGACGAGAATGAACCTTGGCTGGTCGCCTGATAGCGGAACCAGGCGAGGTTCACGTTGTTACCACAGCGGGCGACTGCCGGTTGCCGGATTCGGAGTCATCGTTTCATGACCAATGGTCCATTGCCTGAAAACGTTCTGGTCTCGCTTCCCAAGATCGATGCAAAAGCGGCGCCGACGCTCAAAAATGCCGAGGCGGAGGTATTTTACACGGAAGCAATCCGTGAGCTTACCGCCACCGACATACCCTTTCTGGTCGCCGGGACCTACGCGGTAAGCGCTTATACGGGTGTCACCCGCCAGACCAAGGACCTCGATATCTTCTGCAAGGCAGGCGACTACGCGCGGATCCTGGCCCATTTCAAGCAGCTTGGATATGCCGTCGAAATCGAGGATGACCGGTGGCTCGGCAAGGTGTTCAAGGGCACGCATTTCTTCGACGTCATATTCGGCTCGGCCAACGGCACGGTGCCTGTTGGCGACCTGTGGCTGGAACACGCCCGCCAAACAGAGCTGTTGGGCAGCAGGGTGCGGATCATCGGCCCGACCGAACTCATCTGGTCCAAATGCTTTATCCAGGACAGAGGGCGACACGATGGCGCCGATATCGCTCATACGATTCTCAAGGCGGGCGATCAGATCGATTGGCACCGGCTGCTTTCTTATCTGGAGGTTCACTGGGAGGTTCTGTTGATGCAGCTTATCAATTTCAGGTGGATCTATCCGAGCGAGCGCGATCATATCCCGGCGTGGCTGCTCGATGAATTGCTCGACCGCCTCGCCAAGCAACGGCAGTTGCCGTCTCCAAGGATGAAGATCTGCCGTGGGCGGCTGCTTTCGCAAACCGATTACGAAATCGACGTCAAGGAATGGGGCTTCGCCGGCGTCGGTGGTGTGGGAGAATTCCGTGATGGCTGATCCCGTCAAGAGCAGCGCGCCCAAGGAGGGCGCACGCGCGCTCAAAGTTGCCGCGGTCGGGGATCTCCATGTGCGGGAAGATGCGCAAACCTCGTATCGCGACCTCTTCGGCGAGATATCGAGCGAAGCCGACATTCTCGTTCTCACGGGAGATCTGACCAATCTCGGCAAGCCTCGTGAAGCGGAGATGCTGGCCGAGGATCTGCGCAACTGCTCGATCCCGGTCGTGGCGGTGCTCGGCAATCATGACTACGAGTCTGGTGCGGTGGAAGACGTCACGAAGATCCTGCGCCAGGCGCATGTTCATCTCCTCGACGGGCAGGCAGTTGAAATCGAGGAGGTGGGTTTTGTCGGCGTGAAGGGATTCATAGGCGGCTTCGGGTCACGCATGCTCGGCTCATTCGGTGAACCGGCGATCAAGACGATGGTCGCGGAAAGCGTGAACGAGGCAATGCGACTTGAAAATGCGATGCGCCAGGTGCGGGCGAAGCGCACACTGGTGATCCTCCACTACGCGCCAATTGCCGACACAGTCGCGGGAGAACCGCCGGAGATATTTCCATTTCTGGGCTCTTCACGCCTGGCGGAGACGATCGATCGATTCCAGGTTAGTGCTGTCGTGCACGGTCATGCACATCGCGGTTCTTACGAAGGTCAAACACCTGGCGGAGCCAAGGTCTACAACGTCGCCATGCATGTGGCCAAGCCAAGCGGCCGCCCCTACGCCTTGCTCGAAATCTGACGCCAGCGGCATGCGCCGTGGTGTCCATTGGCCTTGACTCAATTGGTGGCGTTGATCGATTTCGCCAACTCTTCCAGCTTCCGGGGATCGTTGCCATGACGGCGCACCAGTTCGCGAGCCTGCCTGGACGGCAAATCGGTCGTGGCCGCCAGTTGTCGCACCTGCTGATCGTCGATGGCGACCTGCGGCAATGTATGGTCGATATTTCCTTCCTTGTCCTTCATCGCGCTTCTCCTTGATCCCTGTCGACGACAACGGCTCGAAAATCCGACCGGTTCCGAACGATCTGCAACTTTTGCGCCTTCACCTGGGCGGACCAACATACTCGTGTCCCGAGGGCGTAACGATCTCGCTGGATTCTGCCAGGAACCATGCCCCGGCGCACGAGTTGTTCCGACTGAACGGAGATAGTTCGATGCCACAGCCAAGACAGCCAGACCCAAATCGCGATGTTCCCGTGCCGCCTCCAACATGGAAGCCCGAGCCGATCGAGGAACCCGAACCGGAAAGGCTCCCGGACGAGACCCCGCTGCCCAATCCCGACGAGAATGAAGAGCCTCCCATCCACGCGTAGGACGAAGGGGAGTTTCTTTATCGCGGGGCAAAGCACACCTTCATCGCGGGGCAAAGCACACCTTCGGACGGCTAACGATCAATCTCGCCAAACACGATGTCGAGCGATCCGATGATGGCGGCAACGTCGGCGATCATGTGCCCTCGAGACAGGAAATCCATCGCCTGCAGATGGGCGAAGGATGGCGCGCGTATCTTGCACCGGTAAGGGACATTGCCCCCGTCGGAAACCAGATAAACACCGAATTCTCCCTTTGGCGCTTCAACCGCGGCGTAGACTTCTCCGGCCGGCACGCGATGCCCCTCGGTATAAAGTTTGAAATGCTGGATGGTCGCCTCCATCGAGCGTTTCATCGTGGCGCGCCGCGGCGGCGTGATCTTCTGGTTTGGAAGCGCGACCGGCCCCTGGCCTTCGGGTGACCGCAGTTTTTCCAGGCACTGCTTCATGATCCGCACCGACTGGCGCATCTCCTCCATGCGGACCAGGTAGCGGTCATAGCAGTCTCCGTTCTTTCCGACGGGAATGTCGAAATCCATGTCCGGGTAACATTCGTATGGCTGTGCCTTGCGCAAATCCCATGCGGCGCCCGATCCGCGCACCATCACGCCGGAAAATCCCCAGGCCCAGGCATCCTCCAGCCCGATTACGCCCACATCGACATTGCGCTGCTTGAAGATACGGCTGCCGGTGAGCAATTCGTCGAGGTTGTCACAGACTTTGAGGAACGGATCGCAGAAAGCCCAGATGTCGTCGAGAAGCTTCGGAGGCATATCCTGGTGCACGCCGCCGATTCTGAAATAATTCGCATGCATGCGGGCGCCGGAGGCGCGCTCGTAAAAAACCATCAGCTTTTCCCGCTCCGCAAATCCCCAAAGCGGCGGCGTCAGCGCGCCGATATCCATGGCCTGCGTCGTGACGTTGAGGAGATGCGACAGAAGCCGGCCGATTTCGCAAAAAAGAACACGGACGAGTTGTCCACGCTTTGGAACGCTGATTTCGAGCAGTTTTTCGGCAGCGAGGCAGAAGGCATGCTCCTGGTTCATCGGCGCGACATAATCGAGCCGGTCGAAATAGGGCAGCGCTTGCAAATAGTTCTTGTGCTCTATGAGTTTTTCGGTGCCGCGATGCAGTAAGCCAATATGCGGATCGGCACGCTCGACGATCTCGCCGTCCAGTTCGAGCACCAGCCGAAGAACACCGTGGGCCGAGGGATGCTGGGGCCCGAAATTGATGGTGAAGTTGCGAACGGCGGCTTCGACCATTGCTGCTCTCCGCGACTGTCGGGGCAAGGCGTGATGCGAATGGTTCGGCGCCTCAAGTCGTCGTCTGAATGATCAGCGTCAGGGTGCCATCGCCATCTATGTTTGCAGCGACAACCTGCGAGGAATTGAGCCCATTGGCCCTCAAGGCCGATGCCGCTTGAGGCGAAGCATCGACTGAGTTTTGCAGGCGTAGCAAATCTTCGGCGCTGGTCTGATTGATCACGGCATCCGCCTGCGCCTTGATTTCGTCAGGCAGATCCTCGACGGCGACAATGGCAACGCCGGTGAAATTCAAATCAGCAGAGCCTGGATCTGGCAGCGCCTGCTCCGGTTGCACTTCGCCCTGCGGTGGCGTCACCTGGGGAAGCTGCGGTCCAACAGTTTGGGCGTAGACGGGCTGAATGATGACCGCCCCGGAAAGTGCGACAGCTATCGTCAACATGCGCATGGTCGCTCCTTGCATCCTTCGAGGGAGATTCTGAAGAAACCCCCATGCCGAGCGATTGTTCCCGCGGGGCTGGTCACACTGGGCAATTTCGCGTCGATCCCCCTGGGGAAACGCCGAACGAACCATGGCCCAGACGACGTCATATGGCTGTCTCCCAACCGGCTGAGCGGTTGCGTACGGAATCGTACCATCGATTGATCTGCACCTTGGAGAGGATCAAAATAAAGCAGAGGTGACCATGGGAGGGAGCCGCATGAGCATCGCCAGACGGGCAATAAGACCTGTCGGTACCGCCAAGGCATTTCTGGCAGAGGAGCTTCGAAGTGCGCGATACGGCGACATCGTTTCGGTCAAAGCGGCGATAGAGGCCGCTCGCAGCGACGCGCCTTATTTGCAGGATACAGACGATGAGTTGATGGAGACGATCGTCGAGCTGGCACGGGAACTGGGGCTGGCCGTCCTTTTTGACTCTCGCGATTGACCGATGAGCCATGGCTGGAGGACTCACCGGTGGTTGAAGCGATTTGGTACGAAATCGACAATTGGCTCATGGCCGAAAATGCGCAATCATTGGGAAATGGGACGACGGCTGGACGACAAACTCGATTGCAAGGCTTGTGGGACTATCCAAATGGACATTCCCGACAACGCCAAGGAATCGACGCCAATTCATTGCAGCAATTGCGGCGCCTTTCTCGGCGAGTGGGGCGAATTGCAGGACGATTTCTACCGCCAGGCTCGCGGTACCGAGGCATTCGACTTGCGCAACGGAACCATTATCAAGAAGTAGCCCGCAACGACGCGGCCTCCGGATGACATCGGCAAATTCGCAAGGGGTTGGCAGATCTAGCCGACCTCGATGACCACCATCAGCCCGCCGCCTCCCTTTTCCTCGACATTGTTGTTCGTCGTGTGATGCGGGATGTGGCAGTGAATGAGCCACTTGCCGGGACGCAGCGCCTTCCACACGATGTCATAGCGCTGTCCCGGTCCGACATTGATGGTATCAGCTAGGAAGCGTGCCGAGGGAGAAAGCGTCTCACCGTCACGGGCGACGACCTCGAAGGGTCCGCCATGGATATGCATTGGATGGACGAAGCCGTTGTTGGTGCCGATGAAACGCACCTTCAGCGTCTCGCCCACCTTCATAGGAATGGTGTCGGTTGCGGGATAGGCTTTGCCGTTGATGGTGAAGAAGTTCGGCATGCCGCCTTCCATGGGCATCGACGGATAAGTCAGCCCATCGCGCACCAGCCATTCCTGAAGTTCGATGACATAGTCGTGGTCAGCCGGAACCTCGTCGGCAGGATTGGCGGGATCGATAATCAGCGCCCCATAAAGCCCCAGCGCCTGGGTGCGGTCCGGCTTGGCATGCGGATGATAGAAGTAGGTCCCGTGCTGGGTCGCGGTGAACGCATAGGAATAGGATTGTCCAGGCTCGATCGGCGGCTGGGTGATCTCGGCAGGTCCATCCATCTGGTTCGGCAGGATCATGCCGTGCCAATGCACCGTGGTTTCCTCGGGCAGGTCGTTGGTGACGTCGATGCGAACCTTATCGCCCTGGCGAATGTGGATGCGCGGACCGGGAATCTGGCCATTGTAGGCATAGGCGTCGACCGCGACGTTGGGCAGGATCTGCCAGCGGACCACCGATGGTCTGAGCTCGAACACCTTGACGCCGTTCTCTAGACGGAATGGCAGTTCCTGGTCGCCCTTGGCGGCAAGACCATAGGACGAGGTGACGCGACGCGGATCGGTTGCAGCCATGTCACGCATGGATTCCGCCGGCGTGTCGCGACCCATGATCATGCCTTGCGGCATGATCGCGCCGCCGACGTCACGCGCCGAAAGCGTCAGGTTCAGCCAGTTCGCCGGCGCGGCCATGCCGATCGCCAACGCCAACACCGACACAGTACCGAGGGCCGCAATCTGCGGCGTCGTAGCGTCCGTCTCCATCTGATGGCCGCTGCGTTTGGACTTGTGGGAGGTGTTGCGGCTTCGTCGATCGTCGCCGGCGTTGGGGTGATGCGTAGCGTGCTGTTGGTGGGCGGTCGGCTCTCCATTGCTCGTTTCGTTCGCCTGCGGGCGCTGCGTCATCAATCCGTGCTTCAGCCCGCGCGCGACCAGCCAGACATTGGCCGGATAGGCGAGCGTGAAGCCGGCGATGACGCCGATCGACATCACGCCCCAGAACAAAAGCTCGGTCGGCTCCATGGCGCGCATGTCGCGTCCCATCATCAGAAAGCTCATGACGGGCGCCATGCCGGCCATCATGAAATTCATCGAGATGAACTCGGGCAAGAAGCTCTTGCGCACGTTCTCCCAGTAGGTGCCGCCCATCATCGATTTCATGAACAGCGATTGGAAGATGAACAGGCCGAAGGCAAAGCCCGCCAGATATTCGACGATGAGGTCGAGCCACATCGGCAGGCCAAGCGTTGCCGTGATGACTGCGGCGAGAATGATGCCGGTCGCATCGCCGGCAACGCAGTGGATGGTCGAGCCGACCCCCTGTTTCCACAGCGGCCTGGTGAAGTCTTCATGCTCGCCTGGACGTGGCTCCTTGTCTGCAAGCACATAAAGCAGCAGCCCCAATGGACCCATATAGAGGGTCACCAGGATGAAGCCCCATTTCATCACCACCGGTTCGGGATTGTTGCGGTATTGATCGAAGCCGACATAAAGCGTCGAGGCGGCGGCAAGAGCGAACCAGACGGCAAGGAAATAGTCGATTGGCTGGATGAACATGGATGCATCCCGTCGCGGATCAGTGGCTTGTCACAAGCAGCCCCCGTCGATGAACGCAGCCGGCATGTTTATGATCCCGCCGGCCCAATCCGGTTGTGTCGAATTCTCCAGCCTGGCGCTCTTGTCGAAGCATTAACGCGCGGTAATTCCCTTGAAGGCGTGGGCGCTTCGCTGCCTCAACAGGAGCTGGCCATGAAACATCAAACACTCGACCAACTGCATGCCGTCGCCAAGATTGAATCGTCGGCTGCTTATTCCGCCATGACACGAAATCAGCGCATAGAGCGCTGGGCTGAACTGCTGGAGCGTAATCCCGAGCGATGCCTTGGGGCGTTTGCAGGCACCGAACATCTGCACCCTGAAGCACGTTCATTGATGCGGGGCGAGGGAACGGCAATTTCGGTCGCCTTCGAGGATCCAGTGCTGCGCGCATCGGGTTTAAAGGACGACACATACGGTGAGGCAAGGCGCTTTTTCGAGCTGAACGACTGGCAGCTGCACGACATCGTCTGCGATTGCCACGTCGGCTCAACCATGAAAGCGCGCTGGGCTGCGACGCGGGTCCGCTCAGCCATCAGCGGCAGGTTCTTTGCGTGGTTGCGGCAAAGGATAATGCGCTGACCGTAGTTGGGGATCGTCGTCGCTTCGGTGCGGCATACGATCCCCTGTCTTGCCGATTGGATGTCTTGCCGATTGGATGTCTTGCCAATCGGATTGTCTTGCCGACGCGGATCAACGCTTGTCCTGGTACAGCCGGTTGGTCGCCCGGTCGCTCTCCCGTTGTTCGGCGGGTCCACGCCGACGGCGTGCGATAACGGCATAGGCCATCAGCACGATCAGCAGCAATGGGCCGCCGGCAACGACGACCAACCACATGATATCTCCAAACATGGCGGCATCTCCTTTCCCAGACAACCGGCGAGGAGGAGAACCGTTCCGTGCAGCAGGCCACCTCGGTCGCCCCTGGTCATTAACTTACGAATTGCGTTCGTAGGTTCCGATGAGTTCAGCCTGCTCAAGCGAATGTTTCTGCGCCTCCCGCCAGATGCGCTCGATGCCCACGCTGGCTGGAATGGCAAGGCTCGGCGTGTCGAGCGCGGCCAGCCGGAAATGGTAATGGTGAACGCCATGCCCGACCGGCGGTTCAGGGCCGTCGTAATAGGCGTTGCCAAAATCATTCGTTGCTTGCCTGAGGGCGCCCGGACCCGGCTTGCCGCTTTCGGCCTCGGGAAGTTCCCTCGTGTCCGGGGAGATGTTGAACACCGCCCAATGACCAAACGTTCCGCTCGGCGCGTCAGGATCCTGAACGACGAGAACGAGGCTCTTTGCTTCGTCCGGCACTCCAGACCATTTCAGCGGCGGCGATACGTTTTTGCCGTCTCGTGTGTATCTTTCGGGAATTTGTCCGCCTTCGGCAAAGGCGGCACTGCTAAGGGCAAGTGGCATGGTTCACTCCTTCCGGCGAAGTTGATCGCAGCGACGCGCAGGGCAGCTATTTGTTGGTCCGCATTTTTTGTCTTGGATCGATCCCGCCAGCGGCGGTCGTGTCGTTTTCGACGTCACCTTCGACCGTGTTCTCGCCTTCAAGCTCGAACTCTTCGCCTTCCTTGATCGTTCCCTTGGAAGTCCCGATACCAGGATTGTTCGCCAAGTCGGCATCGCTCGGTTTCTTCCATTTCGGATGTTTGGTTCCGGTCATGAGAAAACTCCTTCGACGGGGATTGCAGTTTTGAAATCGCAGACCGGATAGTTCGTTCCGGTTCCACGCCTCAGCTTCTTCATTGGTTCGCCGCGCGCCGGCTAAAGCCCGAAGGGGTAGGTGTCGGGAACGCCGGTTCTTGCATGCTCCGGGCCAAGCGGCGTCACTGCCGCGGTTTTGTCGAACCATAGGAACGCGTCGAACTGCCGGGGCAGGGAAGCGTCCGCATAGTGGCTGCCCAGCTCGGTTTCCGGCCGGTAGATCACCCCGATGAATCGCTCCAGCCTGCGTTCCAGCAGCCGCTCACGCAGCGTTGTGTCGCGCCCGAGGTCGAGCAGGAACCGCGACACAAGGGAATCGTGGCAAAGCCGTTCGTAGCTGTCGGCGTGCGACGCGCGGATTTGCTTCACCTCCATTTTGCCGTCCCAGTCGCTGGCGGCCGCTACAGTGCCGGAATGCGTGCCCATACCGATCAGCGCTGCCTCATCCCCGAAACGCTGCCGGCAGAGCTGGCCGATGTTCAGTTCGTCCCTGACGACGCCCATCTCGGTAAAGCGGGCATCGCCGATATGGGAATTGTGCGCCCACACCACGGCCTTGGCGTTGGGGCCGCCGGCATGCAGCAAATGTTCCAACGTTTCGAACATGTGCGTGTCGCGCAGGTTCCAGGACTCCGCGCCGCCATAGTACATGATCCGGTAATAGTGTTCGGCGGACGCGATCAGCCGGGCATTCTGACTGGCGTCGAGAAAGTCGGTGCCGTCCCTTTTTGCATATTCGAGCTGTTTGGCGAGCAAGTCCCGGCATTGTTCCAGCACCGCTTTCTCGCATTTTTGATAGCCGGCGGTGAGCACCGCGCGGCCGTAGGTGGACGGATCGTGTTGCCAGGGCGTCAGGCAGCCATAGCGTTCGCGCGCGATCTTGGCTGCCTGGGGATCGACCCGGTCGAGATAGTCGAGGACCGCGCCGATGGAACCGCTCATATTGTAGATGTCGAGGCCGTGGAACCCTGCTTGCGCCGAAGGCTCTAGCTTCTCGTTGTGACGGCGCATCCAGTCGGTGAAGGCCGCGACATCGGTGTTGCGCCACATCCAGGTCGGAAATCGCTGGAATGGCGCGCCAGTGCCGGTTCGCGGCCGACGATGGCGAACATAGCGGTCGATCGCCGCTGCGTCGGGCCAGTCTGCCTCGACCGCGACGATGGTGAAGCCGTGGCGTTCGATGAGCCTGCGGGTGATCGCCGCGCGCGCCCTGTAGAATTCGGACGTGCCATGGCTTGCCTCGCCAAGCAGAACAATGCGCCGGTCGGCAAACCGATCGAACAATGCGCCGAAGGCCGGATCGTCGAAATCGGGCAGGGGTTCGGCCGCGGCCGCGATCATATCAGGCAGGCTGATCGGATGGGGATGTCGAAGCGGACGACCAACGTCGGTGGCCGTGCCGTTTTCCGACCAACCCTGCTCGCCGATCAGAGGGACGAAGCGCACGCCGCCGAAATCCTCCTCGCTATAGGTTGCGGCGCCTGTCCGGGTGACTTTGAGCAGACGTTGCAAATCCGGGTCGTCGCCGACCGGAATGACGAGCCTGCCGCCGACATCGAGTTGCTCCTGAAGGGCGAGCGGTGCGCCGGGACCACTGGCTGTCACCACGATGGCGTCGAACGGCGCCGCCTGCGGCCAGCCCTTGGTGCCATCGCCTGTCCGAACCTCGATGTTTTGGTAGCCGAGTTTTTCAAACCGCCGCTTCGCCGTTTCGGCCAAACCGGGATGACGCTCTATCGTGTAGACCTGTTCGACGATCCGGCTCATCACCGCGGCCGCGTATCCCGAGCCGGTGCCAATTTCGAGCACATGGTCACCCGGTTTGACATCCGCCATCTCGATCATGAACGCGACAATGTAGGGTTGCGATATGGTCTGGCCATCGGCGATCGGCAGCGGCGTGTCTTCGTAAGCAAATTCCTCGAAGCCGGGTTCGACGAAGGCCTCGCGTGGAACTTCGCGCATTGCCTGCAGAATCTCACGGTCATGAATGCCACGCCGGCCGACATGGATATTGACCATTCGATCACGGGCACGAGGAAGATCGAGCATCTTTTAGCTCCCTTTGGTGCAACGCTTCGAGGCTATCCTTCGCGGTACCTGCCTTGAGCCTGGCCTTCGCGATTCCAGTTTCTAACCGCCGGAGTACTTCAAGGTTCCCGCCTATTTGCGGACAGGGCCGCAAAGCCGGCTGAGATGGCGTCCGGTCTCTCGGCCGCGTGGGTCGTGACGCCGACCCGAACGCGGCAGTCGGGGGTTGCTCAAGCGCAAAGATGCCCCAGTTATCACCAGCGAACCGAAGCTGGAGATGTCGATGAACGACAAGGCTGCCGCGACGCCGCAGGCCATCGGCCACGAACGGATCGACCTCATGGACCGCTACTGGCGCGCCGCGAATTACATCTCGGTCGGCCAGATCTATCTGCTCGACAATCCGCTGTTGCGCGAACCGTTGAAGGCCGAACACGTCAAGCCGCGGCTGCTTGGCCATTGGGGCACGACGCCGGGGCTGAACTTTCTCTACGTGCATCTGAACCGCGTTATCCGCGAACGCGACCTCGATGCTCTGTTTATCTGCGGGCCGGGCCATGGCGGCCCCGCAATGGTCGCCAACACCTGGCTCGAGGGCACCTATAGCGAGATATATCCCGATATCGGGCAGGACGAAGACGGCCTCAGGAAACTGTTCCGGCAGTTTTCCTTCCCCGGCGGCGTGCCAAGCCATGCCGCGCCCGAGACGCCAGGCTCCATCCATGATGGTGGTGAATTGGGATATGCGTTGGTTCACGCCTTTGGTGCGGCCTTCGACAACCCGGATCTGGTGGTTGCCTGCGTCGTTGGTGACGGTGAAGCCGAGACCGGTCCGCTCGCGGCGGCATGGCATTCCAACAAGTTCCTGAACCCAGCCTCGGATGGCGCCGTCCTGCCGATCCTGCATCTCAACGGCTACAAGATCGCCAATCCGACAATCCTCGGCCGCATGGACGATCAGGAGTTGCGAAATCTTTTCGCCGGCCATGGCTACGAACCGTTCTTCGTCGAAGGCCACGAGCCGCTTGCCATGCACCAGTCGATGGCCGCGACACTCGACACGGTGCTCGATCGCATCCGGTCCATTCAGGAACAGGCACGGGCTCCGGGATGGCATGGTCAACGCCCGCAATGGCCGATGATCGTGCTGCGCAGCCCCAAGGGATGGACAGGTCCCAGGGAGGTCGATGGCGAGAAGGTTGAGGGATTCTGGCGCTCGCATCAAGTGCCGGTGTCGAACGCACGCGGAAATGAGGGCCACCGCAAGATCCTCGAAAACTGGATGCGAAGCTACGAACCGGGAGAGCTGTTCGATGAAAGCGGGCACCTGTTGCCGGAGCTCGCGGCACTTGCCCCAACAGGGACAAAGCGCATGGGCGCAAGCCCGTACGCGAATGGCGGACTGTTGAAGCGCGATCTTGTTCTTCCCGACTGGAAAAGCCTGGCGCTGGAAGTGCCTCGTCCGGGAGGCGTCATCGCTGAAGCGACGCGGATTTGCGGAAGCTATCTTCGCGAGGTGTTCCGCCTCAATGCCGAGGCGCGGAATTTTCGCCTGATGGGGCCGGACGAGACGTCATCCAACCGCCTCGACGAGGTGTTCGAAGTTACCGATCGGCTCTGGATGCAGCGCATTGAACCCTACGACGTCCATCTTTCCCGTGACGGACGTGTCATGGAGGTACTCAGCGAGCACCTCTGCCAGGGCTGGCTTGAAGGCTATCTGCTCACCGGCCGCCACGGCCTGTTCTCCTGCTATGAAGCCTTCATCCACATTGTCGATTCGATGGTCAACCAGCATGCCAAATGGCTGAAGACCTCCGGCGAGCTTGCCTGGCGCAAGCCGATCGCCTCGCTCAATTACCTTTTGACCTCGCATGTCTGGCGGCAGGATCACAATGGTTTCAGCCATCAGGATCCGGGCTTTGCCGATCTGGTCGCCAACAAGAAGGCCGATACGGTAAGGCTCTATTTTCCGCCGGATGCCAACACCCTGCTGTGGATCACCGATCATTGCCTGAGAACCTATAACCGCATCAATGTCATTACCGCCGGCAAGCAGCCGGCACCGCAATGGCTGTCCATTGAAGAAGCCGAAGCGCATTGCAAGGCGGGGGCGGGCATCTGGGAATGGGCCGGTACGGTTGCTCAGGGCGAGGAGCCCGACGTGGTCATGGCCTGCGCCGGCGACGTGCCGGCCCTGGAAACGCTGGCCGCGACCGACATTCTGCGCTCTGCGATCCCCGACCTGAAAATCCGCGTCGTCAACGTCGTCGACCTGATGACGCTGCAGTCCAACACCGAGCATCCGCACGGGCTCGCCGATGGAGACTTCGATGCGTTGTTCACGAAGACACGGCCTGTAATCTTCGCCTATCACGGCTATCCCTATCTTATTCATCGCCTGACCTACCGTCGCGCCAACCATGACAACATGCATGTGCATGGCTTCCGCGAGGAGGGCACCACGACGACGCCGTTCGACATGGTGGTGCTCAACGAACTCGATCGCTACCACCTCGCGCTTGCCGCCATCGAACGCGTGCCGGGACTGGCCGAAAGGGCCGAAGAGCTTGCCGGCGAACTCCACGGCCGGTTGGTGAAGCACAGGGCTTATGTCCGCGAGCACGGCGATGATATGCCCGAAATCCAGAAATGGAGCTGGCCCGACAAAGGCGCGGCAAAGGCGCGCCAATGATGCGCCAATCGATCCTGGCATTGAATGCCGGTTCGTCCAGCATCAAGTTCGCGCTTTACGATCTTGTCTCGTTGCAGGCTCTGCAGCTCGTTTCGCGCGGCACGTTGGACCTGGGCGACACCCCCACCCTCCGCGCAAAAGCGGCCGACGGAACGGTGCAGTGCGATCGGCAGCTCGCCACCGACGGGCCGCGTGACGCAGCCATAGGCGAGATGCTGAATTGGGTGCAGGGCGAAATTGGCGAAAGGAACCTGCTCTGCGCCGGCCATCGCATCGTGCATGGCGGAAGCGAATTCATCGAACCTGTCCGTCTGACCCCGGACATCATCGACGCCATCGACAGGTTGACGCCGCTCGTTCCGCTGCATCAGCCTCGCAGTCTTGCGCCGGTCCGTGCAATAGCCGCCTTGCAACCGGACCTGCCACAGGTCGGATGTTTCGACACCGCTTTCCACCAGACGATCGATCCGCTGGTGCGGCGCTTCGCCCTTCCGCGCCAATATGAAGGGCAAGGCTTGCGCCGCTACGGGTTTCACGGTCTCTCCTATGAATACATCGCCGGGCGGCTCAGCGGGATATCGCCAACTCTTGCGGCGAAACGCACCATCGTCGCCCATCTCGGCAATGGTGCCAGCCTTTGTGCTTTGCAGCAGGGCAAGAGCATCGATACGACGATGGGGTTTTCGGCCCTGGATGGCCTCGTCATGGGCACGCGGTGCGGCGCCATCGATCCCGGCGTGCTGTTGTACTTCCTGCTGGAAAGAGGCATCGCGGCTGAGGAGCTGCAGACGATGCTCTACGAGAAGTCGGGACTGCTCGGCGTATCCGGTATTTCGGGCGACATGAGGACGCTGGAAGCGAGCAACGATCCTCGCGCCCAAGAGGCGATGGCGCTTTTTGCCTTCCGCGCGGCGAAGGAAGCAGCAGCGCTTGCAAACACGATGGGTGGTCTTGAATGCCTCGTGTTCACCGCCGGCATCGGCGAACGGTCCGCGTCCATCCGCAAGGCCATATGCGAAAAATTGACCTGGCTTGGCGTGGTGCTTGAAGAACGCGCCAACGACATCCACGCCGAAATCATCAGTCGTCCCGAGAGCAAGGTGGAGGTGCGCGTGATTGCGACCAATGAGGAAAGTGTCGTTGCACGTCACAGCCGTAAGGTGATGCAAGCCTGAAGGCTCGCCATTGGCATCGGAAACTCGGCGTCGGTTCGGCTCGGCAAAAGCGCGGGCAAGGGCATTCCCTGTACGAAAATTACCAAGCAAGCGGTCGGGGGAACCAACTGCCCATGGAAATATTGTGCGAGCAATCTCGGCTAACCCCGAGACCGTCGGCACGATGATCACGCCGACAGCCATACTTCAGGCATTGGCTGAGGAATCCATGTTTACGGACGATGTTGCGGTGAGGCGCCTGAAAATCCTGGTCCAGCAATATGTCGAGACACGCAAGAAACGCCACCATGTGATCTCTACCGCCAAGGCCGGAACCGCAATTCGGGAGGTGATGCCAAGTTGCCCGCTTTCGGGAGAGGCCTTCGATGATCTGATTGCGGCCTGCGCCATCGAGCATGGCCTGGCTGTGCTCTTCGACAATCCAGGTACATCAGGCACTGAAATCTGAGGCTGGCGCTTCCGATTCTATCATCGCAATGAGGAGTTCAGTCGGCATGTCCAGGTACTTTTTCGACCTTCGAGATGAGAGCGGAAGCTTGCAGGAGGATCCCGAGGGCCAGGAATTTTCTGATCTCGCGAGCGCCGAGGAAAACGCGATGGCGTCGGCGAAGGAAATCCTCGCCGAAGAGCTGCTGCATGGCAAGCCGCTGCGTACCGGATTGGCCTTCGAGATTTTTGACGAGAACCGCAACCTGGTGCTGCACTTCCCCTTTGCGCTCGCGGCCGAAAAGGCCGGCGAACCCCCTTAATCCCGAATTGCCTGGCGGCCGATCCCCTGCATGGGTCATGCAAGCCGGGCCTCAATGCGGATCCTATCCTTCCGCCTTGAAGTTTCTGGCTTCTTTTTCGACCTTGGGGCTGTCATTGCCATGCTTTTGCATAAGCTCCTTGGCCTGCTTGGGTGAGACGTCGGTGGTCTCTGCCAAGCGCAGCGCCTTCTTGTCCTTGCTTTCGGTCTTCTGCTTCTTGGCCGTCATGGCTCTTGAACTCCTTTGTAGGCTGTTCCGATCGATCTTTGCCGGTCCCGAGCATATCCAGATGAATTGTCATTGCCTGGTTTGCTTCGACGAGACGTCAACGAGACGGTGCGGGTCAGGTTCCGTGCATCGTCTGCTCATGTCCGAACTTGTCACGCCACGCGGCGGTACCGATGGCGATCTCGGATGAATTCATTGAAGAAGCGGCCTTTTGAGGAAGCTTTGGTGAAAGCGGCATAAGTTACCGGAGCAACATCCTCATAGTCGTAACGTTTGCCGCTCGGAACAAACCAGACCGAGAGGATCCTGGTGGCGGGGTCGTATTGTGCGTTTCGGATCACGGTCGATGGCATGGTGGCACCCGACGGGTCTGCCCGAATAACCCGTTAGCGATCGTCAGGTTCCGCCGATGCCCTCGCGCCTTGCACGGCGACTACCGGTCGCGCGGGTTGCCCAACTTCGGGTCGCGCTTCCTCGAATATCGGTCGATGCGTGGCAGGCTGTCATCAAACTCGATGTACGGTAGCCTCAGATCCCAATAGGCATGGGCTTGCGGCTGAAAACCTTCAGGTTTGTCAAGAAAACCGACCGCCACGTAGAACTCGTCCGGCAGACCTTCGTCGCTATAGCCTATCGAGCTTCCACAGTCCGGGCAGAACGTGCGGGTGACGCCTGGCGTTTTGGAAAAGGCCTTCGGTGCCCCTCTAAGAAGCTGAAATTGCTCTGGCCGGTAACCGACCCAAATTGTCATCGGACTTCCGATGGCCCGGCGGCAATCGTCGTCGTGATCGTAGCATATCCAGAAAGGCTCTCCGTCCATGGCTGCGGCGATTCCTCCGCAGAAGCAGGCTCCGGTCTCGCGCCGCATCGTCTGTCAATCCTGTCGCGCCCAAGGACGTTCAGAGAGCGGCCGAACGGCCGCTCCCGTTCAAGGTGAAGTCCTCAAAATCATGCATCGTGATGCTCGGGCATGTTCTTGAGCTGATCCTTGGTCCAGTTCGTCACCGCGTGAACGTCGCCGTCTTCATCGCGCATGAATTCCAATTGGCTCGCGGGAACGGCCACCGGCTTGGCACCTATGCCGAGAAAGCCGCCGACATCGATGACGACCTGACTGGCGGCTCCAGACCCGTGGACATGCGAAACGCTGCCGACCTTGTTGTCATCCGCGTCGTAAATGGTGGCGTCTTCGAGAATGTCTGGCGTCAGTTCGGTGCTTGTGAGGGTACGTGGTTGGTGTGATCCATCGTTCGGACTCCTGTTGGGTGGAATATTTGAACCTCTCAGCCGGGCAATCGTTCCGAAGAATTTCGGGGCGACGGACGGACGACGCAAGGACGCAAGAACCCTCAAATCAGCCTCGGCCCGAATTGACTCGCAAAGCTCTGTACGGAAGCGTACAAAGGGCAATCGTCAGCAGCACAGTTTGGGCGTTGACGCTTGGGAGTGACCATCGCTCTTGTCCATCACGAGGCATGGCGTTGCATGGCGAAGGAGCCCGAGCACCCCGGTCTGCCAGTAGTCGCGATAACCGCGCTTGCGCGGGATACAGGCGCCGCTGAACAACAGATACATGATATCATATCGCTCCTCGGGTTCGATCGCGCCTCTATCCTGCGGGAGGCTCGTTTGCTGGCGAAAGATGGTCAGCCAACAAGGCCTTCGAGTCTTCAGCAGTAACTGTCGGTTTCATACCAACACGCCGGCTCGTCTAGTGCTGCGCGAGACGAAGTCTATGGTTCGTTACCGTCCGCTCGTTCGACGGGCGCGGCCGGCTAAGAGATTCCAGTGCTCTTGCCCAAGGGAAAAGAGTCTCGTGGATTACCAGATACTGCAAGCCAAGAGCGAATTGCTTCGCCGCATGAGCGCGGACGATTTCGCGCGGCTGAGGCCACATCTGGCGAGCGTTTTCCTGGAGTTGCGCGCGCCGATGGAGACCGCGGGGCAGAAGATCGAGGCCGTCTATTTTCTGGAAAGCGGACTGGCCTCGGTGGTGGCGAGAACTTCGGCGGCGACCGAAGCGGAAGTCGGAATCATCGGGTTCGAGGGAATGACCGGCTCGGCCCTGGTCATGGGGGACGACCAGGCCAACTTTGACTGTTACGTCCAGTCGACATGCGAGGCCCTCCGGATGGAGGCTGCCCCCTTCGTCGAAGCCCTGGAGGACAGTCCTACATTGCGACCGTTCCTGTTGCGCTATGTCCAATATTTCCACGTTCAGACAAGCTACACCGCATCGATCAACGCACGGCAGAGCCTGGAAGTCCGACTGGCGAGATGGCTTCTGATGTGCAGCGACCGTACTGTCGGCGACCGGCTCATGATAACCCATGAATTTCTGTCCATCATGCTTGGTGTCAGGCGTCCGGGGGTCACCGTCGGCCTCCAGATGATCGAGAGTTACGGTTATATCCGGGCGCGCCGCGGAGAGATCACGATCCGCGATCGAGATGGTCTCATAAAGTTGGCGCGAGACTCTTACGGCCCACCCGAAACCCAGTACCGCCGGCTTATCGGAGATTTGGGCTCGAAGCATCCCGCGAGGCAGGAGCGGCCACTCGCTTGAGGGCCGGGGCCAACAGAGGCTTCTCCGCCACTGAACCGCCAAGAAGACATTTCGAGTGGCCGACGCGATGATGCCGGTGAGACACCGTTGCCCAAACCCGCGCCGGCCACCGCGGCATTTTTTGGGGATGCCGCGTTGCCAATCTAGTTGCTGACAAGCAACTGGCAACGGAAGCTGATGGTTCGGTAAGAATCGTACGTACATGGACGCAGCGTCCCTCGATCGCATTCAAGGCATGCCCGCGGAATCCTGGATTGAATACAGTCACCCCGATAGACTCCGGATTGACAGGCTTTGTCCGGTCAGTGCGGTGATATCCGCAGGGCGGAGTGCAGATTTGCTGGCTCGGTTCCGATATTGCCAGGCGGACTGGCCTTCACCATCTAGCTGGGATGGCGACACCCAAATCGAAAGCACTCGGCTCCGACTCATCCGGGCTCCAGCACGATCTCTTTGGTGCCGCCGACGACCTGCCGGAAGGTTTCCTCTACCAGCCTGATCTTATCACCGCGCAAGAAGAAACCGAACTCGCCCGGCATCTCGAAGGCCTGCCTTTCGAGGCGTTCGATTTCCATGGCCATCTGGCAAACCGGCGCGTCGTGGGTTTTGGCCTGCGCTACGACTACGATAGGCGCCAGGTGGTCGAGGCCCCGCCGATCCCTGACTTCCTGTTGGCCCTGCGCGACCAGATCGCGGCGTTGGCAGGCAAGCCCGCCGAGGCCTTCGCGCAAGTGTTGATCAATGAATACCGGCCCGGCGCCGGCATCGGCTGGCATCGAGACAAACCTCATTTCGAAGACGTTGCGGGTGTTTCGTTGCTGGCGCCTTGCAGCTTCCGGCTCCGGCGGAAGAATGGCGCCAAGTGGGATCGCCGGACCATCGTCGTCGAACCAAGGTCGGCGTATCTCATGACTGGACGATCGCGCACGGAATGGGAGCACAGCATTCCGCCAGTTGACCTGCATCGATACTCGATCACCTTGCGGACATTGCGCTAACTCCGCAGGAGCATAAGAACCTTCTTTTCCGCCGACGGCGGCGTGCCACGCGATCCACCGATCTCCGGAAGATCGAAAGCCAGCGTAAAGTATCGCCCGCCGAGTTCATCGATCACACCATCATAGATTTTCCGGGAATGGGGCCAGCGTGCAGAAGGATCAAGGCCGGTCGGCCCGGATCGCCGGCCGTGGATACCGCCAGCTGCATATCGCCTGCTTCGAGGGACGAGCATCGTTGATCCATTCTCAGGAATTCAGGAGAAAACGACGAGCGATCGACTAAGTTGCCCCACTGGTTGCAGTTCTCCAGCGGTGGTCAGTGCTCAAGAGCCAGCCGCTGTGTGCCGGCTGGACCGTCGCCACGTGGGACAATCTCGCCACCGGCCTGTTGGTCAGCCTGGCGGAACAAGCATTCAACCCTGGCGTTAAATGCCGGGCGGTCCCGCAACGGGCGAATGGGCTGTCGCGAGGAAGTCGGGGCGATCGCAATTAGGACAATGCAGGGAGATCCAGATGCCGCTCACGGCCTTCGCACTTAATTGCTCGCTCAAAGCTTCGAACGACAGAGAAAAATCCTCCACCGATCGGTTGCTCGCCGATGTCCTGGCGGCGCTGATGCAATACGAGGTGAAGGGCGAGATCGTGCGTGCGCTCAGTCACGATATCAAACCCGGCGTGCTCTCCGACATGGGCGAGGGCGACGATTGGCCGAAACTCAGAAAGAAAATACTGGCGGCCGACATTTTCGTACTCGGGCTCCCGATCTGGCTTGGCCAGCCCTCGAGTGTGGCCAAGCGCGTCCTGGAGCGGATGGATGCGTTTCTCGAGGAGACCGATGACAAAGGGCGCATGCCGGCAGCAGGAAAGGTGGCCTTGGTGGCCATCGTCGGCAATGAGGACGGTGCGCATCACTGCCACGCGGAATGCTTTCAGGCACTGAACGATGTTGGCTTCACCATCCCGGCCAATGGCGGGGTCTACTGGGTCGGCGAGGCCATGCAGGAGGTTAACTATGTCGATCTGCCGGCGACTCCGGAAAAAGTCTAGGGTGCGATCGAAATGGCAGCATCAAACGCCGCCCATCTCGCTGGATTGCTGAAAGACCGGGGCTACTTGGGCATCTCGGGGTGACCTTTGTTCGCCTGACATCCTTCAACCTGGCAGCGTCGATGCGGTCTCAGTCGGGAACAGGAAGGCTTGTAGCGAGTTCATAATCACATCAGCCGGCGACCGCCGCTCCGTCTAAGGCGCGAAGCCGCAAACAGGAGAGCAAGTCATGGGTCTCGGCACAATTCTTATCATCATTCTGATTATTGCATTGCTTGGCGGTTTTAGTGGGCTTGGCGGCGGGCCATTCTACGGCACCGGCTATTACGGCGGGGGCGGCCTCGGTCTTCTGCTGCTTATAGTCATTATCCTGGTCGTGCTCGGGCGTCTCTAGCCCTCGCGATGCGGTGGCAGGGTGTATCACCTGCCGCTTGCAGTCCCTTTTGCGGGTTGCTTTGAATCCATAGCAGCCCAGCATTGGCGGTCCGCCCGCTGGAGGGCGGACCCAAGCGAGGACAGATCAGGGCCAAAGACGGGCGCTGTTTGACCGAGACCGCGACAACCGCCCGCCCCCGCCCGCCGCCCGCACGCAATACGAGGAG